>NZ_JARCHA010000014.1:0-116349 GCF_048957895.1 Paraburkholderia sp. A1RI_3L
GCGCTTCACGCTCGACGCCGCGCTGATCGCGTTCGCCCGCGCGCTGGACGACCTCATGGTGCACCGTGCGGGCGCGCTCTACGTGCCGGTATCGCGCGCGGCGCCGCTTGCCGCCGTGCTCGATCTCGCTGTCGCGGAACTGGAGGACGCGCCGCGCCAGTGCCTCATGCGCCTCGCCGTTTTTCCCGGGGAGTTCTCGCGCTGCTCGGCCGTGCGCCTGCTGGCCGAATGCGCGGCGCCGAACCGCGTGATCCTCGGCAACGCCATCGGCACCCCCCTCGGTAACACCCTCGACAACCCCGTCGCCACACGCGCCGACTTCGACGTGGACACGCATGTGGCCGATCTGATCGAAGCGGGCTTCGTCGAGCAGATCGACGACGAAACCGGCCCGACCTTGCGCCTGCCCGCGCCCGTGCGCGCCTTCGCGCTCGACGCGCTCTGGCAAGGCGGCGAATTCTCGCGCGCCGCCGCGGCCCATGCGCAGTCGCTGGTGCCGCGGCTCGCGGCACGGCGCGATCGCGTGGCCGACACGCGTCACGCCGTACTGGACCGCAACGACGTTGCGGACTTACGCAGCGCGTTCGACTGGGCCATCCACGCGGACCGCTTCGATCTCGTGCTCGCGCTCGTGGAAGGCTCCGAGCCGCTCTGGCGTGCGCTCGGCCTCACGCACGAATACGTGCGCACCATTCGCGCGGCCGTGGCGCGCGCCGAAGACGCTTCGCCGCGCCGCGTGCGCGACGAGATGCGCCTGTACGCGGCCCTCGCGCGAACACTGCCGCTCGTGCAGGCGCCGCTCGACGAAGTCGCGGCCGCCTGGCAACAGGCCTACGACCTCGCCAATGCCTGCGCCGACAACACCGGACGCCAGCACGCGCTGATCGGGCTGATCGTGTGCTCGGCGAAGGCGGGCGAGATCGAGCGCGCAGCGGACCTGCAGGCGCGGTATGACGAGATTTCGCAGGGCAAGGAGCGATAGAACAAAGCGCCGGTTGTGCGTTAAAACTCCATATCGAGTTCGTCGATGTCTTCGGTCTCCGCTTTCGCGATCCCGATCCACCCGGCCACGAACGGTTGCGCGAGCACGCGCATGCAGTACTCCGCAATGTCCTTGTCGAGCTTCACGTCGTAGGTCAGAAAGCGGGTGACGACGGGTGCGTACATCGCGTCGGCCATGCCGATCTCCTCGCCGAAGAGCCACGGGCCGCCGTAGCCGGCCAGGCACTCGCGCCAGATCGCGAGCACGCGTTCGATATCGTCCTGCGCACGCGACCAGATACGAAAGCCCGGGAAATAGCCGCGCAGATTCATCGGCAATGCGGAGCGCAGTGCACTGAAGCCCGAATGCATCTCGCCGCAGATGGAGCGGCAATGCGCGCGGGCCTTGCGTTCGCGCGGCAGCAGGCCTGCGTCGGGACGAATCTCGTTGAGGTACTCGCCAATGGCGAGCGTGTCCCATACCTTGATGCCGTCGTGTTCCAGGCACGGCACGAGGATGGACGGCGAAAGCAACAGCAGTTCGGCGCGCGCGGCGGCATCGATGGGCACCGTCACTGTCTCGAATTCGAGCCCCGAAAGCTTCGCGAGCAGCCAGCCCCGCAGCGACCACGACGAGTAGTTGTAGCTGCTGACCGTCAATGTCGTCTTCGCGGTTTTGGCCATAGGGGTCTCCGTTTCGTTCGGTGCGTGCATGCACCGGGAGCTGTCCGGCAAGGTGCCGGCCGCACTCGAACGGCACCATACGCACCAGGATGCTGCGCAAAACGAACTGCCTGCGCGGCGAGCACGAATGGCCGCGATGGTGCAAGCACCATGCCAATCGGCATCGAAGAAACGCGGCCTCGGGGCGGGCCAGCGCAGCGCGTGCCGATTCCCCACACGCACCGCCCACTACCGCCCCCACTATCGCCCCCACTGCCGCCCACTGGCACACGTATTGCCTTTGCACCACGGGCCTGCCCCACCGCGCACACGCCATGAATCTGCTTGCCTACCCGTCGTACCAAGCCATCGCCGACCTCACGCGGCCGCTGCGCGCCTGGGCGTCGTTCGCACGCGCCGCCTGCGACACATGGCCGATGCTCGCGGCCACGCCGTACGGGCGCACCTTCACCGCGCTGTGCGAACTGATCGAGGTGGCGGGTCTTACGCATCGCCGCCCGCGCTTCGGCATCGATACCGTCGAGGTGGGCGGCGAACGTGTTGCCGTCGTGGAAGAAGTGGCGAAGCGCACGCCGTTCGGCTCGCTGCTGCACTTTCGCAAGGAAATGGCCGCACCGCAGCCGCGCGTGCTGATCGTCGCGCCCATGTCGGGCCACTTCGCCACGCTCTTGCGCGGCACGGTGCGCACCATGCTCGCGGACCACGACGTCTACATCACGGACTGGCACAACCCGCGCGACATCCCGCTTTCCGCGGGGCGTTTCGGCTTCGACGAATACGTCGAGCATCTCGTCTCGTTCATTCATCGCATCGGCCCGGACTCGCACCTCGTGGCCATCTGCCAGCCCACCGTCGCCGCGCTCGCCGCAGTCTCGCTGATGGCAGCCACCGACGATCCCGCGCAACCGGCCAGCATGACGCTGATGGCCGGGCCTATCGACTGCCGGGTCAATCCCACGCGCGTGAACGACCTCGCCAACAGCAAGCCGATCGAATGGTTCGAGAAGCATCTCATCGGCGTGGTGCCGCCGGGCTTCGCGGGCGCGCAGCGACGCGTGTATCCGGGCTTCGTGCAGCTCACCGCGTTCATGTCGATGAACATGGAGCGGCACGCCACGTCGTTTTCCGACCTGTATTTCGAGCGCGCGAAAGGCGATGCCGCGAAGGCCGACCAGATTCGCGCGTTCTACGACGAATACTTCGCAACCACGGACCTTACGGCGGAGTTCTATCTGGAGACGGTCGCCACGGTGTTCCAGCAATACGCGTTGCCGCGCGGCGAACTGAAGGTGGGCGGGCGGCTCGTGGAACCGGCTGCGATTCGCCGCACAGCGCTGCTCACGGTGGAAGGCGAGAAGGACGATATCTGTTCCGTGGGCCAGACCGTGGCCGCGCAGGAACTCTGCTCGCAATTGCGTCCGTATATGAAGACGCATCACGTGCAGACCGGCGTGGGCCACTACGGCGTGTTCAACGGACGCAAGTGGGAAACGCAGATCTATCCGCTGGTGCGTGCCACGATCCACGACAACGAGCCGCGCGCGAGTCGCCTCGCCTCGAGTGCGGACGGCACCGCCGGGCAATTCGTGAGCCTGCATGCGCTCATCGAGGCGCAGGCACTCACGAAGGCCGCGCTCGCGAAAGCGGCGGCCTCGTCGTCCACCTGAGCGTCGTCCACCTGAGCGTCGTCCACCCGAGTCCGAGCCTGGGTTCGAGCGCACCGCCGCCTGCGCATGACGAGGCAAGCGTGACGCGCTAACCGTCGCGCGCCGGCATGCACCGCTGACCGCGTTGCCCTACGACGTCGCGGCGGCACTCGCCCACGGCGTAGGCGCGGGTACCTCGCACGGCCCTTCCACGTCGATCGATTTGAAGTCTGCGGGACTCACGATCTCGAGGTACTCCATGTCTTCGGAGTAGTCGAACAGGTAGTGCACGATGCCCGGTGCCTGATGCACGCAGTCGCCCGCCGCCACGAGCGTTTCCTTGTCGCCGTACATGAAGCGCGCCCAGCCCTTCAGCATGATGACGATGTGGAAGTCCGCTTCGTGACGATGCCAGCCCGTGCCCTGCTCCGGCGCGTGGTTGGCCTTCACGAGTTGCGCGATCACCTTGCCGCCGGTCGCCTGCGCAATGCCGAGATCGCGATAGAGGAAGAAATCGCGCAGGCCCTCGCCTTCGAACGGCGTCTCCTGCGGCCTGACGTGCGAAAACCGGGTGGTGAGCTGAGAGGTCATGGCACGGCTCCCGTGGGTAGGAGCGCGCGAATCAAGCATTTCCCGTTCCATTGCGCATTCGAAGCGAAGGTCGTGCACGGTGCCCGCGAAACCCGCGCCGCCACGGGCGCATTCCCAAAGCGTGAACACGCATGCGCCGCGCGCTTCCGCGCATGCCCTCCCGTTACAGTGCACTTCGCCCCGCGAGCGCCCTTTTCGCACCATGCTGCGGCGTGTCACATTCGGCGACCATAGTGCAAGCCGGTTTCGTTTGCTGCGCTGCGACGCACCGCTTCCATGCCCGACCATAGCCGGATCAATCTGCCGCCCACGCCGGGCTTCGTCGAAACGGCGCCGGGGTCCTCACCCACCTCGCCCACCTCGCCCTCCGCCGCAGGTGCAACGCAGGCAACGGGCAATGCCCCGGCTCAGCCGCCCAGCACCGCGCCTTCGCATCAGCTCGAAGGCCCGCAGCCCGCCGTGCCGCATGGTGTGCTGGACCGGCTCAAGTCCACGATGGCGCGCAAGATGGATACGTTGCGCGCGCGCCGCTTCGACGTCGGCACGGCGATCTATCAGCAAAGCACGCACGGCAAGACATCGGGGCCCGAGAACTATGTGCAGGGCACGAAGCGCTACGCGACAACCCAGCCGCCGCGGCACGCCCGCGTGGGCGGCTCGATGCTCGCGAGTACCGACGGTCTCGTGACGGGCGCCATCGGCCGCACGGTGTCGAAGCCCGCTGCTTCTGCAAACGCGCAGTCTTCAGGCGCTCCTGCCCAGCTGCGCGTGCCCGCGCCGCCTGCGCTCGATGCCTGCACCACGCGCGAGCGCCTGCTCGATTACGTGCACGGCCAGTTCGCGTGTCCGCCTGACCGGCTGCTCGACGTCCCCGGCCTCGCAAGCCGGCTCTACGCCCTCACGCCGCAGCCCGACCCGCCCACGCCCGCGAGCGCCGCCGAAGCCGCCACCCGCGGCGCACTGATGGCCCAGGCGCTGCGCCAGGCCGGCGTCACGGACATCGACGGCGCACATCTCGCGCTCGAACGCGTGGGCATGCTCGACTTCAACGCACCGCACACGGCGCGCTCGACGAGCGCCGCGGACCGGCAAGCCTGGCTCGTCGCACGCACGCTCGCGCGCTCGGGCGAAGGCTTCGCCGCGCTCGACGCATTGCGCAGCGCCGTGGGCCAACCCTTCGCCGGCGACCCGCAGCGCACGGCCACGCGCGTGCTGCTGCAAGCCACGGACGCGCTCGACCCGCACGCGCCCGGCACGAGCTATCCGCGCCACAGCGATCCGTCGCCGGCCGCCGTTGCCGAAAGCGTGGGACTCGCCGAAGGCACGGGTCCACTCGATGCCTCCGTGCCCGGCCCCGACGCGCTCGCAAAGCGTGCCTTCGATGCCGCGGCCACGCATCTCGAGCACGGCCGCGATGCGCTCACGCCGGACCAGAAAGGCGCGTTCTTCGCGTGGCGCCAGGGCTTCACCGCGGATGGCCGCGGCAGCGATCTCTCGCAGGCCCGCGAGCGTTTGAACAAGTTCTCCGCGAAGACGATCAACCGCGTCGGCGAAAACCGCTGGAAGACGCTGCTGCCGCGCATGTTCGCCGCGAAGCGCGCGTCGCCGCTCTCCGCGCTCACCTTCGGCACGCAAGGCCTGCCGCGCAAGACCGTGGAGCAGGAGCGCGCCGCGCTCGCCAGGGGCATGGGCGCCGCGCGCACGGCGCTCGCACAGCACGACGCAATGCAGCCGGCCACCGCATTCACGCACGCGCGGCCCGCGCAATCGCTCGTGGAACTCGCGGCGCTCGACGTGTGGCTCGAACGCGGCGGCTTTGCGCGCGGCCGCATGGACGAGGACGCGCTCGGCGCCGTGGCCCAACGCGCCGCGCAAATGTGCGATGGCCTGACCGAAGCGGACGTGCCCTCCGCCGAAACACTCGCGAGCGTGAAAGCAGACGTGGCGCTCTGGCAGTCGATGCCGCCCGACCAGCTCGCGAAAACGAAGCCGTTCAGCAAGATCGCGAAGCAACGCTTCGACATCGAACGGCTCGCCGTGTGGGGCAAGGTGGCCCACGTAGGCGCCGAATCGGACTTCTGGAACGAGGTGGATACGCTGCGCACGCTCGCCGATCCCGCCCAGGACAAGCGCCCCGCGAACACCGTGGACGACGTGCACGACACGCTCAAAGACGTGGTGGCGAACCTGCAGTCGGGCGCGAAACTGCGGCTCACGGACGGCGGGCGCCAGGGCGTGAGCACGCGCGGCCTCAATGCAACCGTGCACGCGTTCACGCACGGCCACGGCATTCCGGTCTCGCCGCGCATCGACGTGCGCGCCTCGCGTACGCGCGAGGCCGTGGTGGAAGTGAGCCGCGCGACGCACGGCGTGGAGATGTTCGTCGGCACCGCGCACAGCCGGCAGCAGCATTACGGCGCGGGCGTGCTGGTGGGCTACGACTTCGACGTGGGTGTGACGTCGCTGCGCGCGGGCGTGGTGGCGAGCGCCATCCTCCATTCGCAGGACCTGCAGGAGCCGCGCGGCGTGTCGCTGCGCGTGGCGCGCCGCGTGAAGCCCGACGGCTCGGGCTACGACGACGACGCGATGCGCGCCAAGCTCGGCACAATCGTGGATCACGTGTTCCACGAAGCCACGCTCGAACACAACGACGGCTCGAACGGCGTGTGGAACCGCCTCGCGCAACAGTATTTCGACGACCCCGACGTCTCCGTGAGCTGGACCGACGGCCAGCAGAAAACCACGCGCCGCGGCGTGACGGTGGATGCCACGGCCATGTTCAAGGCCGCGAGCCTTGGCGCCGATACCGAGACCGACCCCGTCACGGGCAAGCACGCGAAGCAGCTTTCGGTGAGCGTGGGGCCGACCCTGGGCGCAGGTTGGGAACATTCGAAGCAGTCCGTCGATTCGGTGGAACGCACGGGACGCATGCAGGTGGAACAGCACCGCGTAGGACTCGGCTCGCGCTGGCAGTTGCGTGGCGGCTTCAAGCCGAGCTTTTCGCATCCGCTCGATCCGAACAGCCATTCGAGCATCGGCATGTTCTCGCTCGACGCGCCCATGGGCACGATGACGCTCGGCGACAAGAACCGCTCCGCGAAGCTGCAACTCGTGCGCGAAGACGGCAAGCTGAACCACCGCGCGTGCATGCTCGACGTCGAATACCTCGACGCGAAGCACTACACCGAAGCGCTTGACGCAGGGCGGCCCGAATTGATCGACCTGTTCGCCGCGCAAGAGGTGGCGCAGCGCAACAAGGCGGGCACCGCGTCTTCCAGCGGCCCGCTCGACGACCCTCGCGTGGCGGCCGGCAAGCGCATCGACCAGCATCTCGCCGACGTGCGCAAGAACCAGCGCCCCAACCTCACGTACATGCACCGCTTTCGTCTGCGCGAGGGCGCGGCCTTGCGCATCGATGCGAACACGGCGGCGCTCGCGCAGTCGGGCGGCGACGAACGACTGCGCGAGCAGGTGGAAGCACGCAACGCCGAGATTCTGGGCGACCCCGATTCGTGGATGCCGATCGAACTCAAGGTGAAAGAACGCAGCACGGACACGCGCAGCGTGGGACTCAACGTGCTCGCGCAATTGCATACCCGCACGAGTGCGACGGGCGACCGCGAGATCGTGACCGAGAATGTTTCGTTCGACGTGCTCGAAGCATTGGACCGGCGGCAGCCACCGCAGCTGGGCGCGTAGCGAGGGTGAGCGCCTTGCCGGCGTGAACGGGTTCCGGGTGAGCGAACGCGGCGCGCACGAAGCGAAGCGCGCGGTTTGCATGAGGGGTGCGGCCTACCTATCATCGACGGTCCAGACCGCTCTTTCGATCATCACCCCGGCCCGATGAAATCACGCCTCAGCCCGTTGCCGAACCCCGCTCGCTTCGCGCTGCGCATCGCCTGCGCTGCGGCGCTCGCCGTCACGTGCGCGGGCGCCGCGCATGCGGACGATTACGCCGACGGCATCTGCAAAGGCCAGGCCCGTTCCGCCCAGGCGATCGCGCAGGCGCGCGACTCGGGCATATCGAAGGAGGACGAACTGCAACGCATCCACCTCGCAGCACAGCAGATGCCCTACGACTCGCGCATGCTCGCGTTGACGGAGTTGCCTCAACTCGTCGAGGCGCTATACGGCAAGTATGCAAACGTGCCCGCGACGCAGATGTACCCCAGGTATCTCGACTGGTGTCGCCAGCAGATCGCGAAGCAGCACGCGCCGGCCAAATAGACGGGCGCGGGTGGATGTGCAGGCTCATTGCCGCACACATCAATCAGCCCGCAGCCTCGGCAGTCACACCACGGTGCCCTGCACGACTCTCGGCATGGGCCGCTGCATCGGTTGCTGCCACATGCTGTTCAGGTCGGGGCCATACGGCCCCTGCGCGGGAAACCCGTGCGCGTTGTACATGCAGCCGTAGCCAGGCTGCGCGAAGCGTTGACGGCGCGACACGGCGTAGCCAATGGCGCCCGCCAGCAGCGACGACACGCCGGCCGTGACGAGCGGCGCGAGTCCGAAGCCCAGCATCCCCATGCCGAACGACGAGCCCATCCCGAGCCCGCCCGCACCGAGCGCTCCAACACCGCCGGCCGCCAGCGCAAACATCGCGTCCGACATCAGGCGGGTGCCGGTCATCGTCGCAAAAGAGGCGCCGTATGAGGACCCATATGAGGATCCATACGAGGAACCGTAGGGCGAGCCGTAGCGCACGGACCACGGCGCAGGCCGCACGAACGACGCGTACGGCGTGCCGTAGCCGCCCTGCGGCGGCCAGCCCGTCGATACGCGCGTACGCAGCGGACGCGCGAAGCTGAAGAAGCGCGTCTTCAGCGCGCTCGCCTGCTCGCGGGCTTTGCCGATGCCCGCCTCGCCCGCGCGCTTCGTGGCACGAAAGAGCGTGCGCAGCTTTTCGTCCGCGCGCCGGATGCCGCCGGCTGCGCGATTTCCGCCGATGCCACCGATGCCACCGACGCCACCGACGCCACCGACACGGGAAGCGCCGTCCGGGTGAGGCGCGGCGCCCGTCGGCCCGGTGTTGGGCGCTGCACCGGCGCGCGGCCCTGTGCCGGACCCCGGCCCCACGCGCGGCGAGTCGCCCGTCAACGCACCCAGTACCGCGTGCCGCGCCGCCCCCGTAGACGGCGGTGGCGCGGTGCGTGGTGTTGCCGGCTGCGCCTGCGCGGTTTCGTCCGTGCCGCCCGTCGTGATCGGGCCGCGCGGTACGCTGCCCATGCGATCGATCGTCATGAGGCCTTTTCCTCCTTTCCGCCTGCGCTTTTCGAAGTCACGAAGTCACCCTGTCATTGCCCCGGCGCGTACAGGTCGAGCAGTTTCAACGTCACGCCGTTGGTCCAGCCAAAGCCGTCCTGCAGCGGATACTCGCCGCCGCCTCCACCGCCCGTGCCCGCGCCTTCCACCACATACTTCTCCACGAGCTTCTGCTGGGACGCGTACACGCCCTTCACATCGGAGAGAAACCGCAGACCGATCTGCTGTGCGGTATCCGATGCGCCATAGCGCTTCATGCCCTGAATCGCGATCCATTGCAGCGGCGCCCAGCCATTCGGCGCGTCCCATTGCTGGCCGGTGTTCCAGGTCGTCGTCACGAGTCCGCCCGGTTGCACGAGCACATTGCGCGCCGCCTGAATGGTCTTCTGCGCGCGGTCCGGCCACGCGGCGCCTGCGAAAAGCGGATACAGCATCGCCGCCGTCTGGTTGTCGCGCGGCTTGCCGAGCTGCCAATCGTAATCCCCGTAGTAACCTTTCGGATTCCAGAGGTAATGGTTGATACCGATGGCCCGCTTCGCTGCGCGCCCCACAAACTCGCCCACGCAGCGGAAATCGAGCGACTCGCCGCAGCCACGCGCAATCGTGAGTTCGAGATGGAACATCAGGCTGTTCAGGTCCACGGGCACGATCGATGTGGTGCGGACCGTGGCGAGCGTCTGGTTGTCGCCGAACCAGCGCGAGCTGAAGTCCCAGCCGCTCTCGGCCGTGGCGCGCAGATTGCGGTAGACGTCGCTCGCGGGGCGGCCCGTTGCCTGCTGCGCGGTCTGCACGTCTTCCAGATACGACTCGTCGCGCGGCGTATCCAGTTCGTCCCAGTAACGGTTGAGCACGGTGTGGTCGGGCATCACCACCACGTTGCGCGTGGCTGTGCCGGGCGCCGTGCCGGTCTCGCCCTGCATCCAGTACGCGTACTCCTTGCGCAGTTGCGGCAGGTACTTCTGGTAGACCTTGCCGCCCTCCTGGTTCGCCGCGAGTTCCACCATGTACGAAAAGAACGGCGGCTGCGAGCGGTCCAGGTAGTAGGTGCGATTGCCGTTCGGAATGTGGCCGAAGGTGTCGATCATGTAGGCGAAGTTGTCGAGCATGTTGTCGACCAGATCCTCATGGCCCGACTCCTGGAGCCCCAGCATCGTGAAATAGGTGTCCCAGTAGTAGCCCTCGCGAAAGCGGCCGCCCGGCACCACGTACGGCTTCGGCATCGGAATCAGCGAGCTGTACGGCGGCGCGCTGGTGGTGGTGCGCGTGAGCGCCGGCCACAGCCAGTCGATGTGTTCGCGCAGCGTCTGGTTCGCGGGCGGCGTAATCACGGGCTCGCTGGGCGGCGTAATCACGGGCTCGCTGGGCGGCGTGAAGTACTGGTTCACGAAAGCCGCGAGCGAAAAGCCCGGCTGGTTCTTCTGCTGCTCGTAGGCCTGCACGATGGCGGCCGGCGCGGCGTTCGGCGTGGCATCGACGAAAGTCTTCTGGTCGGGGTAGATCTGCGCCGTCTGCACCGCGACGAAGAGGTCGCCATAGAGCTGATCCGGCGGCGGGGGCAGCGGCTGGCCCACCTGGGTGTCGGCAAAGGCGACGCCTGCTGCCGTCGCAAACGCAAGCAGGCCGGCGGCCGCCAGGGCGCGAGGCGCGGCGTGCATCGAAATGCATTGCATAACGAACGATCGTGCCATCGCTCCACGTGCGGCGGCGCTTCTGTGCGCAGGCGCGCGCGCGGCATCGCGGCTTTCTGCTTCAGTAGTGGCGATGCCCGACGGGGAACGGACGTGCGACGGTGTGCTCATGTCTCCTCCTTGCTGGGTAGACAACCGGACCGGTCTCCGTCGCGCGCTCTTTCGGTTGTTCCGTGGGCGTTATTTGTTTGCGATATTGGGCGTTATGCGAATAGCGCGCTTTTTCGCCTCGCGAGCATCGCACGGGGGCGCCGCGGGCCGCAATCGCCCGCAGCGCGATGGTCCGAAACGATGTGCAGCCATGCGAAGCAAGTCGTATTGGCGGGGTGAGGAAGCGAAAAGAAGCAAGAGGCAGCCGCAAAAATCGCTCCTGTGACTTGAGTCATCCCCGTGCCGCAGACTTCGCGGGTCGCGAAGATCGCGGTTCGCGTATTGCTTATGGCAAGAAAACCGCATGAAATAAGGGCCCAGCGCCCTTCAGGCATGCGAAATGGATGCCGATACCACGGCGGGGCCATAACAAGCGAGCGCTTCGCTACAATCGAAGCAGTCGACGCAAGCTCGGCGTTATCCGCGCACCCGCACCGCAACTCGCACTTCAACGCTGTTTCGACGCAGGTCATCTGGATTTCCGCGACGGGGACTTATGAACGACGACCAATCCGACTCATTGCTGTATGCCCGCTTCGGCACGACGAGCCCTTGCTGGCGGCTCTCGGGCGACAGCAACGCGCTGGAGCTCACGCCCGAAACCGGGCCTGGGCCCGCCGACGTCGCCATTGCGCTCTCGGGGCATCAGGCGGCGCAGATCCGCCAGCTCACCGGCGTCACCTCTCACCTCACACTCGAGCTGCGCCTCTTCGGCGAGCCCGTGCGGCTGCATCTGGTGGGCCGCAAGCTGGGCCCGAACGCGTGGGCCGGCACCGCGTCGGAATGGGCGGATACCGAGTCCGTGGCGCGCGACCTCGTGCACGGGCTCTCGTTCGCGGAGCAAGTGGTCTCCGAGGTGAATTCGGTGGTCGTGATCGTCGACCGCGCGGGGCGCATCCAGCGCTTCAACCGCCTTGCCGAAGAACTCACCGGCATGAAGGAAGAGGACGTGGTGGGCCGCAACGTGTGGGCGCTGTTCATGTCCGAGGAAGCGGGTGCGGCGTCGAGCCAGAACATCTCGGGCTTTTTCAATCGCGGCGTCTCGTATGAAGTGGAACGGTGGGTGAAGACCGTTCATGGCGACCGGCTCTTCCTCTTTCGCAACAAGTTCGTGCAAAGCGGCAGCGGCGTGAACGAGCAATACCTGATCTGCTCGGGCACCGACATTACCGAAGAGCGTCGTGCGCAGACGCGGCTCACCGAACTCGCCAACACCGATTCGCTCACGGGCCTGCCGAACCGCAACGCGATTCACGACAAGATTCGCGCGGCGATTGCCGACCGGTCCGCGGACGAGGCCGTCGGCATTCTGTTTCTCGACCTCGACAACTTCAAGCGGGTCAACGACCACTACGGCCACCTGTTCGGCGACAGGCTGTTGAAAGACGTGTCCGACGCGATACGCGCCTGCCTCGATCCGGGCGATACCCTCGCCCGGCTGGGCGGCGACGAATTCATCGTGCTGGCCGCGCCCACGACCCGGGCCGCGCTCGAGGCCACGGCGCAGCGCATCCTGGAGCGTCTGCGGGTGCCGTTCAGCCTGGGGCTCGTCGAGGTCTACACGGGCTGTTCGATCGGCATTGCCCTGTGCCCCGATCACGCGGGCACGCTGGAAACGATGGTGCGCTGCGCCGACACGGCCATGTACGTGGCAAAAGATGAAGGCAAACGCACCTGGCGCGTGTTTTCGCCCGAGATGAACCGCAAGGTTGCCGAGTACATGTGGCTCGATACCAACCTGCGACGCGGACTCGACGAAGGGCAGCTCACGCTCTGCTATCAGCCGAAGATCACCCTCGCGAGCGGCACCGTGCAGAGCGTGGAAGCGCTCGTGCGCTGGAATTCACCCGAGCGCGGCCAGATCATGCCGGGCGAGTTCATCCGTTATGCCGAGGAGTCCGGTCTGATCGGCGCGCTGGGTCAGTGGGTCATGCGCACGGCCGCGGACCAGGCCGCGATCTGGAAGGAGCGCGGCCTGAACCTTCGCGTGGCCATCAACGTGTCGCCGCGGCAGCTTGCCGATACCGACGTGGTACGGCACTTTCGCGAAGCGCTTGAGCAGGCGAAGCTCGACCCGTGCCTCATTGACATCGAGTTGACGGAAAGCTGCCTGATCGAAGATGAAGCGGCTGCACTGGAACGCATCCAGCAATTCCGGCAGTTGGGTGCACAAGTGCACCTCGATGACTTCGGTACCGGCTACTCGTCGCTTTCGCAGCTCGGCCGCATTCCGCTCGACGTCATCAAGCTCGACCGCAGTTTCGTGCATGCGATTCATGAGAAGCCGAAATCGCAGGCACTGGTTCGGTCCATGGTGGCCGTCGCACAGGAACTGAACCTCAAGGTCGTGGCCGAGGGCATCGAGACCGTGGCGGAAGAGCGGTTCATGCAGGACCTGGGTGTCGACTACGTGCAGGGCTATCTCTACGCGCACGCCATGCCGGCCGCGGATTTCGAGGCGTGGCTGCGGGAACGGCAGCGGCCGAGGTTGATCGCCTGAGGCGGCACGGGACGATTCTCGGCAACAGCGTCTGGAACAGCGAAACGCCGGGTACGGACGTGCCCGGCGTGCGTGTCCGCACCCGAGGGTGCGGTTACTTCATCACTTCGGCAAAGCTCCGTTGAGCGAACTGAGCAGGCTCGTCGCGGGGCTGAGCGGACTCACGGTGCCCCCGCCCGCATGAGACGCCGTGTTGGTCACGGAGGCCACGAGCCCCGTGACCGGTGCAAGCAGACTCGCCGTGGACGGTCCCGCCGACGCCCCGAGCGCATTGGCGCCGGACGCCACCGCAGCACCTGTCGCGTTCGCGCCCACGCCGATGGCGTTGCCCGTCGCGGCAATCGCGCCGCCGAGTGCGCTTCCCCCTGCTCCGAAGCCCGCGCCGAGCGCACCCGCCCCGGCAACGGCCGCGTTGGCGCTCGAACCCGCCACCGTGTTGAGCGCCGTGGCGAGCGGCGCGATGGACGCGCCGCCGCTGCCCGGCGCGGGCACGGCGTTCGTCAGGGCGCCGAGTGCGGTCGTGAGAGGCGCGAGCGGATTGCCGCCGCTCGCCGGGTTCGGCAGCGAACTGAGAATGCTCGTGATCGGCGCGATCGGGCTGCCGCCGTTGGTGACGCCGCCGAGGGCGTTGGTGAGGGGGGCGAGCGGATTGCCGCTTGTGGGGTTCGGCAGTGAGCCCAGCACGTTCGTGATCGGCGCGAGCGGATTGCCGCCGCTCGTGGGATTCGGCAGTGAGCCGAGGACATTCGTGATGGGCGCCAGCGGGTTGCCACCGCTTGCGGGGTTCGGCAACGAGCCCAGCACGTTCGTGATCGGTGCCAGCAGGTTGCCGCCGCTCGTGGGATTCGGCAGTGAGCCGAGGACATTCGTGATCGGCGCCAGCGGATTGCCGCCACTCGCTGGGTTCGGCAACGAACCCAACACGCTCGTAATCGGCGCGAGCGGGTTACCGCCGCTCGTGGGATTCGGCAACGAACCCAACACGTTCGTGATCGGCGCCAGCGGATTGCCGCCACTCGCTGGGTTCGGCAACGAACCCAACACGCTCGTAATCGGCGCGAGCGGGTTACCGCCGCTCGTGGGATTCGGCAACGAACCCAACGCCCCCGTCACAGGCGCAAGCGGATCGCTTCCGCCGGGCAGCGCGCCGCCCGGCAGACCGATGCTCGCGCCGCCCATCGGCAGCGTGAGGCTCGCGCTCACGCTGCCGCCGCCCGAGCCGATGCTCGCGCTGCCCGCGCCGCCGACCGTCACGTTATTGCCATCGCTGGCGGCACCACTGTTGCCGCTGATTGCCCCTACCGGCAAGCCTGCTGTCGTTGTCTCCGCTATCGCCACACTGCTTTGTGCCATTGCAAAAGCCGCCATTGCGCCAAGCGCGGCAGCCGCAAGCGTGAAGCTCTTTTTCATGTCGCCGACCTTTCGAGTGAGTACTGCGGTTGAGAAGGCGGCGTCTCTCAGCAGAATGCGTGCCATATCAATCGGTGAGCACGTCGGCGGGGCAACGGGCTTGCGGGATCAAGGCGCGAGGCCGCCAGTCGCGGCTATGGCGCGCGCTCAGCGGTCACCACGCGCGCGCCATGTGGCGCAGAACATCGCGGCTGTTACGGGCGGCGTCACGTAACGCCGCCCGCAAAGCCGCTCGTCCAAGGCAAACGCAAAACGAACACGAAATAAACACGAAACAGGAAGAACGCCGCTCAGACCGCTTGCGCCATCTGCATCCGCGTCGCGGACGTGCGCCGGTTCTGCAGCGTGACGAGCCGTTCCATGAACGCGAGGTCCTTTTCCTCGATCGAAAACGCGGCGTCCACCCAGTCTTCGGTGATCTCCATCAGCTCCGCGCGCGAAAGCTGCAGCACGCGCTGGCGCGCGCGGATCATCGCGCGAATGCCGTTCAGCTTGGGCCGCAGCGTATCGATGAAGGTGCGCGTCGCCGTGTACGCCTCGCCCGGTTCGAACAGCTGATCCACGAGGCCGCGCGACGCATACCATTCGGCCGTGTGCGATTCGCCGCCGCCGATCAGCTCTTCGGCGAGCCGCATGCCGGCGCGCCGCGCCACGAGCGAATAGCCGCCCATGCCCGGGAACAGGTTGAAGGCGATCTCGGGAAAGCCGAGCCGCGCGTCGTTCTGCGCGAGCAAGAAATGATGCGCGAGCGCGGCTTCGAAGCCGCCGCCCAGCGCCGTGCCTTCCACCATCGCGATCGATACCGCGCCCGTGTCGAACCCGCGCGAGGCCGCGTGCACGCAGTCCACGCAGGCGCGCGCGTAGGCCATCATCTCCTCGCGTCTGCCCGCGCGAATGGCCTCGGAGAAGAAATCGAGATCGCCGCCCACGTTGAACATGGACGGCACGAGCGAGCCCGTGACCCAGAAATCGATGGGGAGTCCGGACTGCCGGGCGGCGCGGGCGAGCGCCAGGATGTCGTGGACGAGTTCGAGGTTGAAGCACGGACGAGGCTGCGAACGCAGCATCATCCACATGACGTTGCGCCCTTCTTCGTAGTAGGCACAGAGCTGGGAAAGATGGCCGGCATCGACGAACGGGCGGCAAGCGTGGTGATTTTGGAGGCTCATTTTGATCGGTCCTGTTTAGGTGATTTCATGGGGGTAAAGCAATACGAGCCTAAAACAGGCATCCATTCGAAGAGGATGGTTACGTCACATAATCGAGTAGAAACCCTGATCGGTCATGAGCGCTGGCGCACAAAAGCCAGGGCGGCCCCTGTTGTACGGCGCGCCTTTCCTGGTGCCGGGAGGCGGGCGATCGCTCGCCTTGCACGGAGGTTCATCTCACGCGCAAAAAGCGATGCGATCGTTTGAAACGCAATAGAGAGATATTGGTAAGCGGGCGAAAGGGCTTTAATTATTTTTTGCGCGCCTTTTTCGCCGTAAAGCTCATTGAAAGAGAACGGGATTTATGCTTGCCGCATATCGAATTTCGCTGCGCCCGCGAATTGCGCGTGGCCTGCTTGCACGAAGAGCAAGGATCGTGATGCGGCAGCGCAGGAAGCCGGCGCCCTCACCTTGCCCCACGTCGGCAGGCCGTTGCGCCGCCGCGTATTCAATCCACGCCGGCCGCCCAGCGGCGTGCCTCCTCGGCGGGCATGCCGGCCGCTACCGCGGCGTCGTGGATCTGCTGCCACGTCGCAGGATCCACGGGCACGCCGTGCGCTTCGCGTTGTGCGCGCATCTCGCGCTCCGGCTCGCCCGGCGCGTAGATGCGCTCCACGCCCTCGGCGCGCGGCGACGCCTTGACCCACTCGATGAACGCCTCGGCTTCGGCTTCGGCATTGCCAGCATCGAACGCGTTCGGGTCCACGATCACCGACAGCATGCAGTTCACGATCGCGCTCGTTTTTTCCAGCGTGTCGGCATGCGTGGTGTAGCCGCCCGAAAGCGCCCCGCCGAAAATCTCGCACATTGCCGCGAGCCCGTAGCCCTTGTGGCCGCTGGCTTCTCCCCCCGTCGGCATGAGCGCGCCGAACGGCGCCTCGTGCATCACCTTCGGTTCGACGGTGGGCCGCCCCGCGTGATCGATCAGCGCACCGCCCGCCACGCGCTTGCCCTGGTTGTAGGCCACGCGCGTCTTGCCGTAGGCAATTGCGCTCGTCGCGAAATCGAGCACGAGCGGTGGCTTGCCCGTGCGCGGAAAGGCGGCGCAAAACGGATTCGTGCCGATGCGCCGGTCGATGCCGCCGAACGGCGCGACGAGCGGGTCGCCCGCCACATTGGCGAAGTGGAACGAGACGAGCCCCGCCTGGGCGCACTGCTCCGCCCAATGCCCGATACGCCCGATGTGATGCGCGTTGCGCAGCCCCACCGCACAGACGCCCAGCTTCGCGGCGCGCTCGATGCCGCGCTCCATGGCCTCGGCGGCCACCACCTGGCCGAAGCCGCGGCCGCCGTCGATGGTCAGCACCGCGCCCACATCGCGCACCACCTGGGCGTGCAGGTTCAGCTTCAGTTCGCCCTCGCGCAGCGACGCCACATAGCGCGGAATCATGCCCACGCCGTGCGAATCATGGCCCGCCAGGTTGGCGGCCACGAGATGGTCGGCCACCAGCCGCGCTTCCTGCGCGGCACTCCCGGCATGCTCCCAGATGGCCCGCACATAGGCGTGCAGCCGGTCGGGCAGGATGCGTGGCGAGGCAGCGGCAGTCGTGCGGGTGGCGTCGTTCATGGACGGAGTCGCTCCTGGGTGGCAAATGCAGTGGAAAGATGAGAAGCCGGCGCGGCGCCCTCGCAGGCACGACGCGCCGGAAAGACGTCACGGCGCGGCCGCGATCACTTCGGCCACGGTAGCCGTGAGCTTCTTCGCGTACGGCACATGCAGGAATTCGTTCGGGCCATGTGCATTCGATTTCGGTCCCAGCACGCCGCACACCATGAACTGCGAGTTCGGAAAGCCCGCCTTCAGCACGTTCATGAGCGGAATCGTGCCGCCCTGGCCGATGTAGGCGCAATCTGCACCATAGTGCTCGCGCGAGGCGTCGTTGAGTGCAGACGACAGCCACGGCGCGAGGTCCGGCGCGCTCCAGCCGGTAGCCGCGCCCGCGTCGGGCTTGAACGTGACCTTCGCGTTGTAGGGCGGATCGAGTTCGAGCAGCGACTTCAGTTGCGCCACGGCCGTAGCCGCATCCACGAGTGGCGGCAGGCGCAGCGAAAGCTTGAACGCCGTGCGCGGACGCAGCACGTTGCCCGCGTCGGCAAGCGACGGCAAGCCCGCCGCGCCGGTCACCGAAAGCGACGGACGCCACGTCGAGTTCAGCAGCGCCTGCTGCGGATCGGTGGTAGTGGGCAGCACCGGCCGGCCGTCCTGTCCGCACGCCCAGGGCACGCTCTTCCAGACGCTGTCGCCGAGAATCTTCGCGGTGGCCTCGGCCTCGTGCAGCCGCTGCGGCGGAATCGGGCAGTGAAAGCCTTCGGGCAGCAGGTTGCCCGTGGCCGCGTCTTCGAGCCGTTCGAAGAGCTGCCGCATGACGCGGAAGCTCGACGGCGCGATGCCGCCATAACCGCCCGAGTGAATGCCTTCGTCGAGCACCTGCACTTCGAGGTCGCCCGCGACGAGCCCGCGCAGCGACGTGGTGAGCCACAGCTGGTCGTAGTTGCCCGCGCCCGAATCGAGGCACACCACGAGGCCGACGTTGCCGAGCCGCTCGCGCAGCGCGTCCACATAAGGCAGCAGGTCGTAGCTGCCCGACTCCTCGCAGGTCTCGATCAAGCCCACGCAGCGCGGCCGTTCGATACCCTGGGCGTCGAGCGCGGCCAGCGCTGTGATGCTCGCGTAGATGGCGTAGCCGTCGTCGGCGCCGCCGCGGCCATAGAGCTTGCCGTCTTCGAGCTTGGGCGTCCACGGCCCCAGGTCGTTGCGCCAGCCCGAAAACTCCGGCTGCTTGTCGAGGTGGCCGTAGAGCACGATGGTGTCGGTGCTGCCCGAGCGCGTGGCGGGCGTTTCGAAGAAGATCACCGGCGTGCGGCCCGGCAGGCGCACGATTTCGAGCGTGAGGCCGCGCACCGGCTGTTTTTCGGCCCACTGCGCGGCGTCGGCCACCACGCGCTCGATGTAACCGTGGCGCGCCCAGTCGGCATCGAACGCGGGGCTCTTCGCGGGCACCGCGATGTAGTCGGTCAGTGCCGGCACGATCTCGTCGTTCCACTTACGCTCGACGAATTCGCGCAGCGTGTCGTGATTCACCTGATGGGCTTCTTTCGTGTCGGAGATCATGATGGGCTGACCCTGCAAATGAAAACGCCCATGATAGACCGATCCGTCTGGCGGCGTGGTTCGCGCCGCGCACGCGGGAAGCCGCGCGTGTAGGCGAGGCGAGCCTGACGGCACTGGGCACCGGCATCCCGTTCACGCGAAAATCGGCACATTCAGGGTGCACTGCCCTGCACCATTCAAAGGGAGGGCTATGGGAAACAATCTGCTCGTTCAGGCGGTCGAGGTGTTCGCCGCGCTGACCCTCTACTTCCTGCCGTCGATTCTTGCGGACCGGCGCAAGCGCCGCGACGTGCTCACGATCGCCCTCTTCAACGCTGTGATGGGCTGGACCGTATTCGGATGGTTGCTCGCGCTCTACTGGTCGCTGCAGCCGAACCCGCCGGAAAACGTCGCTGTGGACGTAACGGAGAAACGGCGTCTGCTCAGCATGGGGCGGTTTTCGCGTGCACTCGCCGAGCGGGTCAGTACACGTGTGAGGCGCACCGCTGCACGCGACCGGGCGCAGAAATAGCGAATGGCCAGTGCATGTCGAGCGCGCTTCTCGGGTGCATGAAATAATCAGCACCCGAATGCATCTCACGTCCGCCCGTGATGAAGTGCGGGCGCCTTCCGCGGAACCCGCCCCTCACCACCTCACCCGACAGGAGCCCGCAGTGCCGCAAACCACCCACCTGCTCGCTTTCGCCGCCGTCGCCCTCGGCATGGCGCTCACGCCCGGACCCAACATGGTCTACCTGATCTCGCGCTCCATCTGCCAGGGGCGCACGGCAGGGCTGATTTCGCTCGGCGGCGTGGCGCTCGGCTTCGTGTTCTATATGTTGTGCGCCGCGTTCGGTATCACCGCGCTGCTGCTCGCCGTGCCGTTCGCCTACGACGCGCTGCGCTTCGGCGGCGCGCTGTATCTGCTGTGGCTTGCGTGGCAGGCCTTGCGTCCGGGCGGCCGCTCGCCGTTTCAGGTGCGCGATCTGCCCGCGGACAGCCCGCGCAAGCTCTTCGCGATGGGCTTCGTCACCAACCTGCTGAACCCGAAAATCGCGGTGCTCTATCTCTCGCTGCTGCCGCAGTTCATCGATCCCCTGCACGGCAGCGTGCTCGAGCAGTCGCTCGCACTCGGCGCCGTGCAGATTGCGCTCAGCATTTCGGTGAACGGAGTCGTGGCCATGACGGCCGGTTCGATCGCCGCGTTCCTTGCCGGGCGGCCGGCGTGGCTCGCGCTTCAGCGCTGGCTGATGGGCACGGTGTTGATCGGCCTCGCCGCCCGCATGGCAACGGAAGCGCAGAAATGACGCGGGACGCGTCTGTAGACGCGGCTGCGTTGCCCATCCGCCCGCTCACACCGGACGACCTCGACCTCGTGTGCCATCACCGGCACGCGATGTTCCTCGAGGCAGGCAAAGACCCCGAGGACCTCGCGCGCATGACGCCGGCGTTTCGTGCGTGGCTCGCCCCGCGTCTCAACGACGGTTCGTACTTCGGGTTCGTGGCGATGGACGGCGAGCGGCCCGTTGCCGGGATCGGCCTGATGGAAATAGCGTGGCCGCCCCACCCGCTGCATCCGGACCAGGACCGGCGCGGTTACGTGCTGAACGTCTATGTGGAACCGGCGTACCGGCAGCGTGGACTGGCGCACGCGTTGATGAAGTGGGCCGACAACACCTTCAGCGCGCGCGGTCTTCACTATGCGGTGCTGCACGCCACCGACATGGGGCGGCCACTGTATGAACGGCTGGGTTGGTCGCAGACGACCGAAATGGCGAAGGCGGTCTAGACCGGGCGCGACGGCTGAGGCGTTGGCACGAGACAGCGCAAGACAGCGCGCGACGGTTCGTCGGCCGCCGCGCTGCCTCGCCACGTATGTCACATGCGCCCGACGGTTGCGATGCCGAAATACTGATGCATCTGCACCGAGCCGGGCGGAATGGACCGCGGCTCGAGCCGCACACGGTCCTGCGCAAACATGTCCTGCCGCAGTTCGCCCTGCTCGTCGAACCATTGGCACACGAGCCAGTCCCCGTTCGCGAACCCCACCGGTCCCACGTAGGTCACCGTCATGCGCGGCCCGCCCGATCTGAGCGCGACGACGTCACCGATGCCGATGTTCTGCTCCTGCTGCATGTCGATCAGGGTTGCGCTGGACATGAGGATCCCCAATGGAAAACCGTGACTTGAAGCCCGTGGCGGGGTGGCATGGCGAATTTGCCTTGCGCCTTTTTCGCTTTTCTTCGCGCCGACCGGCACGAAGCGTTAAAAGGCCAGCCAAGATTAACAATGCCAATAACCGTCTGCAAGCGATTTTTATAAATTCGATTTACAGGCAGATGAATATACCTGGGGAAATCCTGGGTGCGGGCAAAAACGCGCCAGGCCACGCGCCGCCCCGCGCGACATGGCGCCGCAGCGGGCCTTGCGGCGGCAGGTCTTACGTATTCTCGAACGAACGTCCGTAAAACATGCCGAAATGCGCACGCTGGCTGCGCACCCGGTATTAATCAACAAATAATCATACTGTTTTCATGATGGCGATTTTGTCAGGCAATGGTATTTACGGCGCACTGCACAATATCTCACGCATATCGAAAACGTTTTTCCAGCATTTCTTTAATCGTTATGCATTTATCTGTAAAAGAGCGGTTCACCGGTGAGCAGGGGCATGGCGTATTTCAGCCCGCCGGCGTCTGGCGCGGCGCACGCGAAAGCAGTTCGCTGATTTCGACGTGGCTCACGGCGTCCGCTGCGTAGGTGAAGGTGCCGCGGTCGTGCATCTCGCGCGCGGCGCGCAGGAACGCCCCGTATGCGGCGCGCGCGAGCGACCCGCCCACGCTGATCCGTTTCACCCCCAGCGCCTCCAGTTCGGCGACGCTCAGCACGGCGCCCTGCAATCCCATCAACACGTTGACGGGCCGCGTAAGCGCGCTCACCACGGCCGCAATGTCCTCGCGCGAGCGCAGGCCTGGCGCGTAGAGCACGTCGGCGCCGGCCTCCTCGTAAGCCTGAAGGCGGCGAATCGTGTCGCGCAGGTCGTCGCGGCCGTGCAGGTGATTTTCGGCGCGCGCGGTCAAGGTGAACGGAAACGGCAATGCACGCGCCGCCTCCACGGCCGCACGCACACGCTCCACGGCCAGTTCGAACGGATAGATGGGATCGTCGGCACGGCCGGTGGCGTCTTCGATCGAGCCGCCCACCACACCCGCCCCGGCGGCGAGGCGTATGGTCTGCGCCGCGGTTTCGGGCGCGTCGCCGAAACCGTTCTCGAGATCGGCGCTCACGGGCAGGTCGGTGGCCGCGGCGATTTCTGCGAGGTGCACGAGCATTTGTTCGCGGCCCACCGCGCTGTCGGGCACGCCGCGCGAGAACGCATAGCCGGCGCTGCTGGTGGCGAGCGCCTTGAAGCCTGTCGCGGCCAGCAGCCGCGCCGAGCCGATGTCCCAGGGGTTAGGAATCACGAATGCGCCCGGCGCTTCGTGCAAGGCGCGCAAGCGCCGGGCCTTTTCCGCCTGGCTTTCCGCGTGGGTTTCCGTCTGGCTTTCCACGTGGCTGATGGGGTCATGGGCCAACGGGCCAGTGGCACCGCCTGCGGCCCCCTCTCCCGAAGGTCGGGTTGCCTCGGTCGTCATGATGGTTGTTGTCCTTGGGAAGTGAGTGTCAGAGAGAGCGCCGCCGGCGCGCCGGCGGTTACGCAACGGCTGCACAACGGCTGCATGGCCGCGATGGTGGCAATGCAGTGGCGATACGGCGGCAAATGAGGCGGCAATGAGGCAGCAAATGGGGCGGAACCGCGGAGCGCACGTTCTGCCCGATGGGCTCGCTCAACTTTCCAGTTTCGCGTCCATCGTGATGGTGGCGTTCAGCACTTTCGAGACCGGGCACCCCGCCTTTGCATCGGCCGTGGCCTTGTCGAATGCAGCCTTGTCGCCGCCCGGAATCTTCACGGTCACGTCGAGGTGCACGGCGGTAATGGCGAAGCCTGCCCCCGCCTTGTCGAGCGTGACGGTCGCGGTGGTCCCGATGCGCTCCGGCTTGATGCCGGCCTTGCCGAGTTCGGCGGACAACGCCATCGAAAAGCAGCCAGCGTGCGCTGCCGCAATCAGTTCCTCGGGATTGGTGCCGATGCCGTTCTCGAAGCGCGTCGAAAACGAATACTGGGTGTCCTCGAGGACGCCGCTATCGGTGGAAATGGAGCCCTTGCCGTCCTGCAGGCCGCCTTGCCAGACTGCCGATGCCTTGCGCTTCATCGCACTCTCCAGTGTGTGCCGCGCCGGCGGGGCCCGTCTCGCGCAAGCGATGCCCGCCGCAACGGTCGCGCCCCGGGGGAGTGGCGCAGGCATCGATCGCAGGCACACACGCCGGCGAGCGTGGGCGCGAACCGGACTTCATCATAGGCGGTTCTTCCCGATGCTGTGTTTTCGGCGCCCGCTGCAGAATCTTTCCGGTTGGTCCGGCCCCGCCGTGAACCTGCACTATTCTGCGAACGGCAACGTGTCCTGCCCCTGGGCGCGCATCTCGAAGACGTTCAGCGTCATCGCAACCAGCGCGTAGTAGCCAAGCAGGCCGACCAGGTTGATCACCACTTCATGGCCGAAGCGGGCCACGGCCTTCGCGTAGGTGGCATCGGAAACGCGCTTCATGTCGTAGAGTTCCGACGCGAAGGCGTGGATCAATGCATCGTCGGGATCGTCGAATTCGGGGGGGTTGCCCTGGCGCAGTGCCTCGGCGAGCGCCGGCGGCACCCCGGCTTCGAGCGCGATCGGATAGTGGATGTGCCACTCGGCCTGGGCACGCCAGCGTGCCGCCGTCACGAGAATCGCGAGTTCGGAAAGCCGCAGCGGCAGGCCCGTCTGATAACGGCAAAAGGCGCCGAGGCGCTGTGCGTGCTGAGCCAGTGCCGGGCTGTGGATCCAGCCGAGAAACGGGCCGTTGAGATTGCCGCGCGGGCCGGAGAGGATCTCGTCGAGCACGGCGCGCTGCGCGGGCGTTGCGTGCGAGAGATCGAATAGGGGAAGACGTTCGCTCATGAAGGGCAGTGCCTTGACTGAAAAGGTTCGCTTCGCCTGAATCACGCGGCCGCATATCGGCACAACATGCCGGCAACATACCGCAGACATACCGCAGATAGAGAGCCGCGCAGACAACCGCTCGCAGCATCATGCACCGCCGTTCAGCTCGTTCCGGTCGCGACGCCGCTCTTTCGCAACGCGGCTTCGATCGCTTCGGCGAGGCGTTCGACGATCGTGTCGATGTCAGTGGCCGTGCAGATGAACGGCGGTGCCAGCAGCACATGGTCGCCGAACCTGCCATCCACCGTGCCGCCCATGGGATACACCATCAGACCGCGCGAAAATGCCTCGCGCTTGATCGCGGCATGCAGTTTGAGTGCAGGATCGAACGGCGCTTTCGATGCACGATCGTGCACCAGTTCGACACCCACGAAGAGCCCGCGGCCCCGCACGTCGCCGACATACGGATGCCGCGCGTAACGTTCGAGCAAGCGGGCGCGCAGTTGCTCTCCCCTCGCCTGCACGTTGTCGAGCAGGCGATCCTCCGCGACTACGCGCTGCACTTCCAGTGCCGCCGCGCAGGCGGTGGCATGACCGATGTAGGTGTGGCCGTGCTGAAAATAGCCGGTACCGCCCACGATGGTTTCGTAGATGCGCTCGCTCACGAGCGTCGCGCCGATCGGCTGATAACCCGCGCCCAGCCCCTTCGCGATGGTGAGCAGGTCCGGCGTGACGCCGTCCTCCTCGCACGCGAACAGATGGCCGGTGCGGCCCATGCCGCACATGATCTCGTCGAGAATCAGCAGCACGCCGTAGCGGTCGCAGACGGCGCGGATCTTCCGGAAATAGTCGCGCACCGGCGGCACGGCACCCGCTGTGGCGCCCACCACTGTTTCGGCGACGAAGGCCGCCACCGTGTCGGGACCGAGTTCGAGAATCTTCTGCTCGAGTTCGTCGGCAAGACGCTGTGCGTAGGCGTCGTCGGTTTCTCCGTCGCGCCGCTCGCGGTACGCGAAGCACGGGCTCACATGGTGGGACTCGATCAGTAGCGGCAGGAACGGCTCGCGTCGCCAGGCGTTGCCCCCAATCGCAAGCGCGCCCAGCGTGTTGCCGTGATAGCTCTGACGTCGCGCAATGAAGTGGCGGCGCGCCGGCTCGCCGCGCTCCACGAAGTACTGGCGCGCGAGCTTGAGCGCGGCTTCGATGGCCTCGGAGCCGCCCGAAACGAAATACACATGGCGAAGCCCTTGCGGCGCGGCGGCGGCAAGCCGGTCAGCAAGCGCCTCGGCAGCTTCGTTCGTGAAGAACGAGGTATGCGCATAAGGCAGTTGCCGCGCCTGCTGCGCAATCGCCTCGATCACACGCGGATGGCTATGGCCGAGGCATGAAACGGCCGCGCCGCCGCTTGCATCGATATAGCGCTTGCCCGTCGAATCGATGATCTCGATACCGTCGCCGGCTACGGCGACGGGCAGCGGCTGCTTCGGCATGCGGTGAAAGACGGTAGACATGCGGCTCCTCCGTTGCATTGCCGCACTGTATCACAACATTTGTTGTCAAATGAGATCGAAGCGGCAACACAGGCAAACGCGCGTACGCTCAAACACGACCGAATCTGCGATCCAGGGAGCAAGAACAGCGCCCGAATGCGGCCATACCGTGCGCGCAAAGCCGCAGGAAAGTGCTTATGAAGAGACGAAGCGTGAAGGACGAAGCAAGCGGGACGGAACGTCGAAACGCCGCCTGTCAGGGCACGTAGTCGCCTTTCGCGTGCAACGAACGCTCCGCCTGCTCGAGCTGCTCGACAGCACCCGCGCCTTCCAGCGCGAGCAGATGCGCCACGAGCGACTCGGCAATCGCGGTGGCCGCGACGAGCGACGGGAAGAACGACGGGCTCTCGTGCGAGAAGATCAGCAACTTGTCGGCGTTGAGTGCGATGGGCGACACCGCGCTGTCGGTAATCGCAACCAGCTTGCTGCCCTTTTCGAGCGCGGTTTCGGCCACGCGCACCGCTTCCACCGAATACGGCGCGAAGCTGATCACAACCGTCGCGCTGTCGCGATCGATGGCTCGCAGCTGCATGTCGAGCGTGCCCGCTTCGCCTGTGAGCAACGAAACGGACGAACGGAAAAACCGGTAGCCATAAACGAGCCCGAAGGCCACCGCATAGCACGACCGGTAACCGGCCACGTGCACGTGGCGCGCGCGACGCAAAATGCGCGCGGCCTCGATCAAGGTGCGTTCGTTCTGCGCGGCCGTTACATCGAGATTGTGTTGCTGCGCGACGAGCAGATCGTGTGCGAGCGACTGTTTGGCGTTACCCGCAACGAGCGAGCGGGCGCGATTCGTGAGCGGCTCGGGCCGCGTGCGCACGCGCGCCACGAAGAGTTCGCGCATCTCGTTCCAGCCGGGAAAGCCGAGTTGCTGCGCAAGCCGCACGAGCGACGCCGGCTGCACCTGGGCGCGATCGGCCACCTTGCGCATCGAGAGCACGGCCACTTCGTCGGGATGATCGAGCAGAAACGCCGCGCCCGTCTGGAATTGCGGGCTCAGCCCGGCAAAGCGGGCACGAATCAGAACGGCGAGCTGGTCGAAGGTATCGGGCATGCGGCGACAGCGAAGTGGCGGCGGCAACGAATGGTATCACCGGGGCATCGGGCGACATGCAAGACTCCGTGCGTGAGCGGCCTTGAGTTGCGCCGCCCACGTTCACCGGAATGCGAACGCGCCCCTACAGCACCGCGACGACCTTCACGTCGCCCTTGTCCGCCGATGCCACGACCTTGCCGTCCATGCGCCGGAACACGATGGAGACCGAGCCCTCGCCCACCTGCAGGTCGCCGACCTCGATCCAGTCGATGCCCTCGGGCAGCATGGGCTGCTCGATGCGCACCTCGCGGCTCGCGGCGTCGATCGTGATGCCGAGGCACGCTTCAAGCATCATGAACGGCGAGCCGGCCGCCCACGCCTGCGGCAGACACGCGACGGGATAAGCCGTAGGCGGTTCGCCGCGGCGGCGCGGGAAGCCACAGAAAAGCTCGGGCAGACGCATGTCGAAGGTCACGGCCGCTTCGAACAGCGCCTGCAGCAGCCGCACGGCCACGGCCTTGCCGCCGTAGCGCACAAGGCCGCGCGCACAGAGCGCATTGTCGTGCGGCCACACGGACCCGTTGTGATAGGCCATCGGATTGAAGCGCGGCTGGCCCGCCGCCAGCGTGCGTACGCCCCAGCCCGTGTGGAACAGCGCGGAGTCGAGCGCGTCCACCACCTGCTTGCCGCGCTCCGGCGCAGGCAAGCCGAACGCGAGCAAATGCCCTGCATTCGATGCGAGCACACGACACAGTTCGCCGTGGCCATCCAGCGCGATGCCGTAGAAGCCCGATTCGGGCATCCAGTAGCGTTCCTCCACGCACGCGCGAATCTTCGCGGCGCGTGCAGCCCAGGCGGCGGCGTCCTTACCGAGGCCGCGCAGGGCCGAAAAATGCGCCATCGTGTCGAATGCCGCAGCCGCGTAGGCCTGCACCTCGACGAGCGCGATTGGGCCTTCGGGAAAGCGGCCGTCCGCGTGGAAGACCGAATCGTGGCTGTCCTTCCAGCCCTGGTTCGCAAGGCCCCCTTCGGACTCGCGCTGATAATCGAGCAGCCCGAAACGATTGCGATCGCATACGCCGGCCACCCAGTTCGCGGCGCGTTCCAGCGCGGGCCACAGTTCGTCGATGAGCGCGAGGTCGTGGGTGCGTGCCGCGTAGGCGCCCGCCAGCACGATGAAGAGCGGCGTGGTGTCCACACCGCCGTAGTACTGCGCGAACGGCACTTCGCCCGTGGCCGCCATCTCGCTCTTGCGCATCTCATGGATGATCTTGCCGACCGCTGCGTCACGGAACGGCGAGTTCTCGCGCGCCTGGTGCTCGGCCTGAAAGCGCAACACGCCGCGCGCAAGCGCCGGCTGCATCCAGAGGCTCTGCAGCGCCGTGATGACGGCATCGCGGCCAAACGGAGTGGAGAACCACGGAATGCCCGCGTACGGATACGGACCGCTTGCCAGATCGGTCGTGAGGAGCCCCAGGTCGGCAAGCGAACGTTCGATCCACCCGTTGAAGAGCGGATTGCTGGAACGCACGCGCGCCGTCGTGCGCCTGCGCTCGCGCATGACGAGGTGGGCATCCACCATCGCCGCACGCACGGCGGCCCGGCCCACACGCGGGCGCGCCGCGTCGATCTGCGAGAGGTGCGCCTCGCTCACGAGATGCGCGGGCTGCACCGGTCCCGCGCTCGGCGTGTCGCGTGGTGCGTCGGGCAGCGCCTCCACGTGCACGGAAACCGACAGATAGACCGATACGCACGCCTGCGCCGGCAGCCGCACGGAATAATCGGCGCGGTCGCCGAACAGCTTGTCGGGCGCGGGCGAAAACGCGATGCGCACACGCCGTGCCACACGGTCGAGCCCGATATAGTCGAGCCGCACTTCGTCGTTCTCGATGCGAGCGGGCTCGATACTGCCGCGCTTCTCGCGCTTCAGGCCGCGCACTTCGAACATGTCGCGAAAGTCGCTCGCGAACGAGATGGAAAGCGGCACGACAGCATCGCTCGTGCCGTAGTTGGTGAGTTCGATCGCCTCGTTGAGCACGGTGCCCGAGAGCACGCGCACACGCTGAACGTGGATTACGCCTTCGGGGGTGCTGCTGCCGCCGAGCGGCGGCAGCGGACGGTTGGTGAGATGCGCGGTGAACGCCGTGTTGTCGTTGCTGACGCTGCCCGAGAGCAGCGACGGCGCGCGCCCGCCGAAGGTGAGCCTCAGCGACGAGAGCACGCGCGTGTCGTTGACGAAGAGACCGTCGTCGTGGCCCGTGATGTCACCCAGCGAGTCGTTGACGATAAACGTGTCGCCGGACTTCAGCACGTGCTGGGTCATGCTGGCGACATGCGAGGCCTCTGTCGGGATGAACGCGCCGTCTGCATCGTGCTGGGGAGACGGGGCGTGGTCCACGCCCCCTGCGTGCGTTACACCGCCGAGTGCTTCTGGATCCTGCATTGCATCGCTCCTGTGCCGTGTCTGCCGAATGCATCGCGTGCGCCGCGTTTAGCCGACGCACGCCGCCGATTGTAGAGGCTTCGAGCAGAGGGAGCGATTTTGGTTCAGAGCAATGCGGTGACGGCCTCGATTACCGCTTCGCGATCGGCTTCGCCTCGCGCGGCGCGGCGCCGATGAACAGCTGGCGCGGACGGCCGATCTTCTGCTCAGGGTCGGCGATCATTTCGTTCCACTGCGCAATCCAGCCCACCGTACGTGCCATCGCGAAGATGCAGGTGAACATCGAGGTCGGAATGCCCAGCGCGCGCTGCACGATGCCCGAGTAGAAGTCCACGTTCGGGTACAGCTTGCGCGACACGAAGTATTCGTCTTCCAGCGCGATCTTTTCGAGCTGCATCGCGAGCTTGAAAAGCGGATCGTCGTGCAGGCCCAGTTCTTCGAGCACCTCGTGGCACGTCTCGCGCATCAGCTTCGCGCGCGGGTCGTAGTTCTTGTAGACGCGATGGCCAAAGCCCATCAGCTTCACGCCCGAGTTCTTGTCCTTCACCTGGCGGATGAATTCGGGAATGTTGTCCGGCGAGCCGATCTCTTCGAGCATGTTGAGCGCCGCTTCGTTGGCGCCGCCGTGTGCCGGGCCCCAGAGACAGGCGATACCGGCCGCGATACACGCAAACGGGTTCGCGCCCGACGAGCCCGCGAGACGCACCGTCGAGGTCGATGCGTTCTGCTCGTGGTCCGCGTGAAGAATGAGGATGCGGTCGAGCGCGCGCACCAGCACGTCGTTGACCTTGTACTCCTCGCACGGGTTCGAGAACATCATGCGCATGAAGTTCGCGCTGTACGAGAGGTCGTCGCGCGGGTACACGAACGGTTGACCGATGCTGTACTTGTACGCCATCGCCACCAGCGTCGGGAGCTTGGCGATCATGCGGATCGCCGACACGTCGCGATGACGCGGGTTACTGATGTCGAGCGAGTCGTGGTAGAAGGCCGAGAGCGCGCCCACCGCAGCCACGAGAATCGACATCGGGTGCGCGTCGCGACGGAAGCCGCGGAAAAAGAGATGCATCTGCTCGTGGACCATCGTGTGGCTCGTGACGGTCTTCACGAACTCGTCCTTCTGGGCCTGGTTGGGCAATTCGCCCTTGAGCAGCAGGTAGCAGGTTTCGAGGAAGTCGGCGTTTTGCGCGAGGTTGTCGATCGGGTAGCCGCGGTACAGCAGTTCGCCCTTGTCCCCGTCGATGTACGTGATCGCCGAATTGCATGCCGCCGTCGACATGAAGCCCGGGTCGTACGTGAACTTGCCGGTCTGACCGTACAGTTTGCGGATGTCGATTACGTCCGGGCCCATCGTGCCCTTGTAAATCGGCATTTCGACGCTCGGCGAGTTATCGCTGAACGATAGCGTGGCTTTAACATCTGACGGGGTCATAGCTCATCCTCAATCGAAGTGTAGAAACTGGATTTCGATATATGTTGCACGCCTGGAGCAAGCCCGTGAGGCCCGGCTCGCCTGCGGTTCAGACCGCGCGCAGCCGCTCCAGCACCCGTTTAACGTCCGGGTCGGCAAGGTCGCCTTCCGGTTCCTTGCGTGCAAGCAGCAAGTCCATCAGGTCGTTATCGCTCAGCTCGAAAAGGCGCGTGAGCGCGCCGACATCGGCATCGCTGAGGTCATGCTCGTAGCGGCCGAAAAAGCGCTCGAAAATCAGGTCGTTTTCGAGCAGGCCGCGCCGCGCGCGCCAGCGAAGGCGCGCGCGGCGAAGAGGATCGGACTGGTGAGAAGGTCCTTCCATCACGACGGGTCCTGTCAAACGGTGCGGCGAACCATCAGTTCCTTGATCTTGCCGATCGCCTTCGTCGGGTTCAGCCCCTTCGGGCAAACGTCGACGCAGTTCATGATCGTGTGGCAACGGAACAGACGGTACGGATCTTCGAGGTTGTCGAGGCGCTCGCCGGTTGCCTCGTCGCGGCTGTCCGCGATGAAGCGATAGGCTTGCAGCAGCCCGGCCGGACCCACGAACTTGTCGGGGTTCCACCAGAAGCTCGGGCACGACGTGGAGCAGCTCGCGCACAGAATGCACTCGTACAGGCCGTCCAGCTCGTCACGCTCTTCCGGCGACTGCAGACGCTCTTTCTCGGGCGGCGGCGTGTCGTTGATGAGGTACGGCTTGATCGAGTGGTACTGGTTGAAGAACTGCGTGAAGTCGCAGATCAGGTCGCGCACCACGGGCAGGCCCGGCAGCGGACGCAGCACGATCTTCTGCGGCAGGTCGTTCAGGTTCGTGAGGCACGCCAGACCGTTCTTGCCGTTGATGTTCATGGCGTCCGACCCGCACACGCCTTCACGGCACGAGCGGCGGAACGACAGCGTCTCGTCCAGCGCCTTCAGTTTCACCAGCGCGTCGAGCAGCATGCGCTCGTGCTCGATTTCGAGCTCGTACGTCTGCATGCGCGGGGCGGCGTCCTTGTCCGGATCGTAGCGGTAGACTTCAAAAATTCGTTTGGCCATTTCCGATTCCTTTTGATCTGGCTTTGGCTTAGAACGTACGCGCCTTCGGCGGTACCGACTCGACGCTAAGCGGGTTCATGTGAACCGGCTTGTATTCGAGGCGGTCGCCTTCGCTGTACCACAGCGAGTGGCGCAGCCAGTTCTCGTCGTCGCGATGCTCGTAGTCGCTGTGCGCGTGCGCGCCACGGCTTTCCTTGCGGGCTTCAGCGGACACCATCGTCGCGCGTGCCACTTCGATCAGGTTCGCGAGTTCCAGCGCTTCGATGCGTGCCGTGTTGAACACCTTCGACTTGTCCTTGAGATGCACGTGCTCCACGCGCTTCGCGAGTTCGGCCACTTCGCCCACGCCTTCCGAGAGCAGCGCCGAGGTACGGAACACGCCGGCATGCTTCTGCATGGTCGAGCGGATGTCGTTGGCAATGGCTTGCGTGTATTCGCCGGAGCTGGACTTTTCGAGCTTGTCGAGACGCGCGAGCGAGAAATCGGCGGCATCGGCCGGCAGCGGCTTGTGCTCCTTGATTTCCTTCACGTGCTTCACGATGTGGTTGCCCGCTGCGCGGCCGAACACCACGAGGTCGAGCAGCGAGTTCGTGCCCAGCCGGTTCGCGCCGTGCACCGAGACGCACGAGCATTCGCCCACGGCGTAGAAGCCGTTGATCGGGTCTTCGTGGCCCTTCTGCGTGCCCACCACCTGACCGTGGATGTTCGTCGGAATGCCGCCCATCTGGTAGTGAATGGTCGGCACAACGGGGATGGGTTCCTTGATGCAGTCGACGTTCGCGAACTTCAGCGCGATTTCGCGGATCGACGGCAGACGCTTCATGATCGTCTCGGCGCCGATGTGCGAAAGGTCGAGCAGCACGTGGTCCTTGTTCGGACCCACGCCGCGGCCTTCCTTGATTTCCTGGTCCATCGAGCGCGACACAAAGTCGCGTGGCGCCAGATCCTTCAGCGTGGGCGCGTAGCGCTCCATGAAGCGTTCGCCGTTCGCATTACGCAGAATGCCGCCTTCGCCGCGCACGCCTTCCGTGATCAGCACGCCCGCACCGGCCACGCCGGTGGGGTGGAACTGCCAGAACTCCATGTCTTCGAGCGGAATGCCCGAACGCGCCGCCATGCCAAGGCCGTCGCCGGTGTTGATGAACGCGTTGGTGGACGCCGCGAAGATGCGGCCCGCGCCACCCGTGGCGAACAGCGTGCACTTGCCTTCGAGAATGTAGACGTCGCCCGTTTCCATTTCGAGCGCCGTCACGCCGAGCACGTCGCCGTCCGCGTCGCGGATCAGGTCGAGCGCCATCCATTCGACGAAGAACTGCGTCTTCGCTGCGACGTTCTGCTGGTACAGCGTATGCAGCAGCGCGTGGCCGGTACGGTCGGCAGCCGCGCAGGCGCGCTGCACCGGCTTTTCACCGTAGTTCGCGGTGTGGCCGCCGAACGGACGCTGGTAGATCGTGCCGTCCGCGTTACGGTCGAACGGCATGCCGAAGTGTTCAAGTTCGTAGACGGCGTTCGGTGCTTCACGGCACATGAACTCGATGGCGTCCTGGTCGCCCAGCCAGTCGGAGCCCTTGATGGTGTCGTAGAAGTGGTAGTGCCAGTTGTCTTCGCTCATGTTGCCGAGCGAGGCGCCAATGCCGCCTTGCGCCGCGACCGTGTGCGAACGCGTGGGGAACACTTTCGAGAGCACGCAGACCGAGAGGCCGGCACGTGCGAGTTGCAGCGACGCGCGCATCCCCGAGCCGCCTGCACCGACGATCACCACGTCGAAGCGGCGACGCGGCAGAGAACTTTTGATTGCAGCCATTCTTTTACACTCTCCAGAGAATCTGCGCAGCGTAGCCCGCACATGCGAGCAGCCAGAGGATCGTCAGGGCCTGCAGCACCAGCCGCACGCCAACCGGCTTGACGTAGTCCATCCAGATGTCGCGCACGCCAACCCAGGCGTGATAAAAGAGCGAGAGCAGCGTGACGAAGGTGGCGAGCTTCATCCATTGCGTGGCGAAGATCGAGGCCCAGCCGTCGTAGGAAAAATCCTGCGCAGCGAAGAACCAGACGAGCAGGATGATGGTGTAGACCGCCATGACGGTGGCGGTAATACGTTGCGCGAGCCAGTCGCGCAGACCGTAGTGCGCGCCGACGACAAGACGCTTCGGGCCGATGCGGTTATTGGTTGCCATTTTTCAGAACACCCCGAAGAGTTTTGCCGCAACGGCAAGAGTAAGGAGCGAGGAAACAATCAGGACGACGACCGAGGTCTGCTTGCCCTTTTCCTTGGACACCGCGCCGTGGTTGGTATCCATCAGAAGGTGACGGACGCCGGCGCAGAAGTGGAAGAGGAAGGCCCAGGAGAGGACCAGCACGATGAGCTTGACGATGACGCTGGACAGGAAGCCTTTGAACACTTCGAAGCTGAGTTCTGAGGTGAGGCTCTGATCGAACAGATACAGCAGGAAGGGCAGGAAGATGAACAGCAATGCACCGCTTACGCGATGAAGGATCGATACGCGCCCTGCGAGAGGCAGACGGTACGCGAACAATATCTGCCCGAGCCCGATGTTCCGGAATTCCGGCCTCGGTTTTTTTACGGCTTCAGCCATGCTAGACCCCTACTTTTGTAGTCACACCAATCCGCAATTTTAGCGCCTTTTCTTTGCGCGCTGCAGCGAAAGTCCTGCAATGACCGTTGCTGTTTGCGCTATAAAGAGGCGCGTCTTTCCGCTTCTGTCCTGCTTCGGCCCGCTTCTCTTCCACTGATCCGCCGCACGCGCGCAAAGCTGCACACATGCGGCCGTTCAGCTCAGATCGTTCTGATAGTAGTACCCGTTCGTGACATACCAACCACGCCGCACCTCGACCGGCTTGTCGCCGTACGTGTACGACACACGCTCCACGGAAAGCAGCGGAAAGCCCGGTGGCACGTGCAACTGCTCAGCCACGGCCGGGTCGGCAGCGACGGCCCGGATTTTCTCGGACGCACGAATCATGCGCGTACCGAACTCGGATTCGAACATCGCGTAAAGCGGGCCCTTGTACTCGGAAAGGCGCTCGAGCGTAAGGCCGCGGAACAACCCTCCGGGCAGCCAGATTTCGTCGAGGACGGTGGTTTCGCCGTCGAATTGCAGCAGCCGCCGGATCAGCACCACAGGGTCAGCGGGCTTCAGTTCCAGCTGGCGGGCAATGTCGGCCGTGGCGCGCAGGCGGCGGCACTCGAGCAGCTTGCTGACGTGCGGATGCTCCGCGCCGTCATCCGCAAGCAACCTGAGGAAGCGAAACTGGGCGCGGTCCTCGCTGTGGGTTGCAACAAATGTGCCCTTTCCCTGGCGCCGCACGAGCAGGTTTTCCGCGGCAAGTTCGTCGATCGCCTTGCGCACGGTGCCCTGGCTTACCTTGTAGCGGGCGGCGAGTTCCATCTCGCTGGGAATGATTTCACCGGGCTTCCATTCGCCGGATTCGAGGCTCTGCGTAATGAGGCCCTTGATCTGCTGGTACAGCGGGCTGAACGTAGGCGAGCCGGACGAGGACGCGCCGGTGCCGGCGCCATCCTGGCCAGGGGGGTTAGCAGTGCTCGCCGGGTTCGCATTCATGCGCGCATTTCAACATAAAGCGCATATCGGCGTCCAGCTTTTCCAGCTCAATACATATGTCTTATATAAGACATAAGATACTGTTGACTTTGGCCTGCCCCGCTCCTACACTCCAGGTCGAGCCAGGGTTCGCGGGTTGCCGGCGAACGTTGTCCAGCAAGGCTTTCGAGCACGCAGGGCAGCGCACCGGCGCTACCCTGCACAAGGTGTCGCATTCACGCAGTAGAAGTTTCGATCCGCCCCGCCGCGGCCTCCTCCAGATGCCGCCGGACGTGCCGAAAGCGCTGTCGCGAAGACCGGCAACGATGCATGGATGGCGCTGCGCGCGCCCGCCGCCTGCGCTCTGCCGCGCTGTTCGTCCGTTTCATGAACGCCAGGCGTAACGCCCATATAGAATGGCGTTTTACTCTGGCGTCTAACGCATCCTCCTGGAGATTTCTCAATGGCTAAGCCCGCAAAGCGCGTTGCCGTCACCGGCGCCGCAGGTCAGATCGGTTACTCGCTGCTCTTTCGCATCGCCAACGGCGACCTGCTCGGCAAAGACCAGCCCGTCATCCTGCAACTGCTCGACCTCCCGCAGGCGCAAGCTGCCGTCAAGGGCGTCGTGATGGAACTGGAAGACTGCGCGTTCCCGCTGCTCGCGGGCGTCGTGGTCACGGACGATCCGAAGGTCGCGTTCAAGGACGCCGACGTCGCGCTGCTCGTGGGCGCCCGTCCGCGCTCGAAGGGCATGGAGCGCAAAGACCTGCTTTCGGCAAACGCTGAAATCTTCACGGTGCAAGGCCGCGCGCTGAACGAAGTCGCGAGCCGCGACATCAAGGTGCTGGTGGTCGGCAACCCGGCCAACACGAACGCCTACATCGCGATGAAGTCGGCTCCGGATCTGCCGAAGAAGAACTTCACGGCCATGCTGCGCCTCGACCACAACCGCGCGCTCTCGCAACTCGCCGCGAAGTCGGGCAAGCCGGTGGCCTCCATCGAAAAGCTGGCCGTGTGGGGCAACCACTCGCCCACCATGTACCCCGATTTCCGTTTCGCGACGGTCGAAGGCCAGTCGCTGCTGAAGCTGATCAACGACGACGAATGGAACCGCAACGTCTTCATCCCGACCGTCGGCAAGCGCGGCGCGGCCATCATCGAAGCGCGCGGCCTGTCGTCGGCAGCGTCGGCGGCCAATGCGGCAATCGACCACGTGCGTGACTGGGTGCTCGGCACGAACGGCAAGTGGGTCACGATGGGCATTCCGTCGGACGGCTCGTATGGCATTCCCGAAGACATCATCTACGGCGTGCCGGTGACCTGCGAAAACGGCGAGTACAAGCGCATTGAAGGCCTCGAAATCGACGCCTTCTCGCGCGAGAAGATGGACGGCACGCTCGCCGAGCTGCTCGAAGAGCGCGACGGCGTGCAGCACCTGCTCGGCTAAGCCTCACATGCAAACCAACCGGAACTCCGTTGCTGTGCCGCGGGTTCCGGTTTTTTTGCACATGGCTGTCAAGCATCCGGGCACGTGAGCTGAAGCGCGCTGCTTCACGTTGCTGTGCCCGTGTACCCGATCCGATCCGGACGCGCTCTATCCGACCTTGCACGCAGGCGCCGCGGCCATTGCCGGGCGCCCCGCCGGTAGCTTCGGCGCTGCGACCAAACGCCGCGCAGCTTCACGCGTGACGAAGCAGGCCAGCCGACCAGAGCGCATCCGAATCAGGTTCGTCCACCCTCCATTCAGACCCGACGCCGAAGATGCGCGCCCTGACTCCAGCCGAAGTGCTGTTTGACGGCGAAGCGCCGCCCACCCTCCTGCCCGTGTGCGATCACTACGCCGGCAGTGAAAAGCTGATGCTCAAATCGCTGGCGCTACAGCAGGAACTAGGCCCCGTGTTCGACATCACGCTCGACTGCGAGGACGGCGCCCAGGTCGGCCGCGAGGCCGAACACGCCGAACTCGTCGCCTCATTTGTGGGCAGCGAGCACGACCGCTTTGGCCGCGTCGGCGTACGGATTCACGACTTCCACCATCCCCACTGGCGCGACGACGTCCGCCTGATCCTGCGTGCAGCCCGACGCGCGCCGGCGTACATCACGCTGCCGAAGATCCGCAGCGTCGCCGATGCCGCCGAAATGTGCGCGTTCATCGAAGCCACGCGCGTCGAATTCGGCATCGCCCAGCCCGTACCCGTCGACCTGCTGATCGAAACGCACGGCGCGCTCGCGCGCGTGTTCGACCTCGCCGCGCTGCCCGGCGTGCAGGCGCTCAGCTTCGGGCTGATGGATTTCGTCTCGGCGCACGACGGCGCCATTCCCGACACCGCGATGCGCTCGCCCGGCCAGTTCGACCACCCACTCGTGCGCCGGGCCAAGCTCGAGATCGCCGCGGCGTGCCATGCGCGCGGCAAAGTGCCGTCGCACAACGTGACGACCGAAGTGCGCGACATGAGCGTCGTGGCCGGCGACGCCGCGCGCGCCCGCAGCGAGTTCGGCTATACGCGCATGTGGAGCATCCATCCGGCGCAGATTCCCGCCATCGTCGCGGCGTTCGCGCCCCGCGACGAAGAAATCGTGACGGCCGCCGAGATCCTGCTGGCCGCCCAGGCCGCGCAATGGGGCCCGACGCGCCATCGCGACACGCTGCACGACCGCGCGAGCTACCGCTACTACTGGTCGGTGCTGCGCCGTGCGCGCGCCACCGGCCGCACCGTGCCGCCGGAAGCGGCGTCGCTGTTCGGGCCGGGCCGTCCCGGCGAGGAGCACGCACCATGATCGAGACCACAGACTACCGTTCCGCCGGCGCCGCGTTTCGCGCCGCCGTGGAGGCCGAGCGTCCGCTGCAGGTGGTGGGCGCAGTCAACGCGAACCACGCGCTGCTCGCCAAACGTGCTGGCTTCAAGGCCATCTACGTGTCGGGCGGCGGCGTGGCGGCCGGTTCGCTCGGCTTGCCCGACCTCGGCATCTCGACACTCGACGACGTGCTCACGGACGTGCGCCGCATCACCGACGTCTGCGACCTGCCGCTGCTCGTGGATGTCGATACGGGCTTTGGCCCGTCCGCATTCAACATCGCACGGACGGTGAAGGCGCTGACGAAGGCCGGCGCAGGCGCCATGCACATCGAGGACCAGGTGGGCGCCAAGCGCTGCGGGCACCGCCCCGGCAAGGCGATCGTCGCGCAGGCTGAAATGGTGGACCGCATCAAGGCCGCCGTGGACGCGCGTATCGACCCCGACTTCGTCATCATGGCCCGCACGGACGCGCTGGCGGTGGAAGGGCTCGATGCCGCCATCGAGCGCGCCGTAGCCTGCGTGGAAGCCGGCGCCGACATGATCTTCCCCGAGGCGATGACCGAACTCGGCATGTACCGCCAGTTCGCGCAGGCGGTAAAGGTGCCGGTGCTCGCGAACATCACCGAATTCGGCTCCACGCCGCTGTTCACCGTGGACGAGTTGCGCGGCGCGGACGTGTCGCTCGTGCTGTACCCGCTCTCGGCGTTTCGCGCCATGAACAAGGCCGCGGAAAACGTGTACCACGCGATTCGCCGCGACGGTACGCAGCAAGCCGTGCTCGACACGATGCAAACGCGCACCGAACTCTACGAGAGCATCGGCTACTACGCGTACGAACAGAAACTGGACGCGCTGTTCGGCCAGAAGAAGTAAGCCGGCCGACCGAAAACCACCCGCGCAGGCCGCACCGCAAGGAGCAAGGCAGATGAGCGAGACCAGGCATTCGAACGGCGCCAATGGCGCGGCCAAGCCAGCGGCGGCATCAACCGCGGGGCCAAACACCGCCAGCGGCTTCAAGCCCAAGAAATCCGTCGCACTTTCGGGCGTGACCGCCGGCAACACCGCCCTGTGCACCGTGGGCCGCACCGGCAACGACCTGCACTACCGCGGCTACGACATCCTCGACATCGCCGGCGCCTGCGAATTCGAGGAAGTCGCCCACCTGCTCGTGCACGGCAAGCTGCCCAACGCCGCCGAACTGGCCGCCTACAAGACGAAGCTCAAGGCCCTGCGCGGCCTGCCCGCCAACCTGAAGGCCGCGCTCGAGTGGATTCCCGCCTCCGCGCACCCGATGGACGTGATGCGCACCGGCGTCTCCGTGCTCGGCACCGTGCTGCCCGAGAAGGACGACCACAACGTGCCCGGCGCGCGCGACATCGCCGACCGCCTGATGGCCTCGCTCGGCTCCATGCTGCTGTACTGGTACCACTATTCGCACAACGGCCGGCGCATCGAGGTGGAAACCGACGACGACTCCATCGGCGGCCACTTCCTGCACCTGCTGCACGGCACCGCGCCGCGCAAGTCGTGGGTCGACGCGATGCACGTCTCGCTCAACCTCTATGCCGAGCACGAGTTCAACGCCTCCACGTTCACGGGCCGCGTGATCGCGGGCACGGGCTCGGACCTGTACTCGGCCATCACGGGTGCCATCGGTGCGCTGCGCGGGCCGAAGCACGGCGGCGCCAACGAGGTCGCCTACGAAATCCAGTCGCGCTACCAGACGCCCGACGAGGCCGAAGCCGACATCCGCCAGCGCGTGGCGAACCGCGAAGTGGTGATCGGCTTCGGTCACCCGGTCTACACGATCTCGGACCCGCGCAACAAGGTCATCAAGGACGTCGCGAAAAAGCTCTCGAAGGAAGCCGGCGACATGAAGCTCTTCAACATCGCCGAGCGGCTCGAAAGCGTGATGTGGGACGCCAAGAAGATGTTCCCCAACCTCGACTGGTTCAGCGCGGTCTCGTATCACATGCTGGGCGTGCCCACGGCCATGTTCACGCCGCTCTTCGTGATCTCGCGCACCTCGGGCTGGAGCGCCCACATCATCGAGCAGCGCATCGACAACAAGATCATCCGCCCCAGCGCGAATTACACGGGACCGGAGAATTTGAAATTTGTGGCGCTAAATAGGAGAAAATAGCGTCCGCTGTGCGCTCTCGGGGCGCGTGCAGTTCAACCCAATGGCCGCACACAAGCATTGAAACCTCGGTCGTTCACGTTTAACTGATTAGATAGAAAGGCTCACTCTCATGAAGAAACTGCTGATCGCCACCGTTGTCGGCGTCCTTTCCTCGACGTTGCTGCTGACCGGCACCGATGCGCTCGCCCAGGGCGGCACGTCGACGGCCAAGCCGGCCGCCAAGCCGAAGGCACCTGCGCCGAAGCGCCGCCTGATCAAGCGCAAGCCGAACCCCGCGAAGGAAGCGAAGGTCGATCCGATTCCGGACGGCTCGGAAAAGTGGTCCTGTAACGAAGGTCTGTCGTTCATGCTTCAGGGCGACATGAAGCGCGACCAGATCGTGACGGTTCACTGGGGCAACAAGAATTACCGACTGCCGCGCGAAGTGACCACCACGGGCGCAGACCGTTTCCACGACGCCGCCAGCGGTCTGGACCTCGTCGTCATCCCGGCCAAGGCCATGCTGTTCTCGGACAAGGACAGCTCGCGTCTCGCCGACGAATGCAAGACGCTGGCCATGGAACAAGGCTCGCCGGCGCCGACGCAGGCCAACGCGCTGAACCGCGCAGGCACCGGCGCTGCTGCACCGGTGGGCGCAAGCCAGTAAGCGGAGCGCCTCGAGCGACTCAACGGAAAGCCACGATGTCCGCGCCGATTTCCAACGTCCGCCCCCAGCCGGACCACGTACTGACCGACATGGTCGATTACGTGCTGGATTACCGTCTCGACAGCGCGCTCGCGCTGGAGACGGCGCGTCATTGCCTCATCGACACGCTCGGCTGCGGACTCGAAGCGCTCTCCTACCCTGCCTGCACCAAGCTGCTAGGCCCGGTCGTGCCCGGCACGATCGTGCCCCACGGCGCGAAGGTGCCCGGCACGCCATTCCAGTTGGACCCCGTTCAGGCCGCCTTCAACATCGGCGCGATGATCCGCTGGCTCGACTTCAACGACACGTGGCTCGCCGCCGAGTGGGGCCATCCGTCGGACAACCTGGGCGGCATCCTCGCCACGGCCGACTGGCTTTCGCGCACCGCCGTAGCCGCGGGCAAGCCGCCGCTCGTCATGCGCGACGTGCTGGTCGCCATGGTGAAGGCGCACGAGATCCAGGGCTGCATCGCGCTGGAAAACTCGTTCAACAAGGTCGGCCTCGACCACGTGCTGCTCGTGAAGGTGGCTTCCACCGCCGTGGTCGGCCAACTGCTCGGCCTCACGCGCGACGAACTGATCAACGCCGTTTCGCTCGCCTTCGTCGACGGCCAGGCGCTGCGCACCTATCGGCATGCGCCGAACACCGGTTCGCGCAAGTCGTGGGCCGCGGGCGACGCCACCTCGCGCGCCGTGCGTCTCGCGCTCATCGCGAAGACCGGCGAGATGGGCTACCCGTCGGTGCTCACCGCGAAAACGTGGGGCTTCTACGACGTGCTCTTCAAGAGCAATCCGTTCCGCTTTCAGCGTCCGTACGGCTCGTACGTGATGGAGAACGTGCTCTTCAAGATCTCGTTTCCCGCCGAATTCCACGCCCAGACCGCAGCCGAAGCGGCCATGGCGCTGCACGGCCAGTTGCAGTCGCTGGGCCGTTCCGTCGACGACATCGCGAAGATCACGATCCGCACCCACGAGGCCGCGATCCGCATCATCGACAAGCAAGGGCCGCTCGCCAACCCGGCGGACCGCGACCACTGCATCCAGTACATGGTCGCCGTGCCGCTCATCTTCGGCCGGCTCACGGCGGCGGATTACGAAGACAGCGTGGCCGCCGACCCGCGCATCGACGCCCTGCGCGCGAAGATGCAATGCGTGGAAGACCCGCAGTTCACGAAGGATTATCACGACCCGGACAAGCGCTCCATCGCCAATGCGTTGACCATCGAGTTCACCGACGGCACGACGCTCCCCGAAGTCGTGGTCGAATACCCCATCGGCCACAAGCGCCGCCGCGCCGAAGGCATCCCGCTGCTCGTCGAGAAGTTCAGGACGAATCTGGCGCGCCGCTTCCCGGGCAAACAGCAGCAGGCAATTCTCGACGCGTCGCTCGATCAGGCCCGGCTCGAAGCCATGCCGGTCAACGAGTACGTCGATCTGTACGTCATTTGAGTTCGCATTTGAACGTGTACCAGGCAAACGTGTAGCAATGTCATTTCCGCGATTAAACGAAGGAAAACACCATGGCCCATAACCTCCACAAAACGCTCAAGGAATTCGACAGCGGTTCCGGCAAAGGGAAGTTCTACTCCCTGCCGCAACTCGGCAAGGCGCTCGGCGTGAAGATCGAGCGGCTGCCGGTCTCCATCCGCATCGTGCTCGAGTCGGTGCTGCGCAACTACGACGGCAAGAAGATCGCGGAAGAACACATCGAACAGCTCGCGAAGTGGAAGCCGAACGCCGCGCGCGTGGACGAAATTCCGTTCGTCGTCGCGCGCGTCGTGCTGCAGGACTTCACCGGCGTGCCGCTGCTCGCCGACATCGCGGCCATGCGCGGCGTCGCGAACCGCGCCGGCAAAGACCCGAAGGCGATCGAGCCGCTCGTGCCGGTGGATCTCGTGGTCGACCACTCGGTGCAGATCGACTACTTCCGCCAGAAAGACGCGCTCGATCTCAACATGAAGCTGGAATTCCAGCGCAATAACGAGCGCTACCAGTTCATGAAGTGGGGCATGCAGGCATTCGACACGTTCAAGGTCGTGCCGCCGGGCGTGGGCATCGTCCACCAGGTGAACCTCGAATACCTCGCGCGCGGCGTGCACAAGAAGGCCGATAACGGCGACACCGTCTACTACCCGGACACGCTCGTCGGCACCGACAGCCACACGACGATGATCAACGGCATCGGCGTGGTGGGCTGGGGCGTGGGCGGCATCGAAGCCGAAGCCGGCATGCTCGGCCAGCCGGTGTACTTCCTCACGCCGGACGTGGTGGGCGTGGAACTGAAGGGCAAGCTGATCGAAGGCGTAACGGCTACCGACCTCGTGCTCACCATCACCGAAATGCTGCGCAAGGAGAAGGTGGTCGGCAAGTTCGTCGAATTCTTCGGCGAAGGCACGAAGTCGCTCTCGCTGCCGGACCGCGCGACCATCGGCAACATGGCGCCCGAGTACGGCGCGACCATGGGCTTCTTCCCGGTGGACGAAAAGACCATCGACTACTTCAAGGGCACGGGCCGCACCGAAGCCGAAATTGCCGCCTTCGAGAACTACTTCAAGGCGCAGCAGCTCTTCGGCATTCCGAAGGCCGGCCAGATCGACTACACGAAGACGCTCACGCTCGACCTGGCCACGGTGGCGCCCTCACTGGCAGGTCCGAAGCGTCCGCAGGACCGCATCGAGATTGGCCACGTGAAGTCGACCTTCACCGACCTGTTCTCGAAGCCCGTCGCTGAAAACGGCTTCGCGAAGAAGGCCGACGACCTGAACACCGAATACACCACCTCGGACGGCGTCAAGGTGAAGAACGGCGACGTGCTGATTGCCGCCATTACGTCGTGCACGAACACGTCGAACCCGAGCGTGCTGCTCGCCGCCGGCCTGCTCGCGAAGAAGGCCGTGGAAGCCGGCCTCACGGTGGCCCCGCACATCAAGACGTCGCTGGCGCCGGGGTCGCGCATCGTCACCGAATACCTGACGAAGACGGGCCTCCTGCCGTACCTCTCGAAGCTCGGCTTCGAAGTGGCGGCCTACGGCTGCACGACCTGTATCGGCAACGCGGGCGACCTCACCCCGGCGCTCAACGAAGCCATCACGAAGAACGACATCGTCGCGGCTGCGGTGCTGTCGGGCAACCGCAACTTCGAAGCGCGCATTCACCCGAACATCCGCGCGAACTTCCTCGCTTCGCCGCCGCTCGTCGTGGCCTACGCGATTGCGGGCAACATCACGCGCGACCTCATGACCGAGCCGGTCGGCAAGGGCAAGGGCGGCCGCGACATCTACCTCGGCGACATCTGGCCGTCGAGCGACGAAGTCAACGCGCTGCTCAAGTTCGCGCTGGACGCCGACGCGTTCCAGAAGAACTACGCGCAGCTCACGAAGAAGGGCGACCTGTGGAGCAAGATCGAGGGCGAGGCGGGCCAGGTCTACGACTGGCCGAAGTCCACCTACATCGCGGAGCCGCCGTTCTTCGGCAAAGACTTCTCGATGCAGCCGGCCGCTTCGATTCCGACCGTCAAGGGCGCACGCGCGCTCGGCATCTTCGGCGACTCGGTGACGACGGACCACATCAGCCCCGCAGGCTCGATCAAGGAAGACTCGCCCGCAGGCAAGTGGCTGAAAGAAAACGGCGTGCAGAAGGCCGACTTCAACAGCTACGGCTCGCGCCGCGGCAACCATGACGTGATGATGCGCGGCACCTTCGCGAACGTGCGCATCAAGAACCTCATGATCCCGGCCAAGGCGGACGGCACGCGCGTGGAAGGCGGCCTGACGATCCACCAACCGAGCGGCGAACAGATGTCGATCTACGACGCCGCCATGAAGTACATCGCCGAAGGCACGCCCACCGTGGTGCTGGCAGGCGAGGAATACGGCACGGGTTCGTCGCGCGACTGGGCCGCGAAGGGCACGCAGCTGCTGGGCGTGAAGGCCGTGGTGGCGCGCAGCTTCGAGCGCATCCACCGCTCCAACCTCGTGGGCATGGGCGTGCTGCCGCTGCAGTTCAAGGGCGCGGACAGCATCCAGTCGCTCGGCATCACCGGCGATGAAACGTTCGACGTCGAAGGTCTGGGCGACAACTTCAAGCCGCAACAGGAAGTGACGCTCGTGATCAATCGCAAGGACGGCACGCAACAACGCGTGGCGGTGCTGCTGCGTATCGACACGCCGATCGAGGTGGACTACTACAAGCACGGCGGCATTCTGCCGTTCGTGCTGCGCCAGCTGCTCGCCGCGTAAGCGTTTTGCAGGGGCTGCGCCCCCGCGCGGGGTGCAGCCAGTTCTTGAAGCCCGACTCAGTCGGGCTTTTTTTTCGTGCGTCTTTTAGTGGGTCGACTGGCGGTGAATCCCGCCGCAGTGACCTCGACGCGCTCAACTGCCGGGAAAATCCCCGAACGGATTGCCGGCGTCCTTCTTTTCCGTCGCGAGGTTGTATTCGGCGCGCACCGCCTTCAACACGGCTTCGATGTCGCGCTCGAAACCGGCTGCGTTGCCGAAATGCTTCATGGTCCAGTTGCAGCCCGTCGCGTCGGGCTCCTGCAACTGGGGACGCGGCACGCTGATCTTCACGCCCTCATCGGCGATGTTGTGAAGCCGGCCGAGGCGCCGGGTCACTTCTTCCTGCAAGCGCGAAGCGTTGAGCATTTTGCGTTGCATCGGGCTCTCCTCCTTACTGGGGCAACGGGAAGTCTAGCCTGAGCCCGCAACGCCAGGCGCATCGACGTAGGGCGACCCACGCGCTGCCGCCTTATGCCACACGCCCTTCGGACCACGCCGCTTCGAGCTTCGCCGCAACTCGGTCCACGATCGCCTTGCGCTGCGCGAACAGCGCGGCCCCGCGCTCGCGCGCCTCAGCCACCACCGCGGCGGGTGCCGTGTCCGGCCGCCCTGCGTTGAAAGGCGGCGCCGGCGCGTATTCGAGCTGCAGCTGCACGGCCTGGGCGGTGTTCTCGTCCACGAGTTCGCTCGCCAGCGTCAGCGCGAAATCGATGCCGGCCGTCACACCGCCGCCCGTGAAAAGGTTGCCGTCGCGCACCACGCGCTCGCGCACGGGAATCGCGCCCAGCGGCTCCAGCAGTTCGTGGAAGGCCCAGTGCGTGGTGGCGCGCCGCCCGCGCAGCAAACCCGCCGCACCGAGCACCAGTGCGCCCGTGCAGACCGAGGTCACGAAGCGAGCGGCGCTCGCTTGCCGGCGCAGGAAGTCCAGCACCTCGGCATCCTCCATCAGCGCGCCCACGCCCGCGCCGCCGGGCACGCAGATGACGTCGAGCGGCGGACACGCATCGAACGTGGTATCCGGCACGAGCACAAGACCGCTGCTGGACGTGAGCGGCGCGCGGTCCTTCCAGACAAGATGGACGGCGGCGTCGGGCAGCGACGCGAACACGTCGTACGGACCTGTCAGGTCAAGCTGCTGCACGCGGGGAAACACCAAAAGACCGATCTGTAGCGACATGGCGAACCTCTTTTTCAAGCGATGGATGGACAGAACCGACTCTACGCCGCGACCGTATGGCAGTATTGCCATATAACCCTCGGTTTTCGCCAACCTGCGGTTCAGACGGCGCTTCGCTCCGCGCCGCCACCAAGAGGCCGCCAAGAAACCGCCACAAAGCCACCGCCATCACACCGCCCGCCATGCCGACCCAACCACCACCCGCCGAAGCCAACCCGCCGTCCGCCCCGCGCACCATCGACCTGCTCGCCTTCCCCGACGTGCAGTTGCTCGACGTCACCGGGCCATTCCAGGTGTTCGCCTCCGCGAACGAACTCTCGCGTGCCGCCGGGTTGCCGCTGCCGTACGCGCCTCGCGTGATCGCGGCGCAGCCGGGCACGGTGGTGTCGTCGGCGGGGCTTGGGCTTGGGGCGTCGCCGTTGCCCGAAGCAAGCGGGCCGTGCGACACGCTGATCGTCGCCGGCGGCAACGGCGTCTACGCCGCCTCGCGGGACACGGCGCTCGCCAACTGGGTTCGCGAACGCGCGGGGCACGCACGCCGCGTTGCATCGGTCTGCACGGGCGCGTTCCTGCTCGCGGCAGCCGGCCTGCTCGACGGACGCCGCGTGGCCACGCACTGGACGCGCTGCACGGAACTGGCCGACCGCTTTCCCGCCGTGCGCGTGGAGCCCGATCCCATCTTCGTGCGCGACGGCGCCATCTGGACGTCGGCCGGCGTCACGGCCGGCATCGACCTCGCGCTGGCGCTAGTGGAAGACGACCTGGGCGGACAGCTCGCGCTCGACGTGGCCCGGCATCTCGTGGTGTTTCTCAAGCGCCCGGGCGGCCAGGCGCAGTTCAGCACGGCGCTCTCGTTGCAAAAGGAGAAAGGCGAGCGCTTCGCCGAGTTGCACGCGTGGATGGCCGAGCACCTCGCTTCGGACCTCACGGTCGCGGTGCTCGCCGCCCGCGCCGGCATGAGCGAGCGCAGCTTCATGCGGCATTACCGCGAGCAAACCGGACTCACGCCCGCCCGAGCCGTGGAGCAGATGCGCGTGGAGGCGGCACGCCGCTTGCTGAGCGCAACACAGCTGCCGGTCAAGCGCATTGCGGCGCGCTGCGGATTCGGCAGCGAAGAAACCCTGCGGCGCAGCCTGATGCGCGCCATCGCCGTGACGCCCCAGGCCTACCGCGAACGGTTCGCCGCAGAACAGCCGCCGACCGTATCCCGATCCCGGCCAGCGCCTGCTGCCGCTGCCCACACCGCTGCCCACACCACCGCGCAGACCGACCAACCGACACAAACGACGTGACAAGACACCGCACAATCTCCCGACGTGCCCTCGCGAACCTATCTCCCCTGCATTACGCGGTAAGATGGCGTGCCGATTGCTCGCACGTTCTGCCTCCGGCCGCCCGGCGCCCATCGCGAACCGCATGAAGATTCATATTGGCGTCGCAGTACGGATGGCTGAATACCGCCTCGCCCTGCGTCCCGCGTTGCCGCCCATTGCTTTCTCGTGGCGTGCCGGGACATGGGATTTACCCAACCCTCTCCTTGGGAACAGCGGATGGAACTAGAGCCCGCCCAGAAACGCCAACCGGTATGGCCGTTTTCGCCGAGCCTGCTCTGGCTCCTCGGCCCGGCGGGGTTGATCGCCGTGAGTGCGCTCATTGCGACGGAAGGCGCCGCGCACGCGCTTTCCAGCACGTTGACGTGGATCGGCTACGCCTGCGGCCTGTGCGCCGCCTTTGCCGTCTGCTACACGATTGCGGCCACCGTGCTGCTGCCGCGTTTCTTCGCGAGACCCCGGGCCGCGCCCACGCATTACCCGCCTGTCACGGTGGTGAAGCCGCTGCACGGGCATGAATATGCGCTGCTCGAAAATCTGGAAGGCTTCTGCGCGCAGGACTATCCGGCGCCGGTGCAATTCCTGTTCGGCGTGCATGACCGCAACGACCCGGCGCTCAAAACGGTGGAAGCGTTGCGCGCGCTGCATCCGCAGGCCGACATTGGCGTCGTGATCGATTCGCGGCTCTACGGGCCGAATCGCAAGATCAGCAACACGGTGAACATGCTCCCGCACGCGCGGCACGACGTGCTGGTGTTCGCGGACAGCGACGTCGGCGTGAACACCCATTACCTGCGCGACGTGGTGGGCGAGTTGCAGCGGCCCGGCGTCGGGCTCGTGACGTGCGCCTATCGCGGCGAGCCGGACCCCGGCTTCTGGCCACGTTTGTCGGCGAACGCCACCAACTACCAGTTCCTGCCGGGCGTAGTGGTGGGGCTCGCGCTGGGTCTCGCGAAGCCCTGTTTCGGCCAGACCATTGCGATGCGGCGCGACACGCTCGAGGCGATCGGCGGCTACCTGCCGTTCGCGCACCATCTGGCCGAAGACCACGCGATCGGCGAAGCGGTACGCGCCACGGGCCAGACCGTAGCGATTCCGCCCGTTGCCGTCACGCATGCCTGTGCCGAAACCACGTTCGGGCGGCTCGTCTCGCACGAACTGCGCTGGAGTCGCACGATCCGCGCCGTGGACCCTGCGGGACACCTCGGCTCGGCGCTCACGCATCCGCTGCCGTTCGCGCTTGTTGCGCTTGCGCTGGCGGGCGGGGCGGCGTGGTCGTGGGCACTCGTGGCGGCGGCGCTCGTGGTGCGTTTCGCGCTGAAGCTCCAGGCGGACCGCACCTTGCGGCAACCCTGCCGCGATCTCTGGCTGCTGCCGCTGTGGGATATCCTCTCGTTTGCCATTTTTGTGGCGAGTTTCGGCTCGACACGCGTGATATGGCGGGGCGTCAGCTTCGAGGTGGACGGCAAAGGCCTGCTCTACCCGGTTCAGGACAAATGAGCCCGCAGTGAACCCGCAATGAGCCCCGCCCGACAGGCCGACGCAACGCCCGGCTGATGGAAACACCGAATGACTGAATTACTGCCCACGGATGCGGCATGAAGAAACACCTCGGCCGCATCGCGGCATTTGCCGGACTCGTTATTTCCCTTTGGCTTTTCTGGCGTGACAACCCCGGCGCCGTACTGGCGCTAATGCGCGCGGCAGGCCCAGGCCTCGTGCTCGCCGCGATCGTGCACGTGCTGCCGATGCTCGCCAACGCACGCGACTGGCAAACGCTGATCCGCGGCGCCAACCGTCCCAGCTTCGCGCGCATGCTGCAACTCGTCTGGATTCGCGAATCGGTGAACGGCATGTTGCCGGTGGCGCGCATTGGCGGCGAGATCACGTCGTTCCGGCTGCTGCGCCAGCGCGGTCTGCGCGCATCCACGGCGATGGCGAGCCTCGTGGTCGACATGCAGCTCACGCTCATCAGCCAGTTGCTGTTCACGATCGCCGCCATCGGCTATCTGGTGGCGCACACCGTGGGCGACTCGCTCCATCTGGCCACGAACCTGTTCTGGGGCACGCTTGCGCTCGCCCCGGTGCTCCTGCTGTTCGCGCTCGTGCAGCACGCGAATCCCTTCGAGCGTCTTTCGCAGCTGCTCAACCGTGTGGCCAGCGGACAGCTCACGGCGCTCGCCGGAAGTTCGGCGCATATCGACCGCGCCATCAAGCTCGTCTGGCGGCGGCACGGCGTGGTGCTGCGCTACGTGTTCTTCTGGCAGACGCTGCAATGCCTCGGCACCGCGCTCGAAATCTGGATTGCGGTGCACTTCCTCGGCGCGAACATCAGCTTCCTTGAAGCGGTAGTGATCGAATCGCTGATTCAGGCCGTGAGCAGCGCCGCGTTCTTCGTGCCGGGCGCACTGGGCGTGCAGGAAGGGGGATTCGTGCTGATCGGCTCGGCCTTCGGGCTGGACCCGGCCACCTCGCTCGCGCTGGCCGGCGCGCGGCGCGTGCGCGACCTGCTCATCTACGTGCCGGGGCTCTTCGCCTGGCAGTTCGCCGAATCGTCGGGCGGCCGGCGTTCGTATCGCACCCCGGCCGCCGCGATGGACGGGCGGCGCTGATCGCTACGTCGCGTCGCCTCGCGGCAGACGAGCCGGGCCCGTCCGCCGCCTCGCCGCAATCCTCTTACTCTTCGCGACCCAGCCCAAGCCCCGGCAGCGCCCGCGTGCCTTCCGCAGCCACCGCGTGCAGCAGATCCGGATCGACGTCGAGCGCGCGCAGAATCGTCGGCGCCACCTGCGTGGTCAGCACGTAGTCCGGATTCGTGCGGCCGGCGTGGTGCAGACCCGGGAATGACACGACGAGGCCCAGGTGGCTGTCGTCGGGCGCGTTGCCGCCGTGCTCTTCGTCCTTCTTCTTGCTCGACGTGTAGATCACGCCCGGATTCGGTTGCACGACGATGTCCGGCGTGCGGCCCAGCGACGGGTCGCCGAACTTCGCCTTCACGCTCTGTCCGTACAGGATGTACGCCTGCGGACCGTCCGCGCAGATGCCGGGCGCGTTGCAGCTCAGGTTGTCCTGGAGCGTTTTCACCACGGCGTTCAGCTGGCTCGGGTCGCGCAGCCAGACGAGGCCCACGTCGTCGGTCTGCACGAAGCCCGTGCCCACCAGACCGCTTCCGTCATTGAGGTTGCCGGTCTTCGTGTTGGCCTGGCCGAAGTTGCCGTTCGGGTCCAGATAGTTGTTGGCTTCGAGCAGCGCCGTCAGCGTGTCGCCGTTCTTCACGAGCTTCGTGTGATCCGTAGGCGACTGGCCGTGCTTGGCCGTCACAATGACGAGCGTCGACGAATAGAGGTTGCGCTGCTTCAGTTCATCGACAATGCGGCCCAGCGACTTGTCGAGGTACGCCACGGCGTCCGCCACCTGCGGGCCCGGCGTGAAGCTCGCGTCCAGATACCCGCCGCCCTTGGCGACTACCGCCTTCTGCGCAACGCTGAGCGTCTGGAAGTTCGTGCCGAACAGCGTGGGGACGGACGCATTCGTCTTGCCCGTGGAGTCCTTGCCGTCGATCTCGTTGATGAGCGCGGCCACGTGGAAGTCGTCGAACTGCTCGGTGTGCTTGTAGGTGTCGGTGTAATCGGAACCGGTGGCGGGGTCGATGGAATTGATTTCCGTGCGAGCCAGGTCATCCACGCCGTTGCCCGACGGACCGTTCAGCCAGTCGTAGCCCCACGCGTGCTTGTCTGCCCATGCGGTTCGCGCGCCACGAACGTGCTGCTTCACCACCTCGAACACGGTGTTCGTCTTGACGTAGTTGTGCGGATACACGGGCGTGCACACACCGTTGATCTTCGCGTTCGGAATAGCCTGCGGATTGAAGGCACCGCCGCCATCGAGGTGAACGAGCGCGCCGCCATTCTCGGCATCGATGCCCGTCGTTTCATCGAACACGACGTTCCAGCCTTGCTTGCCCTGGCATTGCGTGTCCGAGGGCGCGTAGAGCGTGCGGTCGTAGGAGACGTCGTAGAAGAGGCCCGCGGTCTTCGGCGAACCACCGGTCACGAGCGCGGCGAGGCCAGGAAACGAATCGGAAAGGCCCGGCGTGTGAGCGTTGGTGTACGTCACGCCTGACTGAGCGAGCAACGCGAGGTTCGGGCAGGTATTGCCGGCAACGCAGCGGGCCACGTCCTGCTGGTGTAGACCGTCGAAGCTGATGAGAAGCACGTGCTTCACCTGCCTCGCTTCGTGGTGCTCATGCTGCTCGTCCTGAGCAGCATGAGCGGATTGCATGCCCGCGAGCCCAAGGGCTATCGCGCTGGCCGCGGCTACCGCAGAGCGCTTCCATGTCCGTTCCATTCGTCACCTCGTTCGTTATTGGTAGAACTATTGGGAACATCTCCGACCGAGGTGCCAATCTGCATGGCCATTACGTCCCGTGGATGAAGCGGGACTTTCAATTACATTCTCTTACAAGTTATTTCGTGATCCGTATTGCCTCTGCGTTGGCAGAAGCTCTGCACACAAAAAAGCCAGTGCAGGCGCTAACCTGCACTGGCTTGCTTGACTTCGACGATCGAGCGGCGCGCTCAGATCATGAGTCGCGACACCTTCGTCCCTTCAAGCGAGATGCCCGCCATCAAACCCGCATTGGTGAGCACGAACGCTTCAACGGGGCTCATGGCCGTCGATGTGTCCAGATTGCCGTTGGCGCCGATCTTCGCGAGCGCAACCGTTGCATCCGCACCCGCCGACCAGCCCTGGCTCTTGAGGAAGCTGTCCAGCGCTTCCTGCGTCATGAACGCGAAGACGAGTGCCTTCGACTGCGCGCCGATCTGCAATCCGAACGAACCGCCCAGCGTGCTGTAGTAGCCCGTGGTCTGGTCGCCCACGCGCAGCGCGCCTTCGCCGTACTGTGCGCCGAACCAGAAGCCGGCCGCGATGACCGACGGAAACACCAGCACGCCGCGCGACTTCGCGACCAACTCCTGCGAACCGTGGACCGTGCTGTAGAGGCGTGCCAATGTGGCGTCCACGCCTGCGTTGATGTTGGCACGCTTCTCGGTGTTGTCGGCCTGCGTGTTGCCGGTGCCTGGCGGCGTGGTGGTGCAGCCGGCCAGTGCAAGGGCGCCTGTTGCCAGCATGGCGCTGGAACCCGTGATGAACTGACGTCGACGCATGGGCATGGGTGCTTTCCTCCGACGAGTAATTGTTGATTGAATGTTCGCGAACGTTGCCGCGTGTCCAGTTGGACAACTACGACGCGGAAAGTTGCCTCCAGAGCCGCTCGCTCTCTTCGTCTGCGGGCATGTAGACGAGCAGGCGCACGCCGTTCTGCGCCGCGGACCACCAGTTGGTCTGCTGCATGCTGTACACGCCCACCGAGGCATGACGGAACCGCTTCACGTGGTTCTCGATGCCGACTACCTGATGGCGCGGCCACAACTCGCGAAACTCCGCGGACACATTCATGTAGCGCTGCAACTGCCTTTCCCAGGCCGGGTCCTGCATGTGCTCGGCCATCGCGGCGCGAAAGAGCGCCACCATGCGGTCGAGCGCTTCGTCGCAGTCACCGAGGCACGCGCGCCACGTCGGGTGCGTCAACGCGAGGTAAAGGCAGTTGCGATCTTCAGGCGGGATGGTCGCGAGATCGATGCCGACGAGCCTGCAATATCCCGCGTTGAAACCGATAATGTCGAACCGCGCGCTTTGAATCACCGCCGGAAACGGGTTCATCTGATCGAGCACGCGCTGCCACGCCTCCGAAAGCCTTTCGCAGGACGGCTTCGTGGTCACCGAGGCCGGCCGCGTCACGCCAGCAAGCGTGAAGAGATGGCGCGTTTCGGTCTCGCTGCACTGCAGGGCGGCCGCTACAGCGTCCAGCACCTTCGCGGATACGCGAATCGGGCGCCCCTGCTCGAGCTTCGTGTACCAGGTAATGCCGATGCCCGCGAGCTGCGCCACCTCCTCGCGGCGCAGACCCGGCGTGCGGCGCCGGCCGATGCGCGGCAGCCCGAGCCGCGCGGGGTCCAGACTCTCGCGCCGGGCCCGCAGGAAGCCGGCCAGCTGCAGCAGGCGGTTCGTATCGACGATATCGCCCTCGTCCGGCGAATCGGCGAGGAACAGTTCCGGCGTGGCATTCATTCGAGGTCGCTCCATCGTAGCCTGACACAACTTATACCAGTCTAAACAAACTCTGGTACCAGTCTAAAACGCTCTCCATACTAGCTTTCCAAACGCATTGAAGGAAGGCTTTCGATGACCGCGCAGAATCCTCACCCCAAGCTCAGCCAGCTTGGACTATTCGTGCTGCTGGCTGGCCAGCTGCTTCCGCAAATCGATTTTTCGATCGTCAACGTGGCGCTCGACGCCGTTGCCCATTCGCTGCATGCCACCGAAACCGGGCTCGAACTCATGGTGGCCGCCTACGGCGTGGCGTTCGCCGTGTGCCTCGCGATGGGCGGCAGGCTGGGCGACAACTTCGGCCGGCGACGCATTTTCAACATCGGCGTGCTGCTGTTCGGCATTTCGTCGCTGCTGTGCGGGCTCGCCAATTCGATGGCGCTGCTGCTCGCGGCGCGCGCGTTGCAAGGCGTGGCTGCAGCGCTGCTCGTGCCGCAGATTCTCGCCACCATCCACGTGAGCCTCAAAGGCCACGCCCATTCGCGCGCCATCGGGTTCTACGGCGCCATCGGCGGGCTCGCGTTCATCGTGGGGCAGGTGCTGGGCGGCTTTCTCGTGTCGGCCAACATTGCGGGCAGCGGCTGGCGCAGCGTGTTTCTCATCAACCTGCCGGTGTGTGCGGCCATTCTCGCGTGCTCGCGGTGGATTCCGGAAACACGCCGCGATCACGCCGCAGGTATCGACCGTCCCGCCACGCTGCTGCTCGCGCTGGTGATTCTCGCCATCCTGCTGCCGCTTTCGATGGGCCCTTCGCTGCACTGGTCAGCGCCGTGCATCGCGCTGCTCGTCGCGGCGGTGCCGCTCATCGTGCTGCTGTGGAAGACGGAGCTGGTCCAGGAACGCCGCGGAATATCGCCGCTGCTGCCGCCCACGCTGTTGCGCCTGCCTAGCGTGCGCTTTGGCCTTGTCGTCGCGATCCTGTTCTTCTCGTGCTGGAGCGGCTTCATGTTCGTGCTCGCGCTCACGCTCCAGGCGGGCGCGGGGCTCTCGCCGGTTCACTCGGGCAATACGCTGATCATGCTGGGCGGCTCGTACTTCGTCGCGTCGCTCTTCACCGCACGGGCCGTCACAAAGTTCGGACGCACTCAGACGTTGATGCTGGGCTGCGCGATCCAGATGCCGGGCCTGCTCGCACTGATCGCGACACTGCATGAGGTGTGGCCTCACCCGGGCATTCTGAATCTCGCACCGGCCACGATGCTGATCGGTGCCGGCCAGGCGTTCATCGTGAGCAGCTATTACCGCATCTCGCTCACAGACGTGCCGCACGAACAGGCGGGCGCCGGCAGTGCCATGCTGGCCACGGTGCAACAAGCGTCGTTCGGGCTGGGCTCTGCGGCCCTGGGTGCTGTGTTCGCGCAGACGCTCCACCATTCCGGCCTGTATCTCGATGCCGCAACGGCGAGTCTCGTCGCGGAGTTCTGCGTAATGCTCGTGCTGGTGGCCTGCGCCGCGGTGTATCGCAACCATGATCGAAACGCGGGCATCAACGTGGCCGTGAACGTGGCGCAGGTGCCCGTGGACTGACGACGTGCGTGCCGCTGCCTGGTTGCCTGGTTGTGCGTGTACCGCGCACAACGGGCGTTCAAAGCTGCTTGTGATAGAACGTCGTCGCACAGAACGTGCCGTCGGGCATGAGCGCGTAGTTCGGCACCGTTCCCACGCGCTCCCATCCGGCGCGCTGATAGAGGCGCTCGGCATCGCCGCCGGTCACGGTGTCGAGCACAAGCACCGTCTTGCCCGCTTCGCGCGCCGCATGGTCCACGGCGGCCATCAACTGTTGCGCAACGCCGCGGCGGCGCGCCTTGCGATGCACGAGCATCTTCGCCACGTCGGCACGATGCGGCTGATTCTCGGGCTGCGCGAGAATCAACTGCACCGTACCGACGATCTCGCCGTCCTCGCCTTGCGCCACGAGCAACACGCGCTCGTTGCGCGCCACGCCTTCGGCCACGTCGCGCCAGAACGCGATGGCCTTGTCGCGAGACAGCGGCCACATGAAACTCACCGACGCCCCGCCCGCCACGCAGTCGATCAACACATCGGCCAGCGCCTCGACGCATGCCGCGCTTTCGTTGGCCCCGACTCGCATCACCGTTACGTTCGCGCTCATCCGTTTCTCCGTGTGGGCATGGAGGCAAGCGTGGTCAGCGCCACGAGGTAGCGTGCGGGCTTGCGCGTAGGGTTGCGAAACACCGTGGGCCAATCCACCCGCATCGCGAGGCAGTCACCCGCTTCAAGACGCCAGCGCTCTTCGCCCAGCGTGATTTCCATCGCCCCTTCGATCACCCACACCTGCTGATTGATCTCGACTTCGCGTGCCCCCGTGTCGTACGCCACGCGTTTGCCGGCCGGAAAGTGCACCTCGACGAGTTGAATGGGCGAACGCATAGCCGGCGACAAATGGCGGCGCACGTAGCCGGAGCCGGGATCGGTCCATACCGTCTGCGCGCGTGCGCGTGAGACGGGCGACGGTTCGTCCTGCGTAGCCGCGCTTTCTTCGAACAACGACGCAAGCGTGACGCCGAACGCCGTGGCCAGCTTGTCGAGCACCACCGCCGTGGGACTGCTTTCGCCGCGCTCGATCAGCGATATGTTCGAGCGGCTGACGCCGCTCAGTTCGGCGAGCGCGTCGAGTGAAAGGCCGTGCGCCGCGCGAAGTTCGCGCACGCGGGCCGCAATGAGTTCGGTGACGTCCATGCGTTCCAGTTTAATGGAAAATAAATCCACTATGAAGGAACCATAATTTGCGCGTTCGTGAGCGGCATGGATGTGCCGCTGCGCAAACGTCTAAGGAAAGCGGTTGACGGCGGTAGGCGATGAACGCGCACACGTCGTACGAATAAGGTTTGGCGAACGTGCGCAGTAGGTGCTTAAACCAGTTCGCCGTCGCGAGGAAAGGCTGTCTGCCTTGCCGCTGCGTGAATTTGCCCAGGAGGGGTAAATCATTCGCCATTGCTGCCGATAACGCAGGTCCAAAGCGTGGGGGACAACCGTGAAATTGCTTGCCAGTCTCGTCGTCGTGGCCGTCCTTGCGGGATGTGCCCAGCTCCAGGGACCGAATCAGGACGCCAGTGCGCGTACCGACATCCACACGCCTGCCGCGCCGCCAAAGCTCGTCGATTTCGTCATACCACCGGATGCTCTCGGCGCCCGCGATCCGCAGTTGACTTCGGTACTCACGAAGGTCGGCGCGCTCGCGTCGAAACAGTTGCAGCCCACGACGATTGTCGTTTCCGCGCTGCCGCAGGACTTTGCGTATCTGAACCAGTCCGTGAAGCGCGGCATTGCTTCGCAGCGGGCCGGGTCAGTGCGGATGGAAAACGTGGCCGTAGGCAGTTGCCAGCCCTACAGCATCCAGCTCAAACCGACCGAGTAACCGGAGGCCGACCTATGCTTCGATTCCTGATCTGCACGGCCACACTCGCATGCGGCACCGCATTCGCGGCCGACCCTGCAAACGTTAGCGCGCCGCCTTCACAGACGCAGGCCGCGTCAGGTGGCTCGTCGTCGGCCTTCGTCATCAAGCCGACCACGGCCGCCGCCGCGCCGAACCAGCTCTTTCCGCCGGTGCCGTCGCTCGCCTCGCTGCCGGGCTCGGGCTCGGCCAGCGACGACGAAGACACGTCGGCGCCGGTTGCCACCACAGGCTCGTCGCGTCGTTCGAAGAAATCGCGCCATGTGGTCGCGAAGAAGGCGCCGGAAGTCCAGGTGCGTGTCGTCGTCACCGACGAATCGCGCACGCAGCTTGCCGCGATGGAAAAGAAGCTGGACGCCGCGTTGCTGGAACGGCCGCACGACAAGCGGTCGGTTGCGACCGAAGGCGTTTCGGTCGCCATGACGCGCTGAGGGTGGAGGGTGGCCGTTCGTTAGCGGCAAGAAATCATCGACGGCAAGAAACCGTCAGGCAATATTGGGGGTCCCTGCCATGCAACACGTTCTGTTCGCGGCGAAGCGCTTCGCCGCATCCAGTCTCGTTTCGCTCGCCATGACCGTCGCCGTGCTGTCGCCCGCCGCCGCACATGCGGACGACAACCACGCGGACGACAACTGCTTCGAACGCGCCGGCACCTATCAAGGCGTGAACCCGCTCATCCTGCGCGCCATCGCGTGGTTCGAATCGAAGGGCAATCCGAATGCCGTGCATCGAAATGCGGACGGCAGCGTGGACGTAGGCCAGACGCAGATCAATTCCGTGCACTTCGGCGAGTTGCGCCGCTATGGCGTGCCGCCCAATGCGCTCAAGGACGCGTGCGTGAACATCTACGTAGCGGCGTGGATGCTCAAGCAGAAGATGATTCGCCACGGAAACACGTGGCAGGCGATTGGTGCCTACCACTCGGAAACGCCGCAGCTACGCGACCAGTACGCGCGCAACATTCATTCGGTACTGGTCTCGTGGGGGATGTCGGATTAAGCCTCCCCATCAAGCCTCCACATCCTCCAGACTGAAGATTTCGGTCTGGTCGTTATACGAGAAGATCTCCGCATAACGGCTCCAGTCGATCACCGTATCGAGCGTCTCCTCCGCCGCCTGGTCCGACAGGAAGTCTTCCAGCTCCTGCTCGAAGCGCACGCGCGGCGCGCGGTGCCCCGGCCGCTCGTTGAGCACCTTCCGGATGCGCGCCGCCAGCGGCACGTTGCGCAGCAGGTGCTCCGCGAACATCATCTTGCGCTCCTGCGTGCCGAACTCCGCGAACACCCGCCCCGGCGGCGTCAGGAACACGTCCCCCTCGCGCACGTCCGCAAACCCCAGGTGCTGCAGCATCTCCGCGATCGGAAACAGGTCGTCCACCTCCAGGTGCAGCGAGCGCGCAATCTCCGGCATGTCCGCCCGCCCGTGGTACGGCGGCATCGCCAGCGTCTCGATCAGCCCCGCCATCAGGTTCGTCGACACCTGCGGCAGCCAGCTGCCCAGCTCCAGCTCCTTCTTGCCCCAGCCGCCCGTCTGCCGCGCCGTCATCTTCGCGTAGATGTCGTCCACCAGCCGCCGGAACGCCGGGTCCAGCCGGTTGCGCGGATGTCTGAACGGCACCCTGATCTCCGCCAGCACCCGCCCCGGGTTCGACGACAGCACCAGGATCCGGTCGCACATGAACACCGCTTCCTCGATGTTGTGCGTCACGATCAGCACCGAGCGGATCGGCAGCCGACCCTGCGTCCACAGGTCCAGCAGGTCCGTGCGCAGCGTCTCGGCCGTCAGCACGTCCAGCGCCGAGAACGGCTCGTCCATCAGCAGCAGCGTCGGGTCCACCACCAGCGCACGCGCAAACCCCACCCGCTGCCGCATGCCCCCCGACAGCTCCCGCGGGTACGCGTTCTCGAACCCGTCCAGACCAATCAGGTCGATCGCCGCCAGCGCCCGCTCCCGGCGCTCGCGCGCCGCCACCCCGCGCGCCTCCAGCCCCGCCTCCACGTTCTGCAGCACCGTCAGCCACGGAAACAGCGCAAACGTCTGGAACACCATCGCCACGCCCTCGGCCGGACCCTTCAGCGGCCGCCCCAGGTACTCCACCTCCCCCGAGGTCGGCTCGATCAGCCCCGAGATGATGCGCAGCAGCGTCGACTTGCCCGAGCCCGAGCGGCCCAGCAGCCCCACGATCTCCCCCTCGCGCAGCGTCAGGTTCGCGTCGTCGAGCACCAGCAGCTCGCCCTGCGCCTTGTTGAAGCCACGGCTCACGTGCTTCACGCTCAGGATCTCGGCGCCCGGCACCGGCGCCACGTTCGCCGCAGCGGTCTGTCCGCCTGCGGCCGTTACAGTTTTCGGTTCCTGCATGATTCGCTCTCCGCTTCGCCCATTCAGTCGAGCCGCAGCCTCGACCCGGCGTACGCGTACAGCGGACGCCACAACAGCCGGTTGAACAGGGTGACGAACAGCGACATCACCGCCACCCCAAGGATGATCTTCGGGAAGTCCCCGTCGGCCGTGGTCTGCGCGATGTACGCCCCCAGCCCGTGCGCCACCAGCTTCGTGTCGCCCCACTGCACCGCCTCCGCGACGATGCTCGCGTTCCATGCCCCGCCCGAGGCCGTGATCGCCCCCGTGATGTAGTACGGCAGGATGCCCGGCAGCATCGCCTGGCGCCACCACTGCCAGCCGCGGATGCGGAAGTTTGTGGCCGCCTCACGGTAGTCGTTCGGGTAGGCGCTCGCCCCCGCCACCACATTGAACAGGATGTACCACTGCGTGCCCAGCACCACCAGCGGCGAGAGCCAGATGTCCGGGTTCAGGTGAAAGCGCACGATCGCCATCACGAACACCGGAAACAGCAGGTTGGCCGGAAACGCCGCGAGGAACTGCGCGAGCGGCTGGATCTTCTCGGCCAGCGCCGGGCGCAGCCCGATCAGCACGCCCAGCGGCACCCACACCAGCGACGACAGCGCGATCAGCACCACCACCCGCAGCAGCGTGATGAAGCCCAGCACGAACACGTGCAGCACCTCGTCCATGCCTACGCCCGTGTGCACGTACGCGATCACCCGGTACAGCACGTAGGCGGTGAGCAGCACCACGACGATGCCCCACACGATGTCGGCCGTGCGCGTGCCCAGCGTGCGCGTCACGCCGAACGGGTTGGGCCGCTCGAACGCGGGCAGCTTCAGCGGCACGCGCGCAAGGCGCGCCAGCAGCCAGCCGAACGGCACCAGCATGCGGTGGATCAGCCGCGTGCGCCGGATCAGGTCCAGCAGCCAGGAGCCGGGCGCCGTGCCCGAACTGGTGGTCTCCATGCGGAACTTGTCGGCCCAGGCCACCAGCGGGCGGAACAGCAGCTGGTCGTAGGCGAGGATCACCACCGTCATGGCGAGAATCACCCAGCCCACCGCGTGCAGGTTCTTCTGCGCGATGGCCTGCGCCAGGTACGCGCCGATGCCCGGCAGCGTGATGGTGCTGTTGCCCACCGTGATGGCCTCGGAAGCCACCACGAAGAACCAGCCGCCCGACATCGACATCATCATGTTCCAGATCAGCCCGGGCATCGAGAACGGCACCTCGAGCTTCCAGAAGCGCTGCCAGGCGGTCAGGTGAAAGCCGCGCGAGACCTCGTCCAGGTCGCGCGGCACGGTGCGCAGCGACTGGTAGAAGCTGAACGTCATGTTCCAGGCCTGGCTCGTGAAGATGGCGAAGATGGCCGCCAGCTCCGCACCCAGCACGCGCCCCGGAAAGAGCGCGAGGAAGAACGTCACGGTGAACGAGATGTAGCCCAGTACCGGCACCGACTGCAGGATGTCGAGCACCGGCACCAGCACCATGCCGGCGCGCCGGCTCTTGGCCGCCAGCGTGCCGTAGGTGAAGGTGAACGCCAGCGACGCCACCATCGCCGCGAGCATGCGCAGCGTGGTGCGCATGGCGTACTCGGGCAGCATCGACGGCTCCAGCACGATCGCCTGGGTCTGCAGCGTGGACATCGGCGCCAGCGTCTGGTGAAAACCGATCGCCGCCATCGCAATCAGGCACAGGATCAGCGGGAACGCCACAAAGTCCCAGCCGTTCGGCAGCAGCCGCCACGCCGACGCGTTCGCCGTGCGGTTCAGGTTGAAACGAAAATCCACCATGACTCAATAAAGACAATCGCCCAGGAACTGGCCACGCTGGCGTGGACTCGCGTCGAGCCCTCGCGGTTGCGTTTTGCCGGATCCTTGCTGCTGGCTGATGTTTTCCGCGAGAGTCCATACGCACGGAGCACGCGCTCAGGCAAGCGCGATACGTGCGAACGAACGGACTCGCAGCCGGACCATTCAGGCGACGCGGCACGCAAGCCAGCAAACAAGCATGCGAGCGCAACGCCAGATGGCGCGAATCAAAGGTGCACGGGGAGAATGACTGCGACGCGCACCGTCTGCCTGCTGGCAAGACGGCGGCCGGAAAAAGGGAGCGCGGACGTCTTGCCGGTCAGGCGATAAAACCGTTCGAAGATCGACAACTGCTACTGTCCAAGGCATCGGCCCCTTTTGTGACGAAGCCGGAATTCTAGACATTCCGCGAACGGGAAGTCAACACGCGATTCAGCCCCGGCGCGGCTCACCGCAGGCCGTTCCGGCACCGAACGCAGCGCGCCACCACCTGCACAACCCTTGATCTCGAACAAGCCCGCAGGGCGTCCGCTCGAATACACCACTGTGATAACGTCGCAGGACATCGGACCGGCCCCGCCCTCGCCGGCCCAGGCCTCTTCGCAAGGACTTTTCATGCGCTTTCAAGTTCGACACGCTCTCGCCACAATTGCCGCCGCGCTCGCGTTCGCCGCTGCGCACATGGCCGTGGCACAGGTGCCCAAAACGGTACAGCTCGAAGACCTCACGTGGACCGAGTTGCGCGACGAGATTCGCGCCGGCAAGACCACGATCCTGATTCCCATTGGCGGCACGGAACAGAGCGGGCCTTACGTCGCGCTCGGCAAGCACAACGTGCGCGCGAAGATACTCGCCGAACGCATCGCGCAAGGTCTCGGCAACGCCATCGTCGCGCCCGTGATCGCTTACGTGCCCGAAGGCGGCTATGCGCCCACCACCTCGCACATGCGCTTTCCCGGCACCATCACCGTGCCCGACGACGTGTTCGAGAAGACGCTCGAGTCCGCCGCCAACAGCTTCAAGGTGCACGGCTTCACCAACATCGTGTTCCTCGGCGATCACGGTGGGTATCAGAACGACATCCGGCGCGCGGTTGCGCAGCTCAACAAGTCGTGGGCCGGCTCCGCGCGCGCCTTCGTGCCGCCCGAGTATTACGGCACGAGTTCGGACGGCTACGCGCAGATCCTGCGTCAGCACGGCGTCACGGATGCCGAGATCGGCACGCACGCCGGGCTCGCGGACACGTCGCTGCTGCTCGCGGTCGCGCCTCAGATGGTACGGCTCGACAAGTTGCGCGCCGCGCCCAAACCCAGCGCCGCCGACGGCGTCTACGGCGGCGACCCGCGCCGCTCCAGCGTCGAACTCGGACAGCTCGGCACCGACGCCATCGTTTCGCGCACCATCGAAGCGATCAAGAAAGACACCGCGGGCCACTGAAGCCCTGCGCCGCACACACGCGCCCGTTTATCTACCGTCTACCCATCCAACAACCGACAAACGGACTCCACCATGCAATTGCGTCAACCTTTCTTTCCCCGTCGGTCCCGGCTCATTGCCTTCGCCGCGTTCACCGCTTTCGCCGCCGCCTCGTTCGCCGGCCTCGGAGCCGGCCATGCCGTCGCGGCGTCCACAGCTTCGGCCACGTCGGCCACTTCGGCCGTCACCACTGTGCCCGGCATGCCGCCCGTGCCGAACGCCGGCAATCTCTACAGCGAAGCGGAATCCGGTCACATGAGTTCGGCCGTTGCCGGTGCGCTCGCGCGCGTCTACGTGCCGAACCTGCGCTCCAACGACGTCTACGTGATCGACCCCGCTACCTACAAGGTGGTGGACAAATTCCCGGTAGGCCGCAGCCCGCAGCACGTCGTGCCCTCGTGGGACTTGCAGACGCTGTGGGTCGCCAACAATGCCGAAGGCCGCAACGACGGCAGCCTCACGCCCATCGACCCGAAAACGGGCAAGCCCGGCAAGGCCGTGCTGGTCGACGACCCGTACAACATGTACTTCACGCCCGACGGCAAGGAAGCCATCGTGGTAGCCGAAGCGCACGCGCGCCTCGACTTCCGCGACGCGCACACCATGGCGCTCAAATCGAGCCTCGACGTGCCGCAGTGCAAGGGCATCAACCACGCGGACTTTTCCATCGACGGCAAGTACGCGCTCTTCACCTGCGAATTCGGCGGCAAGCTCGCGAAGATCGACCTCGTGAACCGCAAGGTGGTGGGTTACCTGGAACTGGACCGCAAGGGCATGCCGCAGGACATCCGCATCTCGCCCGACGGCAAGGTCTTCTATGTGGCCGACATGATGGCCGACGGCGTATTCGTCGTAGACGGCGACAGCTTCACGAAGGTCGGCTTCGTCAAAACCGGCGTGGGTACGCACGGGCTCTATCCGAGCCGCGACGGCACGAAGCTCTATGTGGCCAATCGCGGATCGAACCTCGTGCACGGCCCGCGTCACGGCAAGGGCAGCGTCTCTGTGATCGACTTCGCCACGCGCAAGGTCGTCGCGAACTGGCCGATTCCGGGCGGCGGCAGTCCCGACATGGGCAACGTCAGTGCAGACGGCAAGACGCTGTGGCTCTCGGGCCGCTTCGACGACGTGGTCTATGCGTTCGACACGACCACGGGCGCGGTGAAGTCGATTCCCGTGGGCATGGAGCCGCACGGCCTCACGGTGTGGCCGCAGCCCGGCCGCTATTCGCTGGGCCACACGGGCAACATGCGCTGACCCGGACAGGCGGCAACCCTCGGCCGAAGGCGGAAGCGCTGAAACGGCGTGTCCGCCTTCGCGATTACGCCGCGGCCTCAGGCGCGCTTGTTGCGCCAAAGCGGAAGGCAACCCTCGCCAACGGAGCACGCCATGCCGTACGCCTCGAACGACGACCTTCCGCCATCCGTGCGCAATCACTTGCCGCCTCACGCGCAGGACATCTATCGCGAGGCCTTCAATCACGCCTTCGCCGCGCACGCGGGCGACCCGGATCACGAAGAGATCGCGCACCGCATCGCGTGGGCTGCGGTGAAGCGCTCGTACGTCAAAGACGGAGATGTGTGGGTGCGACGCTGACCGGCGTCGTGCCGCTGCCGGTCAGGCCATCAATGCAGACAGCGCGGGCCCTCAAGCCCGCACGGCGCGTGCCGCGTTGCGGCCACGCAGCCATTCGAGCGCGAGCAGCAGCGACGTCGAAAAAAGAATCAGGATGGTCGCGAGCGCCGCAATGGTCGGCGTGATGTTCTCGCGAATGCCGGTGAACATCTGACGCGGCAGCGTGGTTTGGTCCGCGCCGGCCAGGAACAGCGTGACCACCACTTCGTCGAACGACGTCGCGAACGCGAACAGCGCCCCCGAAATCACGCCCGGCGCGATCACGGGCAGCGTGATGCGGAAGAACGTCTTCACCGGATTCGCACCCAGCGAAAGGCTGGCACGCACGAGGTTGTGATTGAAGCCTTGCAGCGTCGCGGCCACCGTAGTCACCACAAACGGCACACCCAGCGACGCATGCGCGAGGATCAGCCCCGTGTACGTATTCGCGAGACCGAGCGGCGCGAAGAAGAGGTACATGCCGACGCCCACCACGACCACCGGCACGATCATCGGCGAAATGAGGATGGCCATGAGCAGCGCCTTGCCGCGGAACTCGGCCTTCGTGAGACCGATGGCGGCGAGCGTACCGAGCACCGTCGCCACGATGGTGGCGGAAGGCGCAATGATGAAGCTGTTCTTCGCCGCCATGCGCCAGTCGTCCGAGGTGATCAGGTTCTCGTACCAGCGCAGCGACCAGCCCGGCATCGGATAAACGAGGAACGTGCTCGACGAGAACGACAGCGGCACGATGGCGAGCACCGGCATGACGAGGTACAGCAGCGTGAGCACGGCCATGCCGCGCAGCACGAAATACCACACGCGTTCAACCAGCGACGTATGCGGCGCGAACAGGGGTCTGGCGAGTTTCATTGCATGGTTCTCCGTCGCCGGGTTCAGCCGAGGCTCAGCTGCGAACGCGTGAAGCGTCCGTAGATCACGTACAGCACGGTGGTGGCCGCAAGCAGCAGCCCGCCGAGCGCACACGCCATGCCCCAGTTGATCGTCACGTTCGTGAAGTACGCAACGTAGTAGCTGACCATCTGGTCGTTCGGCCCGCCGAGCAGCGCCGGCGTGATGTAGTAGCCGATCGCGAGAATGAACACGAGCAGCGCGCCGGCCCCGATGCCCGGGTACGTCTGCGGCACGTACACGCGCCAGAACGCCGCGAAAGGATGGCTGCCGAGCGAAACCGCCGCGCGCTGATAGGTGGGCGGAATCGACTTCATGACGCTGTAGAGCGGCAGGATCATGAATGGCAGCAGGATGTGCGTCATCGAGATATAGACGCCCACGCGGTTGAACAGCAAAGAAAGCGGCGAAGAAATCAGGCCGCTGCCCATCAACGCCTTGTTGACGAGCCCCTCGCCCTGGAGGATCACGATCCATGCGGCCACGCGCACGAGAATCGACGTCCAGAACGGGATCAGCACGAGAATCATCACGAGGTTCGCGCGCCGTTCCGAGAGCGTGGAGATCCAGTACGCGAGCGGATAACCGAGCAGCAGCGCGAGCAGCGTCACGGCCACGCTGATCGTGAAGGTGCGCGTGAACACCGTGAGGTAGATCTGCTGATCAGGGTCCGCGGGAATGATGTCGCCGAACGCGTCCTGGCGATGGTCGAGCGAGGCCAGCAGATAGAACGGCGAGTACATGCTGCTGTTCTTCGCGATGGCCTGCCAGTACGTGACGTCGTTCCAGCGGTCGTCGATTTCCGCGATTTTCGCGTGGACCTGGGCGGGCGCGAGCGCATGGCCGGCGTCGTCGGTGAGCGGCATCGCGCGCGTGGTCTTCGCGACCAGAGAACGGAAGCCGGGAATCTCGGTGTTCAGCCGGCGCGCGAGCGCACCCATCGCCTCGCCGTCCTGGATCGCGGTGAGGTCGGTGGCAAGCGCGGCGTAGGCGGCGTCGGATGGCGGGCTCTTGCGGTCCCAATCGTGCAGCACGCCAATCGTGTGCGGCAGGGCCGTGGCCACTTCGGGGTTCTGCACGGCGCGCGTCAAGAGCGCGGCAATCGGCACGACGAAAATCAGCAGCAGAAAAATTGCGAGCGGCGCCACGAGCAGCAGCGCCATCGTCCGCTTGCGCGCCTCGGCAGCCTTCAGCTCGCGCTTGAGCCGCGCAGTCGATCCGCCGGCCTCGTCGGCGGGCATCGTCATCGTCGTCACACCCTGACTCCTCTCTTGCTCTTCACTGCGCGAACCGTTCGCCTTTCAGCGAGGGTTCGCACTGTTGCTTCCCGGGCGCAGCGCGCGGCGCGGCCGCGGCCGCGCCCGGTCCTTCGTCACGACTGGCTGCTTACTTCGACGCCCACGACGCGAAGCGCTGCTCCAGCTCGTCGCCATGGTCGGTCCAGAACGAGATGTTTTGCAGCACTGCGTTCTTGCCGTTGGCGGGCGAGTTCGGCAGGTTCTCCAGCGTCTTTTCGTCGAGCGCCTTGATGGCGGCCACGTTCACCGGACCGTACGCGATGTGCTTCGCGTATTCCTGCTGCGGCTTCGGCGAGAGCGAGTAGGCGATGTACTTCTCAGCCAGATCCTTGTTCGGCGAGCCCTTGGGAATGGCCCAGTAGTCCAGGTCGTAGATGCTGCCGTTCCACACCACCTTCAGGTTCTTGCCTTCCTTCTGCGCGGCGCTGATGCGGCCGTTATAGGCGGTGGACATCACCACGTCGCCGGCCACGAGGAACTGCGGCGGCTGCGCGCCGGCTTCCCACCACTGGATGTTCGGCTTCAGCTCGTCGAGCTTCTTGAACGCGCGGTCCTGGCCAGCCTTCGTGGCGAGCACCTTGTAGACGTCTTTCGGTGCCACGCCGTCGGCCATCAGCGCGAATTCGAGGTTGTAGCGCGCGCCCTTGCGCATGCCGCGCTTGCCCGGGAATTTCTTCACGTCCCAGAAGTCGGCCCAGCTGGCGGGCGCGGTCTTCAGCTTGTCGGCGTTATAGGCGAGCGCCGTGGACCACACGAAAATGCCGGCGCCGCACGTTTGCGGCGCTTCGGGAATGAGATCCGACTTCTTCGCGATCTTCGACCAGTCGAGCTTCTCGTAGAGGCCTTCGTCGCAGCCGCGGCCCAGGTCGCCCGATTCCACTTCCACCACGTCCCAGTTCACGTGCTTCGCTTCGACCATGGCCTTCACCTTGGCCTGCTCGCCGTTGTATTCGACGGCGGTCACCTTGTTGCCCGTCTGCGCCTCGAACGGCTGGTTGAAGGCGGCCTTCTGCGCGTCGCCATTGGCGCCGCCGAAGTTGACGACAGTCACTTCCGCCGCAGCGGCGGCCGTTGCGCCGAATGCCAGGGCAAGCGTAGCGGCGGCTGCCGCGAAGCGCGTCATCCCGATCGTTTTCATGTCAGTTCCTCTCTGGTGGTCTTTGGTACAGGGTTGTTGTGTACAACTGGGACTCAGGCGAACACGCGCAGATGCTCCGGCGCGAATTCGAGTGCGACCGGGCGGCCGGGCGCAAAAGCGTCGAGCGCATCGGTGCCGAGCGGCACCTTCACGAAGCACTCGTCCTGTTCCGGCAGGCCGCAGCGCATGCGCACGTGGTCGCCGAAATAGATGAGACCGCGCGCCTCGCCGGCGAGCGTGTTGCCGTTCTGGCCTGCGGCACCTGCAATACCGGAAGCGAGCTTCATGCGCTCGGGGCGAATGCACGCCACCGCGGGCACGCCAGCCTTCGCACCGCCCACGTTGCGGCCCACGAGCCGCGTGCCGTCTGCAAGGCGGAACGCGCAGAACTCGCCGTCGACGCTTTCCACCGTGCCGCGCAGCCGGTTGCTGTCGCCGATGAAGTTCGCGACGAATTCGTTGCAGGGCGATTCGTAGAGGCGGTCGACGGTATCGAGCTGCTGCACCACGCCCTTGTCGAACACCGCGACGCGGTCGGACATGGTGAGCGCCTCGCCCTGGTCGTGCGTGACGTAGACGAAAGTGACGCCGAGCTTCTCGTGCAGCGACTTGAGTTCGTACTGCATGTGCTCGCGCAGCTGCTTGTCGAGCGCGCCGAGCGGTTCGTCCATCAGCACGAGCTTCGGTTCGAACACGAGCGCGCGGGCAAGCGCAATACGCTGCTGCTGGCCGCCCGAAAGCTGCGCCGGATAGCGTTTTGCGAAGCTTTCCATGCGCACCATCTTCAGCGCGTTGTTGACGCGCTGCGCGCGTTCTTCCGCCGATACCTTGCGTACCGAAAGCGGATAGCCCACGTTCTGCTCGACGGTCAGGTGCGGGAACAGCGCGTAGTTCTGGAACACCATGCCGATGTTTCGCTTGTGCGGCGGCACGTTGTTGAGCAGCTTGCCGTCAAGCCAGATTTCGCCGCCGGTCGGAAATTCGAAGCCGGCCAGCATCATCAGGCAGGTCGTCTTGCCCGAGCCCGACGGGCCGAGCAGCGTGAGGAATTCGCCCTGGTAGATGTCGAGGTCAAGTTGCTTGACCACGAGCGATTCGCCGTCATAGGTCTTTCGCACACCGCGAAAGCTGACGATCACGTCCCCTTTTTTCATTGCCCCAGTCTCCTCCTCACAATGCAGTTTCCTTACCATTGGCTCCCTCCGCAAGGCGGGTTTGAGCTAATGGCGTGATCCACTATAGCCGCTTACGGTTCTACAATATGGAACCATTTCATTATTCTGGATAGAGCCACTTGGACACGATCATTCTCGCGGACTGGCTGTCGGCGCGGATCGACCGCGCATGCGGAGAGCCGATGTATCGCCAGGTGCTGCGGCTCATGCAGCAGGCCATCCTCACGGGCCAGCTCGCGCCGGGCACCAAGCTGCCGAGTTCGCGCACGCTCGCAACCGACCTCGGCATTGCGCGCAACACGGTGCTGCACGTGTACGACCAGCTCACCGCCGAGGGCTACGTGATCTCGACGACGGGCAGCGGCACGTACGTGGCGGACACGCGGCCGGACAAAGCCGCGGTGAACGTGCGGCGGGAGCAAGGGACTGCAGGCGGGCCGGCTTCGGCAAGTGGCTCCACAGCGCCAGCAGCAGGAACGGCAAGCAAGGCAGCACCCGCCCCAGGCACCGCCACCGAACGCTCGACAGACGCTACGACTGCAACGCCATGCACACCGCAAGCCGCCGTGCGCCACGAGCCAGGCGCCATGTCGATGCGCGGGCAACGTCTGATCGACCAGGCCGGCGTCTCGCCCAAGCAGTGGGGCGCCTTCATGCCGGGCGTGCCCGACGTCGCCGAATTTCCCGCGCGCACGTGGAGCCGCCTGCAAGCGCGGCTATGGAAAGAGGCGAACGCCGACCTGCTCACCTATGCGCCCGGCGGCGGCTATCGGCCGTTGCGGCGCGCGCTCTCCGACTACCTGCGCGTGGCGCGGTCGGTGAACTGCACACCGGACCAGATCATCATCACGACCGGCATCCATCAATCGATGGACCTTGCCGTGCGCCTGCTCACCGACGTGGGCGACCGCGTGTGGGTGGAAGAGCCCTGCTACTGGGGCGCGCGCAGCGTGCTGCAATCGTCGGGGCTCACGCTCGTGCCGGTGCCCGTGGACAGCGAAGGGCTGAATCCGCGCGAATCCGATCTGCTCGATCCGCCGCGGCTCGCGCTCGTCACGCCTTCGCACCAGTATCCGCTCGGCATGGTGATGAGCCTCGCGCGCCGCCGCACGCTGCTCGAATACGCGCGGCAGCACAAGGTGTGGATCATCGAAGACGATTACGACAGCGAGTTCCGCTATGGCAGCCGTCCGCTCGCGTCGCTGCAAGGGCTCGACGAAGCGGGCCAGGTGATCTACGTGGGCAGCCTCGGCAAGATGCTGTTTCCGGGCCTGCGCATCGGCTACATGATCGCGCCGCCGCACCTCGTCGACGTGTTCCGCACGGGCGTGGCCGAGCTTTATCGCGAAGGTCAGTTGATGCAGCAGGCCGTGCTCGCCGAGTTCATCATGGACGGCTATCTGACCTCGCACGTGCGCCGCATGCGGGCGCTCTACGGCGAGCGTCGCCAGATGCTGATCGACGCCATTACGCGGCACTTTGGCGACGCGCTGCCCGTGATGGGCGACGAAGCCGGACTGCATCTCGTACTCGGCCTGCCCGACCACGCCGACGACCGCGCAGTGGCCGCCGCCGCGTTCGACGCGGGCGTGATCGTGCGTCCGCTCGCGGCGTATTACAGCGGCAACGGCGACATGAGCGGCGCCGGCAAGCGCGATGCAGGCGGCAGCGGCTCTGCACCGCAGCGCGGCCTCTTGCTCGGCTACGCGTGCGTGCCCAACGAGAAGATCGATCCTGCCTTCGCCACGCTTGCGGGCGTGATCGAACAGCATGCGTTCGGACGCACGCGAGCAGCGTCGAATCGGACGTCGGGCCGAACAACCCAGGCAACGGCGAGGCACGACAACACCGAAAACGAAGCCGTAAGAACCGAAGCGCCGACCGAAGCCCAAACCGGCTCGGCATGAAAAAATCGCGCCGCCGGGCAGTGGCCCGTGCGGCGCGATGCTTCGCCTCGCTTCGTGGTCGGACTTACTTCAAACCAAAGTCCACACGCGTAGGCGCGCCCTTGTCGCTGATACCGTCGGCGTTGAGCTTCGGCGCGACGATGAACACGCGGCTCGAATCCACCTTGCCTTCGAAATACTGCTGCACGCTCTGTGCGCGACGTTGTGCGAGATCGCGCAGGCTGGCCTCGTTGATGGGCGCGTGCTCGGCGAGCGCGCTCTTCATCTCGTCGGCGGGCAGGGACTTCGTGAGACCGATGAAATTGCGCGGCTTCTTGAAGTCCGCCGCCTTGTAGACCTTCGCGAGATAGCTTTCGTACTCGGCCGGGTCCACCTTGATCGACATCGGGTCCACGCTTTCGCCCTTACCGATCGTGTCCTTGAGCTTCTGCTGGCGCACGAGGCGGTCCACGTACAGGTTGCGCAGCGCGGGCTCGTCCACGGCCGGATCGACACGGCCAATCAGATCGATCTTCACCGACGGTTTGTCTGCCAGCGCCTTCGCGATCTTGTCGAGCTTCTGGTTGTCGGCCTCCGTGAGATCCGCCGACCCCGGCGCGAATTCGACGTAGCCCAGTTCCTCGCCGCCTCCACCGAACGCGTTCGCGAGCAGCGTGAACGGCGACGTCACGGCCTTCTGCAAAAGGTTGAGCACGGCATGCCAGATCAGGCTGCCAAAGCTGAACTGCGGATTGTCGAGCGAGCCCGACACCGGAATGTTCACGTCGATCTGCCCTTTCGAGTTCTTGAGCAGCGAGATGGCAAGGCGCACCGGCAGCTTCGTCGCCGTGTCGTTCTCGACGTGGTCGCCGAACGTGAGCTGGTCGATGAACAGGTGATTGTTCGCAGTCAACTGGTTGTTCTCGAGCGTGTAGTGCAGATCGACGTTGAGCTTGCCCTTCGTGATCGGATAGCCCGCGTACTTCGTGGAATACGGCGTGAGGTTCGTGAGTTCCACGTCGTGCGCCGTGGCCGTGAGGTCGAGCTGCGGTTTTTCGATGAGCGGATTCACCGAGCCGCGAATCGCCACCGGCCCGTTGGCCGCCAGCTTCGCGGCCACGTCCACGGGCGCGGGCGTGGTGGACTGTGTGCCGAACGCGCCCACCTTGCCCTGAATGTCGACCAGGTTCGCCGTGTAGTTCGGCTTCACGAAGTTGTCCGTGTAGGTCACGCGGCCGCTACGCAGCAGCAGTTCGCCGAAGTGCATGCGCACCGGGCTTTCCGGCTCTTTCGCCGCCACCACGGTAACCGGCGACGCCGACGCGGGACGCGCGCCCGAGGCCTGCTTTGCCGTTGCCGCCGTAGCCGCCGTCGTTGCCGCGGCAGCCGATGCCGCCGCCGCTTCCGCCGCCGTGGGCGGCGAGAGCGGCACGGGCGCCTTGCCGCTGTTGTCGCGCGTGAGCGACTGCGCCTCGCCCGTCTGATGCGCCACCACGTCCTTGAGATTGAGCTTGCCTTGCGCATCGAGCAGCACGCGGCCATAGAAGTTCGAGAACGTGACGCGCGCGGCGTCCACGTCGGTGCCGCGCTCGTCGTAGTTCGCCTTCAGGTTCGTGAGCGCGAGCGAGCGCCAGCCCGCGAACGGGTCCGACGTCGCCTTGTCCAGCATCCGCACGTCCACGAGCGCCGCGTCGCCGCGATACGACGCCTTGAGGGCCTTGCCCTGCGTCGCGGCTAGGTCGCCGTTCGCGGTGACGAACGCGCTCGCAATCGTCACGTTGAGCACGTTGCCGAAGTACGGCTCCAGCGCAGCCACGTCGAGACGGTCGGCATTCACGCGCACCGCGGCTTTCAGCGGCGTGGGCGTCACGTCGCCGGTTACGCCGAGCGTGCCCTTGCGATTCACGGTGGCATGCAGTTCAACGGGCAGCGCGTGACTCATGTTGTCCGTGATCTGCTGGACCTTGAGTTGCAGCGGCGCGACGTTGAGCTTCACCGGGCGCGCGGTGGTGCTGTCCGTGAAGTTCGCTTCGGAATCCGCGAGCGAGAGCGTGCCGATGCGGTAGTGCCATTCGGGCGCAGCCGGTTGGGCGGTCTTTCCGGTTGCGTGGGCCGCGGGATGCGCCGGGGCCGCTTCATGCGCGGTTTCGTGCGTGCCCGCGAGGTCGGCCAGGTCGATGCTGCCGTCCTTGCGACGCTCAGCGTTCACCTTCAGGCCCTTGAGGTCGACGGCGTCGATGTCCGCTGTTTGGGCGGCCAGATCCACTTTCTTCACCTGGACGCGGCCGTCTGCCAGTGCGATGACCGGCTCGTTGCTCGTGCCGCTTGATCCGCGTCCAGCGCCTCGCATGGCAACCTTCAGCGACTTCAGTTGCATGTCGCTCGCGCCTACCTGGAGCTGGAACGGCGTGGCGCTCCAGTTCGCGCTGACGTTCGCGTTGGCGGTAAGCGTGCCGTCCAGCACCTGAGCGGCCGTCACACTGTCGAGATACGGCTGGCGCGGGGCGAGCGGCAATGCGTTGACGTCGATCCTGGCGTCCGCCGTCTTCGCCACGAGGCCTAACGCGCCGCTCACGGCGAGCGAGCCGCCGCCGTCGAATGCCAGGTTCAGCCCGTAGTGCGCGTTCGTTTTGGCGAGCGTCGAAAAATCCGTGAGCGTGGCCGAGACTTGGGTAGGCCCGAACACGACAGGCCTCGACGGCGTTTCGTCGGTGAAGCGCAGGATGCTGTCGTTAAGCGCGAAGCGCTTGATGGCGAGGTCGAGCGGCGCGGCGGTGGTGGTGGCCGCTTCGGATTTCGGTGCAGACGCGGCTGCAGCGGCCGAAGCAGCGCCCGACGACGCGGACGCACCCGAAGCGCCAGTAGAAGTAGAAGCGGAAGCCGACGCAGTAGCAGTAGCCGCTGTCCCCGGCGGCGCCCCCGCAGCAGGCGCGCTGGCACTACGCGGCGCACTCGCCGACGTCTGCGGCGAGCCCGCGAACATCCGCTGCACGCTCAGCACGCCGGACTTGTCGCGCGTGAGCGTTGCGTCCGCGCCGTCCAGCCGGATCTCGTCGAAGTGATAGACGCTCTTGAGCGGCTCGAGTGTGGACGCCGCCACGTGCACCGCGCGCGCCGCGAAGAACGGCGCTTTGTTCAGGTCCAGCACGTTGGCGTCGTCCAGGTCCACCGTGCCGGAAACCGTGAGCGAAGGCGTATCGCCCGACATCAGGAAGTTGAGCTTGAGGTCCGTGGAAAGCTTGCCGGACTGCACCGTCACCGGCAGTTTGGCCGGCACGTACGAGATGAGGCGCGGCACGTCGAGCGCATCGAGCCGCAGCGACACCTGCGACTGGCGCGACGCCGCAAACGGCAGCGTCTTGCCGTCGATGGCGAGCTGACTGCCGTCGATACGCGCGCGCAGCAGCGGCTCCACGAAGATGTCCGTCTTCGAGGCCAGCGTCGCAATGAACGGCACGCCGAGCGACCAGCGGTCCACCACGTGCTGCTCGCCAAGCAGCCGGTCGTCGAACTCGACCCGGCCGTTCTCCAGATGAATGTTGGAAATGGAAAACGGCGTGGGCTTGCTGGAGGGCTGCGACGGCGTGGAGAACTTCTCGATCAGGTCGCTGAAATTGAAGCGCTGGGCGTCATAGCGAACGATGTGAAAACGCGGCGAATCGATCTGGAGTTCGTCCACGATCGCGGCGCCGCGAAAGAGCGACGTCCAGGAAGGCTTCACGATGAGCCGCTCCACGTCCGCGAAATCGCCCGAGCCGCCGCGCTCGCCGATATGCACGCGGTCCGCCTCGAATCGCAGCGTGTACGGATTGAGCGCAATACGTCCGATGGAAACCGGCCGGTCGAGCTGCTTGCTCAGTTGCTGGGCGGCAATATTGCGGATCAGCGGCGGCGCCGCGAAGAAGCCGAGCAGGCCGAACAGCACGAGAAAGACGACGAGCCCGATCGTGATACGCCGGGCGCGCCGGCTGTGCGCTGCATCGCGCACGGCGCGCAGCGAGGAAGTGAGAGATGCTTTGTTGATGCTTGCCATGCCTCGGATGTGGTCACAGGTGGAACGCGTGGGCGTTGCCCGCGAAGGGCGGGTCCGCGAAGACAGCCGCGCCGGCCAGGCCGGCGAGCCAGCGAGGCTCGCCGCACGGCGGCGGCAGACATGTCGCAACCAGGGCAAACCGTTGGTGGTTCAGGTTCGTGGAAGTATATGTCGCGGGCTTGCAGGGGGACAGCGTGAGCATTGTGAATAAATGCAAAACGCAAGCCGGAAGGGGGAGCCGGCCACCGAGGCGAGCGGTGGCCGGGACAGCGCGGCGGGCGAGCAAGCGCGCCGGGCGCCGTGTACTGGGCTATTTACCCGGCTGTCTGTTGCAGTATGCGTTCCGTCGTCGCGCGCCTTATTGCCGCTCGACGGCGGGCGGCTCCCAACTGCCGTCCGTCGCCTGCTGCTTCGGCGCGTAGAGCCGCAGCACGAGCTTGAAGTCGCTGCGCGGCGCGGGAACCCAGTTGGGCGTTTTCTTCGAGCCCACCGCGGAAACGTAGACGTCCACGGACCCGTCGCGGCTGCGTCGCAGGCCGTAGCGGTCGCTCAGCGAAACGTGCGCCGGCGCGCTTTCGCCGAGCGCGCCGTCCTTCGTGTACGCCGTAATGGACCAGAAGCCGCGCACCGGCGGCAGCTGCTTCGCGGCGAAGTGGATGACGTAGCGGTTCGCGCCGTTCAGCGCGTGGCCGTCGCTGTCCTGCGAGACTACCGCTCGCACTTCGTCGTCTTTCGTTCCGAGACCCAGTTCCGTGAAAGCCGTGTAGGCACGCAGCGCGTAATCCGAGCCGTACGCACCCGCGTTGTCGCTGGCCCAGCTCCAGCCGTTGGCCGACAGCAGATTCGACGGCGCCGTTGCCACGCGGTCGCGACCATCGCTGAAGCCGGCGGCCACGGCGTCGCTCGCGGCAGCGGGCAGCGCCACCGGCTGCCCCGGCGTCACGCCGAGGTCCGAGAGAATCTTGAGCGCGTGCGGGTCGTCGGGGGCGGGCGGATTGTCGGGCAGCGCCTGCGCAAGGCGGCTGAAGAACCCGTTCGCGTCCAGCGCGGCGGCGCGGGCCACCGGGTTCACGGTGGCGGCCGAATCTGTGCCGGCCCCGCTGTTGCGCGCCACCTGGGGTGCGGGACGCGCGTCGCCCGTGTACGCCGAAAGCGGCGCCACGCGGATGGCGCGCTGGAGCTTGCGCACGGCGGCAAGGTCGCGGCCACGCGCAGTCTGGATGCGCACGGAGAGCCACACGTAGCGGGTCGGCACGTCGATGCGCTTGACGCCCGCCGGCAGGTCGCCCTTCCAGCCCGCCGCCGCAAAGGCGACCGTCTGGGCCTTGATGCCGGTCACCCGCGTGGTACCGGCGTCGCCAGTGGACCACACCACGTTCGTCCACATGTCGAGCGCGCGGGCATCCACGTAGCGGCCGCGCGAGTCGGGCAGGGAGACGATCACGGGCTCGTCTGCGACGTCGAGCCAACCTGTGGAATCGAAGGTATCCAGGCTCGGCATGGTCGGATTCGCTGCGCCAACGGGCGGCAGCGCCTGGGCATGGCGCAGCGTGTTGACCGCCGCCTGGCCCGGCCCGCTGCCGACGGCGGCGTCGCGCGCAATGTCCATGACGACGAGCGGATAGCCGAACACATAAGAGTCGGACACTTCGTCCTTGACCCAGCCAGTGCTTTTTTCGGTGGGCGCGGGCGCGGAAGCGCATCCCGCCAGAAAGGCAAAACCTGCGAGCGCAGCGCAGGTCCATTGAAACGAGTAGGGTTCGCGACGATTTTTTATCATTCGTTGATTGTGCGGATCAGTCTGGTCCATGAGATGACGCCGATGGAAACAGGCTGCGCCGCGCGGCCCCGCGGCCGTCTCCTCGCCTCGCCTCGATCTTCTCCCCATCGCGCCGGGTTGTATCGTATCCCTCGCGACCAGGCATGAAAAGGCGTCAATACGGAATTATCCCTGCCTCGCCAGCGCAAAAATGAGGCGCTCCCGGCATGTGGGTCCCCACTTACCTGCTATCCATGCGTCAGTTAGGTTGACCGACCCGGCTTGACCTTCCCATGACTGGAAGGTCGATACTTGCGTTTTATGTGCTGTTCATGCGGGCGGTTTCCCGTCTGCGCGCTCAGCGGCCAACACCGCTTGCTACTGTGGCATTGCCACCCTCCAATCGCCATGACCGACCTCTCCGCCGAACTTCCCACCGAGGCGCGCGCCGAACCCACGGTGTCAGAACTGGAAATTACCGGCATGACCTGCGCGAGCTGTGCCACGCGCGTCGAGAAGGCGCTGGCGAAGGTGCCGGGCGTGACGCGTGCGTCGGTGAACCTCGCCACGGAAAAAGCCACCGTCGAGACCAACGGCGAAGTTGCGCCCGACGCGCTCGTAGCGGCCGTGACGAAGGCGGGCTACGGCGCCGTTCCGCTCTCCACCGCCGTCGCCGAATTGGCCATCGGCGGCATGACCTGCGCGAGCTGCGCCACGCGCGTCGAGAAGGCACTGGCGCGGGTGCCGGGCGTGGCGGGCGCCTCGGTCAACCTCGCGACGGAACGCGCCACGGTCAATCTGCGCGGACCGGCCAGCGCGAGCGAACTCGACGCGCTGGTCGCCGCCGTCCATAAGGCGGGCTATGAGGCGACGCCGGTCGTAGAAACCGAAGCGGCACCCGCCGCCGACGGCACCGATCGGGCACGCGCCGCCGTGCGTCGCGAACTTGCCTGGGTCCTGATGTCGGCGCTGCTGACCCTGCCGCTGGTCGTTCCCATGATTGCCGCGTCGCTCGGCGCGGACGTGATGCTGCCCGCCCTGCTGCAACTGGCGCTCGCGAGCGTCGTGCAATTCGTGTTCGGCGCGCGTTTCTACCGTGCCGCCTGGAAAGCCGTGCGCGCCGGCGCCGGCAACATGGATCTGCTCGTCGCGCTCGGCACGTCTGCCGCGTATGGCGTGAGCGTCTACCAGATGGTGGTCCATCCGGACGATGCCATGCACCTGTACTTCGAGGCCTCCGCGGTGGTCATCACGCTGGTGCGCTTCGGCAAATGGCTGGAAGCGCGCGCGAAGCGCCAGACCACGGACGCCATCCGCGCGCTCAACGCGCTGCGCCCCGACCGCGCCCGCATCCGCACAGGCAACGAGGAGCGCGAGGTGCCGCTCGCGCAGGTGCGGGTGGGCACGGTGGTCGTGGTGCGGCCCGGCGAACGCGTGCCGGTGGACGGCGCCGTGCTGGAAGGCCGCACGCATATCGACGAGTCACTGATCACGGGCGAAAGCCTGCCCGTGCCGAAGCAGCCCGACGATCCGGTCACGGCGGGGTCGATCAACGGCGAAGGCGCCATCGCGGTCAAAACCACGGCGATTGGCGCGGAAACCACGCTTGCCCGCATCATCCGTCTGGTCGAAACGGCGCAGGCCGGCAAGGCGCCCATTCAGCGGCTCGTGGACCGCGTGAGCGCCGTGTTCGTGCCGGCGATTCTCGTCGTGGCCGCCGTGACACTGGGCGGCTGGCTGCTCGCCGGCGCGTCCGCGGAGACTGCGATCCTTAATGCTGTCGCGGTGCTCGTGATTGCGTGCCCGTGCGCGCTCGGGCTCGCCACGCCGGCCGCGATCATGGCCGGCACCGGCGTCGCCGCGCGCCAGGGCGTGCTGATCAAAGACGCCGAGGCGCTCGAAATCGCGCATCGCATCAACGTGGTCGCGTTCGACAAGACCGGCACGCTGACCGTGGGACAACCCAGCGTCACGGTCTTCGAACCCGCGCCCGACACTTCGGTCGACGAAGCACTGGCGCTCGCCGCCGCCGTGCAGCGCCAGAGCGACCATCCGCTCGCGAAAGCGGTGGTGCGGCGCTGGGAAGAGGCCGTTGGCGGCGCGCACGAGTCGTCTTCGGCGGTCGCGCTCCGGGCGGCCGCGTCTCTGACGGCGGCGCCTCTGACGGCTGCATCTCTGACCGCCGCGCCTCTGACGGCCACACCTCTGCCGGCCACCCACGCCCGCGCTGTGCCCGGCCGCGGCGTGGAAGCCGAGGTGGACGGACGGCGCATCGCCATCGGCAGCGGCGTCTGGCTCGATGAACTCGGCATCGCGATTCCCGCACAGCTTGCCGCGCGTGCGGCCGAACTCGAGCATGCGGGTCAGACGGTCTCGTGGCTCTTCGCGCACGACGCGGCTTCGGCAGCGCCGTCGCCTTCTACGCCAACGCCCAGGCCGCAGCCCGCCGCCGTGCTCGCGTTGATCGGCTTCGGCGATACCGTGAAGCCGTCCGCGCGCGCCGCCGTTGCGCAACTGCGGCGCCTCGGCATTCGCAGCGTGCTGATTACCGGCGACAACCCGGGCAGCGCGGCGGCGGTGGCCAACAATCTCGGCATCGACGAAGTGCACGCGCGCGTGCTGCCCGACGACAAGGCACGCGTGATCGGCGACCTGAAAATCCGCACCGCAGGCATCGTGGCCATGGCCGGCGACGGCATCAACGACGCGCCCGCGCTCGCCGCCGCCGACCTCGGCATTGCCATGGCCACCGGCACGGACGTCGCCATGCACGCAGCGGGCATCACGTTGATGCGCGGCGACCCGCTGCTCGTCGCCGCCGCCATCGACATTTCGCGGCGCACCTGGCGCAAGATCCAGCAGAACCTCTTCTGGGCCTTCGTCTACAACCTGATCGGCATTCCGCTCGCCGCTTTCGGGCTGCTCAATCCGATGCTCGCGGGCGCCGCAATGGCGTTCTCGAGCGTGAGCGTCGTCACCAACGCCTTGCTGCTGCGCGCCTGGCGTCCCAGGAGCCGGGGGTAAGGGCTCGCCTGGGCTCGCCTGGTTCCGGCCAGAACCAGGCGAGGTTCTGGCTTGCTTTGGTCGTCGCCCTGGTTGTGGCCAAGGCTTCCACCCTGCCCCTGGTCGGTCCCGCATTCAAGAACCGCTGCGGTCTGCCGTAATTGACAAGATCGTGACGTAACCCTGCGGGGCTGCCGCGCGCGCCGTCGGCCCAACCACCGGGCCGACGTACTGGGCGCCGCGCGGCCATGCGGCGCCCGCCGCTCCCCGCGTCTTCCGAGCGCCCAGGAGGCCCATGAAAGTTCTGTTCCCGCGCGGCATGAGTGTCGGTGCGCGGCTTGCCGCGTTGTCCTGCGTTCTGGTGGCGTCGATATTCGTCGTCTTCACGTGGGCGCTCACCCACACGGCTGGCCAGCAGGTGAGCCGCCAGGTGCTGGCCCGTATCGACGACCGCGACCGCTCCGTCGCCGCGATGATCCATCTCTTCGACGACGCCCTTTCCGCCGAAGTGGGCCGCGCGATGTCGCTCTTCGCGAGCTTTTTGCCCGGCGAGATCAGCGTCGACGAATCCCAGAAAGTGGACATCAACGGTGTCGCCACGCCGACGATGAAGGCCGGCGACAAAGTGCTGAACCTCGATTTCTCGATTCCCGACCAGTTCCTCGCGAAGAGCGGCGCTATCGCCACGCTCTTCGTGCGCAGCGGCGACGACTTCGTGCGCGTGACCACCTCGCTCAAGAAGCAGGACGGCTCGCGCGCCATCGGCACACTGCTGGACCGCAAGGGCCCCGCGTATGGCCCTGTGCTCGCGGGCCGCACCTTCACCGGGCTCGCGCCGCTCTTCGGCAAGCGCTATATCACGCAGTACAAACCGGTCATGGATGCCGCGGGTCGCGTGATCGGCGCGTTGTTCGTGGGCGTGGACGTGGGCGCGCAGATTCAGTCTGTGGAAGACGGCATCCGGCAGATGAAGATCGGCAACAGCGGCTACTACTTCGTGGTGGACGCGTCGAAGGGGCCGAACAACGGCAAGTTCATCGTTCATCCGGCCGCCGCCGGCCAGCACTTCGACGACGCGAACGCGCCCTACTCGCAGATGCTGGAGGCGAAGGAAGGCCGCATCACCTACACCTCCGCCGACGCAACGCTCGGCGAAACGAGCCCGCGCGAAAAGAGCGTCTCGTTCATCACCGTGCCGGAATGGCAGTGGCTCGTGGGCGGCGTCGCGATTCACGACGAAGTGATGGCCGACGTGACCGCGACGCGCGACCGCTTCGCCGCGCTGGGCTTCGCGCTCGTGATCGCGTTCGCGGTGATCTTCCTCGTGGCGGCGCGGCGACTCGTGAGCCGGCCGCTTGACGAAGCGGCCAAGGCTGCGGCACGCCTCGCGGCGGGGGACCTGAGCGTGCGTCTCGCACATGGCAAGGGCCGCGCGGAGCGAGGCTTCACTGCCGGCGATGCCGACGCTTCGCACGCTCGCGCGGACGAGATCGGGCGGCTCATGCATGCCATCGACGGCATTGGCGAAGGACTCGCGCGCATCGTCACGCAGGTGCGCCACGCATCGTCCGATATGGCCGACGGCACCACGCGCATCGCGGCCACGAGCGGCGAGATCGCTTCGCGCATCGCGACCCAGGCGAGCAGCGTGGAAGAAACGGCTGCAAGCATGGAACAGATCACGTCGACGGTTCAGCAGAACGCCGACCACGCGGCGCGCGCGAATTCCGTGGTGAGCACCGCCGCCGACGCTGCGCTGAACGGCGGCCGCGCGGTGGAACGCGTGGTGGCCACGATGAGCGACATCAACCGCTCGTCGCAGAAGATCGCCGACATCACGAACATGATTGAAGGCATCGCGTTCCAGACCAACATCCTCGCGCTCAACGCAGCCGTGGAAGCGGCACGGGCGGGCGATCACGGCAAGGGCTTCGCGGTGGTCGCCGCGGAAGTCCGCGCGCTCGCGCAACGCAGCGCGGCGGCGGCGAAGGAGATCGACGCGGTCATCGCCGAATCCACCGCCACGGTGCAGAGCGGCTACCGCATCGCCGAAGAGGCGAGCACGACGATGCAGGGCATTGTCGAGCGCGTGGACGAAGTGCGCCAGATCATTGCGGACATCAGTGTCGCTTCGCGCGAGCAGTCGGGCGGCATCGAGCAGGTGAACCTCGCGGTCACGCAGATCGGCGAGGCGACACAGCAGAATGCGTCGATGGTCTCCGAAGCGGAGAATGCGGCCGCCGGCCTGCGCGACCAGGCTGCGCAGCTTGCACAACTGGTGAGCGTGTTCAAGGTGGATCCGCAGGCACGCGGCTGATTCGATTCTCCACATCAATATAGTGCGCGGCGGCTTCGGGCCGCGCACGGTCTTGTCCGTTGCCGCTACATGACAAGGCGATGACATCTTCGTTCCAACCTGAGCAAGACTGTTCTCCATGCACAGCGGCTTTTCTCGCGCGGCCGCCTTCTTACACTCCTGACGCAGTTTCATTTCCCCTGCAGCACAGTTCAGGAGCTATTCCAGTGAAGAAAAAGATTTCGTTTGCGCTTGCGACCGCGGGCGCATTCGCCGCATCGGCCGCGCACGCACAGAGCTCGGTCACGCTCTACGGGTTGATCGACGCCGGCATCATGTACACGAACAACGTGGTGAGCGGCAAAACGAGCGGCCCGCTCTGGCAAGCGACGAGCGGCAACATCAACGGCAGCCGTTTCGGCGTGCGCGGCAGCGAAGACCTGGGCGGCGGCCTCAAGGCGCTGTTCGTCCTCGAAAACGGCTTCAACGTGCAAAGTGGCAAGCTGGGCCAGGACAGTCGCTTCTTTGGCCGCCAGGCCTATGTCGGTCTTTCGAGCAGCCAGCTCGGCACGCTCACGCTGGGCCGCCAGTACGACTCGCTGGTTGACTACGTGGCGCCGCTCTCGGCTACCGCGGGCACCTTCGGCGACGCGAGCTTTGCGCACCCGTTCGACAACGACAACCTGAACCACTCGCTGCGTATCAGCAACGCGGTCAAGTTCGCGAGCAACGACTACGCGGGCATCAAGTTCGGCGGCCTGTACGCGTTCTCGAACAACACGGACTTCGCGATGAACCGCGCCTACAGCTTCGGCGCGAGCTATACGAACGGCCCGCTTTCGGTAGCCGGCGGCTTTTTGCAGATCAATGGCTCGAAGGGCGCCACGGCGAGCAGCCCGGGTGCCGTGGACCTGGCCGAATCGGCGGCGAACGGCAAGGGCGGCTTCGCGCTCGGCGCGGACCGCATGCGTTCGTTCGGCGGCGGCATCAACTATGCGTTCGGACCGTTCGTGACGGGCTTCGTCTACACCCGCAGCGAGTACGAGAACTCGGGCTCGTTCGGTTCGACGGGCGGCACGGTGAGCTTCAACAACTTCGAAGTGAACGGCAAGTACGCTGTCACGCCGGCGCTGAGCCTCGGCCTCGCATACACGTACACGAACGGGCACGTGGACAACACGTCGACGTTCGGCGCAGATCCGAAGTGGCACCAGGTCGACTTCCAGACGGTCTACAAGCTCTCGAAGCGTACGGACGTCTACCTCGAAGCGATGTACCAGCACGCGTCGGGCAAGAACTACGTGGCATTCATCAATACGGCCGGCGGCGCGTCTTCGACGGCGAACCAGGTGGTCGGCACGGTGGGCATGCGCACGCGGTTCTGATCGTTGTGGGCGACCGCAGCGCAGGCTTGTGCGATGGGTAGTATCGCGACGCCTGCGCGCGGCGACCGGTTGCGAGGCGCCGGCTTGCCGGTGCCTCGCATGACCTCGTCCGCCGCGTTTCATGCGACGACGATCGCGGCGACGATGGACAGCCACATCGCGATCACGCCCGCCAGAAACGCGCGACGCGCAATCGCCACCCGCGACTCGTCGGCCTCATGCCGCATAGGCGAGGTGGCCAGCCACGGCACGAAACCGAGGCACGCGAACCCGAAGAGCGCGAGCAGCGTGACCACCACGTCGCCGGCACGCCACGGCGTGGGTTCGTGAATGCCCCACCAGGTGAGCGAAATCATGCCGATGGAAAACACCGTCGATGCCGCCGAGCTCAGCGCGACAACAGATCCCGTGGGAAATTGCATGGACGCCTCCGTGATGGGGCCGCAGGAAGGTACGGCCTGATTATCGGTGCGCCCGTTCGTCACCGACAATCGGCCCAACGGCCAATGGAGTTATCCCCATTTTTTGTTGGCAAGGCTGTGGAAAACGCTCGGATATGCCGGGCAAGACACTGATGGGCAACGATTTTCGTGTCGCGTTGCAGCGACGGGCAGACGGTCGCCAAGAGGCAGCAGACGGCAAGCGCTGACGGGTTTTGGACGCAGCCGCACCACTCGACGTACGGAAGAAAATGCGCCTCCACCCGGCGCATGCCGGTTTTCCACATATTTTGTTGGCAAGGGTGTGGAAAACCTGGGCACAGCGACCGCAAGTGTATGAACTGTAAGCGAACGTGCCGACGGCGTGTCTCGCGAGCAGCCACACGAGGCGGTTCGATTTGAAGACACCGGAAGGGACCAACAATTAAAAAGGCCGGCTTTCCCTCAGCGGGAAAGCCGGCCTTGCGGCGTTGTTCTTGCCGTGTCTATCTACCCGGCCCTACGGTGAGCCAAACGCGCAGTTCGACAAAGACGGCTGCGCGAAAGCCAATGCGCCCGCGCAAAACGGAGAATCGATTCGATCAGTCGCCAAGAATGCCGAACAGCGAGACCTGCGAGCGGCGCAGGCGCTCGGCTTCGCGGTGGCGCGCTTCGTACGAATAGTCGGAGTCCATCGGCAGGTGCGGCGACGCGAAGAGATCGCTCACCTTCTGGAACAGTGCGAGGATAAAGCTCATGGCGACTCCCGGTTGGTGCTGAGTGATTAAGGGTTTTCCCTGACCTATGAAGTATAGGGTTTTCCCTAGTTAGACGCTAGTGCGCCGCAGCATTTTTTTGGAGATCCTTGAAAAAGCCGGCGTAGACGAGATTGACGCGTTGCAGCGATACAACATACAGGCACCATGGATCGCGGCTGGGCTCGCGCATCCGAAACAGGGACAAATCTCTTTATTTCGCGCCCTTTTTCCAGACGGTCTGCACTCCACCGAATGGCCGACTGTCGTCACGTCACGCCGTCGATGTATCGTTGCGTCTCGCCGCCCAATTGCCGTTTCAATGGATCCTCAGTCTCATGCAAGCCCCTCCGAATTCCCGCCCGAGTCTTCACCTGAATGCCGCATTCACGGCACTTTTGGCCGCTGCGCTCTTCGGTGCCACGACTCCGCTTGCCAAGGCGTTGCTCGGGTCGATTTCTCCGTTCATGGTGGCGGGGCTCTTCTATCTGGGCAGCGGCATCGGGCTCGCCGCCGTCATGTCGATACAGCGAGCAAGGCGGCAGGCAAAGGAAGCCGCACGTAACGACCACATCGCGTCCGCTGAGATTCCATGGCTGGCGGGCGCGATCGCCGCGGGCGGTGTGGCCGGCCCCGCCCTTCTCATGCTCGGCCTCACCACGACACCGGCCGCCACGGCGTCGCTGCTGCTGAACCTGGAAGGGGTGTTCACCGCGGTAATCGCGTGGGTGGTGTTCCGCGAGAACGTCGATCTGTCGGTCTTTCTGGGTATGGTCGCCATCGTGGCGGGCGGCCTGTTGCTCTCCTGGCACCCGGGCGCCGGCGGCATGACGACGGGCGCACTCTTCGTGGCGGCCGCGTGTGCCTGCTGGGCCATCGACAACAACCTCACCCGCAAAATCTCCGCCCACGACGCAACGATGATTGCCTGCCTCAAAGGACTGGTGGCCGGCTCAGTCAATCTGGCGATCTCGCTGGGATCAGGCGCCCATCTGCCCGAAGCCGCAACGGCGCTCGCGGCTATGGTCACCGGCTTCGCAGGATATGGCGTGAGCCTTGCGCTCTTCGTTGTGGCGTTGCGCCACCTCGGCACCGCGCGCACTGGCGCGTATTTCTCGGTTGCCCCGCTGTTCGGCGTGGCGTTGGCCCTCATCTTCTGGCCACAGATGCCGCCGTGGCCGTTCTGGGCCGCCGCCGTTCTCATGGGGCTGGGCGTCTGGCTGCATCTGCGCGAGCGTCACGAACATGCTCACGCGCATGAGCCGATGCAGCACAGCCATCGTCACCGGCACGACGAACATCACCGGCACACACACGACTTCGACTGGGACGGCAACGAGCCGCATACCCACCCACATCAGCACGATGCGATCGCCCATACGCATGCGCACTACCCGGATATCCATCACCGGCATTCGCACTGAGGACGGCCGTTTGGCGCAGCGGCGTATCTGCGTGACTCGCCATACATCGGCCGCTGGCGGAATTGAAAAAGGCCGCACACGGCGGCCTCGGAACAGCATCGACGGAAAGAAACGTTACGCGTTGGCGGGGCGCCCGGTCTTGACGAGTTCGACTGCGGAAACGGCGTCCACGAGCCCCTTTTCATCTTTCGCAGCGAGCAGCAGCAAGCCCGCACGCAGCAGCTCGCTCTTCTTCGCCTGCACGCCCGCGGACAAACAACGCTGCTTGAGTTCGGCAATCTTCGCGTAGTCCGACTTCGGCATCGTGAAGCTGTCGCGCACTACCTTTTCCTTCTTCGCGCGGCGCGCCTTCTCTTCTGCAGCCGCCTTCGCGGCGGGTTCGTTCGTGGCTTTGGTGGCTCTGGTGGCTTCGGTGGTCCTGGCAGCTTTGGTGGGTTTCTTCGATGCGGCCTCGGCAGCCTTCTTCTTCGCCGGCGTTTGTGCAGCCTTTTCCGCGTTCTTTTTCGCGACGGCTTGCGCGGCAGCCTCGGCTACCGCTTCAGTGACCGCTTTGCCCGCCTTCTTCTGCCCCGTAGCCGGCGCCTTCTTCCCCTTCACCGGCGCGGCCTTCACCGACGTCGCCTGCTTCGCCGTCGCGGCGTCGGCCGCCGGCTTCGACGTGGCGGCGCGGCGGCTCGCCTTGGCGGCAGGCTGCTCGCTGTTGCCCGTTGCCGGTTCCTCTGCGCCTTTCGGGAGCTGGAACGCCTTCTTCGTTGGCTGCTTGCTTTGCGGTGTGCTCATCACGATCCCCGTCGTTAATTGGTATAAACAGTATATACGGTTTCTGGCGCAAACTTTTCCGGCCCAGGTCCGGTTCAGGCGACGCGGGTCGGATCATCCGCGAGGCACCGGAAAAGGCATGGCAGGCCGACACGGACTCGCCACGTCGAGCCCGTGGGACGAGTCGCGATTGAGAGGTAGGCAGAAACCGCCACGCGAAAGCGTCGCGCGGCATCTGGCGGACACAATCGGCGGTCAAGGCAAGGCAGGCAAGGAGCAACGCGAGCGCCAACCCTTCCAGCACGAAAGCCGAAAGCCGCAAGCCGAAAACCGAAAGGTGCCAGCGATCCGACGATCACGGCCTCGATAGACCACAGACATCTAATGTCGCGTGCCTTCCGCCATCGACATGAGAAGCGCCGTCACGTTCACGTCTTCGTCGAGTTCCGGCCAGTACAACTGCTTGCGGTCCATCGATATCGCGAAGTGCTCGCGCTCCGCCTGGGTCGCCGCCTCCAGCACAGGAAACCAGTGCAGCGGAAACTGAATGGCCCGCCCATCCAACAGGTCGAGCACCAGGTGTGTCCTGTCGAAGTGCACATTGACTGCGTCGCCGCCCATGGTCGTCTCCGGAAGGAGGAAAGCGACTTAAAAGATAGGCGGCAGCGGCGGGCGGTTCAAGGCGAATATCGCGTGGCGGCGCGGGCCGGGTCAATGCGTCGCCGACGACGCTTTCGTCTTATGCGCGTGCTGGGATTTCGCGCTGTGCCGCGCGCTTGTCGCGGCGGAATGTTGCGTGGCCTGCGCGGGTCCACCGGCTCCCACGGAAGGCGCAGTCGTGGCGTTCGTCCGCGCAGCCGTCAGTGCGGCCGGCTGTGGCACGGCGACCGTCGCCGAATCGGTATCGAGCAGCGTAGCGAGCGTCGCTTGCTGGTTCATCAGCATTTGCTCCATGCGCTGCTGCTGCGCGGTGGTGTCGCGCGTGAGCCGCATCAGCAGCAGCGTCTGCGCGATGCCGATCGCCACCGTTGCGAGCAGCGCGCCCACCACGATGGAAAGCATCCACTTCATTCGCCGCGAATGATCTGCGGCGGCGCGGCGCTGATCGGCGATCACGCCATAGAGCGCATCCACCGTATCGGCAAACGCCGTCGTGCGGGCGCGGTCCAGTTCCGGGCTGACGTGATGCGCGGTATTGCCCGCGACTGTCTCCAGCGGCGCACTTGCCGTGCGCGGCGCCGCGAACCGCTGCGCCGAAACACCGGGTTTGGCGGTCGTCGACCCATTCGCGGCCATGGCCTGCTGACGCGCCTGAAGCACCGATCGCAATGCGTCCGACGCCGGCGCAGCGGTGTTCGCGATCGAAGCGAGCGTCTGCGCAGGCGAGGAGGCATTGCGTTGCGTTACGGTCGGCGGCGACGCACTACTCGCGTCCTTGCTCGCAGAACGTTCGAGGGCGTGGGCGGCCGGCTCGTCGGGGGAAGAAGGTTCGGGGTCCGCATCGCCAGGCGCAGTGGCCGCACGATCATTGGCAACCGCGGTTTCATTTGCATGTCGTCCGGTACTGGCGGCGAGCGTGGCCGTCGCCGGAGCTTCGCTGCGAGGTGCGCCGCGAGTCGTATCGTTTGCCCGGGCGGCAGTCACCGCATCCGCGCCCTCATCCTCAGCGGCTTTCTCGCTCCCCTCATTTGCGGCACCCGGGGCAACCGTGGCGGGCACAACCTGCTCGCCCTGGGCACCATCGGTCTGCTCCCCAGCAACGGCTTCCGCTTTCGACGCACGCATCGAGCGCCGTGCCGGCTTCGCCTGCTCGGCCGTTACAGCGGCCAATGCATCGTGCTGGGTCGCCGTCACCGCCGCCAGCACGACCTCCGGCAATTCGAAACCCGAGAGCGTGCCCTGCCTCACGTCGATCTGCATCGCTTCGACCAGTTCGCGCGTGGGGTCGTCGGGAAAGAGGTCGAGCGTGCTGTCGTCGCGCGGCACGTCGGTGAGTTGTGCCAGACGCTGCACCGACTGGGCGGCGCGCGCGAGCTTGTTTTCGGTATCCGTGGAAACGGTGGAAGCGCGCCGTTTCGTGGACGCGGCGCGCGAGGTGCGAGTGGTTCTGGGTGCTGCGGAATCTGCCATAGGGAACGTGCGATTGTCGCCGCGCGGCGGCCTCACCGTGGCCCATGCCTCGGTTGGGCCGTCCCGCAATGCTGTCTGGACTTGCTGCAATTTCAAGGCGGCATTGTCGCACGTAGCCGCGCTTCTGCCGACCTCATTCGGCACTCGCTTGCCAGTCGTTTGCCACTCGTTTGGCATTCCAGCATCCTCCGAAACACCGCCAGCACCACGCCGCTGAGGCCCGCCCACAGGCGTCGCGCGCCATGCCCGCGATGAGACGCGCAAACCGAACGGCGTACAATCGCAACCTTCCCGATCTACCGCCGTCCGCATGCGTGCGCGCAGTTCCCACGCACGCGCCGACGCGACGCTAATCCAGATGAACGCATCCACGCCGGCAGCCGCGCTGCGCGATCATTTCTCTCAGGTGATTCTGCCGCTGTGGCGCAACGCCGGCTTCAACGCCGCGCTGCGTCTGCCCTACGAAGCGGTGACGGCGGACGATCACCGTCCGCTGCCCGTCACCCGCTATCGCGCGATGGCGTGCGCGCGCCAGCTGTTCGTCTTCTCGCTCGCCAACGACGCCGCCCACGCGCACACGCTCTTCGACGCCCTGCGCCACACGTTCGAAGATCGCCGTCACGGCGGCTGGTTCTACAGCGTCGGCCCGGACGGCGCGCCGCTCGACACCACGAAAGACCTCTACACGCACGCGTTCGTCGTCTTCGCGTGCTCCGTGTATGGCGCGCAGTTCGGCAATCGCGACGCGCTGGGTGTCGTGCACAGCACGTCCGCGCTGATCGAAGAGCGCTTCGCCGCGCACGGCGGCCTCTTCAATGCGGCGCTGGGCGAAGACTTTCGCAGCGTCACCGGCACGCCGCTGCAGAATCCGCTGATGCATCTCACGGAAGCCTGGCTTGCCGCGCGCGAAGCCACGCGCGATGCCGCGTTCGACGGCGCCATCACGCGCCTCACGCAAGCCATCGCACGCACCTTCGTGCACGCGCCTACGGGCTGCATCGCGGAGTTGCCCGTCGGCGCCGAGGGCAATCGCCTCGAGCCGGGACATCAGTTCGAATGGTTCTATCTGGTCTCGCGCGCGAAAGGTCTGCTTGGCGACTCGGGCCTCGACGCGGCCATGTCGCGCGCCTTCACGTTCGCGCAACAGCACGGCGTGGACGCGTCGACAGGCGGCGTCGCCGCGGCGCTCGATGAACACGGCGGCATGCTCGATGCCACGCAGCGCATCTGGGCGCAGACCGAATATCTGCGCGCGCTCGCCACGCACAGCGACGCCGCGGTGCGCGCAGCGCTGCCGCAGCAGATCGAGCGCTTTCGCGAGCGCTTTCTGCACGCGCGCGGCTGGTTCGAGTGCAAGACGCCCGCAGGCGACGTCGCGCGCGCGGACATGCCGTCCACCACGCCGTACCATCTCGCCACCGCTTACGCCGCGCTGCCTTGAGCGCCGTCAGCGCAACGACAGTCACATGAGGGCGCTCTTATCGAGTGCCCTCATCTAGCGGACTAAAACTCAAGCCAGCGCTTCGATTCAACGCAACAAGCTCGCCCCGCTGAAGCCCGCGAGCGTCAACCAAACGAGCCCACCGCACGCAAACGAAACGCGTGCAGCCATTCGCGCTCAAGCCGCCGCGAACGCGCCCGCGGGCTCCACTCGCCGCCCCGCCGACATCCCACCGCTGCGCGCATCGCCCAGCACGGCCTCCGAAATCTCGAACACCGAAACCGCCTGCTTCAACTGCTGCGTCTGCTGATGCAGCGACGCCGCAGCCGCCGCGGCCTCTTCGACGAGCGCCGCGTTCTGCTGCGTCATCTCGTCCATCTGCACCACGGCCTGGTTGACCTGCTCGATGCCGGTGCTCTGCTCCATCGACGACGCGGTGATGTCCGCCATCATCTGCGTCACGCGCGAAATCGACGCCGACACGTTGCTCATCGCTTCGCCCGCGCGCTCGACCAATTCCGAGCCGCCCTGAATCTGCGCGACGGATTCGCTGATCAGCGTCTTGATCTCCTTGGCCGATTGCGCGCTGCGCTGGGCCAGCCCGCGCACTTCGCCGGCCACCACGGCAAAGCCGCGGCCCTGCTCGCCCGCGCGCGCCGCTTCCACGGCAGCATTCAGCGCGAGGATGTTGGTCTGGAACGCGATGCCGTCGATCACGCCGATGATCTCCGCGATCTTGTCCGAGCTGCGCGCAATGCCGCGCATCTTGTCGACCACTTCGTTCACGACTTCGCTGCCGCGCGATGTGGCGTCGAGCGCCGTGTTCGCGAGTTCGTTCGCCTCGCGCGCGTGGTCGGCGTTGCGGCGCACGGTGGAGGTGAGCTCCTCCATGCTTGCGGCGGTTTCTTCCAGCGATGCCGCCTGGTTCTCGGTGCGCGCCGAAAGATCCGCGTTGCCCGTGGCGATTTCGTCGGCGCCGATATGGATGGAGTCCGCCACTTCACGCACCACCTTCACGGTGCGCGCCACGCTGGCCTGCATTCTCGCGAGCCCGGAGAAGAGACGGCCGATCTCGTTGGTGCCCTGAGCCACGACCGGTTCGTTCAGCTTGCCTTGCGCGATGCGCTCGAAGTGACGTCCCGCGTCTTCGAGCGGACCCACCACGCCGCGCCGCAACGCGATGTAGACCGCAACCGTCAACGCGACGAGCATGAAGAGAATCGCGAGACCCACGCCGTCGAACAACGCAAGACGGCTGTCGATGGAATCGAGCGACGCGCGGCTCGCCGCCGTGCTGAACTGCACGAAATTGTGTTGCTCGGCGAGATACGCGTCCTGGAAAGACTGCGTCGGTTGATCGAGGAACGCCTGGATGTTGCCCGCGTCGAGAAACTGCGCGAGTTCGGTCAGCGCGCCATGCAGCTTCTGAAAGCGCTCGGCGAGTGCCTCGGCGCGCGCGCTGTTTTCGGCGCTCATCTTGCGTGCGCCCGTAAATGTGGCGAACGATTTTTCCGCGAGCGCGAGCTGCTCGCGCGCGTGCTGAACGATTTCGGTGGGCTCGGTCCCGCCGCGAACCATCCGCGTGCCCGCGCGCGAGAGGTTGATGCGTGCGTCCATCAGATGCTGGGTGGTCTCGTTCACCGCATCCATCTGCCGCAGCGCGATGTTGGAGAGATCGCCTACGTCATCGTGCGTGCGCGTGAGCGACCAGAACCCCAGCCCCTCGGTGACCACCTGCAACACGCAAAAAGCGGCCAGAACACATAACAGGCCGGATGCGACCTTGATCTTGCTGAACATTGAACACCTGACTTGCGAGAAATAGGAAAGCGGTGAGACGCCGCAGCGCGACCCGCCACCAGCGCTCACGCCCTGGTTTACGGCCGCGCAAACGTTGGCTTGAGCGCAAAAAACGGGGCGGCATGGAGAGTGCGCGAAGCGGACGCTGCGACCAAGCCGTCCTTGTCCGATCGCAACGCGCCTCCTATAGTCCTGAGAACGTCAACAGGGCCAGTGTGAGGGACGTCGCAGCGGACGGACCGGCCCCGAGGAACGACAATGACCGATTTACTGGATCGCGCGCGCGGCGCGCTGCATGCCCAACCGTTCAGCATGCTGCTCGGCGCCGAACTCACGCATGTGGGGACGAGGGATCTGACGCTGTGCCTTCCCGTGCGCGACGAATTGAGGCAGCAGCACGGCTTCGTGCATGGTGGCGTGCTGAGTTATCTGGCGGACAACGCGCTGACGTTCGCGGGCGCGCTGGCGCTGGGGCCGAAGGTCGTGACGGGCGAATACAAGATCAACTATCTGAGGCCCGCGGTGAGCGGCGTGCTGCTTGCGCGTGCGCAGGTCGTCTACGCCAGCCGTCAACAGGCGACGTGCCAGTGCAGCGTGTTCGTGGTGGATGCGGGCGAGGAAAAACTGGTGGCCGTCGCGCAAGGCACCATTAATCGGCTGCCGGAAGAAAACGGGCGCCTCGCCGCTTCGGCGTAGGCGCCCATGCATCGCGTGACCGCTCACGTGACCGCGACAGTTGCCGCGAACGCCGCGAACGCTTGCTCGCTTATTTGTTCGCTCACTTACTCGATTACTTGCTCGACTGCGTGCCGCTACTTATTGCGGCCGCTCATTCAGCGGCATACGTGCGCTGCTGCTGCTCGCCCAACCCTTGAATACCAAGGCGCATGGTCTGGCCCGCCTTCAGATACACGGGGTTCGGCTTCACGCCCATGCCCACGCCGGGCGGCGTGCCCGTGGAGATGACGTCGCCGGGTTGAAGGCTCATACATTGCGAGAGATACGAGACGAGCTTCGCCACGGTGAACACCATCGTGCGCGTGTTGCCGTTCTGGTAGCGATGGCCATCCACTTCGAGCCACAGGTCCAGGTTCTGCGGGTTCGCTACTTCGTCGCGCGTCACAAGCCACGGGCCGATGGGGCCGAACGTGTCGAAGCCCTTGCCCTTGTCCCACTGCCCCGCGCGCTCGATCTGCCACTCGCGCTCGGAGACGTCGTTCACCACGCAATAGCCCGCCACGTAGTCGAGCGCATTCGCTTCGTCGATGTACTTCGCGGGCTTGCCGATCACCACGCCCAGTTCCACTTCCCAGTCGGTCTTCTTCGAGCCGCGCGGAATCTCCACGTCGTCGTTCGGACCCACCACGGCGCTCGTCCACTTGTTGAAGACGACGGGCTCCGTGGGCACAGGCAGGTTCGATTCGGCCGCATGGTCCGCATAGTTGAGGCCGATGCAGACGAACTTGCCGATGCGGCCCACGCACGGCCCGATGCGCGGATTGCCTTCCACCACGGGCAGCGAGGCGACGTCGACCGCGCGCAGCTTCGCGAGGCCCGCGTCGGTGAGCACGTCGCCTGCAATGTCGGGCACTACGCTGGACAGGTCGCGAATCTTGCCATCGGCATCCAGCAAGCCCGGTTTTTCCTGGCCTTTCGGCCCATAACGAAGCAGTTTCATCGTTGCGTGTCCTGTGTGTTCAGTGATGAGAAGAGATCAGTGCGGTCAATGCGAGTGGTCCGTGAAAGCAAACGGCAAGCGCTCAATTCGCCCAGCCGCCGTCGATCACATGGGCCTGGCCGGTGGTGAAGCCCGATTCGTCCGAAGCCAGATACAACGTCAGCGCCGCGATTTCCTCGGCCTTGCCGACGCGGCCCATCGGCTGGCGCGCGACGAAGGCCGCGCGCGCGGCGTCTACCGTGATGCCCTGCGCCTTGGCCTGCGCCGCGATCCGCTCTTCGAGCGAGGGCGACGCCACGGTGCCCGGACAGATCGCGTTGCAGCGAATGCCGCGCGTCACGAAGTCGGCCGCGACGGACTTGGTCAACCCTATCACAGCCGCTTTCGACGCGCCGTAGACGAACCGGTTCGGCACGCCCTTGATGCTCGACGCCGCCGACGACATGTTGATGATCGAGCCGCCACCCTTCTCCAGCATGCCCGGCAGGAACGCGCGAATGGTGCGGTACATCGCCTTCGCGTTGAGGTTGAACGCGAAGTCCCAGTCCTCTTCGCTCGCTTCCAGAATGGAGCCTGCGTGCACGAAGCCCGCGCAGTTGAACAGCACGTCGATGGGCCCCACGTCGCGCGCAAGCGCTTCGATGGCCGCTGCATCCAGCACGTCGAGTTTGTGCGCCTCCACGGGCTTGCCCGCGAGGCCATCGATGCGAATGTCGGTCGCAATCACGCGCGCGCCTTCGCGCGCAAACAGCTCGGCAGTGGCGAGCCCGATGCCCTGGCCCGCTGCAGTGATCAATGCTGTCTTTCCGTTGAGTCTTTGTACCATGCACGGCTCCACTCGAAATTGCGCGCGCGACATACTGGCTATTGCAGCACGCGCTCCACGCGAGACATACGTCAGCGAGCTGACAGACGATAGAACGCAGCGGCATTGCCGCCGAATACGGCGTCGCGCTGTGCAGCGGAAAGGCCGGCGAGCAGCGTCTGCGCAGCGTCGTGCCAGCGCAGATAGTCGCCGTTGAGATTCAGCACGGGCCAGTCGCTACCCCACATCAGGCGCTCGGCGCCAAACGTGGCCAGTAGATGATCGACGTACGGACGCAGCGTGGCCTCGGTCCAGCCCGGCGCCGCTTCGGTGGCGAGCCCGGAGAGCTTGCACTGCACGTGCGAAAGCTGCGCGAGCCGCGCGATGCCGTCGGCCCAGGCGCGAAAGCCCGCGTCGCCATTGCCATCGCCGGCACCGTCGCGGATGGGCGGCTTCGCGCCGTGGTCGATCACCACGCGCAACCGCGGATGGCGGCGCACGAACGTTTCGAGCGCCGCCACGTGGCGCGTGAAGATGAGCGCGTCGAACGCGAGGTCGTGCTCGATCATCGCGTCGATGGCGGGCGCGATGGGCGCGGTGGCTATCCAGTTGTCGTCGGGCAGGTCCTGGAGCATCGGGCGCAGGCCCTTGAATTTCGGCTCGCGTGCGAGTTCGGCGATCCACTGTGGCGCGTTCGGATCGTCGAGCGGCACCCAGCCCACCACGCCCGCTACCGACTCCTCTTCGCGCGCCAGATCCAGCAAATAACGCGTTTCGTCGACAGTAGGCGCGGCCTGCACGACCACCGTGCGCGCCACGTGCGCCTGCTCGCGCAGCGGCGCGAGGTCGGCGGGACCGAAGGTGCGATAGAGCGTGGTGAGTTCCGGCGTGAGCCAGCCGTAGTCGCCCCGCTCGGGCTTCCAGAAGTGCTGATGGGCGTCGATGCGCGGCACCGCGCTCGAATGCGCGGGCGGCGTCGATGCGGCCGTCACGGCGCGTCCCCCGGCACGGGCGCCCGCGGGTCGAGCAGCCCTTCCTCGCGCAGCGCGCGCCACAGCGCAGCGGGAATTGCGCGCTCGAACGAGCCCACGTTTTCCATCAGTTCGGCCGGCGTGCGCGCGCCCGTGAGCACCGTGGCCACTGCGGGATGCGCGTACGGAAACTGCAGCGCCGCCGCCGCGAGCGGCACGTCGTGCGCGCGGCACACGGCTTCGAGCCGCGCCACGCGTTCGATCACTTCGGGCGGTGCATCGCCGTAATTGAACTTCAGGTCGCCCTGCACGCCGCGCGCGAGAATGCCCGAATTGAACGCGCCGCCCAGCAGGATGCTCACGTTGCGCGCGGTGCAGGCGGGCAGCAGGTCTTCCAGCGTGCCCTGCTCCAGCAGCGTGTAGCGGCCCGCGAGCAACGCGCAGTCGATGTCGAACTCCGCCATCGCTTCGAGAATGACCTGGCCTTCGTTCACGCCCAGTCCCACGGCCTTCACCGCACCGGACGAACGCAGTTCGTCCAGCGCGCGAAAGCCGCCGCCTTCGGTCAGTTGCTTCCAGTAGTGCGCGTTGCGCTCGCCGTGCGTGTAGCGGCCAATGTCGTGCACGAGCACGATGTCGATATCGACCATGCCGAGCCGCTGCTGGCTGTCTTCGAACGAACGCAGGATGCCGTCGTGCGTGTAGTCGTAGATGGCCTGGAACGGCAGCGGGTTTTGCCAGCCTTCGCTGCCGTCATAGGGCGTGGTGCGCGGCACGAAGCGGCGGCCCACCTTCGTGGAGACGACGTAGTCCGCGCGCGGGTAGCGGCGCAGCGCCGTGCCGAGCCGATGCTCGGCCTTCGTGTGTCCGTAGTGCGGCGCCGTATCGAAGTAGCGCACACCTGCGTTCCAGGCGGCATCCACGGTGGCTTGCGCCTCTTCGTCGGAAAGATCGCGATACAGGCCGCCGAGCGGCGCGGTGCCGAGGCTGAGCCCGGTGACCTCCACGTCGCGGCGACCGATGCGCCGCGTGCCGGCCACTTTGGGGTGCAGCACTGCTGTCATGGTGTCTCCTCCGGGTTCGATCAGTTGGGCGCGACGGCAAACGCGCCGCGCGGCTGCGCACTGGCGGGCAGGCATGCGGGGCCAACCGGCTCGAACGTCTTGTAGGTCAGGATGAATTCCTGGTGACCGAGCGCCTCGGACTTCGACGGCGCCCCTTGCGCCACCGCCAGCGTCTGTTCGAACACCTCGCGCCCGACTTCGTCGAGCGTGGCGCGGCCTTCCAGAATGCGGCCAGCGTCCACGTCCATGTCGCCCGACAGATTACGGTAAGTGACCGGGTTTGCACACACCTTGATGACCGGCGAAATCGCGGACCCGACCACCGAACCGCGCCCTGTCGTGAACAGGATCACGTGCGCGCCGCAGGCAATCAGCTCGGCAATCTCGGCGTTGTCGCTAATGTTGGGAAAGCCGAAGCGCGGCTCGCCGTCGGGCACCACGTCGAGCAGATAGAGGCCGCCCGTGGGCGGCACGTCGCCCGGCTTCACGATGCCGACGATAGGCGACGCCCCGCTCTTCGCATACGCGCCCAGCGACTTCTCCTCCTGCGTGGTGAGCCCGCCGTCGGCATTGCCCACCGCGAACGACCCGTGGCCCAGCACCGTGTAATAGCGCGCGGCCTTCTCCACGGAGGCCACGATCGCGTCGCCGAGTTCGGGCCGGGCCGCGCGGTTCTTCATGTGGTACTCGCAGCCCACCAGCTCGCCCGTTTCTTCGAAGATGCAGGTGGCGCCGTGTGCGATCAGGTGGTCGAACGCGCGGCCCACGGCGGGGTTCGCCGTGATGCCGCTCGTGCCGTCCGAGCCGCCGCAGATGGTGCCGATCACGAGTTCGTCGAGCGCCATAGGCACCGTGCGTTGCGCCGCGAGTTGCCGGCGCGCGTTGCGCACCCAATCCACGCCGTATTCGATCGTGCTGCGCGTGCCGCCTTTCTCCTGGATGGTCAGCACCTCCACCGGCCGGCCGCTTTCGCGCACCACGTCGGCCAGATAGTGCTTGTTCATGCTCTCGCAGCCCAGCGAGACGAACAGCACCGCGCCCACGTTCGGATGCGTGGCGAGCTGCTGCATCATCTTTTCCGCGTAGCGGTTCGGATAACAGCCGGGAAAGCCGATCAGATGCACGGGCGGTTCCCCGGCCGCCGCATCTGTCGAGCCCGCCTCGCTCACGTCGAAGCCGCCCAGCGGCGTGCGGAAGTGCGCGGCAATCTCGCGCGCCACGTGGTGCGCGCACTCCACAAGATAGGCCACGGCCACCACGTTGCGCACGCCCTTGCGGCCGTCGCTGCGCAGCCAGCCCTGCAGCACGGGGCGCGCCTCGCCCGGGCCGCCGCCCGACGCTGATTCGATTACGTCTCTATCGCTCATGATTCGATCCGGCACGGCACGGGCCGCATTCGGTCAGTGGTTCACGAACTCGTGACCCGAGTCGTGGGTGTAAGTGGGCAGGTAGTCGCTTTCCAGGTTGTGGGTATGCAAGTGCTCGCCGCGCTCGGCACGCGCGGTCATATGGCCGATGGGCGCGCCGTAGCGCACCACCTTTTCGTCTTTCGCCAGCGCGCGGCGGGCCACCTTGTGGCCCACGTCGATGGTCTTCGCGAGCGTGACGCGCTCGCCTTCTATATCCAGCTGCGTGCCCGCTTCCAGACGCGCCCCCGCAATCAGGCAGTTGTCCTCCGGGCTCAGCAGGATCAGCCGCGGGTCGGTAGGCAGTGGGCCGCTCAAGGGTTTCTCCGTGATGCTCGGGTGCGCTTTGGCTCTACGTTGGACATGAGTGCGTGAATTCATTAATGAATCTATTATTCATAGGCGAACCTATGGACGTCAAGGCAAGTGCACCGCACCATGCGTCCGTGTTTTCCCTGGCGGCGGCCTGACGCCTCGCCTCTACACTCACGCGCCGGGATAATCCGATGAGCAAGGCAACGGGAACGCAACCGATGAACAACGGGGACGGGAAGGACAGCGAAGGCGCGGCAGAGCGGGATGAACGGGATCTGCCGGAGGAAAGGAACCAGCGGGACGAGCCGAAAGACGAGTCCGACCGCTACCGCGCGCCGGCGCTCGACAAAGGGCTCGACATACTGGAGCTGCTCTCGGACCAGCGCGGCGGTCTCACGCGCGCCGAGATCACGAAGCTGCTGGGCCGCAACGCGAGCGAGATGTATCGCATGCTCGAGCGGCTCGTGGCGCGCCAGTACGTGGTGCGATCCGAAGGCGGCGACCGCTATTCGCTTTCGCTCAAGCTCTTCGCGCTCGCGCACCGGCATCCGCCCATGGAGCGGCTGATCGCTTACGCGCAGCCGCTCATGCACCGCTTCGCGAACACGGCCGAGCAGTCGTGCCACCTCGCCGTCTACGATCGCGGCAATCTACTCGTGATCGCGCAGGTGGACGGCCCCGGCACGTGGGGCATCGCCGTGCGGCTCGGCTCGCGCGTGGGCCTCGTGGACACCGGCTCGGGCCGCACCATGCTCGCGTTTCAGGCGCCGGAGCAGCGCGCGCATATGCTTGCGGAGCACACCAAGGTGAAGGGCGAAGTAACCATCGACCACGACGCCCTGGAAGCCGCGTGCGAACGCGTGCGTGCCGCGGGCTTCCTGCGCAAGGAAAGCCAGCAGATCTTCGGCGTGACCGACGTCACCTTTCCGCTGCTCGGGCCTTCGGGCCAGGCCATTGCGGCGCTCACGTGCCCGTTCCTGAAGCGGATCGACGAATACGTGGCGCCCTCGCTCGACGACGCCACGAATCTGCTGCGCGAAACGGCCGAGGCGCTTTCGATGTTTCGCGAGCAGGACGCGCCGGCGGCAGGTTAGCGCGGGGCGCAGAGCCTGGCGTCGGGCCGTTCCGCTCGCCGCGCCCGGTCATCGGCAGCCTCGCCTGCGCCGCGCGCCGTTTCACGTCCCGACGCCCCATCGAATCCGGTTAGAATGTCGCCCCTCCCAAAACCGCGCCGCGCCGGGCAGCCTTGCCGGGCAGCGCGCCTCATCTCGTAAGACATGGCGAAACTTCTCACCGACCACGAATTCCAGCGCTTTTCCGAACTCCAGCAGAAACAGGCCAGCTTCACGATCACGTCCGAAGAGGCGGACGAGCTGCGCGACATCGTCGCCCGCGCGCAGAAGAAGCGTGACGACCGCGCCGCCGCGATGCAGGCCATCGAAACGTACATCCAGCAATTCGAGATCACGCCCGACGAACTGTTTTCACCCGAGCAGATCGGCGAGGCCGCGCGCACTTATGGCCTGATTCCGGCCGCGAAGAAGGAGCGCGTGCTACCGCCTTCGCTCACGTTCAACGGCAAGCCGTATCAGTGGGTGCGCGCGTTGCCCGACGAAGTGCGCGAGCCGCTCTTCGAGGCGTTCAAGACGGGACAATCGGTGAAGTCGTTCATCGCCACGCCGAAGGACGGCGCGCGCTGCGCCGCGACCATCGCGCGTCTGGAGCGCGAAACGGGCGTCGAGTACGCCACGGCATGGCTCGAAGAACTGGCCATTACGCGCGGCCAGGTGAACGAAGCCGCGGCGAAGCTCGCGGCGTAATCCATGGCGTCATCCACGGCGCGATTTGCGGCGCGATTCGCTGCGTAACTCACGGCGTAACCCAGGGCCGTAACGCGCGCCGCAATGTAAGCGGCCCCGGCCGCCCCCGCCACATTCACGCCGCTGGCTGGGCCGCCTGTTCCGGCTCGTCCAGCGGCAGTCTGAAGGCGACCACGCCGGGGTCGTCGGTGGATGTCACCGTGAAGCCCACCGCTTTCGCGAGCGCAATCATGCCGGTGTTCTCGCGCAGCGCCTCGCCCACAATCCAGTGCGTGCCGCGCGAGCGCACATAGGCAATCAGCCTTTCCATCAGCAGCCGGCCCAGCCCCTTGCCCTTCTGGTCCGAGCGCACCGCCACGGCGAATTCGGCCGTCTCGTTGTCGGGGTCGGCCACGGCGCGCGCCACGCCGAGCGTGCGTATCGAGCCGTCGGGCTTGGTCTCGGTGGCAATCAACGCCATCTCGCGGTCGTAGTCGATCTGCGTCATGCGGGCAAGCTGCGAGTGATCGAAGCTCCCCACCGCCGAAAAGAAACGCAGCCGCAAGTCTTCGGGCGTCATGGACTCCACGAACTCGCGATGCGCCGCCTCGTCTTCGGGACGAATGGGCCGCACCGTGAGGCGCTCGCCGTGCCAGTCGATGGTCTCTTCCAGCCGCCGCGGATACGGCACGATAGCGAGGCGGCTGCGCTTGCCCGCCAGCACGATGCGCGGCGCCAGAATCACCGTGCGTTCGGGCAGCACGCGCAGCGTGAGTTGCAGACCGACGATCTCGCGCACGTCGCACACGGCCTGCGAAAGTCGCGTGAGCGCCGCGAGCGTAGGCTCCGGCGGCACGCGCTTCGCATATGGCGTGCGGGACACGATGTCGCGCGCCAGCACCGGATTCAGCGGCGGCAGGCCGTACACGCAGAGCGGCGGCGAGACGCCGTCGATGGAAGGCGTATCGAAGCGGAAGATGGGACCGAAGTTGTCGTCGTCGTGCAGGGAAACGGCCACGTCCACGATGGGTCTCGACGCACGCGATGTCGTGGCGTCGCGCGTGTTCTGTTGCGCTTCCCCGGAATCGGTGGCCTCCACGTCGAGGCCGAAGCAGCGCAGCAATGGCGCCGCGGCTTCGCCCGTCAGCTCGGTGGTGCCCGCAGCCAGCGCGGCGCGCGCTTCGCGCAGCGCGGCGTCCACTGCGCCCGGGTGGTGAATGGGTGCGCTCTCGGGCGTCTGCATGAGCAGCTCGCGGCCCAGCCGGTAATCCACGAGACGGGCGAACGCACGCGCGAGCCGCGCCGGCGTGCTGTGCACCGGAATGCCATGTGCGTGCAGCGCGTTGCGCGTGGCGGCATCCACGCCGCCGAAGAAGCACGCGAGCAGGCCGCGATAGGCGTGCCGCTGGTTCTCCATCAATGCCTGCGCCACCTGCGATGCGGGCGCGCTGTGCGTGGACGCATGCACGACGAACGCCGTACCCGTCTCGCGATGCACGGCCAGCGCCTTGAGCGCGGCGCCGAAATGCTCGGGGCGCGCGTCGTTGCCGAGCACGAGCGGGTTGCCCGCGTTCGCGTGCGGAAGGACGTCGGCGATCGCGGCCCGCGCCGCCTCGGGCCAGCGCGCGAGCGTGCCGCCAGCGGCGGCGAAGGCATCGCAGGCGAGTGTGGCGACGCCGCTGTCGCTCGCGATCAACGTGGCCGTATCGCTCGCCGCCACGCGGCCCACGCCGAGCGTTTCGATTTCGTCGAGCAGGTCGTCGAGCGCATCCACGCGCACCATGCCGGCGCGGCGGAACGCGGAGGTGTACATCGCGTCTGCGGGATCGGCGCGGCCCGTGCGCAAGGCGAGCACGGGCTTATTGCGCGCCGCCGCGCGCGCCGCCGACATGAACTTGCGCGCGGCGTGCACCGTGCCCAGTTCCAGCAGGATGGCGCGCGTGCCGGGGTCGCTCGCGAGGTAGTCGAGCACGTCGCCGGCGTCCACGTCCGCTTCGCCGCCCAGTGCGATAGCGTGCGAGAAACCGAGATCGCGCGCACGCGCCCAGCCCAGCACGCCGTTGGTGAGCGCGTTCGATTGCGAGACCCACGCCACGCCGCCCGCCTTCACCTGGCACGACGGCGCGCCCATGTGCGCGCCCAGCGCGGGAGACACGACGCCAAGGCTGCCCGGCCCGACGATACGCAAAAGGTGCGGACGCGCCGCAGCCAACGTGTGCCGCACGTGAACGCGGTCGTCGTCGGTGGTTGCTTCGCCGACGATGATCGCGGCGCGCGTGCCCATGCCGCCCAGCCGGTGCACGATGCCGGGCCACGTGGCGGGACGCGTGCAGATCACGGCCACCGTGGGCGCCTCCGGCAGGTCGCCGGCATCGGCGAACGCGGTATGGCCGCCCAGGCTGCCGCTGTCCGTGTATTTGGGATTGACGGGCCAGAGCGGCCCCGTGAAGCCGCCCTCGGAGACGCGCGTCCACACCATGGCGCCCACGCTACCGGGCCGCAACGAAGCGCCGATCACGGCAATGGACTTCGGCCGGAAGACGGCATCGAGATTGCGTACAGTCACGGCCTCTCCTTGTCGCTGGCTGGCTCGATACGATGCCCGATCATGAGCCATCCGCCCTGTGGCGTACATACCCTTTCGCGGCCAGGGCGGCGAGCGTCAACAACGCAAATGCAGCGCCCGCATAAAAGGTGGCCTGCGGTCCCAGGCGGTCCCATAGCTCGCCGGCCACGACGCTGGCGATCAGCAGCGCGACGCCGCTCATCAAATTGAAGAAGCCGAACGCGGTGCCCTTCAGGTCGGCGGGCGCGGTCTGCGCGACCATGGTGGCGAGCAGCCCTTGCGTCATCGCCATATGCAGGCCCCACAACAGCACGCCGAAGAGCACCACGGGCCACTGCGTGCCGTGCGCGAGCACCATGTCTGCGGCGATCAGGACGAGCAAGCCCCAGGCGAGCAGCTTCGTGTGGCTCATGGAATCGGCGAGCTTGCCGAACGGGTAGGCCGCCAACGCGTAGACGATGTTCATGGCCACCAGCACGAGCGGCACGAACGCGACCGGCACGCCGCTCTTCATGGCGCGCAACACGAGGAACGCTTCCGAAAAGCGCGCCAGCGCGAACGCGGCGCCGACGAAGACGACCCACCAGTACGCGCCGCCCAGTTTGGCGAGGCTGCTGCGCGCGAACGGATTGACGCGCGGCGCGCGCTGCGTGGCGGCCGGTTCGCGTATGCCGGCAGCGAGCAGCGCCACGGATGCCAGCGCCGGAATGCCGGCCAGCCAGAACGCGAGCCGGAAGTTGTCCGCCGATAGTTCCATGATGACGACGGCAAGCAACGGGCCGATGAACGCGCCGACGGTATCCAGCGCCTGGCGCAGTCCGTACGCGGCGCCGCGCAGATGCGGCGGCGTGATGTCGGCGACCAGTGCGTCGCGCGGCGCGCCGCGAATGCCCTTGCCGGTTCGGTCGGCGATGCGCGCTGCGAGCACCACGCCGGAGGTGGGCGCCAGCGCGAAGAGCGGCTTGCTGAGCGCGCTCAGTCCGTAGCCCGCCACCGCGAGCCATTTGCGATGGCCAAGGTAGTCGCTCAGGAGGCCGGACAGCGTTTTGATGAGCGGCGTGAGCGCCTCGGCAATGCCGTCAATCACGCCCACGATGGTCGCGCTCGCACCCAGGCTGCCCACGAGGAACATCGGCAGCAGGCTGTGCACGAGTTCCGACGATGCATCCATGAAAAGGCTCACGAAGCCGAGCGTCCAGATGGCGCGCGGCACGTGGCGCTGCAAGGGCGACGCTTGGGGCGACTCGGTGGCGTGGGGCGGCTGGGTCATCGGAAGGCGGTCCTCGTTGGGCGTGAACGGGAACGCGCAGTATCGCATTCCGGTGCTGCGGTTCTGGCGCCCGCGGTTCGCCCTGCGACGGAGTCGCGCAGCAGCTCAACTTTGTGCTGAAAGAGGCCGTTACCCCGGTTATCCGTCCTCGATGGACGCGCTCACGCGGGGTACTGCTCATGAAGATTCGTACGTTCGTGCTTATGCTGGCGCTCGCGCCCGGTCTGGCCAGTGTGCCGTCCGCCTTTGCGCAGACTCCGTCGCAAGCAGCAACGGCAACGGTCTCCGATGCCGACGCCGGCGCCGGCGCCGACAGTCAGGCGCTATTCGGCGCAACGCGGCTTTCGGTCACGCAGGAAAGCGCGGGAAGTGCTACGTGGAACACGTGGAGCGAGCCAACGCTTGCCGCCGTGGGCGCCGACGCCCTGAGCCGCGTGAGCGGCAACGTCGGCGTGAACGTGGCCGCGGGCGCGCTCAATGTGCAGGCGAATCAGATCGCGCTGATGTCGGGCCCGCAGGTCGAAGTGGATACGAAGCAGCAGACAGAAGCGGCCATGCGGCTCGAACAGACGGCGGCGAAATCCGCGGCGTTGGCGGCTTCGCTCGGCGCGGGCGCGCTGGCGGGTGCGAGCGGCAACATCGGTGTGAACGTGGCCGCGGGTGGGGGGAACGTGCAGGTGAATCTGCTGGCGGTGCGCTGAAACGCACGCGGGCTGCGGCAGCAGACAGCGGTGGGCGGCGGCATGCCGCCGCCCACAACGCGAGGCACTCGCGCCTACATCGCCTTCTTGAACGGCGCGCCCGAGTGTTCGCGCAGCTCGTTGAACACGATCTTCGGCCACGCCTTCTGGGCCACCTCGATCTCTGAAACGTGCGACGCCAGATACGTGGGCGCATTCGATGCATCGAATGCCATTCGGGCCGCGTAGGCGTCCGTGAAGCGGCGCAATTCGCCGGCGTCCTCGCAGGTCACCCAGCGCGACATGCGGTAACGCGCCGGCATGATCCGCACGTCCACCTTGTACTCGGCCGAGAGCCGGTGTGACACCACCTCGAACTGCAGCTGGCCCACCGCGCCCAGGATCATTGACCCGCCGTGCAGCGGCCGGAACACCTGGATCGCGCCTTCTTCGCCCAGCTGTTTGAGCGCTTCGCCAAGCTGCTTCGCGCGCATCGGGTCAACCACTTCGATGGTCTGGAAAATTTCGGGCGCAAAGAACGGCAGACCGACGAACTGCAGGTCTTCGCCCTCAGTCAGCGTGTCGCCCAGACTCAGCGTGCCGTGATTCGGAATGCCGATGATGTCGCCCGGATACGCCTCGGCCACCGTCTCGCGCCGCTGCGAAAGAAAGCTCACCACGTTGTTCGCGCGGAAGGTCTTGCCCGAACGCGTCACCTTGAGCGCCATGCCACGCTCGAAGCGGCCCGAGCACACGCGGATGAACGCCACGCGGTCGCGGTGCGCCAGATCCATGTTGGCCTGCACCTTGAACACCACACCCGTGAACTTGGGTTCGCTCGGATCCACGGCGCGCTGCACCGTCATGCGGGCCGACGGCGGCGGCGCGAGGTCGACGAGCGCGTCCAGCACTTCCTTCACGCCGAAGTTGTTGATCGCGGAGCCGAACAGCACAGGCGACTGCTGGCCGGCAAGGAACGCCTCGCGGTCGAACGCGGGCGTGGCGCCCGAGATCAGATCGATCTCTTCCTTCGCGCGGTTCCATGCAAAGCCGAAGCGGCGCTCGCCTTCCTCGTTGCTGATGGCCTGCAGCGTTTCCACCGCGCCGCCCGCCGTGTCCTGGCCCGCGCGGAAGAGCCGCACCTGGTCGCGCTGAATGTCGTAGACGCCCTGGAATTCCTTGCCCATGCCGATGGGCCAGGTGAACGGCACGGCCGCCACGCCCAGGTGCTGCTCGATCTCGTCGAGCAGTTCGAGCGGCTCGCGCACTTCGCGGTCCAGCTTGTTGATGAATGTGACGATAGGCGTGCGGCGGCTGCGACAGACTTCGAGCAGTTTGAGCGTCTGCGCTTCCACGCCGTTCGCGCCGTCGATCACCATGACCGCCGCGTCCACGGCCGTCAGCACGCGGTACGTGTCTTCGGAAAAGTCTTCGTGGCCCGGCGTGTCGAGCAGGTTGATCACGGCGTCGCCGTACTCGAACTGCATCACGGAACTCGCCACCGAAATGCCGCGCTGCTTTTCGATTTCCATCCAGTCGGACGTCGCGTAGCGGTTGCTTTTGCGGCCTTTCACGGTGCCGGCAATCTGAATGGCGCCCGAAAACAACAGCAGCTTTTCTGTCAGCGTGGTTTTACCCGCGTCCGGGTGCGAAATGACCGCGAACGTGCGGCGACGTTTGAGTTCGGAGAGTGACATCGGCAAAGGAAGCGACGGGGGCGCGCTCGCGTCCGGTGCGCGGGCGGCCTTGGGCATCACGGGTTCTGGCGCAGGCTCCGCGAGCCTTGCGGCACAAGAGGCGGCGGCATGACCGGACGATGCCGCCAGCGGCGAAAATTCGCCGGAAAGGCGCGATGATACACGTCATTGGCCGCCGGTTCTGCAAAAACCATGGGCGCCTGAAGCCACAGCGCCGTGGGGCCGGAAAACGCATTTTGGGGAGCGAAGGCGGGGTCCGGGCACAAGCGCGGCGTGCCCATGTTCATCGTGCCGAGGCACAGGCGCGACACCTCGAGGCCGGACCAGCCAGGACGAACGTATTCCATGAGGCGGTTTTCCTGATGCGGCGCGCGCAATCACGACAAACGGCGCATGCCCAGCCGAAGGCGTCGCCAGCGCCGTGGCAAACGCCTTTGGCATGCCGGGCCATCGCGCGGCCCCACCAGCCCGTTGATAGGGGCGAGATTAGCGCCGGGCCCTTCAAATCCTTCGCCGATATAAAGCTGCGTTTCCGTATTGGCGCTCATGGTCATATCCGCAATTCAGAGGAATGCGCGGATTGTGCTATTCCCCCCTGAGCCCAGAGGAATCGATGTTTTCTCATCGCGTTATGAGGCGCGCTCATCACCGGGTTTGCCCGCAGCCACGCGAAAGGTGAGGGTTTGCGGGAGAGTGGCGCCTATGCAGCGCATAGGGAAACGCCATACGAAATTCGGCCTGAAAATCAGCCCAAACTCCCCATGATCCGCATAAATGGCGCGGTGGAAAGGCGATGCGATATCACGAAAGAATTCGAAAGGTGAGAGTTTGCGGGAACCAAATCGGGGATTCCGCGCACGTGGCCCGAATATGCTGAACGCCATCCGAGGCGCACCGTTTGATGCTCAATCGACCATTACGTCGGTCAATCCGCCCGAAAGGAAAAGAATGAAATGGAAAGAATGGGTAAAAGAGGCGAGAAAACTACGCGAGATAACGGAAAACCCGCGAAAGACAGTCCGCCGCATTCGCTCGCCGAGCGGCGGACCTTCAAATCTGCTGACGAAAACCGGCAAGATTCGCTCGCAGGGCAATCATGCGAGTGAACCCGTCTCATGAAGACTATTCGATAAGGAAGCGATCGCGATTCTTGCCGACCAGCCACGCGGGGGCGCGGCCACGGCCGCTCCAGGTCTCGCCGGTCTTGGGATTGCGGTACTTGGCGGGCAGAGGGCGCTTGCGTGCCACCGAACGTTTGCCCGAAAAGCCAAGTTCTTCGGCAGTTATGCCATATTCCGCAATCTTTTCTTTGATTTCGGCAATGGCTTGCGCGAGTTCCTTTTCGCGTGCAACGGCAACTTCCTTATGGAGCTTTTCGAGTTGGGCGGTCAGTTGCTTATAGCTTGGCATGAGCATTTATCTCCGGTCTGCAAGGTAAGTGCCGCGATGCGTCGCACAAATGTACGCCATAAAGCGGCATGGACCGGATCGTAAACGATTAAGCGCCGCTAAGCCACCAATTGGCATGCGGTAGAACGCGCGTCAATCGTCGATTGCGTCGTAAAGGCGGCGTTCGAAGTCGGCGGCCATGGGAAACGGTTCGACCGTGCGCAACTGGATCAGCATCACGCCGATCATGTTCTCCACGGGATCGGCAAACCAGCTGGTGCCATAAGCGCCAGGCCAGCCGAAAGAGCCCGTGGAGCGATAACCGAGCGGCAACTGCTGAGCCGGATCGTCCACGACAGCGAGGCCCAGCCCGAACCCCTGGCCGGCCCAATGCACGTGCCCGAACGCGGGAATACGGCGCTGGTCGCGCGTGAGGAAGTTCGAGCGCATCAGGTCCACGGAGCGATGCGAGAGCAGACGAATGTCGTCCACACGGCCGCGCTCCAGCAGCATGCGCGCAAACATCAGATAGTCCTGCGCCGTCGAAACGAGCCCACCGCCGGCGCTTTGAAAGCGCGCGGGGTTGGCCCAGCGGCTGCGCGACGGATGATCTTCGACGACACGCCGCATCGTGCCCGGCGTGACGCCGTAAGCCGTGGCAAGGCGCGGCAGCTGCGTCTCGTGCACCCAGAACGAGGTATCGCGCATGCCGAGCGGCACGAAGATGCGTTCGCGCAGGAATGCCTCCAGCGTCGTGCCGCTCACGCGCTCGATCAGTACCCCGAGAATGTCTGTGGCGATGCTGTAGTTCCAGCGCGTGCCGGGATGAAAGATCAGCGGCAGCCGCGCGGCCTCGGCAAGCCATGCATCGGCATTCGCGAAGGCATCGCGGCGATCGAAGAGCGTCTTGTAGGCCTCGGAGAGCGGCCCCATCGACGTGAAGTGATAGGCGTAGCCCGCCCGGTGCGTGAGCAGGTCCAGCACGGTGACCGGCGTGCGCGCCGGTTCGGTGTTGTCGAGCGGGCCCGCGGGATCGCGCAACACCTGGGGCGACGCGAGTTCGGGCAGCCAGCGCGACACCGGATCGTCGAGCGCGAGCCGGTCTTCTTCCGCGAGCATCATCACGGCCGCGCTCGCGACCGGCTTCGTCATCGACGCGATACGAAACAGCGTGCTGTGCTCCATGGGCGCCTGCGACGATTCGTCGCGCGAGCCGCGCGCGTCGAACCACGCGGTTTCTCCATGCCGCCATGCGAGCGTGACGACACCGGCCACGTCGCCCCGGTCGACGTAGCCCTGCATGACAGTGCCGAGTTTTTCCAGTCGCGCAGCGGAAAATCCTGCTCGTCTCATCGAGGCCCCCTGAGTGTTCCAGTCGCCCGACCTAAGGCCGGCATTTTCTTCAGTATGGCTGCGATGCTTGTCGGCCGTGCAGTCTTCAACGCCGCGCGGGTGGCACAGGTGCGCGGCGTGCCGGCCTATTTGGTTCGTGCTTCCAGCGCCTGAAGCGCCTCGTTCAGCCGCCGGATGCGGCTCGCCTGCGACGGCACGAGATCGGCCGACTGCACCCGCGCGAGACGATTGCGCCAGTAGGACAGCGGAATACGGTCTTCCGCCGAGATTCTTGCGATGACTTGCTCCAGATGCTCAATGTCTTTTTCGAGTTGATGGTGATTCATTGCTTTCCCCGGAATTGCAATCAAGACCGCTGCACACACGCTCACGTGCGTTCGTGAGGTTTCGGCCGTGCCCTCGTAGCGGAAAACTGTGCCGTTTTGTCCTTAGCCGCAACTGCGATGCGGAAAAACCTGCCCTCTCTGTGTTTGCCGGCGCACGTGTAAGCCACTATAAAACGGCGCCCCCGCGACAAACGTTGGCCTCCGCACCGAAATTCTCGTTTTCTCCGCCAAACTGGCCGGGAAATGTGCGGAAAGGAGCGGAGAGATTAACGGGCGGTAATTTCCTTGTATATTCCTCATTTGGGGAAAATATGAGCAGCACGGAATGCACGTGTTCGCCGGACCGCCATCAACATCGGGGGAACCGTGGAGCCAAGCGAGGTTGAATATGATCGCCTGCTGCACCGGATTTATGACACCGTAGGCCATCCACAGGCCTGGCAGGCGTTTTACGCGCAGCTTGCTGCGCTCATTGACGCGACCACTATCCACGTGCTCGCGTTTGACAAACGCCATCAGGCACTGTCATTCAGCGACGGATTTAACTTGCCGCCCGCCGGTGAAATCCTATATATCCAGCGATATCACCGAATCGATCCAAGACTCGAACTGTTCTGGTCGTATCCGGTCGGCAAATGGTTCCATTGTCATCAACATTTTGACGATGTATTCGTGCAGCAAAACCGGTTTTTTCAGGAATTCGTGATTCCGGTGGGACGGCGCTATGTCTCTGCTTGCAAAATCCTGGAAAATGAAACGGTAACTGTCATTTTCGCGTGTCTTCGTACAGCGGCGCAGGGACCATTTCCTCCTGCAATGGCGGCATTTCTCGAACGGCTCACGCCGCATCTGGAGCGGGCAGCGCAATTGCAGGCCCAGCGCTATGTGTTTTCGACTGACGCGCTCGTGGGGCACGCTTTCGTCAACCGGTCGAGGCAGCCCGTCATATTGACTTCCACGGAAGGCGAACTCCTGCGCCACAACGAACCGGCGCAGCACCTGCTGCAAAGCACGTCCCTCGTGCGCATTGCCGGCCGGCGTATCGTGCTGCCCGAACCGTTCTATAGCCGCTTTCTGGAAGATTGCGCGGAAACCGAAAGGCGCGTGCGCAGCGGTGAGCCGCGCGCCTATGAAGACGCCGCCCACTATCGCGTCATGCGCATTCCCGGCGAAGCGGCGCCGCCGGCAAGATGCCAGGGCCACGGCCACGGCGCCATGACGAGCCAGGGCGGCACGGACGCCGCCCACAGCGGCCTGCCCGCAGTGGAGCCGGGCGCCGACAGCAGCGACATGCTCTACGTCTTCTACAACCTGATCGTGCCCGGCGAGGTGTCGGCCACCTTCGGGCTGCGCACCATCGCGATGCTGATCTTCTATCACCCTCGCTCGGCGCCCCCTGTCGACGAAGATCTGCTCGCCGCCGCCTTCGATCTGACGCCCGCGGAAAGCCGCATCGCGCACCTGCTCGCCGACGGCCTGACGCCCAAGGACATCGCCACGCGCGTGGGCGTGCAGCCCGACACGGTGCGCAAGCAGATGCAGTCCATCTACCAGAAGACGGGCACGAATCGCCAACCGGATCTCGTCCGGCTGCTGCTCCATCTGCCGGGCGCAAGCGCGGTCGGGTACGTGCAGGCCGCACGTGACTGGAAACTATGACGAAAGCTTTGATACGACGCTTCGAACCGACGTCATGGCCCGAAGCGTTGACCGGAAGTTTTGAACTGAAACGCTGAAGAGGCTGAAGCGAAGCGCGCTATTTCGCCTGGCAGGCGAATACGAGCGTACGCGTTTGGCCTTCGATGGAGCGGCCCAACGCGTCGAACGCGCCGCCACCGCAGCGGGCGCGGGCCTGCTGCTCGCACGAGTCCCAGGTACCCGTGCCCGAGCAGTCCACCTGCGTGGTGGGCCGGCCGTCCGAGAGGAAAAGCGGCGGACCGCTGCTGCACCCGGCAAGCAGGGCAAGGGTGCTCAGCGCCGCGGCAGTTGCCAATGCGCCAATCCTTGCAGTGGGCTTTCTCTTGATCCAGCGTGGGCAAAACGAACGATTGCGTGCCATATGTCAGACCCCGGTCTGCTCGTTGTTATTCGACGCAGATTTTGCCACGTTGTGCCCCGCGCGCACTGCACCGCATCATTCGGGCGCCGCCAGGGTTTTGTACGGCAGCGGGCCATTCGGGGTATCGGTCACGCGCATGAAGACCTGTTCGACGTCCGGTATGGCCTCGAGCTCGCGCTGTAGCGTTTGCCGGTTGAACGATGCCGGGGCGCAACCCTCCGCGTACACAAAGCGCCGCTGCACGGTGATCCAGACGCTCGTGCCCGCCAGCGAATGGGCCGCGGAGCCCTTGAAATAAGCGCGAATCGCGTCGGCAATGGGCGCGTCGTAGAGATAGGAGTTGGGCTTCGTGCACTTATGGGCAAGCCAGCACGTCGTGCCGCGTTCTACGCGGTAGTGAGCGTCGTCTTCGGCCTCCGCTTTGGTCATGAGCGGACCAAGCGGCAGAGGGCAACCACGCACGTCCTGGGAGAGCGCGAAGAATGGATCGTTGTACCAGTTCTTGCGCTCGGTGATGGACGGTGCCGCCGAAACGCTGGAAATAGCGGCAGGCGTCTGAGGGGGAGTCTGAAGGGGCACCTGAGCAACCGCGGCAGACACCGCCCATAGCGCGCTCGCAACGAGCGCCACCGCGACCATGGATTTCGGCATTGCGTTCGCCACCGCGCCCGGTCGTCGATGCCGCGTACGAGACCTCACCCCGCCCCGCTCAATCGCGCTCGCTTGCCCATTTCGTTGCAACGCCGCTGCTCGCCTCATCGCTGTCTCCCGATGGCGGCAAGGAAACGCCGCCGGTCACACTTCGATGCCGTATGCCGCAATCTTCTTGTAAAGCGTCGCGCGTCCCATGCCGATACGCGCGGCCGCGGCCGCGACGTGTCCGTCGCATGCCTCAAGCGCCTCGCCCAGAAAGCGCTTCTCGAAAGTCGCCATCGCGTCGGCCCATGACGGCTGGGCGGGCGCTTCGGCCACGGCCGCGGCCGTTGCCGTTGCCGCGGCAGCATCGCGACCGCCAGCCGCCACATTAGCCGCGGCGGCCGGCGCGGCGCTCGCGCCATGCGAAGCGCCGGCCACGGCGATGAACGGCGCGAGCGCCCGCGCATCGATGCGCTCGCTGTCCGACAGCATCACCGCCCGCTCCAGCGTGTTGCGCAACTCGCGCACGTTACCGGGCCACGCATGCGAGCACAACAGCCGCAACGCGTCCTCCTGCAGTTCGAAATGACCGCCGCGCCCCGCCGTGGAAAGGTCCTCCAGAATCGCGTAAGCGAGCGACTCGATATCCGACAACCGTTCGCGCAGCGGCGGCGCGTGGATGGTCAGCACGTTGAGGCGATAGAAGAGATCGGCGCGAAAGCGTCCGGCCGTGACGAGCGCGGGCAAGTCGGCCGAGGTTGCCGCGATGATCCGCACGTCCGCGCGCACGATGCGATTCGAGCCGAGCGGTTCGAACTCGCGGTCCTGCAGCACGCGCAGCAGCTTGCCTTGCAGCGCCAACGGCATGTCGCCGATCTCGTCGAGAAACAGCGTGCCGCCGTCGGCAAGCTCGAACTTGCCGACGCGGCCCTTTCGATCCGCGCCGGTGTACGCGCCCGGCGCCGCGCCGAAGAATTCGACTTCGAGCAGCGTGTCCGGAATGGCGGCCACATTTACCGTAACGAGCGGCTTGTCGGCGCGCGACGACGCGCCGTGAATGGCATGCGCAAGCAGTTCCTTGCCCGTGCCAGTTTCGCCCAGCAGCAGAACCGGCGAGTCGACCTGCGCCGCACGCCTCGCCTGACGCTTCACCTCGAGGCTCGCGGGGCTCGTGCCGACAAAGCTCGCGAACGTGTACTTGGCCCGCCGCGCCTGGGCGAGCGACTGGCGCGTCGCGATCAACTCCTGCTGGACCCTCGAATAGTGGGAAAAGAGCGGCGTGAGCGCCTTGAGTTCGTCGAAGAGCGCAAAACCCACGGCGCCGATGGTCGTGCCCGCATCGTCCTTCAGCGGCAGACGCGTGACGACGAGCGGTTCGCGGTCCGTCTCGAGGATGTCGAGCAGAATCGGTTTGCCCGTGTTCACGACCTCGCGCATGAGGCTGTTGGGAATCACGGTCTCGCAGTCGAGGCCGATGGCCTGCTGCGGGTCCGCAAAACCGAAGCGCGCGGCGTAGCGCTTGTTGATCCACACGACGCGCGCATCAGCATCCACGATGAACGTGCCTTCGCTGAAGTTTTCGAAGGTGCGGAAAAGCGAATCCATGGCGCGGCGCAGCACATCGCCGTAGGTGGCAGGCAGGCCAGCCCAGTCGTTCATCATGCTGTCAGCGTCTCCCGGCATGCTGGATGTCCCGTTGTCTCCAGTTCGAGAAAATCGTATCCCGCAGCGGAGACAGGCAGCAAGCCCGTAAATACACGGATATCGGTGTAATCTGTGGCCCGCGTATGCTCCGCGGCGTCTCTCTATGGAGACAACCTGGTACGGTCAGCGATGTGACTCGCCGCTCGACGTGACGGGTGGCTCGCTGTGCCAAACACCGCACAGCCGCCTCAGGCGGGGTGGCCCGACGGTACCCGAATGCCAGCGGCACCGTTTACAGGCCGACAGGCACGGAACCTGCATACAGCGGCGCGCTTCATCGCGCCGCAACATGCCCCACCGCACCCGCGAAGCCGGCGCGTACACGTAAAACAACCAGGAGACTCAATGTCCTTTGTCATCGTCCTTGCCGCTCTGGCGTTTCTGATGTTCGCCGCCTACCGCGGCTACAGCGTGATTCTCTTCGCGCCCATCGCGGCTCTCGCCGCCGTGCTGCTCACCGACCCCGCCGCCGTGGCGCCTGTGTTCTCCGGCATCTTCATGGAGAAGATGGTCGGCTTCGTGAAGCTGTATTTCCCCGTGTTTCTGCTCGGCGCCGTGTTCGGCAAGGTGATCGAACTGTCCGGGTTCTCTGAATCAATCGTGGCGGCCGCCATCCGGTACATCGGCCGGTCGCGCGCCAATGCCGTGATCGTCGCGGTGTGTGCGTTGCTGACCTATGGCGGCGTGTCGCTCTTCGTCGTGGTCTTTGCGGTGTACCCGTTCGCCGCGGAGCTCTACCGCCAGAGCAACATTCCGAAGCGTTTGATGCCGGGCGCGATTGCGCTGGGCGCGTTCTCGTTCACGATGGACTCGCTGCCGGGCACGCCGCAGATCCAGAACATCATCCCGACCACGTTCTTCAAGACGACCGCCTGGGCCGCGCCCGCGCTCGGCGTGATCGGCTCGCTGTTCATCATCGTGGTGGGTCTTACCTATCTGGATTGGCGGCGCCGCAGCGCGATGGCCAAGGGCGAGGGTTACGGCACGGCACTCGTGAACGAACCGGAGCGCGTGGAGACGGCGAGCCTGCCGCATCCGCTGCTGGCCGTCGCGCCGCTCGTGCTGGTGGGCGTGGCGAACTTCGCGCTCACGCGCCTGATTCCGCAGTGGTACGGCGCGGCTACCTACGCCGTGGCGCCGGAGGTATTGCCTGGCGTGCATGCACCGGTTACCGCGACCATCAAGCAGGTCGTCGCCATCTGGTCCGTTGAAGGCGCGCTGCTGCTGGGCATTCTGCTGGTCGTGCTGACGGCGTTCAACCGCGTGCGCGACCGCTTCGCAACGGGTACGAAGGCCGCTGTGGCGGGCGCGTTGCTGGCGTCGATGAATACGGCGTCCGAATACGGCTTCGGCGGCGTGATCGCCGCGCTGCCGGGCTTCCTCGTGGTGGGCGACGCGCTGAAGAGCATTCCGAATCCGCTCGTGAACGCAGCGGTTTCGGTGAGTTCGCTGGCCGGCATCACGGGGTCGGCGTCGGGCGGCATGAGCATCGCGCTCGCGGCGATGTCCGACACCTTCATCAAGGGCGCCGAGGCCGCACACATTCCGCTCGACGTCCTGCACCGCGTGGTGGCCATGGCCAGCGGCGGCATGGACACGCTGCCACACAACGGCGCCGTTATCACGCTGCTCGCGGTGACAGGGCTCACGCACCGCGAGTCGTACCGCGATATTTTCGCGGTCACGGTCATCAAGACGCTCGCGGTGTTCTTCGTGATCGCTGTCTATTACATGACCGGGCTGGTCTGAGGCCGCGCCCGTTCAGACGTTCAGAACTTCGGATGGCACTCGAATCGCAGCACCGCGCCATGCTGCTGGAACGCTTCGATGCCGTCCGTTCGCTCGTAGGCCACGCTAGTCTGCATGCCGCGGCTTTCGCAGTAATCGTTGGCTTCGGTCACCGCGCGTTCATGGGCACGTGCCCATGCAAGCCGCCCGCCCGTGGCCGAGGCCGACACGGTGTAGGTGCCCGGCTTGTCTGTCGCGCTCACGCCCGTGGCGGAGGCGCAGCCCGCCAGCACCGCACTCGCGGCCATCAATGAAACGACCAGTGGTCCCAACGATCGCGCAAGGCGACGCATGGGACCTGCCTCGCCGGTAGAACAAGCCGCCATCATGCACACGGCCCCGTCGCAACGTGCCGCCTCGTGAGGTCGCGACATTCCAGCGCCGCGCGCAGCTTCACGTGATCGACGATCTTCTGGCTCGTCACCCGGCCCACCGCGCTGCGAATCCGTTGCGCCGTGCGCAGCAGCGGTTGCGTGTCCTCCGCGCGGTGCGCCCAGGCGCGGGCCGCGAACCAGCCGACAATCGTCCAGCCCAGCAGGATGTTCACCATCGTGATGGCGAACGCGTCAGCGTGTTCGCGCGCGTCCGCTTCGATGGAAGGAATCAGGTACAGGCTCATTGCGGCAATCACCGCGGCCCCTTCCAGAATTTGCA
>NZ_JARCHA010000015.1:0-114608 GCF_048957895.1 Paraburkholderia sp. A1RI_3L
AGACAGCGTGCGTGGCTGCGGCGTTTGCGGCAGGCATGGGGAGACGACGCCGTGATCCAGATCTACGCCGGCTGCGTGCGCATCTGCGGCCAGTGCGGCGACTGGCGGTTCACCGACGACAGTGAACTGCGCACGGAAACCGCGCGGCGCCGGCCGCCGTCGGCTGAACGTGGACGGGCGGCCTGTGTGCACAGCGGCGGGGCGCTCCAGCGGATGTAACGGACATTGAACGGCTGCCGATGCGGCGGCCAGCAGGACGACGGGGGATGCATTGAAACGGATCAATCTTGGCGAGGCGCTGGAGCAATGTGCCGACGACACCGTATTGCAGCGAATCGCGGCCCGCATGGGGCTGCCCGCACACGCCGTCGCCCACGTATTCGGGCGGGCGGCTCCGATGCTGACGGCGGCACTCGCGGCCCGCGCCGCAGACGGGCGCGAGGACACGCGCGCCGCATTCGACGCGCTGATGTCGCGCGAGAGCAATGCACGTATCGGCAGCGAATGCGCGCAGCGCGTTGAAACGACGGCTGGCCTGAAAGACCTCGAGCAGCAGGGCCACCTGCTCGCCAACCGCGCCATCGGCATGCCGGTGGCCACATTGAGCGACCACGTCGCCGCGCAGACCGGTGTGCCGACGCAACCGGCAAACGCACTCTGCGGTATGACGGCAGCGATGCTCGCGGGGGTGATCAAGCATCACGTGCTGCTGGAGCAGGGTGATGTCTCACAACTGCCCGGTTTGCTGGCAAGCCAGCTTCCGACGGTTGCGAGCAGCATGGAAGAGGGCGTCGCGGCCCTCTTCGGGTACCCGCATGCCCGTGCATTTGCCGATACGGTTGCGGTGCGGCTCGCCGCCGTCGCGGCGGATTTTCACCCGCGGCAGGTGTTGCGCCGGCCTGCTGACAATGCAGCGCAAGCCCATGCAGCGGTGTTGCACACCTCGACGGACGAGCTCCGCCTACCCGTGAATGGTCCATACGAGTCCGACGCACAAGTGTCCCAACGCCTTGCCGGCGCGACGGCGGGACGCGAGGAAACGACAGCGGCACCCGACCACCATTCAGCGCGAACCGACATGGACAGCGATCCCGCTGCCGGCCAGCAAGCCGAAGCCATTGCGGCGCAGCAGGCGACGCGCTTCGACGTCCCGCAGCACGCGCGTTTCGCAGCCGGAAAGGTCTATGCGAACGAGGTGCGCTACACCAGTTCGATGGCGACGCTTGCCTATGCGGCCGCGTCGCATCCTGGCGTACAGGCAGAGGAAACGGGAGCCAGGCGGCAGGCGTCGTCGCGGGGATCGAGGCTGTGGCCGCTATTCGTGCTGCTGGCCGTGGTGCTGGTCGCGCTTGCCCTGTGGGAGAAACGCCATACGTGGGCCGAGGCGATGGCCGTGCTAACGCCCGCTACATCGGCCACATTGACCACATCGGCCACCTCCGCTTCTTCGGTGCCGGTCGCGGGGCAGGTTCACGCAACAGCCGCGTCCGATGACACAACGCCCCCATCAGCCGGTCACGCGACTGCGGGATCGGTCGAAGCCACGGGCACGACCGGCGCCTCCGGTGTCGCTGGTGCATTCACGCAGCTTGCGGCGAGCGGCGCGGCCGCTGTACCGGCCAACGAAGCGCAGGCCGCGGATGCCCGAGCGCCGGCGGCCAGCGCGTGGCTTGCGGCGCGCACGAACGCTTCGGGCGTGCCTGCCGTGCAGGCCGTGCTCGACCGCGATGATCAGCGTCAAGCCGTGGTCGGGCCACTGCTCGCGCGCTTCGGCAAGGGGCATTTTTCGGCATCGCTCAAGAGCGGCGGGGCAGGCGCCGGAGGGGCGGGGGCGTCCATCTGGCTCTCGCAGCTCGACGCCCTGTCGTCCTATATGGCGGTGCCCGGCGCGGAACTCACCCTCGAAGACCATCGCGTGATGCTCGGGGGCCTGTCGCCGGAGAGCGCGGAGGTCTGGCGGCAGCGTCTGCAGCAGGCCCTCGGGCCGGCGTTCGACGTAGAGGTGTTCGACAGGTCCGCAGCCGTCTCCCATGCCACCGATTCGTTTTTGCACGCCATGTCGGCACTGCTTCAGACCGACTCGGCGTGCGACGCACAGCAGGCGGCCGCCGCGCTGAACCGGCAGGTCATCGACTTCGCCGCGGGGGACGACAGACTGCCGCCGTCTGCCACCGAGAACCTGTCGATGTCCGCGCAGCTGATGAAGGCCTGTGCCGCGCGCAATCAGGTGCTGCGGCTCGCGATTGCCGCGCATGCAGACCGCGCGGACGACGGCAATGGCCCGCTCCCCCTGACACAGCGGCGCGCCGATGCCATACGCGGCTTTCTCGTGAATGCGGGTGTACCGGCGGCGTCGCTGGTCGCGCGTGGTTACGGGGCGGACCGTGCAGTGGCCGGCACGCTGACAGCCGCCGGACGTTTTGAGAACCGGCGCATCGAGTTTGTGCCGCTCTGAGCGTGGGAGGTGTGCATGCGAAGCGAAGCCGCAACCAGAGCGCGCCACGAAGGGCGAGACCCGCACGCGTTGCCGCGCGTGGGATGGCTGATTGCCGCGGTGCTGCTCGTCATCCCGCTATCGGTGCTCGCCGCGTGGATGTTTCTCAGGCTTCTCATCGCCGTCGTCTTTCCCCGCTGATGCACCCGCCACGGGCTACTGAACGGAGTCACCGACATGATCCCGCACCGCTTGCTCCACCTGCTCGCCGTCGTGGCCGTCCTCGCGCTTTCCGGCTGTTCGCTTCTCGGCTGCGGCATGAACGCAACCAATGGCGCGGCGGCCGGCGGCTGCCAGGCCGGCACCTCGTTCTGACACGGAGCCCCGTTCGCATGAAGCGCACCAACATCACTGTTCCCGTGCCGGCTACGGCAGCACGCGTCGTGGCGAGTGACCTGCCCCGCGATGACGCGCGGGTGTGGCGGCCGTTTACGAATACCGCAAACGAAGCGGAGCAGCCATGAGCGATTACGGCTTCGTACCCATACCTTGCCTCGCGATACCGGGCGCGGTGTCGGTCAAGACGCTGCACGCCGCGCTCTCGAATGTGCAACGCACCTTTCTTGCGCGGCTCGTCGAGCACGCGCTGAGCGACGACGCTTTCCTCGTCGCGCTGCTGGTCGTGCCGCTGCTCGATTTCGGCCAGCAGCGCCCCATTCCCGATCTCGACCTGCGCGCGGCCTGCGGCTTTACGGCCAGACGCTGGACCGATGCCGTCAACGAACTCGTGCAGCTCGGCGCGTTGCAGCGTTCGCGCCCGCGTCTGCCGGCACGGCGCATGTCAGCCTTCAGGCTGGGCAGCCAGTTCAGACCGCGTTACGTACATGAGGCTCACGATGGATCGCGCGATGACCCGCACGTCTGACGCGCTCTGGCGGGCATGCGTCACGAACCGGCTCTTCGAGGCCGCCGTGGAAGCGCACCGGCGCGGCGCGTTCACCGACGCCGAACGGCTGTACCGGATGGTGCTGCGGCTGGCGCCTGGCCATCCGGAAGCGCTCAACAATCTCGGTGCGCTGCGTGAAAGGGCCGGCGATGCGGGTGAAGCGGAACGCTGCTACCGCGCCGCGCTGCAACCCGATTCCGGCTACGTCGACGCACGCTACAACCTGGCCCTGCTGCTCCACGCAAACCGGCAGTTCGCCGGGGCGGAGGACTGCTACAGACAGGTGATCGCAGCGGTGCCCGGCCACGCTGCGGCTCATGTCTACCTTGCCGGCTTGCTGCAGGAAACGGATCGTGCGGCAGACGCGGAGCACGCTTACCGGTATGCCCTGGCGCTCCGGCCGGACGATGCGTTGGCGCATCACGGCCTGGGGCTGCTCCTTGTGGCGACCGGCCGCGCCGACGAGGGCGAGGTCTGCCTTCGCGAGGCGTTGCGTCTTGATCCGAAGCTGAAGGACGCTTGCGGCGCACTCGGCGCGCTGCTGCATCGCCAGCAGCGACATGCTGAGGCCGAAGGGCTTTACCGGCGCGTGCTCGAACTCGATCCGGGCTCGGTGGAGGCGCTCAATAATCTGGGCCGCCTGCTTCACGACGCGGGGCGCCTCACAGAAGCGGAACAGTATCTGAGGCAAGCGCTGGCGGCGGCACCGGCGCGCACGCCTACCGCGTTCAACCTGAGCCTCGTGCTGCTCGCGATGGGCCGCTATGAAGAAGGGTGGAGGCTATACGAGGCGCGGTATGGCGAATCCCCGTACTGGGGCGACGACGCGCACTGTCACGTGCGGCCGGCGCTGCCGTTTCCGGAATGGCGCGGCGAGCCGCTCGATGGCAAATCGCTGGTGGTGTGGGCCGAGCAGGGGCTCGGCGACTGCGTGCAGTTCGCGCGGTATCTGCCGATGCTCAAGGCGAAGGGCGCAGCGAAGCTGACGCTGGTCTGCCAGCGCACGCTGTGCCGCCTGTTGCAGACGCTCGAAGGGGTCGACGAATGCGTGCCCGACAGTGCAGCGTCGCAGCTTGCCGCACACGACTACGCCTGCCTGCTGATGAGTCTGCCGTTGCGCATGGGCACGACGCTCGCCACCGTGCCGGCCCGGGTGCCTTATCTGCGCGTACCGGATGCGCAGTCGACGCGCTGGCGTCGCCGCATTTCGGCAGACGGGTTCAGCGTGGGTCTCGTGTGGGCAGGCGATCCGCGTCCCGACATGCCGGGCGCGCATGCAATCGACCGCCGGCGCTCGCTCCACGCCGGGGCGCTGCTGCCGTTGCTGGACGTGGCCGGCGTCACCTTCGTGAGTCTTCAGAAGGCAGACGCCGCACGCAGTCAGTTGGCCGGCATTCCGCTCGGGTTGCGGCCACGCGATCCGATGGGTCAGGTGGGCGACTTCGCCGATACCGCGGCCATCATTTCCACACTCGACCTCGTCATTACCGCGGACACCTCCGTGGCCCACGTCGCCGGCGCGCTCGGCAGGCCGGTCTGGATTCTCTGCCGCTTCGACGGCTGCTGGCGCTGGCTCGATCACCGCGACGATTCGCCGTGGTACCCCACGGCGAAGCTGTTCCGCCAGAAAACGCCGGGCGACTGGGCTGGCGTCATCCAGCGCGTGCGCGCGGCACTCCTGCAACAGGTGCCGGCATGACGGCTTCCTGACTCGACTTCTATTTCGCTATCCGAACGACATGGACATCTCTTACGAAACCGATGCGCTGTTGCGCGGCGCGCTGCTCGGGCTGGTCTGCGGGGCGGCCTCCGTTCCCGTCGCCAGTTATCTCATCGAGCGTCTCACGGGATTGCCCGCCGAAGGATGGATGTCTGTCATTGGCGGCGGGGCGCTCGTGACCGCGGCCCTGATTGTTCCGCCCGTCGCGGCGTTGACGAGCGCGAAACGCTGGCCCGGGCGGGTCCGCGACGCTGCCCGGATGCAGGCGAGTCTTCAGGGCCGGCTCGTGGGTGCCGTGCTCGGCCTCTTCTTCGGTATCTCGCTTCTGGCGGGATGAGGCGGTCCGCCATGACACCCGGTTCGCTCGCAGACGTTGGTCGTGTGCACGTGATCTCGCTGCCCACGGCACATGCGCGGCGCCAGGCGTTTGTGTGCCTCAACGCCGGGCTCGACTACGTCTTTCACGACGTGATCGACGGCCGCGCTGTGGCGCTGCCCGATCGCCGCGATCTGTTCGAAGACGGGCTCGACTATATGCCCGGCTCGTACGGCATCGCGGCGACGACCTGGCAGCTGTGGCAAGCCGTTGCGGCAGGCGACGATATCGTGACGATCGCGGAGGACGATGCGATCTTCCGGCCGGATTTTCAGCACGCCGTGGCGGACTTGCTCTATCCATGCGAGCCGTTCGATCTCGTGGCATGGGGTTATAACTTCGATTCGGTGCTGCGGTTGTCGTTGTTCGGTGCCCGCGTGCCTTGCGTCATGACGTTCGACCAGGACGCGCTGCGCGAGTCCATCGACAACTTTCGTTCAGACCGCGGGCCGGTCGTGCTATTGCCGCTCCTCGAGTTCTACGGCATCTGCACCTATTCCATCAGCACGAAGAGCGCGCAACGCACGCTCGACCGATGCTTCCCGCTGAAGCCCGGCGCCTGGCAGCCGCTATCCCTTGGACGACCGGTGATGAACACCGGCTTCGATGTCGTCATGAACGGTCACTACGCCGGCCTGCGTTGCTACGCGGCTTTCCCACCCATGGCGGTCACGCCGAACAGGTCCGATACGTCTTCCGTGCAGACACGGGAACGCGAATGGACAACCGACGGGCATGAAGCATCCTCTCACTGGAGAACGACATGAATATGTCTCGTGAAACCGTTACCCGGCTTTACGGCGGACCGGGCGCCAGCACTGAAGCAACACCGCAGCGATTCGACAACGCCGTCGCCGCCGACGATCACCCGGGCGCGGCCGTTGTCGCCCTGCACGATGCTCAGGCCACGCCGCAACACGGCAGCCATCGCGCACCCAAACCCGCCGATCTCGAAGACGTGGCCGCGCGCATCGCTGCGGACGCCCTGACGTCCGTGCAGGTTTTTCGCAGCTTCGAGTACGAGGTGAGTCTGCTCTTCGATGCGGCGTCGCTCGGCTTCTATGTGGTGCTCAACCATGCCGGTACGATCCGCCGTGCCTTTCAGACCCCGGTTCTCGCCAGCGCCGGTCAGGCGTTCGGCCACTTTCAGGAACAGGTTCTCTGCTGGTGCGAACTCGAGTTGCGACGCATGCAGCTCGACGCACGTAATGCGCAGCTCGCGGCGCTGCTCGAAAAGGCCACCGCCGAGGCGGAGCGGTTGCGCGCTGACCTGGCGTGCAGTGGAGCGCTGAATCATCTGGTGAACAACCGGCAGCAGTCGTTGCGGCGCGAAGTGGCGCAGTTGCAGGCACAGCGCATTGCCACGCAGACGCAGCTGGACCGTCAGCTCCGGCAGATTGTCCAACTGCGTCTATGTGTGGGCGAGGGGATGCCTCGCAACTTACGCTAGCGGCGCGAGCGGGAGTGGATGGTTCTGAGCATCGTTCTGATTGTGGATGCGCAAACGGCTTATCCGTCGTGCAGCCGGAGCCCGTGAGGACCGCTCGGGCAATGAGGAGTGACCATGGCAACGAATCCGGCCGCGCGCTTCGGCGAAGACGGGGCCAGTGCGGGGCATGCGCCTGCGAGGCACCCTCCGTCACCGAAACTGTCGGCGACAAAAGTGCGGGCGCTGTCGATCGAACATCACACGGCACTTGAAGTCATGCGTGCCGGACGGGGGAGTGCGGACGCCATCGCCTGTCTGGTGCGGACCGTATGCCTCGCCTATCTCATCGAGACGCTCGAGCGCAAACGTGCCGCGCCGCGGCCGTATCACAAGGCCGAAAGCCTGCTGGAGCAATGTGCGTTGTGTGCGGCCGGGAGCGGAGAGTGGCGGTTGCACGATGCCGATGCGGTCGCGGTCGCGCATATCCTGGCGGTGCATGATGCACAGCTCTCGCGCATTCCACTGCCTCTCTACCGGGAGGCGTGGGAACGGCTCGCGCGTGCCGTGGCCGGCAATCGAGGATCGCCGATCCCTGCGGGATAGGTTGCCCGACGAGGGGGCGGCAGAGGGCTGTGTCGGGACACGAGGCGCAGGATGGTCTTCTCTTCTCACGGGCAGCCGCCTCTGTCCGAGCATACAAAATGCGAATCCTGCGTTATACCGTCAGCCGGTTTGTCCGGACCCATAGGCCGATAGAACTCAATATAGACATAGCACCCAAAAAAGCGTATTCAAGATATTTGTTAATGTGTGACCATAATTACGCAAAATTCAACAAAATTGCACAAAAAAAGAATGAGAAATAGGTTGCTGCGTTGTTAAAAGTTTGCCAGACTAATTCAACAAATTTCGGGGCACGAAGCATCTTACCCGTTGGCGCCAGGCGTGTTTCAGGCACGTATGGATGCCACACCGGCGAGTGGGTGACCCGCAGGCTCATTGGATACGCCCGCAGGTACGCCGACCACGGCTTTCTGAATTGGCCATCTTTTTGCAATAGAGGCTGCTGACTGGCCTCACGAGGGCGTGCCATTACGGCACATAGATACCCGGATACGTTTGCGCCGCAGTCTTCGCGGGCGCAAATGGTTTGCTTTCCTTTCTATGGCAGTCGCCTTGCAATATGAGAGCCAGTGTGATTGACGTCGGCTATTGGCGCCGCCACAACCGACAGCCCGCAACAACCCATTCTTGCGATGAGCGCGTCTGCTTTCGTCCGGTCCATCTGCAACCGGCAGAGAGCGAATCAGATCTGCGCCAACGCCGCCCCGCCTGGGAAGCCCGCTATCGTGCTGACTCGATCATCGAGTCCAGCCGGTCGAACTGGTTGAATCGATATCCCTGTATATCCCTGTTTCTCGCGCCTCATTGTGTGGTCAAGGACATGGCACGCGCAGATGGCGGCGTGCTGCTCCATTGTGCCAGGCAGCCATGCGCTCTATCGATATTTGGTTTGCAAGGCCGCGCCGGGCGGTGATCGACGGTCTATGCCGCCCATTCTCGCGAGAAGCTGGCGTCGAGTGCATTGCCGCCATACGAGAGGCTTGTGGCCAGACTTGATGGAAATGTAAAAAGATAGTGGAGCTTGAAAAAGCTATGAAAATTTGATGCATTGACTTAATTTTTTAAATAAACTTCATATCCATGATATGTCTGTTGGAAGCCTGTCCTGTCTGGGATCGCGGGCGTTTTGTATTGCCAATGCTGTAAGAAAATGGAAGAAAGGCGCATCAATAGGATTCAACCTGTATTTATCGTTACGATTCATTGACTTAGCTATGCCATACAAGCGAATCAAGGTTGGATATGCTCGTGTTTCCACTGAGGAGCAGCATCTGGACATGCAGCTGACGGCATTAAAAGAGCATGGTTGCAGTGCCGTTTTCTTCGACAAAGGGATATCAGGAGCCCGATTCGATCGGCCAGGCTTGCGCCAGGCATTCGAAGCGGTCGCGGGCGGGGGAACGCTGGTGGTCTGGCGATTGGACAGATTGGGGCGCTCGCTGCAGCACCTTGCCAGCATCGTGGTAGACCTTGAGCAACAAAGGGTGCGGCTGCTCTCTCTAAGTGAATACATCGACACAGGTTCGACAACCGGCCGCTTTACGTTCCATATGCTTGCCGCGCTTGCGGAATTCGAACGCGGGCTGATCAGCGAACGGACGCGGGCAGGAATGGAGGCTGCGCGCCAACGGGGTAGCAGCATTGGGCGCCCGTCAGGAATGAGTGCCACGCAACGCGAGCAGGCACGTGTGCTCCTCGAGAACCATTCGCCCGACGTGGTTGCCGAGGCGTTCAATGTTCACCAGCGCACGCTAAAACGTCACTTGAGAAAGCCAGATTGAGGGCGGGTTCCAAAGCCTCAAGGAGTGCTGCCGGGGAGTGCGGTGCAGAGGGAAATCGGAGGGACCCCTAACTGCGCTGACACCACCGCATGCATCGCGCACTTGTCCCACGCTCCGGTCATGGCGCCGCGGCTCGATGCCTTCGTGATGCAAGTGGTTGATGTAGTCCGATATAGTGGATTGGATCGTCTGTTCTCTGGGCTTCAACATGTGCAAGGGCAATACGTAATGAGTATTTGCCGATTTCGATGCTGGTCGCATATATCGCTGACGTGTCATTGTTTTGGCGTGTGCCGAGTGAGTGAAAGATAAGTTCTATTTATTGCGCTTCAGCTGATCGGGTGAGCCGCAGATCTTACTGTTTTTCCAGAATTGCTCGATAATTGGCGGTATTGGGGGCAAGCATGGTCGGCGTAAAAAATGCAGCATGGATTCCAATTTTTTAAGATTTCTGTCTGAATACATGTATATAATTTGCCTGAACCTGGTTGGCGATCGATGCCTGTCACAATCCGCAGCATAGCGGACCGCAAGATACTCGACGGAGATCGCCAGGTGCGACCTTATCGCCTGCCGGGTGGTTGTCCTGTCTGAGATTCACGTTCGCCTGTAGCGGTTGCCACGCTGCACCTTTTCAGATGGTACGGACCGCTGAGGGTGCGTCCGTTGTGCCATGCCTGAGTTTTTATTTGGTTAAGTTGGTGGGTTTAAGTTGAAATGAAATATTAATCGAATCGGTAAAGAGTGGGCGTTTATAATAAAATATATTGATGCTTGATGAAAACGTAAAAAACGCGGGTGCGCTCGAAAAATTTCTAGCTGAATATAATTTTCGTGTGGTGTGCGCGAAAAATCCGAAAGACGTCCGGGACATTGCCAGCGTTAATCCCGTAGATATGATCATTCTGGATTGGCTGTCGGCGTCGTTTGACCCTGACCCACAAAACTATCCCATTTGGAAGTGGAAAATTCCGGCATGACGTTGTCATCAAGACCAGGAGGTCATGCTGTGAAGAAGCGCAAGTTCACCGAGGAACAGATTACCTATGCGTTGAAGCAGGCGGAGCAGACGCAGCGCACCGGCGCCCTCATGCGCGAACACCTCACGCCGGCACAGCAGCGGCCGGCTTCGCGGCGCCATCCGGTTGCCGGGCGGCCTCGGCGAGTGCGTCGCGCAGCGCGGCAAGCGCGGACGACGCATACCCTTGCCGCCACGCGAGCAGCGTATCGATCTCGCCGAACCCGGTAATCGCGTGCTGTACGACGTTCTCCGTCTCCGGCTGAAGATCGAGCACCGAGCGCGGCGCCACCGCGATCCCCGCACCGGCCGCGACGCACGCGACGATCGCGTGGTACGAGCCGAGTTCCAGCACACGCGCGGGCTTCATCCCATACGCCGCATACCATTGCTCGACGTATTTGCGGTACGTGCAGCCGCGCTCGAACGCGATCAGCGTCGACGGGATCACGTCGCGCGGCGTGCGAACCGGCGGATGGCCGCGCGGCGTGAGCAGCACGAGGTTCTCGCGGAAGATCGGCACCGTCTCGAACGTATCGGGCAGCGTGTCCGGCGCGGGCGGCCGCGCGAACAGCGCGGCGTCGATCTCGAAGTCGCGCACCTTGTCGACCAGCCAGCCGGTCGTGCCGGTCACGAGTTCGAGCGACACCTCCGGCCACGCGTGGTGATAGCGCGCGAGCACGGCCGGCAGGCGGCTTGCGGCCGTGCTTTCCATCGTGCCGAGCCGCAGCCGCCCGCGCGGCGTGTCTTCGCGCACGGCGTCGCGCGCTTCGTCGGCGAGTGCGAGCAGACGCTCCGCATACGGCAGCAGCGTGTGGCCGGCGGGCGTCAGCACGAGCCGGCGCCCGTCGCGCACGAAGAGCGCCGCGCCCAGGTCCTCCTCGAGTTGCTTGATGCGCGTCGTCACGTTCGACTGCACGCGGTTGAGTTTCGCCGCGGCACGCGTCACGCCGTTCTCGCGCACGACCGCCCGGAAAATCGCCAGTGCCGCCAGATCCATTGTTCTCTCCATGCGATGGATGGATTCTCGATTATTCATTTTTCGAGAATGCCGGGTCAAGCTACGATCGACGCGTTCCCCTCTCTGTTCCGGCCGGCGCCTCCCGCGCGGCCGCTCGCACCATGGCCCGTTCCGATGCTCCGCCCGCCGCCGCCCGCGCGCTTTCCTCCGACGAGACCGACCGCCGCGCCGGCGCCGCCGCGCTCGCCTGCATGGTCGGGCTCGCGGTGGCGCTCGGTGTGGGGCGCTTTGCGTTCACGCCGCTGCTGCCGCTGATGCTGGCCGACGGGGCTGTCGGCCTGAAGGCCGGCAGCTGGCTTGCGTCGGCGAACTACGCGGGCTATTTCGCGGGGGCGGTCAGTTGCGCGGCGCTGCGCTTGGCGCCCGCACGGATGATGCGCTTCGGGCTCGCGGCGACGGTTCTGCTTACCGCCGCGATGGGCGTCGGACATCTGCTGGCGGTGTGGCTCGTGGTGCGCTTCGTTGCGGGCGTGGTCAGCGCGTGGACCTTCGTGTTCGTGTCGCAATGGGGACTGCGGCGCCTTGCCGAACTGCACGCGCCCGAATGGGGCGGCGTCATCTATGCGGGGCCGGGTGTCGGCATCGTGCTCACGGGGTTGATCGGCCGCGCACTGGACGGCCATCGCGCAGCGCCCGGCTGGCTGGGATTTGCCGCGCTGTCGGCCGTGCTGTCGACCGCGATCTGGCGCACGTTCGGGAGCGCGCCTGTGTCCGATGCAAAGCCGAGTGTCGCGGGCACGCCGGCGTTCGGCGCCACGTCGCATGCGGTGACCACTGCCGCCGCGCCCGCCGCGGACCCGCGGCGCCATCGCGCCGATGCGATCGGGCTGGTCGTGTTGTACGGAATGCCGGGCTTCGGCTACATCATCACGGCGACGTTCCTGCCCGTGATCGCGCGCGCCGCCCTGCCGGCCGGCTCGCCGTGGCCCGACCTGTTCTGGCCCATGTTCGGCGCGGCGTTGATCGTCGGTGCGCTTGCCGCCGCGCGGCTGCCCGCGCACTGGGACAACCGGCTGCTGCTTGCCGCCGGCTGCGCGACGCAGGCACTCGGCATCGCGGCCGGCATCGTGTGGCCGAACGCGGCGGGCTTTTCGGTGGGCAGCGCCTTGCTCGGACTGCCGTTTACCGCGATCACGCTGTTCGCCATGCGCGATGCCCGGCGCCTGCACGGCGCGCGTGCGACCGGGCTGATGGGCTATGCGACCGCGTCGTACGGCGTCGGGCAGATTCTTGGGCCGCTCGTCGCAGCGCCGCTGACCGCGCGCTTCGGATCGTTCACGCCGGCGCTGGGGGTCGCGGCAGCGGCCCTCGTCGCGGGCGCGGCGGGGTTCGTCGCGATGGCTATGCTCGGGCGTCGTGCGGCGGCTTGATGCGGGCGGAGGGTTTGTGTTGCGAGACAGCCAACGTTCTGAGCCGAGCCTTGGAGCCTGTCTGCCAAAGCCGCAGCGGGGCAGGCAGAACTTCGCGGGCATCCGGTGTGCTTTCTCTTTCTGACGCCCGGTTCTGTGTGAACGCCGGGGCCGGTCTGTCAGGACCCCGCCAGGACCCCGCCAGGAACCCGCCAGGAGCCCGCCCGATGACGCTCGAACAGATTTACGCCCGAATCTGGGATGACCTCGCTGCCGCTGTACGCGAAGAAGATCAGCCGTTCAAGGTGATGCAGGCCGCGACGATCGGCCTCGACGGTTTCCCGAATGTGCGTACCGTGCTGCTTCGGGGCGTGAGTGAGCAGAAGAACGTGCTCACGTTCCACACGGACCTGCGCTCGCCGAAGATTGCCGAACTGAGCCGGGAGCCGCGCATCGCGCTCGTCGGCGTGGATCCCGTTCAGAGCCGGCAGATCCGGGTGTTCGGTGAAACCCGGATCGTTCGCGACGGGCAAGCGCAACTCGATGCGTGGCGCGCCAGTCCCGACCACGACCTGGTCGCCTACCGGACGCGGCTCGCGCCCGGAACGCCCATGAGCCACGCAGACGATGCGCTCGGCACGGCCCACGATGCACACGGTGTTCCGGGGCCCGGCGAGGGCCTCAAGCATTTCTGCGTCGTCGAGGTTCGCCCCGCGCGTCTGGATTGGCTCGATCTTTCAGCGGATCGCCCGCTGCGGGCGCGCTATGTGCGTCAGGGCGACCGTTGGATTCACAGCTGGATTGCGCCCTGAGCCGTCGCGTTCGAACAAGGCTGACGGTCTGCGTCGGTATCGCGTTCAGAAGCCGTGTCGAAGCGCCTCGCCGGTTGTAGGCGCCACGCCGTCAGCACCGGTTCTCCCGCTTGAACGTCTCCGACGGCAATTCGCCGAACTGCTCGCGATACTCGCCCGAAAAATTCCCGAAGTGCCAGAAGCCCCAGCGCGTTGCGACCTCGGTCACGGATCGGGCGCCGCGCAGCTCGCGCCGCACGCGTCCGAGGCGCACCGCGCGGATGTAGGCGGAGGGATTCACGCCCAGCGTTTCCTCGAACGCGTATTGCAGCGTGCGGCGGCTCGCGTGAAAGCGCGCGCAGAGTTCCGCGACGGACAACGGGCAGTCTGGCGATTCCTCCACGACGTTGCGCACCGCGCGCACCAGTTGCCAGTGCCGGGAGATTCGCGCCGCGGCGGGAGAAGCGCTTCGCGCGGGGGCGTCGTCCGGTGTTGCCGCGAGCATCTCGGCGAGCCCGAAGATGGCGTGCCGCTCGAACGAATCCACCGCGCCCCCGTCGTCCAGCAGCGCGGGCTGCGCGGTGACCGCATCGAGCATCGTCTTCAGCGTGGCGCGATACGTCTGCAAGTGCAGGGGATCGATGTTCAGCACCGTGGCATGCGTGCCGAGTCGCGCCTTGAGCGCCCCGATCTGTTCGCGTGCGAGGAGGCTCGCCATCGCGTTCGGCTCGATCTCCAGATTCACGACCACATGCCGGTCCGGCGAGAGGAACTCGAAGCCGCCGTCGCCCGAGAACACGTGCAGGCCGTCGCGGTGACTCGGCTGGCCGCACAGCAGCGCGTGTCCTTCCAGCTGGAACGGCACGCCGATCGCGATGCGCCCCGGTGCGACCGCCCCGCGCTGATACACCGTGCGGTTCAGGCGCTCGACGAGCACGCGCACGCCGCCCGCGACGAACGAACTCACGGAGCCGTCGAACGGTCCGCGCGAGATCTGGCAGTAGGTCTGGTTCCAGGCGTCGAGCAGCAGCGCCTGTTCGTCGACATTGCGGCAGCGGCGGATGTCGACAGTGGCGCGGGTCGAGGCGCACGTCTGCATGGCGTTCTCCGGCGCGGGTAGGGGAACTGCGGAGCACTACGAGGACCGCAGGGAAACTGGTGCCGACCCCGGAAGCGGGCGGCGACAGGTATCCGGCCGGCCCAGTGTAAGTGAAAAAAATGCGCGCTGTATGGGTGAAACGCCGGATGCGTGGCGTTATGGGTGGTGTTATGGGTGGCGTTATGGAGCGTTACGCACCCGTGTCGCGCCGCACGGCGCCGGTCCGTCATGCCTCGGCCACAGGCCCGGGGCGCAATGTTTTTTTTGCCAATTTTGGATAGTGGCTACGATTTGGGCTGCTTATCGTGACCCCAGCGTTGTGCCCAACGGAACCCAATGGAGCAACAGGAGGCATTGCATGAGCGTAGCGGCAGGCGAACACACGGAGGGCGCCGCAATGCGCCCGGGCAGGCTGGCGGGCAAGATCGCCATCGTTTCGGGCGGGGCAACGGGCGCGGGTGGCGCGGCGTCGCGGCTCTTTGCCCGCGAGGGCGCCCAGGTCGCGCTTGTCGACATCAATGCCGATGCGGGCGAAGAAGTGGTCGCGCAGATCCGGGCCGCGGGCGGTGTGGCCGAACTGTTCACAGCGGACGTCGCAAAGCGCGCTGCCGTGGACGCGGCGGTGGCCGGCATCGCGCGGCGCTTCGGCCGCATCGACGTGCTGTTCAACCACGCGGGCAGCATCGTGGTGAAGCCGTTCCTCGACACCACCGACGACGACTACGACTGGCTCATGGACGTCAACGTGAAGAGCATGTTCATGATGACGCGCGCGGTGCTGCCGCACATGCTCGTGAACGGCGGCGGTTCGATCGTCTGCACGGCGTCGATTTCGTCGGTCGCGGCCACGCCGCTCGAAGTGCTGTACTGCACCACGAAAGGCGCCTGCGCGATGTTCGCGCGGGCCATTGCAGTCGAGTATCGGGATCGCGGCATACGCTGCAACGCGGTCAACCCCGGCTTCATCGACACGCCGCACGGCCGCCGCGAAATGAGTGCGCTCACGAAATACGGCTTCGACGCAAGCGAGGCCGCGCTCTCGGTGCAGCAGGGGCGGCTCTGCGCGCCGGAGGAGGTGGCGCAGGCGGCGCTCTTCCTCGCGAGCGACGACGCGTCATTCATCAACGGCGCGCACCTCTACGTCGACAACTGTTTTACCGCGGCCTGAACGGTCTCGACCGTTCGCGCGGCAACGAAGCATCAGCGGCAACAAAGAAGCATCAATTCAAGGCTGTTCCCATTGCAGTTGCACTGCCCTAAATCTCGAACAAAGGATCGATCATGGATATCAACCCGGCCGTGCAACCGGCTGAGCCGGTCGACAACGACGTCAGGCTCCTGCACAAGATGGGCTACGCGCAGGAGCTGTCGCGCCGCATGGGCGCGTTCTCCAATTTCGCGGTCTCGTTTTCGCTGATCTGCATTCTGTCGGGCGGCATTACGTCGTTCCAGATGGGATTGTCGGCGGCGGGCGGCGCATCGATCGGGCTCGGCTGGCCGCTCGGTTCGGTGTTCGCGCTCGTCGTGGCCGCGGCCATGGCGCAGATCGCATCGTCGTTCCCGACGGCGGGCGGCCTCTACCACTGGAGCTCGATTCTCGGCGGCAAGACGTGGGGCTGGCTCACCGCGTGGCTCAATCTGCTCGGCCTCGTGTTCGTGGTCGCCGCCATCAACTACGGCACCTACGATCCGTTTTTCCGCACGCTGATCGCACCCATGTTCGGCGTGAATCCGGATTCGCTCGGCTGGTGGTCGCAAACGATCTTTCTTACTGTCATCACGGCTTCGCAGGCGTTTCTCAATCATCGCGGCATCCGCATCACGAGCCGCATCACCGATTTGTCGGGATACCTGATCTTCGTCGTGACGGTGGTGCTGGTGATTTCGCTGCTGGCGTTTTCGCCGGTGAAGGTGGACCTCTCGCGCCTCTACACCTTCACCAACTTCACCGGCGTGGACGGCGGCGCCTGGCCGAAGCAGACGATGGCGCTCGCGTTCCTTTCGGGCCTGTTGCTCACGGCGTACACGATCACGGGTTTCGACGCCTCCGCGCACACCTCCGAAGAAACGCACGAGGCCGCGCGCAACGTGCCGCGCGGCATCATCGGGTCGGTGTTCTGGTCCACCACGTTCGGCTACGTGATGGTCTGTGCGTTCGTTCTCGTGATGCCCGACATTGGCGCCGCGGTGAAGCAGGGCACCGGCTTCTTCCAGGCCATCCTTGCGCCGATTCCGGGGCCGCTGCGCATCGTGATCGAACTGCTGATGTTCTTCATTAACTACGTCTGCGGTCTGGCCGCGGTGACCTCGACTTCGCGGATGATGTTCGCGTTCGCCCGCGACGGCGGCCTGCCCGGCTCGAAGTGGCTGCGCAAGGTGAACGCCGCGCATCGCACGCCGGGCACGGCGATCTGGGTGTCGGCCGCGCTCGCGATTCTCGTCACGCTGTACGGCGACGCGTTCACGGTGCTGAGCGCCGGCAGCGCGGTGTTCCTGTTCGTCTCGTACGCGATGCCGACAGCGGCGGGCATCCTGGCCGAAGGCCGCACGTGGACCGAAAAGGGCCCGTTCCAGCTGGGCTGGCTCTCGAAACCGTTCGCCGTGGCCGCCGTGTTCGGTGCGCTCGTGCTCGCGTATGTCGGCATCCAGCCGCCCAATGAGAAAGTGATCTACGTGATGGTCGCGCTGCTCGTGGTGCTGCTCGCCATCTGGTACGTGGGCGGCGTGCGCAAGAGCTTCAGCGGACCGCCCATCGGCGGCCTCACGAAAGAGCGCGAACGCGCGCTCGAAGGCATCGAGGGGCAACTGGACGAAGCTTGAGCGAAGCTCGGTGGTGGTGGGGTTGGGGCCGGGCCGGGTTCGATGCCCGGCCCGGTTTGTTTTTGAGGCGCGGCGGCTTGCGAGCGGGGCGCCGGGAACCCGGCGCTGACCGCTAGTGCAGGCGCCATGCCGTGAGTTAAGGGCCTGTGCCCCTAGCCGAAGTACGTCGCTTCCATATCGTCGATCAGCCCCGGCTGGGTCGGCGTCCAGCCCAGCACACGGCGCGTGCGTTCGCTCGACGCCAACATGTCCGCGCCCGCAAACCGCCCGAACCAGCCGAAATGCTCAGCGGCTTCTGCCGGCGACAGCGAAACAACCGGTATCCCGAGCCGCCGCCCGATCACTTCTGCGATGTCCTTGAACCGCACGCCTTCCTCGGCGACGGCGTGAAACGGGCCGTCTGCGGCGCCCCGTTCCAGCGCGAGCCGGAACACCCGCGCGGCGTCGAAGCGGTGCGTCGCGGCCCAGCGGTTGAGCCCTTCGCCCACGTAGGCTGAGATGCCTTTTTCGCGTGCAATCGCGATGAGGCGCGGCACGAACCCGTGATCGCCCGCGCCGTGCGTGGAAGGCGCCAGACGGACCGCCGAGGCGCGAACGCCACGCGCCACGAACGCACTCGCGGTGGCTTCGGACACGCGCGGGTAGTTTTCGGAGCGGGGCGGCGGCACGTCGTCCTCGGTGGCGGCGCGGCCGTGTGCAAGCATCGCGAGACCGGAGGTGACGAGGAGCGGCCGGTTCGAGCCCGCGAGCGCATCGCCGATCGCCTCGATGGCGCGGCGGTCCAGCTCGCAGTTTTCGACGAACCGCGAGAAATCGTGGTTGAACGCCGTGTGAATGACGCCGTCTGCGGCCGCCGCGCCACGGCGCAGAGCGTCCAGATCTTCCAGCGAGCCGCGGTGGACCTGGGCGCCGGCCGCGACGAGCGACGCCGCGCCGGCCTCCGAACGGGCAAGCCCGAGCACGTCGTGTCCCGCATCCCGCAATTCCCGCACAATAGCGGAGCCGACAAATCCGGTCGCGCCGGTAACAAACACGCGCATAGCCAATTCTCCTGGTTGGGGTACGCAGGCACTCTCGCGCGTTCGCGTCACGTGGTGAAGTCGTGGCGTTTTACAGGTATACGGACTAACAGCATGAGCACGCAGAACGCATTCCCCAATCTGCTGGGCGACTACCTGAAGGACCGCCGCGCACGGCTCGACCCTGCGGCGCTGGGCTTTTCGGGCACCCGCCGCCGCACGCCCGGCTTGCGCCGCGAGGAAGTCGCGCTGCGCGCCAACGTCAGTGCGACCTGGTACACGTGGCTGGAGCAGGGGCGCGGCGGCGCGCCTTCCGCGGAGGTGCTCGAGCGCCTCGCCAGCGCGCTGCTGCTCACGCCGGTGGAGCGCGAACACCTGTTTTTGCTGGCCCAGGGCCGCCCGCCCGCGGTGCGCTACGAAGCAAGCGGCGTGACGCCGCGGCTGCAGCGCGTACTCGATGCGTTCGAACTCAGCCCGGCCGTCGTCAAGACGCCGACGTGGGACATCGTCGCGTGGAATCGCGCGGCGGCATCGGTGCTGACGGATTACGCGTCGCTTGCGGCCCACCAGCGCAACGTCTTGCGGCTCTTCTTCGGCAACCCGCGGGTGCGCGAAGCGCAACTCGACTGGGAGGGCGTGGCGCGCTTTCTTCTTGCGACGTTTCGCGCGGGCGTCTGCCGGGCGGGCGCAAATGCCAACAAAAGCGCGAACGTCGAGGCGCTGGTCGCCGAGTTGAGCGCATCGAGCCCCGAATTCGTGGCCATGTGGCGCGAGAAAGACGTGCGCACGCACGGCGAGGGCTCGAAGCAACTGCGGCATCCCGTGGCCGGTCTGCTCTCGCTCGAGTTCTCGTCGTTCGCCGTGGACGGCCATCCCGATCTCACGATGATGGTCTACAACCCCGCCACGCCCGACGACGCCGAGCGCATCCGCGCGTTGATCGCCGCGCCGGCGGCGACGCCGGCTTCGGTCCCGGTCCCGGTTTCGGTCCCGGTGTCGGTGTCGGCATGACGGTGCGCCGTCCGCCCGCCCGCGCCCGGTCGCTGGGCTCGCGCTTGCCGATGCCGGGGCAGTTCGCCTTGCCCGGTTTCGAGGCGCCCATGCCGGCCCCCACGGACCGCCTGCTGTTCCTGCTACGTCCCGACGCGCAGGCCGCCGCGCGCGTTGCTGCGCTGGTGCAGCGGCTATTCACTGGGCACGGCCAGCGCGGGCTTGCGGGCGTGCCGGTTCCCGTGCCGCTGCTGCACGTCACCTTGCATGAGCTGGGCGTCTACGCGGGCGTGCCGAACGACGTCGTCGCGCGTGCGAGTGCCGCCGCGACCGCGGTGTCGATGCGGCAGTTCAACGTCTCGTTCGACGCGGCGACCCGCTTCTCGCCGGAGCAGTCGCGGCATCCGTTCGTGCTGACGGGCGGCGAGGGCGTGATCGGCTGCGCCTTGCTGCATGAGGCGCTGGGCACCGCGCTCAGGGACGTGGGTTTTCGGGTCGGATCGGCGTCCGGTTATACGCCTCACCTGACGCTCGCGCGCGGCGACGACGGCGCGAGCGACTTCCCTGTTGAACCGCCCATTGCCTGGACGGTGAGCGAGTTTTTGCTCGTGCACAGCCTGATCGGCCAGCGCCGGCATGTGGTGCTGGGCCGGTGGAGGCTCGCGCAGTAAGGACTCGGCCCGAGCGGCCGTGTCGGCGGGTGTGCCGGCGAGCCGAAGGAACCTTCGACGAAGAGCCGCCATGCGCCGTGAATGTTTTGTGAACAGCCTGATAAAATGCCCGGGCCGCAACGCCGTGGATCGCAGATGAAATTGCTTGATGCTCTCGTCGAACAACGTATTGCCGCCGCAGCCGCGCGCGGCGAGTTCGACGATTTGCCGGGAACCGGCCAGCCGCAGGCGTTCGACGACGACCTGCTCGTGCCCGAGGAAGTGCGTGTCGCGAACCGCATTCTCAAGAACGCCGGTTTCGTTCCGCCCGCCGTCGAACAGCTGCGCGCACTGCGCGATCTGCGCGACGAACTGGACGCGGTGAGCGATCGCGCCGCGCGGTGCCGGCTTGAGGCGAGAATGCTGGCTCTGGACATGGCGCTCGAATCGCTGCGCGGCGGCCCCATGGTCCTGCCGCGCGAGTATTGCCGGCGCATTGCCGAGCGGCTGTCCGAGCGCGTCGTGGCAGACGGCGATGCCGCGAGCACGGAACAGGCGCGCGCCGACCGTGCGCTTGAAGACCGCCGTGACGGCGGCGAGACCCTGGAAGCGAGACCGCTGTGAGCGTCGTGCCCGACGCGTCCCGCTCGGCCGATACGTCAGAGGGGCTCGGCGCGTGCGCTTCTTCGAATACGCCTCGCGCATGTGCCGGTGCGTGCGCCGGTGCAAGCAACACGCCGGATGAACCGGCGCTATCCACGCCCACGAATCCTTTCACGGGCAATCCCGAACCTGTCTCCGAACGCGATCTCCACTTCATGACGCTCGCGCTCGCCGCTGCCGAAGAAGCGCGGGCGGCCGGCGAGGTGCCGGTCGGCGCCGTGCTGGTTCGCGGCGACGAAGTGATCGCGACAGGCTTCAACCATCCCATCGGCACGCACGATCCCTCCGCGCACGCGGAAATGGTCGCGCTGCGGGCCGCCGCCGAATCGCAACGGAACTACCGCCTGCCGGGCTGCGAACTGTACGTGACGCTGGAGCCGTGTCTGATGTGCGCCGGCGCCATCATGCACGCGCGGATCGCGCGCGTGGTGTTCGGCGCACGGGACCCGAAGACGGGCGCGTGCGGCAGCGTCGTCGATGCCTTTGCCAATACGCAGCTCAACCACCACACCACGGTGACAGGCGGAGTGCTCGGGCACGCATGTGGCGAAGCGCTGCGCACGTTCTTTGCCGAGCGGCGGCGCGCAAGCCGCGAGGCGCGGGCGGCGGGCGCCGCTCAGACGTCCCGCACCGATTTGCCCTCCTGAACAACGACGAAGATCGGACTGCTTCCTGCCATGACTGCCATGACCGCTCAGGCCCGCACCATTTCGCTGATCGCCCCCTCGGGCTACCCGCACGACCCCGACGCTATTACGCGGGCCGTCGAGCGGCTGCGCGCGCAGGGGCATCGCGTAGAGGGAATGGAGGCGCTCGCGCGGCGCTATCAGCGCTTCGCGGGCACCGACGGCGAGCGCGCCGCGGAACTGAACCGCCTTGCCGACACCTCGCAGCCGCTGCCCGACATCGTGCTCGCCGTGCGCGGCGGTTACGGCGCGGTGCGCATCCTGCACGGGCTCGACTACGAAGGCTTGCAGCGGCGGCTGCGCGGCCAGCCGGTCGCGCTCGTCGGTCATAGCGATTTCACGGCGATCCAGCTTGCGCTGCTGGCGCGCGCCGGGCTGGTCACATTCGGCGGCCCGATGCTCGCGAGCGACTTCGGCGCCGAAGAACTGAGCCCGTTCACGATGGAGCATTTCTGGCAGGCGCTGTCGAAGCCGTCTTTCACGCTCGAAGTCGCGGCGCCGCAGGTGCAGTCTGCGAGCGTCACGGGCACGCTGTGGGGCGGCAACCTGGCGGTGATGTCGTCGCTGGTGGGCACGCCGTACATGCCGCCCGTGGAAGGCGGCATTCTGTTTCTGGAAGACGTCAACGAGCAGCCGTTTCGCGTCGAACGGATGATCTATCAGCTGCACCTGGCGGGCATCCTGGCGCGCCAGCAGGCGCTCGTGCTGGGCGATTTCTCGGGCGGCAAAGCATTCGACTACGACAATGGCTACGACCTTGCGGCCATGATCGAGCAGGTGCGCGCCGTGGTGCGCATTCCGGTTATGACGGGCTTGCCGTTCGGCCACATCGCCGACATGGTCACACTGCCCGTGGGCGCAACGGCGAGGCTCGATGCCGATGCCGAGGGGTTCAGGCTGGCGGTGAGCGGTTATCCGCACCTGGGATAAGAGGGGCGGCGGGGGGCGGCGCACCCCGGAGAAGCGCAGGCGGAGCGGGCCCGGTTCAGGAGGGCCCGCTTTTTTTCAGGTCGCTTTTTCAGGTTCGTCACGACAACGAAGCCAAGCCGTCTCGCGCGGGCGGCTGCGGGGTGGATTTACCGCGGTACGTCCGGCGCAGGATTACGCGCCTGGTTCGTGGTACTGCCGCTGCTGGATTTCACGCACTTGTCGCCAGGGCTTACATCGAGTCCCCAATCGCCGTGCTCGTACCAGTCGTCGCCGAGCAATTCGGCCGGATGCTGGGTGCGGCTTTGTCCGTTGCCACAACGCATGTCGCTCGCCTGACAGTAGTGATCGCAGCCCCAGCAGATTCGCTCCGGACGCAGCGGGTGCAGCGGAAATACCTTGGCCATGCGTGTTCTCCGGGCGATTCCATCGCGATAACGCAAAACATCATTATCCGGCCCGGTCAGGGACGAGAACTGAGTCTGAATGACGCAGAGACGGGCGCCGGCCTTCGCCGGAGGTGAACTGCCACCACTGCGCCGATGTTGCCTGGCTTGTCGGCCCGCTGGGCACAACCGGCTCCGATTTTGTTGACAAAAAATAGGGGCATCTGAGGACGTTGGGTCGAAGCGGGGCGCTCCACGGAACCATCGTGCACCGCTCATGGAGCCCGTCTTGCGGCAATCAAGCCAGGAAATGGTACTGGTTCCCGCTCCCTGCGGCCAAACCATGCCAGGCCATCTCCTCGAAAACCCCACCCAAAAATTGTTGACAATCTTTATGTCCATCCTAAGATACCAACCATAACGGCGCCTGCACGAGAGGACACACCGCCGCAGGCTTCACCGTTGGCGCCGGCGTGCCTGCACGTGGTGCGCCGCGCACTGAAACGAATCCCGGCCAGTACCAACGTCGAGGCGAGCGCCACGGTCTCGCCGCGTCGACACAAACGCCGTACGGAAAGTACGCAGACCACCGTGGCGCCCCATGCCGTTCCGCTGGCGCTCATCTGGCAGCCCGCCGGCAACCCGCCAGCAACCCCACCGGCAACTGGCATGAGGGATGCAGCACAACGCCGCCTGCCCGCCGATGACGCAAGACGTCATGCAAGGCATGACACAAGGCGAGTAGCAGAGCGACCGGCGTTTCCATCTCACGGAGGAGGAGTCATGGCTCAGTTCAGTGCGGCGCAAAGCGCGCCGGCAACATCCGCTTACGACGACGCCACGGCGTCCGACGCAGGCGAGGGCGGCGACGTATTGGTGCCCGCAGGCTACAGCGAGCGTCTCTACAACCACGACCTCGCGCCATTGCGTCACCAGACCTGGGGCGCTTACAACATCTTCGCGTTCTGGATGTCGGACGTGCACAGCGTGGGCGGCTATGTGTTCGCGGGCAGCCTCTTCGCGCTCGGCCTCACGAGCTGGCAGGTGCTGATTGCGCTGCTCGTGGGCATCGGCATCGTGAACGTACTGTGCAACCTCATCGCACGGCCCAGCCAGATGCATGGTGTGCCGTATCCCGTGGCGTGCCGCGCGACGTTCGGCGTGCTCGGGGCGAACATTCCGGCGGTGATCCGCGGGCTCATCGCGGTGGCGTGGTACGGCATCCAGACCTATCTCGCGTCGAGCGCGCTCGTCATCGTCGTGCTCAAGTTCTTCCCGCAACTGATGCCGTATGCCGACGTGCATCGGCATGGCTTCGCAGGTCTTTCCGCGCTCGGCTGGGCAGGCTTCATGACGCTCTGGGTCTTGCAGGCGCTGGTGTTCTGGAACGGCATGGAGACCATCAAGAAGTTCATCGACTTCGCCGGCCCCGCCGTCTACGTGGTGATGTTCGTGCTCGCCGGCTACATGGTGTGGCGCGCGGGCTGGAACAACATCGGCATCAACCTGGGCGGCGTGAAGTATCACGGCATGGAGGTGCTGCCCGTCATGGTGACGGCCATCTCGCTCGTGGTGTCGTATTTCTCGGGGCCGATGCTGAACTTCGGCGACTTCTCGCGCTACGGCAGGAGCTTTCGCAGCGTGAAGCGCGGCAACTTCTGGGGGCTGCCCGTCAACTTCCTCGCGTTCTCGCTCGTGACGGTGGTGACCACGTCGGCCACGCTGCCCGTGTTCGGCCAACTGATTACCGACCCCGTCGAAACAGTAGGCCGCATCGATCAGCCCACGGCCGTCGTGCTGGGCGCGCTCACGTTCACCATCGCGACCATCGGCATCAACATCGTCGCGAACTTCGTGTCGCCGGCCTTCGACTTCTCGAACGTCGCGCCGCGCCTCATCAGCTGGCGCGCGGGCGGCATGCTGGCAGCGGTGGCCTCCGTCTTCATCACGCCGTGGAATCTCTTCAACAACCCGGCCGTGATCCACTACACGCTCGACGTGCTGGGCAGCTTCATCGGGCCGCTCTATGGCGTGCTCGTAACGGACTTCTATCTCGTCAAGCGCCAGAAGATCGAAACGGGCGATCTCTACACCGTGTCGCCCACCGGCGCGTACTGGTATCGCAATGGCGTCAACTATCGGGCGGTGGCCGCGCTGCTGCCCGCGGCGCTGATCGCGGTGGCCTGCGTGCTCGTGCCGCATCTCGATAACCTCGCGAATTTTTCCTGGTTCATCGGCGCGGCGCTCGGCGCGGTTTTCTATCGGGCGCTGGCGGCCGCACGCTGATCGTTCAACCTTGGGAGTCACCATGCGCATCAAGCTCATCAATCCGAACACCACACAGCGCATGACCGATGCGATGGGCCGCTGCGCGCGCGAGGTCGCCGCGGCGGGCACCGAGGTCGTGGCGGTCAGTCCGACCATGGGGCCGCCTTCCATCGAAGGCTATTACGACGAGGCCATGGCCACGCCAGGCCTGCTCGCCGAGGTGGCCGCAGGCGAACGCGAGGGCTTCGACGCCTACGTGATCGCCTGCTTTGGCGACCCAGGCCTGTATGCCGCGCGCGAACTGGCGCGTGGTCCGGTGATCGGCATTGCCGAGGCCGCGATGCACGCGGCGAGCGTGCTGGCCCCGGGTTTCTCCGTGGTGACGACGCTGGCGCGCACGCGTTCGATGGCCTGGCATCTGGCCGAGCGCTACGGCATGCGGCGCTTTTGCCGCAACGTGCGCGCAACCGACGTCGCCGTGCTCGATCTGGACCGTCCCGGCTCGGCGGCACGCGAGTTGATCGTGGACGAATGCCGCCGCGCAATCGACGAAGACGGCGCCGAGTCCATCGTGCTCGGTTGTGCCGGCATGGCCGAGTTGTGCGCCTACGTGGAAGACGCTGTGGGCGTGCCGGTGGTGGAAGGCGTAACAGCAGCGGTGAAATGGGCCGAAGCGCTCGTCGCGTTGCGGCTCGCCACGGCCAAGCGCGGCGACTTTGCACGGCCGCTGCCGAAGCGTTACGACGGCGAACTCGAACGCTTCAGCCCCGGCGACGACGGCGTGCCCGACATGGAGGCGCCGAAGACGGCGTACCGGTTCGGCTGAGAGTTGGGCTGACAGTTCGGCTGACAGCGGGGGGCATGGCGGTGGCCATGAGAGGCTGGCGATGGCGCGCAACGAGCGTACGTGATGCACACCGCGAGCACGCCGCGAGCACAGCGCGAGAGCGCGATGCGATGCATGGCAGAGGCAGACCGGGCACACCCCTAGGCCACGCCGGTTTTTTGCGCACTGCACATACATCGCTGCTGACGGGTACTATCTCGCCCGCTGTATGGGCGCCCCGGACTGTTTTCGCTACACTGGTCCGGTCCTGAAGGCGGCCGATATCCACGCATCGCACGGGCCCCGCATAGGCATTACGTCCCGCCGCGCACCGCCTTCTTCCGTTTCGACACTTGCCTTCCATCATGACACTCGACTCTCACTATCCCCGCGATCTGGCCGGCTATGGCCGTTATCCCGTGCAGGCCGACTGGCCCGGCCGCGCGCGCGTTGCGGTGCAGTTCGTACTGAACTACGAAGAGGGCGGCGAGAACTGCGTGCTGCACGGCGACCCGGCGTCCGAGCAGTTTCTTTCCGAGATTGTGGGCGCAGCAGCGTATCCGTCGCGCCACATGAGCATGGAGTCGATCTACGAATACGGCTCGCGCGCCGGCGTGTGGCGCATTCTGCGCGAGTTCGAAAAGCGCGGTCTGCCCCTCACGGTGTTCGGCGTGGGCATGGCGATGGAGCGCAACCCCGAGGTCGCGAAGGCGTTCGTCGAGCTGGGCCACGAGATTGCATGTCACGGCTATCGCTGGATTCACTATCAGGACATGGCGCCCGAGCGCGAAGCGGAACACATGCGGCTCGGCATGCAGGCCATCGAGCGCGTCACGGGCGTGCGGCCGCTCGGCTGGTACACCGGACGTGACAGCCCGAACACGCACCGGCTCGTTGCCGAATACGGCGGCTTTCTCTACGACTCCGACTATTACGGCGACGACCTGCCGTTCTGGATGGAGGTGGACGTGACGGGCGGCGCGAAGGTGCCGCAACTCATCGTGCCGTACACGCTCGACACCAACGACATGCGCTTCGCCACGCCGCAGGGCTTCAACACCGCCGACCATTTCTTCACCTACCTGCGAGATGCCTTCGACGTGCTCTACGAAGAGGGCGATGAAGCGCCGAAGATGCTGTCGGTAGGCATGCATTGCCGGCTGCTCGGTCGCCCGGGGCGTTTTCGCGCGTTGCAGCGCTTTCTCGATCACATCGAGCAGCACGACCGCGTGTGGGTGACGCGCCGCGTCGACATCGCGCGCCACTGGCGCGAACGGCATCCGTATGCGCAGACGGGCCGCGGAGCCGCGGCATGAAGGCCATGCGCCATACCCTCGACCAGATCAATGCGTTGCCTGTCCGCGCGTTCGTCACCGCGCTCTCGGGCATCTTCGAGCATTCGCCGTGGGTGCCCGAGGCCGTAGCGGGCGAGCGACCGTTCGCGAGCATCGAGGCGCTGCACCGCGCGATGTCGAAGGCCGTGGAAGCGGCGGGCGAGGCGAAGCAACTCGCGCTCGTCAACGCGCACCCGGAACTGGCGGGCAAGGCCGCGGTGCGCGGCGAACTGACGGCCGAATCCACGCGCGAGCAGAGCGGCGCCGGACTCGACCAATGCACGCAGGAAGAGTTCGACCGGCTTCAGCAGTTGAACCGCACCTACCGCGAAAAATTCGGCTTCCCGTTTATCCTGGCCGTGCGCGGCTACGACCGCCACGGCATCATCGCGAACTTCGAAGCGCGCGTGAACAACAGCCGCGCCGACGAACTGCGCGCGAGCCTCGACCAGATATACCGCATTGCGCGCTTCAGGCTCGACGAACTCATCGACGAGCCGGCGTCGCGCGCCTGACACCACACACATCCGACCGTCGTCACAGACGGCATTTCCCGACACAGACACACCCAAGGAAGACAACGATGGCACTCCCGACTCTCGATCCCAACGCGCCCGATTTCACGCGCCGCTACGTCAATCTCGCGGACCCGCGCCTCGGCGCAGCGGCGCTGGAGGCGAGCGACGACTTCTTCGCGCCGAAGGACCGCATGCTGAATCCCGAGCCGGCCGTCTTCATTCCGGGCAAGTACGACGAGCACGGCAAATGGATGGACGGCTGGGAGACGCGCCGAAAGCGCACGGCAGGCTACGACTGGTGCATCGTGAAGCTCGCGCGGCCGGGCGTCATCAAGGGCCTCGACATCGATACGAGCCACTTCACCGGCAACTTCCCACCCGCGGCATCCATCGAGGCCGCTTGTGTGGCCGACGGGGCGCCAGGCGCCGCTACGCAGTGGACCGAGATCGTGCCGTCCACCACCCTTCAGGGCAACAGCCACCACTACGTCGACGTGACGAACACGGGCGCTTTCACGCACCTGCGCGTCAACATCTATCCCGACGGCGGCATTGCGCGGCTGCGCGTCTATGGACAGCCGCAGGTGGACTGGGCGGGCGCGAGCCGCAGCGAACTGTTCGACCTCGCCGCCATGGAAAACGGCGCCTACGTGGTGGCCGCGAACAACCAGCATTTCGGCGCGGCCTCGAACCTCTTGATGCCGGGCCGCGGCGTCAACATGGGCGACGGCTGGGAGACGCGCCGCCGCCGCGAACCGGGCAACGACTGGGCCATCATCGCGCTCGCGCAGCCCGGCGTGATCCGCAAGGTCGAAGTGGATACGGCGCACTTCAAGGGCAACTATCCGGACCGCTGCTCGATCCAGGCCGCGCGCGTGACGGGCGGCACCGACAGCTCGCTCATCACCCAGGCGATGTTCTGGCCGGTGCTGCTCGGCGAACAGAAATTGCAGATGGACGCGCAGCACTATTTCGAAGCGGAGCTGGCGGCGCTCGGCCCCGTGACGCACGTGCGCTTCAACATCATTCCGGACGGCGGCGTTTCGCGTCTGCGCCTCTGGGGCACGCTGGCATGAGTACAGCAACGATGAAGACACTCGCGATCGAGCCCCTCACGCGCGCCGTGTTCGCGCCCTTCGGCGACGTGATCGAACTCGAGGGCGCGAAGCAGGTTCCCATCAACCTGGGCACCACGATCCGCTATCACGACCTCGCGAAGATCGACGTGGCGGACGAGGGCGGTCGCCCGCTCGTCAATCTCTTTCGCGGCCAGCCGCGCCAGTTGCCCTTCGAGGTGACGATGCTGGAGCGTCATCCGCTCGGCTCGCAGGCGTTCGTGCCGCTCAATGACCGGCCGTATCTCGTCGTCGTGGCGCCGGCGGGCGTGCTGGATCCGCAGGGTATTCGCGCCTTCGTGACGAGCGGCTGGCAGGGCGTGAACTACGCGAAGGGCGTCTGGCACCATCCGCTGATCGCGCTCGGTGAGGTGAGCGATTTCATCGTCGTCGATCGCGGCGGCGACGGACTCAATCTGAACGAGCAGGATCTCGAGGAATCGCTGTGGCTGACGGAAGAGGCGCTGAGGGCAGTGGTTCGTTGAGCGATCGCTGCGTCGGACCCGGCGGCAACAGGCGATAGCGCTGCTTTCGCGGATGGAAGAAGGGCCCGCGGCTGTATCGGCCTCGGGCTTTGTCGTATCTGGACGTTGAGGAACGATGTCTGGTTAGCGGGCGATGTCCATGCGGACCTTGCCTGTGCGGCACGCGAAGACGCGTTCGCGATTGCTCTACACATCTCTCGCGACAACGTCGCACACCACGAGCATCGCAAGCTCGGCGAGCGATCGGCGATGGATGATGGGCGGCGGGCCTGAGCCATTGCCCACGCCATCGTGGCCATGAACCCGCGCCCGCAATCAAAAAAGCCCGGTAATCGCGCACCATCGCACGATTGCCGGGCCGTCCGACCGTGGCAGCACTGGACTGCGCCAGCCACAGCCACAGCCACAGCCACAGCCACAGCCACAGCCACAGCCACAGCCACAGCCACAGCCCATCTCCCGCCTGGTTACTGCACCGCGCCGCCCTGGAACCACGCTGCGATCTTCATCCGTTCTTCGTCGGTCATGTGCGTGACGTTGCCGAGCGGCATCGCCTTCAAGGTCACCGCCTGCTGGTACAGCCGCTGCGCGTTCTGCGAAATCTCCGCGGGCGTGTCGAACATCACGCCGGCCGGGGCGCTGCCCATGAGCGTCGGGTGTGCCGAATGGCACGCCACGCAGCGCTGTTGCAGGATCGGGGCGATGTCGGCGAGGTGCACCTTCGGCGCGTTGGCCGCTTCGGCCTGCGGGACCACTGGGCGCGGCAACGTCCATGCAAGCGCAGCCGCCAGCAGCGCGACGCCGCCCACCGGCAGATACCAGAGCACCTGGCCGCGGTGGCGCATCACGAAGAACTGACGGATCAGCGCGCCGGCCAGCATGATGACGGCGAGCACGGCCCAGTTGTAGGCGTGCGTGTAGGTCATCGCGTAGTGGTTCGAGAGCATCGCGAACACCACGGGCAGCGTGAAGTACGTGTTGTGCACCGATCGTTGCTTGCCGCGCTTGCCGTAGACAGGGTTCGGCGTGTCGCCTTTGAGCATGGCGTCCACCATCTTGCGTTGCCCGGGAATGATCACGAAGAACACGTTCGCGGACATGATGGTGGCGAGCATCGCGCCCACGATCAGATACGCGGCGCGCCCCGCGAACACATGGCAGGCGAGCCATGCAGCGGCCAGCACGTAGAGCCCCACGCACACGCCCAGCACCTTGTCGCGGTTGCCGAGCACGCGGCACAGCGAGTCGTAGACGATCCAGCCGGCCATCAGGAAGCCGAGCGCCGACGCGATGGCCACCACGGGGCCCATGTCGAGCACGTTCTTGTCGATGAGGTAGGTGTTCGGCGCGCTGAGGTAGAGCACCGTGAAGAGCGCGAAGCCCGACATCCACGTGGTGTACGACGGCCACTTCGACCAGTGCAGGTCTTCGGGCATTTCGGGCGGCGCGACCGTGTACTTCTGCATGTTGTAGAAGCCGCCGCCATGCACGTGCCAGAGTTCGCCGAACACGCCGCGCTGGCGTTGCTGCGGGTCTTTCGGCGGCTTGAGGCTGTTGTCGAGCGCGACGAAGTAAAACGACTCGCCGATCCAGGCAATCGCGACCACCACATGAAGCCAGCGGATCGCGAGGTTCAGCCAGTCGGTGATAAAGCCTTCCATGAAACGCCTCCACTCCTGATTCTTTCTATGCCGGAACGGCTCATGCCACGAGGCGGCTTAGCCGCGCGTGCAGGCTTTCGGTTCCGGTGGTGCGGGTTGATCGATGAACGCGTGTTGCGGCGCGCGCACGGAAGCGGCGCCTGCGTGACGGCGTCAGCTGCCCCGATACGTGCTGTACGACCACGGCGAGACGAGCAGCGGCACGTGGTAATGCGCGTTGGCATCGGCAATGCCGAAGCGCAGCACGACGCGATCGACGAAGCGCGGCTGCGGCAGTTGCGCGCCCATGGCGGCGAAATAGTCGCCCGCGTGAAAGACGAGTTCGTACTCGCCCGTCACGAGCGCGGCACCTTCGAGGAGCGGTTCGTCGCAGCGCCCGTCGTGATTGGTGGTGGTGGTTTTCAGCGCGCGGCGCGTGTCGCCCGCGAGCGCGAAGAGTTCGACCTTGACGCCCGCGCCGGGACGGCCGTTGGCGGTGTCGAGCACGTGGGTAGTGAGCTTGCCCATTCGCAGTTTCCTTGTGTCGGTTCGACCTGTGTGCGAGGTTTCGGCGGCAGCCCGATCCGATCCAGAACTACTGGCGGCGGATCGAGGCTCCACGTCAGTGGCTACATACCCGTCGGCGGATCGATGCGAGCGCCGTGAGGGTGATTCTATGAACGATCGCCGGCTCTGCGGGCGAGCGATAGGAAAGATAATGCCAGCAGCATGTGGGCCGCGCCCGTGCGCCGCGCGGCAGAGCAGGAAAGCGGCACGGATCGCCCCCTGCTGCCGATCGTACCGGCACCAAAATTGGCCGTTATATCGCCACGCTGAGGGCGGGTATCGCAGCGGCGCGCATTGCCAGGGCAATTTTGGCCGTCGAAGGTTATGCCATGCGCAGCACGGCTGCGCGTCCCGAAGACGGCGGCACGCCGGGTAACCGGGCCAGCGGCGTTCAGAGCGGAACGCGTCGGCACGGTGCGTGCCGGGCATTGCGTTCGGACAGCCTTTCAGGCGCCGCGCCACATGAAATGAACGGCGGGCGCACACGGACGGGAGAGACGCGAATGGCAATGCAGCAGGACGGGCGCAGGACGCAAGAGGGGCAGGCAGGACCGGCAGAACCGGCAGGACAGGCCGAACAGCGGATACAGGCCGCGCACACGAACACGGCAGGCGAACACGCCGCGCCTTTGACTGCATTGCCGGCAGGCAAGGGCGCGCCGCGCGCCGCCCGCACGCTGCTCGTCAAACACGCGGACATGCTCGTCACGATGGATGGCGCAAGGCGCGAGATACGCGACGGCGGCCTCTACGTCGAAGGCAACCGCATCGTCGCGGTGGGGCCCACGAGCGAGTTGCCCGCGGATGCCGACGAGGTGCTGGACCTGCGCGGACACATCGTGATTCCAGGGCTCGTCAACACGCATCACCACATGTATCAGAGCCTAACGCGCGCCGTGCCGGCTGCGCAGAACGCCGAGCTGTTCGGCTGGCTCACGAGCCTGTACCGCGTCTGGGCCAACCTGAGCCCGGAGATGATCGAGGTGTCCACGCTCACGGCGATGGCCGAACTGCTGCTCTCGGGCTGCACCACGTCGAGCGACCACCTCTATCTCTACCCGAACGGCAGCCGGCTCGACGACAGCATCGCCGCGGCCCAACGGATCGGCATGCGCTTTCATGCGAGCCGCGGCAGCATGAGCGTGGGGCAGAAAGACGGCGGTCTGCCGCCCGACGCGGTAGTGGAGCGCGAAGACGCGATTCTCGCCGACACGCAGCGCCTGATCGAGACGTATCACGACGACGGGCGCTACGCGATGCTGCGCGTGGTCGTGGCGCCGTGCTCGCCGTTCTCGGTGAGCCGCGATCTGATGCGCGAGTCCGCGAAGCTCGCGCGGCACTACGGCGTCTCGCTGCATACGCATCTGGCCGAGAACGTGAACGACGTGGCCTACAGCCGCGAAAAATTCGGCATGACGCCGGCCGAGTACGCGGAAGACCTCGGCTGGGTGGGCCACGACGTCTGGCATGCGCACTGTGTGCAGCTCGACGACGCGGGCATTGCGCTCTTTGCGCGCACGGGCACGGGCGTCGCGCATTGCCCGTGCTCGAACATGCGGCTCGCGTCGGGCATCGCGCCGGTCGGCAGGATGCGTCGCGCGGGCGTGCCGGTCGGGCTGGGCGTGGACGGTTCCGCCTCCAACGACGGCGCGCAGATGGTGGCCGAGGCGCGCCAGGCGCTGCTGCTCGCGCGCGTCGGCTTCGGGCCGGACGCGATGACAGCCCGCGAGGCGCTCGACATCGCGACGCTGGGCGGGGCGCGCGTGCTGGGCCGCGACGACATCGGCGCGCTCGCACCCGGCATGGCTGCCGACTTCGTGGCGTTCGACCTGCGCCAGCCGCTCTTTGCCGGCGCGCTGCACGACCCGGTGGCGGCGCTTGTGTTCTGCGCGCCGTCGCAGGTGGCGCTGAGCGTGATCGACGGACGCATCGTCGTGAAGGACGGCGTGCTGCAGACGGTGGAGCTGGGGCCCGTGATCGAGCGGCACAACCGGCTGGCCGCCGAACTGGCGGCTGCGGCTGGGTAGAAGGGAAGCCAGCGAAAGAAGGCCGGCGAAAGCAGGCAGACGAGAGGAAGCAGACAGTCGAGACGAAGCAGACGAAGCGCAGAGAAAGCGCAGCAGAAACCGGCGAGAGAACGCCGGCCGCCCCGCTCAAGCCTTCTCGATCAACGCGCGCGTAGCTTCGGCAACAAGCCCGCGCAGCCAACGCACTTCGTCGGAGTAATGGCAGCGCTCGTGCCAGAGCTGGTAGTACTGCATGGGGGGGAAGTCGAGCGGCGCCGGCACCACGGTGAGCGGCAGGAATTTCGCGTAGTGGTCCGCGAAGAGCCGCGTGGTGGTGAAGATCAGGTCCGACTTGACGAGCACGTAGGGCGCGAGATTGAAGTACGGCAGCGTGACGACCACGTGGCGCTTCAGCCGCTCGCGGGCCAGATGCACGTCGATCGCGCCTCGCTGGCCCACGGAATACGGCGTAGGCGCGAGATGCGGCGCGTTGAGGTACTGGTCGAGCGTGAGCGTGCCGCGCCGCGCGAACGGGTGCGTGTTGCTCATGAGGCACACGATCTGGTCGACGAACAGGTTGGAGAGGTGCAGCTGCTCGGGCGGCTCGGGCCAGTTGCCCACCACGATGTCGAGCTTGCCGTCTTCCAGCGCGAGTTCGTAGTCGAACGCCGGGCCGAGCGAGTGGAATTCGAGCGTCGCGTTGGGCGCGGCCAGCCGGAAGCGCTCGATCACCGTGGGCACGAACAGGACGTTGAGGTAGTCGGGGCAGCCGATCCGGTAGCAGCGAATCGACGTGGCCGGGTCGAACGTGTGCTGCTGGAAGCGGATGCGCTCGATTTCGCGCAGCGCGTTCTGCACGGGTTCGAGCAGGCGCAGACCGTACTCGGTGGGCACCATGCCGGACTTGCCGCGCACGAGCAGCGGGTCGCCCGTGATGTCGCGCAGGCGGCGCAGCGCGGCGCTGATGGCGGGTTGGGACTGGTTGAGCTTGACGGCCGCGCGCGTGACGCTGCGCTCCATCAAGAGGGTGTGCAGGACGCGCAACAGGTACGTGTCGATCGCCTCGCGTTGCTGACTCATGGACTCTCCGGACTATATGGGCTGGCTGATCGAACGGTGGGGTGGGTATATCGTTTTTAGTATGGACAGAAAAGGCCGTCAAGGGAGAGTTACCCGCAAAGGCACGACTGGCGCGGTCTCCCGGCATTTTTGAAGGCTCGACTCTGGCACTGTGAACAAGTATCGTCATTTCGCGTGCCGCGCGGCCGGTGGTCCAGCCGGCCGCGCGGTTTGCAGCCCGGGTTTGCAGCCAGTTTGCAGCCCGGTTCGCCTCGTAGGCACTACGTAATACGGAAACACATGAGCGATTCATCTTCACGCGGCCCCGCAGGCGCGGCCACCGTCACGGCCACCCCGCCCAGGCTTGCGCTCACGGGCATCACGAAGCAATACCCCGCGGTGCTCGCCAACGACGACGTGACGCTCACGGTGGCGCCCGGCGAGATTCACGCCGTGCTCGGCGAGAACGGCGCCGGCAAGAGCACGCTCATGAAGATCATCTACGGCGCTGTGCGCCCGGATGCGGGCGAGATCCGCTGGGAAGGCGAGAGCGTCGAGATCGCGAGCCCGGCCGCGGCGCGGCGCCTCGGCATCGGCATGGTGTTCCAGCATTTTTCGCTGTTCGAAACACTGACGGTGGGCGAGAACATTGCGCTTTCGCTCGACGAGCCGTTCGATCTCAAGGCGCTCGCGCGTCGCATTCGTGAGGTGTCGGCGCAATACGGGCTAGACATCGATCCGCAGCGCCACGTGCACAGCCTCACCGTCGGCGAGCGGCAACGCGTGGAGATCGTGCGCTGCCTGCTGCAGAACCCGCGCCTGCTCATCATGGACGAGCCCACTTCCGTGCTCACGCCGCAGGCTGTTCGCAAGCTTTTCGAAACCCTCAGGCGCCTTGCGGCCGAGGGCTGCAGCATTCTCTACATCAGCCACAAGCTCGACGAAATCCAGGAGCTCTGCGATACGGCCACGGTGATGCGCGGCGGCCGCGTAACGGGGCACGTGAAACCGCGCGAGGAAACGCACGCGTCACTCGCGCAATTGATGGTGGGCCACTCGCTGCCCGACTACACGCGCCGCGCGCATACGCCAGGCGACGTGCTGCTCGACGTGAAGCACCTGACGGCGGCCAGTGACGACCCGTTCGGCACCTCGCTTGAAGACGTGTCGTTCGCCGTGCACGCGGGCGAGATTCTCGGCATTGCCGGCGTGTCGGGCAACGGCCAGGCGGAGTTGCTCGCGGCGCTCTCGGGCGAACGCCGCGGCGCGGACGCGAACGCCGTGACGATCTGCGGCAAGGCTGCCGGCAAGCTTTCAGCCGGTGCACGGCGCGCGCTCGGTTTCGCCTTCGTGCCCGAAGAGCGGCTGGGACGCGGCGCCGTGCCGGCGATGTCGCTCGCGCAGAACGCGCTCCTCACGGCGCACCGCCAGAAGATGGTGCGCTCAGGCTGGATCAGCACGGGTGCCATGCGCGACTTCGCGAAGCGCTGCATCGATTCGTTCGACGTGCGCTGCGGCGGCCCGGACGCGCTCGCGCAAAGTCTCTCGGGCGGCAATCTGCAGAAGTTCATCGTGGGCCGCGAGATCTTGCAGGCGCCGAAGGTGCTGGTGGTCGCGCAGCCCACCTGGGGCGTCGACGTCGGCGCGGCGTCGTTCATTCGACAGCAGTTGCTCGATCTCTCGGCAAGCGGCGTGGCGATCCTCGTGATCTCGGAGGAACTCGAAGAACTGTTCGACATCTGCGACCGCATCGCGGTGCTCGCGCGGGGGCGCCTGTCGCCGGTGCGCCGCACGGGCGACACCAACGCGGAAGAGATTGGCCGCTGGATGGCCGGGCTCTTCGGCGAGCGCGCGAACGCGGTGCCGGGCGGCTCGGGCGAACCGGCGCACGCGTGACGGCGCGGCGCACCCCGCCTCGCAGGCTGCGCGCCATCCGCCGCAGCATGCGGGCATCGACAACAACACAGAACCACGCCTCACCACACGCACCATGACGTTTGCCTACCGACTCGAAGCCCGTACCACGCCGTCGCGCGCCATGCAGCTCGCGGTGCCGCTCGTCGCGGCGCTGCTCACGCTCGCCATCGGCTTTCTGATTTTCGGCCTCGTGGGCCGCGATCCCGGCGAAGCGATGCGCGCCTTCTTCATCGAGCCCATCTCGTCCGTGAACGGCTGGTGCGAACTGCTGCTCAAGGCGTCGCCGCTGTGTCTGATCGGCCTCGGGCTCGCCCTCGGCTATCGCGCGAACGTCTGGAACATCGGCGCGGAAGGGCAGATGCTGCTGGGCGGCATCGCGGCGAGCGGCGTGGCGATCTACTTCGATCAGTCGAGCGGCTGGTGGATCCTGCCCACGATGATGCTCGCGGGCATTGCAGGCGGCATGCTGTGGGCCGCGATTCCCGCGTTCCTCAAGACCCGCTTCAACACCAACGAGATTCTCACGAGCCTCATGCTCACCTATGTCGCGACGCAACTGCTCGTGTATCTGGTGAGCGGCCCCTGGCGCGACCCGCAAGGCATGAACTTCCCGCTCTCGGAGATGTTCAGCGGCGACGCGCTGTACCCCACCTTCGGCGGCGACTGGCACATCAAATGGCTGCGCGGCACGCGCCTGAACGCATCGATTTTCGTCACGCTGGCGGCCATTCCGCTCGTCTGGCTCTTCATGCGCAAGAGCTTTGCCGGCTACCGCATGGACGTGGGCGGGCTCGCGCCCCTCGCGGCGCGCTACGCGGGCTTTTCCGACAAGAAGGCGATCTGGACCACGCTGCTCGCGAGCGGCGGCCTGGCGGGCCTTGCGGGCATGGGCGAGATCGCCGGGCCCATCGGCCAGTTGCAGGCCACGTGGTCGCCGGGCTACGGCTTCACCGCGATCATCGTGGTGTTCGTGGGCCGCCTGCATCCGCTCGGCATCGTGCTCGCGAGTCTTCTGATGGCGCTGCTGTACCTGGGCGGCGAGGCAGTGCAGACCTCGATGCAGTTGCCGCAGGCGCTCTCGGGCGTGTTCCAGGGCCTGCTGCTGTTCTGCCTGCTAGGCGCAGACCTGTTCGTCAACTACCGCGTGGTGCGGCGGCGCCATGCGGTGACGCACGCGCAGTGAAGCCGGCAGCAATGTGCAACGCGGCATCGCCCGATAACCCCAACACGCTTTCGTAACCCGCTTCCGTAACCCGCTTTTGCTACGCGATTCGTCATGGACATTCCACAAGCCAGCGCACTCGTTTCCAGCGCCGTCCTCGCCGCCATCCCGCTCATGTTCGCGGGCATCGGCGAACTCGTCACCGAAAAGTCCGGGGTGCTCAACCTCGGCGTGGAGGGCATGATGCTGATGGGCGCCGTGAGCGGCTACGCCGTGACCACGGTGACAGGCGAGCCCTGGCTCGGCGTGCTCGCCGCCGTTGGCGCGGGCATGGCGATGGCGCTGCTGTTCGGCTTCCTCACGCTCACGATGCTCGCCAACCAGGTGGCCACGGGGCTTTCGCTGACCATCTTCGGTATCGGGCTCTCAGCCTACGTCGGCAAGCCCTACACGTCGGCTGCGGTGAGTGCGACCATTGCTGCCTGGCCCATTCCGGGCCTCGCGAAGATTCCCGTGCTGGGCGCGGCGTTCTTCAGCCTGCGTCCGCTCGAATACCTGGCGTTCCTGATGTTCCCGCTCGTCGCCTGGTTCCTCTATCGCACGCGCGCGGGGCTCGTGCTGCGCTCGGTGGGCGAGTCGCCGCAGGTCGCGCATTCGGTCGGCTTTCCCGTGATCGGCGTGCGCTACGGCGCAACGCTCTTCGGCGGTGCGATGGCGGGGCTCGCGGGCGGCTACTACTCGATCGTGCAACTGCACTTGTGGCAGGAGCAGTTGACGGCCGGCCGTGGCTGGATCGCGCTCGCCCTCGTGGTGTTCGCGACGTGGCGACCCGGGCGGCTGCTCGTGGGCGCGCTGCTCTTCGGCGCCGTGAACGGGCTGCAGTTCTACGCGCAGGGCGTTGGCGTGGCGGTGCCCACGCAGTTCCTCGCGATGCTGCCTTACGTGGCGACCATCGTCGTGCTCGTGCTGATTTCGCGCAACCCGACCACGATTCGCCTCAACGCGCCGGCCTCGCTCGGCAAGCCCTTTTTTGCGGCGGGATGAGGCGCGCGGCGATACCGCTTGCACGGTTTTGACCGCTTTCACCGTTTTGAATCTGAACGACAGCTACACAACAGGAGAAACAAGATGAAAAGAACACTGCTGACCGCATTCGCATCGGCTGCGGCGCTCGTCGGCGCCGTGGGGCTGCAGGCACCGGCGCAGGCTGCCGACGTGCCCGGCGTCGCCTTCGTCTATCTCGGCAACCCAGGCGACGCGGGCTGGACCTTCGCGCACGACCAGGGGTCCAAGGAAGCCGAAGCGAAGTTCGGCAGCAAGATCAAGGTGACGCGCGTGGAGAATGTGCCGGAGTCGGCCGATTCCGAGCGCGTGTTCCGCGACCTCGCTTCGAAGGGCAACAAGGTCATCATCGGTTCGAGCTTCGGCTATCAGGACTTCGAGCTGAAGGTCGCGAAGGACTTCCCCGACACGGTGTTCCTGCACGCCACGGGCTACAAGAAGGCGCCGAACTTCGGCACCTACGACGTGCGCATGTACCAGGGCGCCTATCTGGCCGGCGTGGCCGCGGGCTACGTGACGAAGACCAACACGCTCGGCTTCGTCGCCTCGGTGCCCATTCCCGAAGTGGTGCGCAACATCAACGCGTACACGCTCGGCGCGCGGTCGGTGAATCCGAAGATCCACACGAAGGTCATCTGGATCAACAGCTGGTTCGATCCGGGCAAGGAAAAGCAGGCCGCCGAAACGCTGATCGGACAAGGCGCCGACGTGCTGCTCCAAAACACCGATTCGAGTGCGACGCTCGCCACGGCCGAGGAAAAAAAGGTCCACGCGTTCGGCTGGGACTCGGACATGAAGAAGTTCGGGCCTGACGCGCACCTGGGCTCGGTGGTGGGCCACTGGGGCGTCTACTACACGGCGGCGATCCAGCAGGTGCTGGACGGCAAGTGGAAGAACGATCCGGTCTGGTGGGGCATTCCGCAGAAGGCCGTCAACTTCGAAGACCTGAACACGGGCGCGATTCCGGCCAATGCCATCAAGGACGTGGACGCGAAGCGCGCCCAGCTGGCAAGCGGCAAGTGGGACGTGTTCACGGGCCCGATCAAGGACCAGTCGGGCGCGGTGAAGGTGCCGGCGGGCAAGACGCTCGGCGACGCGGACCTGCAGCGGCTCAACTGGTATGTCGAGGGTGTGGATGGGGCGTTGCCGAAGTAAATCGACGTAAGGCGCGGACTCTGCTGCGGGCCGGGGAGCTCGGCAGCGGAGCCGTGAGCAGCGACTGACCGGACAGGCCCAAGGCGCCCCTTTTTAGCCGGGCGCGGACCCGCAAAATCAGGCCGGCGACGCGGCCGGGTCGCTCAGGCTGGCATCTTTCCATCGGCCAGCCTTGGATGGCCGCTTCCCTCGGCGTTTGCGAACGCTTCAAACGGCGTGCTGCCTGCCAGCCGCGCCGTTTTCTCTTTCGCCATTCGTACCATTCCTGCCGTTCATTCCTCGATCCGCAGACCCACTTTGATCGTCACCTGCCAGTGCACGATGCGGTCGCCCTCGATGTGCCCGCGCGTGTCCGTCACTTCGAACCAGTGCAGGTTGCGCAGCGTTTTCGATGCGCGCTCGATGGCGCGGCGCACGGCGTCGTCGCTCGACGTGGTCGACGAGCCGGTCAGCTCGATCTGCTTGTAGACGTGATCGTCCATGGTGTGCTCCTCGCGGTCGGTTCGAAACGAGTATAGGCAACGGGGAACGGCGGTGAGGCGTGCCTTCGTGCTTGCGCCTTGCGCGTCCGTGTGTTGCGTGTTGAGGCTGGCGCAGGACGCATGCCCGGGCCGGCTCGACACGGCGGACCTCGAACGGTGTCGCGGGACGAGCTGGCAGGGCGGCAGGCGGAGCAGCAAGACTGCGCACCACGAGCACACGGCGAGACGCGGGGAGACGCGGGGAGACGCGGCGAGACACGGCCGCACACCGAGTGCGACCGCGATGTCGCGCCGGTATGATGGTCGCCCGCTGATACGGGATCGACTTGAGGAGGACTTCGAACGTGGACATCGGTTTTTGCGGCCCGGGGCTGATGGGCGCGCCCATGATCCGTCATCTGCTGCGTGCGGGGCACGCGGTGCACGTCTGGAACCGCACGCGCGAAAAGGCCGAGGCGCTTGCGCCTGAGGGCGCGCAGGTGGTCGCCACGCCGCGCGAACTGGCATCGTGCGCCGAAGTCGTGCTGCTCTGCGTCGCGGACGCGGCAGCCGTGGAGGCGGTCGTATTCGGCGAGCAAGGCGTGCTCGGTTCCTTGGGACTGGTGCCCGTTGCTGACCACACGGGTTCGCGGGGCGGCCGGGGCGCGGCTTTGCCGGCGCAAGGCGGGGAAGCCCTGCCGGGGCAGGGTGGAAGCGCTCTGCTGGGACAAAGTGGAAGCGCCCTGCGGGCGCATGGGTCAGCAGCCTCACGCGTACGCCTGATCGTCGACCATTCGAGCATTCCGCCCGCCGCCACCCGCACGTTTGCCGAACGCGCGAGAGAGGCGGGCGTGGGCTGGGTGGATGCACCCGTGTCAGGCGGCGTGGCGGGCGCCCAGGCCGCCACGCTCGCCGTGATGGCGGGCGGCGACGAGGCCGACGTCGCGGCTGTGATGCCGCTCGTCGCGGCCTACGCGGCGCGCATCACGCGCATGGGCGGCAGCGGCGCGGGGCAGACCACGAAGCTGTGCAATCAGGCCATCGTGACCGCCACGGTGGCTGCGATTGCGGAAGCCGTGAGCCTCGCGCAGCGCAGCGGCATCGAGGCCGCGAAGCTTGCCGAAGCGCTTGCGGGCGGCTGGGCCGACTCGGCGCTGCTCCAGACCTTCGTGCCGCGCATGACGCAACGCGACCTCGCGCCCATCGGCGCGCTGAAAACCTTCCAGAAGGACGTGGAGACGATCGCCGCCGCAGCGGCGGCCACAGGCACGCCGATGCCGGTCTCGGGGACGGTGCAGCAGCTTCTGAGGCTGGGTGCGGCGATGGGGCTGGCAGACGCGGATCTTTCGGCATTCATCGACGTGCTGCAGACGCCGCGTACCATGTGAGGGCGGGCAGGGGGCGGGCCACGGGGCCACAATGAGGCTGCGGCACCGCCGCTAAAAGGGGCGGGCCGCGACGCAGCCGGAAGCCCATCCGGCCCCGTGAATCGAGGGCGGGAATCAAGGGTGGGGATCAAGGGCGGGAATTGGGTCGGCGAATCGGGTCGGCGAATCGCGCGAACATCCGCCCCCAGGAAAACCGGGCGCGCCGCCCACGGCACCCTCACGACCCCATAACCTGCTAAAATCACGGGTTTTTCGTCGATCTGCCTCGTTTGCCCTTTGAAACGGGCCGGGGACGGCGGTAGAGCCGTGATAGACCCGTGACGAACGCGTGATCAATCCGTCGATCACCCTGCTGTAACACCCCATCTAGCACCTCCCGGGGCATCCCTCCCAGGGCATTTTCTGAGCACCACAGGACCAAAGGACACGCCGTGCTGTCTACCGCCAACATCACCATGCAATTCGGGCCGAAGCCCTTGTTCGAGAACATCTCGGTCAAATTCGGCGAAGGCAACCGCTATGGCCTGATCGGCGCGAACGGTTGCGGCAAGTCGACCTTCATGAAGATCCTGGGCGGTGACCTCGAGCCGTCTTCCGGCACCGTCATGCTCGAGCCGAACGTGCGCCTCGGCAAGCTGCGCCAGGACCAGTTCGCGTACGAAGACGTGCGCGTGCTCGACGTCGTGATGATGGGCCACACCGAAATGTGGGCCGCCATGACCGAGCGCGACGCGATCTACGCGAACCCCGAAGCCACCGACGACGACTACATGCACGCCGCCGAGCTCGAAGCGAAGTTCGCCGAATACGACGGCTACACCGCCGAAGCGCGCGCGGGCGAACTGCTGCTCGGCATCGGTATTGCCGGCGACCTGCACAACGGCCCGATGAGCAACGTGGCGCCTGGCTGGAAGCTGCGCGTGCTGCTCGCCCAGGCGCTGTTCTCGAAGCCCGACGTGCTGCTGCTCGACGAACCGACCAACAACCTCGACATCAATTCGATCCGCTGGCTGGAAGACATCCTCAACGAGTACAACTCGACGATGATCATCATCTCCCACGACCGGCACTTCCTGAACCAGGTCTGCACGCATATGGCGGACATGGACTACGGCACGCTCAAGATCTATCCGGGCAACTACGACGACTACATGCTGGCCTCGGCCCAGGCGCGCGAACGCCAGGTCGCCGCGAACGCGAAGGCCAAGGAACGCGTGGCCGAACTGCAGGACTTCGTGCGCCGCTTCTCGGCCAACAAGTCGAAGGCACGCCAGGCCACGAGCCGCCTGAAGATGATCGACAAGATCAAGATCGAGGAATTCAAGCCGTCGTCGCGGCAGAACCCGTTCATCCGCTTCGAGTTCGAAAAGAAGCTGCACAACATCGTCGTGGTGGCCGAAAGCATCACCAAGAAGTACGACCGCACGATCTTCCAGAACTTCAGTCTGAGCGTGCAGCCGGGCGAGCGCATCGCGATCATCGGCGAGAACGGCGCGGGCAAGACCACGCTGCTGCGCGCGCTGCAGGGCAATCTGGCGCTCGACGGCGGCTCCATCAAGTGGGCCGAGAACGCGAACGTGGGCTACATGCCGCAGGACACCTACGAGGAGTTTCCGGACGACGTCACGCTCATGGAGTGGATCGACCAGTACCGCAAGGAAGGCGACGACGACCAGGCCGTGCGCGGCACGCTGGGCCGGCTGCTCTTCAATGCCGACGACATCCGCAAGTCCGTGAAGGTGCTCTCGGGCGGCGAGAAGGGTCGCATGATCTGGGGCAAGCTCATGCTGGGCCGTCACAACGTGTTGCTGATGGACGAGCCGACCAACCACATGGACATGGAGTCCATCGAGTCGCTTCAGATCGCGCTGGAGCAGTACGAAGGCACGCTGATTTTCGTCTCGCACGACCGCGAATTCGTGAGCGGCCTTGCGAACCGCATTATCGAAGTGCGCACGGACGGCAAGCTGAACGACTTCGGCGGCAATTACGAGGATTTTCTCGCGAGTCAGGGTGTGCAGTAAGCGTTACGGCGCCGGCGAAATGCCAGGCCATCGCGCCAACTTCTACCAATAAAAATGGGCACGCTTTGCGTGCCCATTTTTATTTCAGGCGCGATCTTGTTGCGCGCCGATAGGCCGATATGCGCTGCCACGCCGTGGCTGACGTCGCGCATCGGCGCGAGGCGGCTTGAGGCCGACATGAGGCGCCACGTCGGGGCCGGGCAACTGCTCCATCACAGAAGAATGCATTTCTTTTATGCATCGAGCACGGCTGCGCCAGAAATCGCTACGCGTCTTTAAATACCGGCGGCGCTTATTGACCATTAGTGACAATATCTCAGTCCGCTTCTGATACGGTTATCCGGCTTAATAGCGTGCGAATTAATCTGCTTCGCATCGCTCTTTTAAACCGGACGAGGATGCGCGGAATGAATACTCCCGCAAAGCGTTTTACCGATGCGCTGCTTCACCCCAGCGCGCGGCTGACCCAGCATCTCAGGCTGTGGATCGGCGCTCAGGAGCACGATCTCGATGTGCTCGACTTCAAGGTGCGCGGCGGCTTCTGCAAGGACTACGTGGTCAGTGTGACGGTCACGTCGCCGCGGCTCGATATCGACGGCAGCGACTACGTTGGCCGGCGCGCGGGCCTGCAGATCGACGAGCGCGCAGCAGTGCCGTCGGCCACCTGGGCCACGCCAGTCGATCATGCCGCGGCTACCTTCAACGGCGTGGTGACGCGCTGGAAGCGCATCCGCACGAGCCGCGACGAGGCGGCCTACGAACTGCGCATCGAGCCGCGCTTTGCGGCGCTCGGCAAGCGCATGGTGTACTCCGATGTGCTTCAGGATGTCACGTTCGAGGAACTGGTCCGCACGAAGCTGGTCGACGGCCAGAACATCGACGCCTTCGATGTCGAGTTCCACCTGGACGGTCCCCAGGAAAAGATGCAGCAGGTGGTGATGTACGAGGAGTCGGTGTGGGCTTTCATCGCACGTCACGCGAAGCGCAAGGGGATCTTCTGGTTCTACCGGCAGGAGCGCGGCGAGAACGGGCTGCTCGACATTCTCGTGTTCGCGGACAATCCGCGCGCCTATATCCGTTCGATCAACTTGCCGTTGCTGGCGGGTTCGGGCCTGCACAGCAACTGGCACGAGGCGGCCCAGGAGGTCCACGGGCAGCGCACGCTGGTACCGGCCACGATCGAGCTGTGGGAGCGCAACTACCGCACGCCGGAGGACCCGCTGCAGGCCACGGCGAACATCTCTTCCGCAGACGACGACCGGTCGGTGTTCGGCCGGATCAGCCGCAGTGCGGAGTTTCATCTCACCCGGCAGCAGGGCGAAGCGCTCGCGCAGACGCGGCGCGACGAGCAGATCGCGCGTCAGGTGACGTTCGCCGGCGCGAGCGACGCGAAAGGCATCGCACCGGGCGTGGTGATCAGGCTGACCAACACGAAGATGCCGGGCGCCGGGTACGGTTTCGTGGTGACGTCGTTCAGGATGAAGGGCAGCCGCACAGACCCTGCCTATACCCGCTTCAAGGCGATGCCTGGGCATCTGGCCTACCGTCCGCGCTTCGACTACGAGCGGGACTGGCGATTCCTGAACGGCCCGGTGGTCGGTGTCGTGACAACCCTGGACTCTGCCCCCTACGCGTTTCTCGACGAGTATGGCCGCTATCCGGTTCTGCCGAAGTTCCTGCGGGGACCGGCGAATGCCCGCACCAGGCTGCTGCACCTGCGACTGCTGCGTCCCTCGTCGTCGTACCAGGGCGGTTTCCACTCGCCGCTACTGCCCGGCACGGAGGTCATGCTCGAAGCGGCTCACGGGGACGTGGACCGGCTGCACATCAGCGGCGCGCTGCACGACTACTCGCATCCAGACGTGGTGCGCGGCGACGATGCCCTGTTCAGCTATGCCATCTGGCGCTCGCCGCTGCTCGGCGCGGAGATCGTGTTCAACGACCTGCGCGGCAAGGAGAGCGCGCGCATTGCAACGGTGTACAGCCAGGCGGCGTTCAACCAGGGGTATCTGCTCAGCAGCAAAAAGCTTCCGCGTGGCGAAGGCTTCGAGATCACGACCAAAGGCTGGGGCACGGTGCGCGCGGCGAAGGGTCTGTTCCTCACGGCGGACGCGGCCGCCGGGGCGGATACGCCGCACCTGGAGATGCCGGCTGCCATCGCCCAGCTCAAGGCGGCGCTGCAGCGCGTGACGGATCTGGCGATGGCGACCAGGCAGGCCGGCGCCGATGCGGCCGACCGTGCCACGCAGACGGCGTTGCTTGACGGACTGAACCAGCTTCGCGACGCGGGGCTGCTCGCGAGCGCACCGGGCGGCCTGGCGTTCGTGACGCCGAAATCGGCGCAGCACTCGGCGGGCGAAAGCGTGATCGTCACGGCGGGCAGGGACATGGACGTGAGTGTCGTCAGGCGTCTGCGCATGGCAGCGGGCGACCTGATCTCGCTGTGCGCCCACAAGCTGGGTATCAATCTGACCGCAGCGAAAGGCAGGTTCACGGCAGCCGCGCTTACCGACGGCATGGACCTCTTCGCGCAGAAGCAGCTACGCATTGCCAGCGAGGACGCGGACGTGCAGGTGGCGGCGAAATCGAAGATCACGCTCAACAGCGGCGGCGCTTCGCTCGTGATCGAGGGCGGCAACATGACGTTCCACTGCCCCGGTGCGTTCACGGTCAAGGCGGCGTCGTTCACGTTTGTTGGTCCCGATAACGTGCCCGCGCAGTTGCCCGTCCTGCCGAAAAGCGACCTCAAGGTCAACGACCGTCCTCCCCATACGAACTGACACGTCATGATCATCAGCCCACCCTTTCTGCCCGCATCGGGCCTGACGTCCACCGACGGCTCGAAGCCGGACCCGATGATGGATGCCGTCGACAAATTCGAACTGGCGCACGGCATTTATCCGGTCGCAGCCGACCGGAGCTGGCATTGCGGCACCCATCTTGCGCCGGACGTGCACGGTCCGGTCCATGCCATCGCCGACGGCGAGGTGGTGGCATACCGCGTCTGCCAGCACGCGATGGATGACGGCAACGGCAATGCGGGTTTCGTGCTGCTCAGGCACTCGACCGAAACCGGTGACGGACGCACGCTGACGTTCTATTCGCTCTACATGCACCTGCTGCCGCTGGCTGAATACCACACGTTCGGACACGACGGAGCCCGGCTACCGGCGTTCCTGCAAAAGTCGTCCGGGCCGGATACCCGGGGCAAGGTCACGCCTGCGGCGAAGGGGAATGGCGAGAAGGTGCGGCGCAAGGATGTGCTGGGTTTTCTCGGCCGCTATCAGGGCGTCACCTACCTGCACTTCGAGATATTCATGACGCAGGGCGATTTCGATGCGTATTTCGGGCACACGCAACTCGGAGTGGCCTCGCCGGGAACGGCGACAACGTCGGACTGCTGGGGGCATACCTGTCTCACCATTCCAGCAGGGCAGCAGTTTTACGCATTGCCTCAGGGAACGGACGCGCACGGCAAACTCCACGGCATCGCTTTCAAGGCCGGCCTCGCAGGCACGAACGCCCTGCCCCTTGTCGTGGAGATGTACTTCAGCAAGGGAGCGAAGTACACCAATGTCTGGAGCGTTGCGGCGGACGGCTCGCGCACACTTCTGACGCCAGAGCCGGTCGAGGAAAAGGACTACGAATACGATCTGTACCATCGTGCAACGGCGCTCTACGAAGCCTGCCCGAGCGACGGCTACGAGATGCTGCGCTTCGGGCGCATTCTGTCCACGCCTGCGACCCTCCCGGAGGCAGCCCGTGCGACGTGGGTGCAGATACCCTACGACACGGGGAAGCAGGGTTACATCGATATCAGCAAGGAAGAGGTCAGGAAACTTTCTGACGCGGATTTCCCGTCTTTCATGGGCTGGCAGAAGATCAGCGACGGCAATACGCCCTTCGATAGTGACGGGTTGTGCGATGTCGAGATGTTGAAGAGGCTCGTCAGGGACGCTGCGGCCAACGAGCAGCCCGCAGTAGTGAAGGACGCAACCGAAGTCCAGAAGGCAGACGCGCTTTCGTACTATGTGAAGGGCCATGACGAGGTACGTCAGGCCCTGCGCGGATTCATCTGCAACGCACCGGGCGAGTGGGATAGCAGGCACAACGAGACGCGCTTCGCGAAGCTGCTCGACGAGGGCGGGTTCTATCACGGCAACCAGAAGGGCTACGAGGATTTTCTGAAGTACCTCAAGGAACTTCAGTTCTGGGACGTGACGGGGTTGCCTGCCGGCCAGAAGCTCTGGTTCTTCCATCCGCTCGCGTTTATCCGGTATTTCAGGAAGTGTGCGTGGTTAAGCCTTCAGGAGCAGATTCAATTGCTACCTCGGAAATCGATATCTGATGCTGGCGGCCACATATCGTGGGTCGAAAGCAAGAAGCGATTTGTTGATGGCAACGACGATTCTCGTGGGCAATCGCCGAAGCACATGTGGCTAGCGCTCAATCATATGTTTCAAAAATACGGATTTAACAGTAATCTTCGGAAAGCTCATTTTTTGGGTCAGATTTTTAAGGAGACAGGGGCTTTATGCTCGACAAGAGAAAATGGAAATGCAGATTACTTTCGGAAAATGTATGAGAACTATACCGCTAGTGACGCTGCTTATGATTTTGATAACAAATACAATTGGCTTAAGAATCTTGGCTTTCTGAAACACCGTGATCGCGCTACATACATAGCTCAGCGTCCCGGTGAGGTTCACGCGAAAGCCGCGGCAGGTGGGAATGTACAGTCTGGCGACGGTCCTCGTTTCTGCGGCCGCGGGCTGATTCACCTTACGTGGCGAAACAGTTACGGTGAATACAGCACTTACCGTGCCAAGAATTTTACGACTGATCCGAACCCCACGCTATTGCAATCTGACGCAGAAACGGCGGCAGATTCTGCCGGCTACTTCTGGGTTAAGACTCGTATCAACAGAAAGGCCGACCATGGCTCTAGCAACACAGATGTCCAAGGATGCTTTGTTTTAGTGGGTGGTGCAGGCGGGTTACCTGCGCGGCAGCAGTTCTTTCGTTACGCCTATTTCATTCTTGGCGATACGCCAAGAATGCCGACGGATGACACATTGGAACGTCAAACGGAGGAAGGGGTGTAATCTACTTTCCCGGTCCCACATGCAGCGTCTGCAGACAGTATTCTCAGTGAGGACATATCTCAGTTGAATTTATTAAAGGCTCGGTTTTATGAATATTCGGTGGATTTCTGCATTTCATTTATTGTTAGCGTCATTTTTTCTGCTGATTTTTCCGCGGGCTTATGCAGCAGATATTCCTGCAGCGGTTCAGGCAGCGGTAAGTGCTCGTACCGATGAGAGTCAAAAATTGCAGCCGCCGATCATCGACGCTGGATCCGCGATGCAAGGGGCATACATTTACTTTGTGATGAACACGTCAGATGTGCCGGGTTATGCAAAAGATAGTAAACCTTATATATTAGATGCGCATTTAATTTTTTCAGACGGAAACCATATTTGGCACGATGAAATATTTGATCGTTACACAAAAGAAGATGGTGTTCCAGAAGTTGCTACTGTCTTTTTTGCGAATGCGGATCACGACGCCAAAGATAAAGAAATCGTCATTCTAGTGCGAACGCCGCTCAATCACTACGATTATGGTGGCGAATATTTCGATGGTTATATTTACAAGTTAACTGGAAGCGCTCAAAAAGGTGCTGTTTTTGTGGGATTGCAGAGCGATGCCAGCGCCCCCTTTGTGGAGCAATGCGAATGTGGCTTTCGCGATGGTCGCGCTACACATGCGCAATATAAAGACGCTGAGTCGATTAGAAAGGCGCTTGCAAGAAAATATCCTGTGGCGCCTAAGTTGAAGTGAGGAATATGAATTTCTAATTTTCAGTCATTGAATTGATGATTTAAGTAATCCAAATCGTGTCTCACGAAAAAATCATCTTTTTTCTGGTCACACTTAAAAACGGCGATACAGGTGCAATGATGAAATCCCCCATCCGCAAGGGCGACAAGCTGGAAAACGGTGGCGAAGTCACAGAGGGCTCCCCGTGGTTCGAGGTGATGGGCCGCCCGCTCGCCCGCAAGGGTGACGAGGCGATCTGCGAGCAGCACGGACCCACTACGATTGCCGAGGGTTACGAGAAATTTCCCGACCGGGACGGCAGGGTCGTCGCCTTTCACCACTATCGCTGTGCGTGCGGATGCAGGCTGCTTTCGTCATTGATGAACTTCAACGTCGAGTAATGCCGGTCGATCTTTCTCCCGCCGGGCGCCCGAGCGCCTATCCACGCCGACCCAGGTTCTGGCCGTGGTGGTTTTGCATCTGGCTTGCCTGCAACGTATCGGGCGTTGCCATTGCGATGGTGCTTTGGCCGAAGGCAGAGCCGGCGCGCGGCGCCTGGTTCTGGCTCTGTTTTGCTGGTTTTCCTAATGGCGCATTCGTGTTCCTGTTTGCCGTCGAGCGGGCCGGCTTTGAGGCACTCTGGTACCGCGCCCACTGGCGTAATGAGTTTCGTAAACGGTGGCTGGCAGAGCGGCTGCGCGCCGCGCAGAAGCCCCTCCAGGTACTGGGCATCGGGTACTGCCTGCCCCTCGGCGGAGCACCTGAACAGACGCTCGCCGAAGCCATGGCCAGCAAAGTGCGATTGCCCGCTTCACAGGTGCCGCGCGCTGGCTCGAAACCTGTCGAACATGTCCGCTTCGAGGAGGCGGACTGGCGGGTTGACGAGCCAGTCGTTATCGACCGCTTTGCAGGAGAAGAAGAGACCGCTGATCCAACTGCGCCGGCGCAGGTTTCTCTGCTCACGCTCAAGATCGTCAGGGCGCTGGAGCCGCTTGCAGTTAGCCTGCGTGCGCTCGCGTGCTACGAGCGGCAATGGTGGCCGCAGGTCCGCGTGCTGAGTGTCCCCGGCAGCGAGCAGGCGGATGTCGCGCGGGTCATCGATGCCCTGCGCATCGGGGGCCTGCCGCCGCTCGCTGTGCAGGCATCGCCGGCTATGGACGGGCTGATGGTCGCCGATGCCTGGCTCGATGCGAAGGAGGCGAGGCCGCTGCTCGTGGTGGCGACGGCTTGGCATGAGAAGGGGCCGCCCGAGGGCAGCACCGAGGGCTGTATCGTGGTGCTGCTCTCGCCGGGCTACTTCAGACTGCCGGAGGCCGTGACGGTTGTGGCGCTGCTGCATCGTCCTGTCCGGGCAATTGAAGGCGAGGCTGAATACGGCTTCTCCAATGCTGCCGTCTGGGGCAAGGCAGCTTGCAACTTGCTCGTGCGCGCATGGATCACCCGGCCCGTCGAAGGCTGCGACAGGGCGCTCAGTGCTGCCCATATGGACGCGATTGCGAAAGACGACGCGCAACTTCGGCCCGATCGCGTGGTGGGCGACATGGGCGACGCGAACGGCTGGCTGGCGGTTGCCGCCGCTGTCGAGGCCGGTGCGGCCGATGGCCCGCAACTGATCGTCGACGGCCTGCAGTCCGTAGTCCTGCGCGTCATGCCTGCAACAACCGATAACAACCGGATTACCGATGACAGACCCCAGGCTTTCCCTGCAACCGCTTGAGGCGGCAGCGTCAATGGAGCAACCGGCGTCACGGGGCCGCCTCGCGATCTGGGGCCTGCCCGTTGCGGCTCTCGTTGTCGCCCTGCTTGCGATCGGCATCGTCTCGGTGCGTGGCGACATGGTGGGTGTGGCCGCCGGCGAGCCGAAGCTGAAGGCGATCATTGCCATCCTTGCCATCTTCGCTATCGTCGTCGTGATTCATCTCGTACTGTTTGCGACCGGGACGTACGGTTTCGCGGGACGGCTTTTCGAGAGAGAGACCGGCGATTACACGAAGGCCGCGAAGCCACTCAGGCGCGACGCACGTCTGCAACGCCTGTACGAGGAACTGCGCGTCTCGCACGGCTGGTTCTGGCGCGGCCGCCTGCGCTGGCTGCTGGTGAACGGTACAGACGAACGTGTCGAACAGGTCGCGCCAGGCCTGAAGCAGGCGGCCGTCATGCAGGTAGGCGAAACGGTTCTCGTGCACGCCTCACCGGACGGCATCGACCCGGCGAAGTGGCTGGACCAGATCCGGCGGCTGCGCTGGCACCGGCCGGTCGATGGCATCGTGCATGTCGCGCACGCTAATGATCCGGACACCGAACTGCCGCGCAGGCTGTCGGCCATCGCCACGGCGCTGCGCTGGGCCGCGCCCGTCACGTTCCTGCATCCGGTCGAGGCGCAGGGCCACCCGCCTGAACAGTTCGAGCCAGTGGGTACGTTTCTGCCCGGCGGTTCACGTAGGCAGGCACAGGCGTCGGCTGGCCGCGCGCCTGCGTTGCTGGGCCAGGTGCAACGCAGGACGGCCGACATCGGCGTGTCGCAGGCAGGCGCGCCGCTCTGGATGAGGTGGACGCTGGAGGTCTCGAAGTATGTCGGCGACCACGCAGGGCACATCGCCGCGAGCCTCGGGGCACTGGCCTCATCGAACTGGCTGCGCGCACCGCTGGCAGGTGTCGTGTTCGCGCCTGTTTTTGAAGGCACGTCGCCCGTGCCGGTACCGGTCGTTGATCGCGAGAATCCGACCGGACAGGGAACCGGGACGCCCCCGGCAGCCCAGCCCGCGCCCGTGAGCCTCGTCACGCCGCTCCAGCCCCGGGCGCTGGTCCCGGTGTGGAAACAGATTGCCGCCTCGATGCCGGCCTACCACGGCCGCCGCACCGGGCTGTACTGGCCCAACGTCCTCGCGACATGCGTGCTGGCCGCCGCCGTTGTGTGGACGGTGCTGCTCATGGTGTCCTGTCTCGGCAACCGGGCGCTGGTGCATGACGCCCAGACGGCTGCGGAGGCCGCACTTGCGGCCACCCCCGGCACGCCCCAGGCGCTGCGTGCACAGCTCGCCCTCCAGAACCGCATCGCGACACTCGAATACCGCCAGCAGCACGGCACGCCGTGGTACCTGCGTGCGGGCCTTTCGCGCAACGACGACCTTCTGGCCGCGCTGTGGCAGCCCTACCAGACCGTCGCCATCCGCAACCTGCGCCAGCCGGTCGCGCAGGCGTTCGAAGGGCAGCTCGCCCAGCTCTCGCAGGTCCGTGCCGACGAGCAGCAGAGCCACGACGCGCAACAGCGCGCCTACAACCGCCTCAAGGCCTATCTCATGCTCGCCACGCCGGCCCGTACCGACGCGCCGTTCCTCAAGGCGCAGATGCTTGAGGTCTGGTCCGCCGTTGCCGGCATGCGCGCGGGCGAATGGCTCGACGTCTCGCAGCAGCTCACGGGCTTCTGGTCCGCTCACCTCAGGGTGCATCCGGAGTGGCGGCTCAACGCGTCGGCGCCGCTCGTCACGCAGATGCGCTCGACGCTCGTGAACCAGATCGGCCTCGCGGCCAGCGACGACGCGCTCTACCAGCGCGTGCTCGGCGATGCGCGCGGCCGGTACGCAGATGTGTCGCTCGCCACGCTGCTGGCCGGCGCCGACGCACACGGCCTCTTCACGACCACGCAGACGGTGCCGGGCGTCTTCACGCGCGCGGCCTGGGAAGGCGTGGTCGAAAAGGCCATCGACGACGCCGTGAAAGGCCAGCATGTCGAAGGCGACTGGGTACTGACCGGCGAACAGCCGATCGCGCGCGTCAATGCCACCACCGTGGAAGGCGCGGTCGGGGCGGCGCAGGCCGAAGCGGAAGCAAGACAGGGCGCGGTCGCCCTGAAAAAGCGGCTGCGCGAGCGCTATTTCACCGACTACACGACCGCATGGGCAGGCATGCTCAACAGCTTCCAGTGGCTGCCCGCCAACAGCTTCTCTGCGGTGATCGACCAGCTCACGCGCCTGACCGACGCACAGACCTCGCCGCTGCTGGCGGTCATGAAGTCGGTGCAGTATCAGGGCGAGGCGGGCCGTCCCTCGCAGGCCCTCACCGATACGCTCGTGCGCAGGGCGCAGGGTCTGTTCGACGGCGGCGACAGCAACGCGACGCAGGCGCCCGTGGTGAATCCGCTGGACCGCACGTTCGGTCCGCTGCTCGCGCTGATGGGCGCGGCAAACGCGGCAAACGCGGCGCCGCCAGCCGCGGGGAATAGCCAGGCGGCCAATGGCACGAATGCCGCCGCGTTCAGCGGCGTGAGCCTCCCGCGCGTGCTGACCGCCGACACGACCGTGCGCCTGAAGCTGCAGCAGATCCAGTCGAGTCCGGACGCACAGGCGATGGCGCGTTCGCTCGCACAGGCCGTGTTCCAGGGCAAGCTCTCCGATCTCACGCAGGCGCGCGACGACGCGGCGCTGACCGCCGCGAGTCTCGGCGCGCAGTGGGCGGGGTTCGGGCAGACGATGTTCGTGCAGCCGCTCGACGCGGCATGGGAGGCCGTTTTGCAGCCCGCGGCCGCGAGCCTGAACGAGGCATGGCGCGCGGGTGTCGCGGCCCCGTTCGCCTCGACGTTCGCCTCGCGCTATCCGTTCTCGCCGACGGCGGCGGATGCCTCGTTTGCGGAATTTGGCCGTTACGTACGGCCCGATACGGGGCTCGTCAACCGCTTCATCCAGGTCGAGCTGTCGGGTGTGCTGAAGCGGCAGGGCGACCAGTGGGTGCCGAACGAACTCGCGCCGCAGTCGCTGCAGTTCGATCCGAAGTTTCTCGCCATGCTGCGCCTGACCGGTCCGATGGGGGCACGTCTCTATGCGCAGGGCGAGGCCAGCTACCGCTTCGCGCTCATGCCGCAGTCCACGCCGGGCGTGACGCGCACGGAGCTTTCCGTCGACGGCCACCGCGTCGCCTACTTCAACCAGCAGGAAGCATGGACGCCGTTTGCCTGGCCGGGAGACGGCCTGCACGGCCAGGCGTCGCTGACGTGGCAGACGCTGAACGCAGGGGTGCGTATCGCCTTCGACAGCACCGGCGATTGGGCCTTCCTGCGCATGCTGGAGAAAGCCCAGGTGAGGGCACTCGACGATACGCGCTACGAACTGGCCTGGAACAGCGCGGCAGGCGGCGATGATGCAAAAACCGCTTCGGCTGCGAGTGCCGCCCGTATCGCCAGTGCTGTCACGAACCCCGATGCACCGCCACCGCTGCGCTACCTGCTGCGCGTACAGGCGGGAGCCGGGCCGCTGGAACTGCTCAGGCTGCGCGGCTTCCGGATGCCGGAGCGCATCTTCGTGACGGGCCGCGCGGGCGTGATCGGCGGTTTGCCATCGCTGCCGCCGTTACCACCGGAGCTGCAGCCGTGAGCGCACCGTGGAAACTGTTCCAGCAGGAAGAAGCGAGTCCGCTGCTGCGCTATTTCGATGCCGAGATGCGCTATCTGCGCGAGGCCGGCCGCGAATTCGCACGCGCCCAGCCCGACGCCGCGCGGCGCCTGGGCATGCAGCCAGGCCCGGCGCGTGGCGAGGAGGGTGGACCGGTCCGGGCGGTCAGTGAAGGCTTCGCGCTGCTCGTGGCACGGCTGCGCATGAAGCTCGACGACGGGATGCCGGAAGTCACCGAAGGGCTGCTCGACAACCTCTACGGGCACATGGCGCGCCCGGTTCCGTCGCTGTCCATCATCGAATGTTTGCCCCTGCAGCGCGGCGGTTCGATGACGGCGAGCATTCCTGCCGGAGCCGTGGTGCGCTCGGCGCCCGTCGGCCCCGATGCGGTGCGCTGCCCGTTCCGCACGACGCAGGCGGTCGACCTGCTGCCGCTCTCAGTCGACGACTCAACCGTGGCGGTCCGTGCGGACGGGCGCACGGTCATCCGCCTCACGCTGGGCCTCTGGTTCGGGGACCAGCGCGAACATGTGGACCTGTCGCGCATCCGCTTGTACCTGCATGGCCAGCGCGCGGCCGCCGCGGCACTGTATGTGGCGCTTACTCGCCAGGTTGCGTCGGTCGGCCTGCGCTTGCCGTCCGTGCGTGACGGCGAGCTTCAGCCACTCGACGGTGTGCGTTTCGAGCCGTCAGGCTTCGGTCCGCCCACGCGGCTGTGGCCAGTCATGGACGCCGCGCGCAACGAGGCACTCGATCGCGAACAGACACTGCTCGAGTATTTCGTGTTCCCGCAGAAATTCCACTTCGTCGACCTGTGCGGCTTCGACAGTGCAATGGTGCCGGCGAACGAAACGCGCCTGACCTTCGAGTTCGAACTGGACGGTCGCATGCCCGGCGACCAGCCGGTGGGCCGCGACAGCTTCCGGCTCTTCTGCACGCCGGTAATCAACCTGTTCGAGGTGGACGCGTTGCCGCTGCATCCCGCCGGCTGGCACGACACCGAACACCGCGTGCGCGTGCATCCGGCACTGGAGGATCACGTCGAGCCCTACGACCTGCTCACGGTGACCGCCGCCGACCCGGAGGGCAGCGCCCGGCATGCCTACACGCCATTCACGAGCTTCCGGCATCGCGGCTGGATGCTGCGCTACGACAACCCCGAGCGGTACTTCCATACCGCGACGCGCCACGGCGCGGTGGGACGCGAGCTGTGGGTGACGCTGGCTGGTCAGCTGTGGGCGGGGACGTATGGCGACGCACACGGCGATGAGGACCATCCCCAACCCGACCACCACGTGATGGTGCGCGCGCTCGCAAACAACGGCCGCCTGCCGCGCCTCGCGCTCGCGCAGGTGACGATCACGGAGACCGTCACCGGTTTTACCGGCATCGCATCGGTACGCAACCTGACCGCGCCCAGCCTGCCGCAGTACCCGCCGCGCGACTACCCGGGCTATGACTGGCGCGTGCTGGGCCACTACACCGCGAACGGCGCGAACGAATTCAACCGGATGCTCGTGGAGGGCGCTCCGGTGCTGCGCGAGGTGCTCGAACTCTACGACTGGGCGTCCGACGACACGATCTCGCGGCGTATCGATGCGATCCGGTCGGTGCGTTTCTCTCACGAGCAGACCACCCGGCGCAGGGACGTGTTGCCGGTCGTGCGCGTCCATGTCGAACTCGATGCGGGTGGTTTCGACGGACCGGGCGATGTCGTGCTGTTCGGCGACGTGCTGGCCCATTTCCTCGGGCGCTACGCGAGCCTGCAGCATTCCGTGCAACTGGTGCTGACGGTCGATGGCGAGGAAACGCTCTGGCCGGGCACCGACTGGAAGGGAGCCGCATTCTGATGACAACTTCAATCAGGCGATACACACCCGGCGTGATCTTGGCGCTGACGGTTTCCGCATGCGGGACGTGGCAGTCGGTGAAGGAGGGCGCCGTGAGCGTCACACGCGTGGTGTTCGAGACGAAGGTCGAGCAGATGAACCTGGAGATCACGGCGCGCGGTGCGCTGAACCCGGACGCGCACGGCGCGTCGCTGCCGGTCGTGCTGCGCATCGTCCAGCTGAAGGACGGGAAGGCATTCGCCACGGCGACCCCGGCGCAGATGCTCGAAGGCAGCGAGGCACTGAAGGCGGCGACGCTCTGGAGCCGCGACGTGACACTGGGGCCGGGGCAGACAGTCAGAGTGTCCGAGCCGATCGGCGATGCCGCGAATTATGTGGGGGTGGCGGCCTTCTTCTGCGATACGGCCAGTGCCGAATGGTCCGTGCTCGTGCCGAAATCGCAGTGGAAGAAGACGGATCCGGTGAGGCTGGTGGCTGCGGACCGCACGCTGGAAATCGAGGCCGGGCGAAGGTGAACGTCGTGTATTGGCGCCTGTGGCGGCGATCCGGCCGCCCGCGTCGCTCACGGCGCCGACGGTGACCGCGGAGCGGTCTCCGACGATGCGGCCGGCGACCTGAACCGGCCGCTCACAGGGCGCCGCCCGGCTTTCCACTACACCAAAAACTTGGCAAGCGCGCCGTTTCGCCGCCGTTGCCGACATGACGCCGATCAACAACCAGCGATTTTTCCGCCCGTCCGCAGGAGTCGTTGATTTTGCGCAAAGCGCGTCTGTCGCGTCACGCGATCATGGCGGCTTCGTCACCAAAGAAGCGGGCACCCCTCATGTTTCCATCTCACCCGTTCGCGCCGCTCAGAATTCGCGGCCGCGCGCTGTTGCCCATCGTGCAGGGCGGCATGGGCGTCGGCATTTCGGCTCATCGGCTCGCCGGCAGCGTGGCGCGCGAAGGCGCGGTCGGCACGATTGCGAGCATCGACCTGCGCCACCATCACCCGGATCTGCTCGACATGTGCCGTGCGGACCCGCGGCGCGAGACGCTGGAGCGCGCGAACCTGATCGCGCTCGCCCGCGAGATCGAAGGCGCGAAGCGGCTCTCGGAAGGCCGCGGCATGATTGCGGTCAACGTGATGAAAGCGGTGAGCGCGCACGCCGACTACGTGCGCGCGGCCTGTGAGAACGGCGCCCACGCCATCGTGATGGGCGCCGGTCTGCCGCTCGATCTGCCCGACCTCACGCAGGGTCACGACATCGCGCTGATCCCCATTCTCTCGGATGCTCGCGGCATCGCGCTCGTGCTCAAGAAGTGGATGAAGAAGGGCCGCTTGCCGGACGCGGTCGTTATCGAGCATCCCGCCCACGCGGGCGGCCACCTCGGCGTGACCAATCTTTCCGAAATGAACGACGAGCGTTTCTCGTTCGAGCGGATTTTCGCCGAGCTCGATCCGGTTTTCACGTCGCTCGGTCTGCGTCGCGAAGACGTGCCGTTGATCGTGGCGGGCGGCATCAATAGCCACGAGGCCGTGCGCAAGTGGCTGGCGGCCGGCGCGAACGGCGTGCAGATCGGCACGCCTTTTGCCGTGACGGAGGAGGGCGACGCGCATCCGAACTTCAAGCGGGTGCTGGCCGATGCGCGTCCCGAAGACATCGTCGAGTTCGTGAGCGTGACGGGGCTGCCTGCGCGCGCCGTGAAGACGCCGTGGCTCGCGCGCTACCTGCGCAACGAGTCGCGCATTCGCGCCAAGATCGGCAGCATCAAGAATGCGTGCCCCACGGCGCTCGAATGCCTTTCGGTGTGCGGTCTGCGCGACGGCGTGGAAAAGTTCGGCCACTTCTGTATCGACACGCGTCTTGCCGCCGCGCTGCGCGGCGACGTCGCCAATGGGCTCTTCTTCCGCGGCCGCGAATCGCTGCCGTTCGGCAATGCCATTCGCAGCGTGCGCGAGCTCATTGAACTCTTGCTGACGGGCGTGGCGCGACCGGCTGTCGCACGATCGGGGGCGTTTGCGCTGGCTTGATAAACGTCAAATCTCCGTGGCAATAAGCCCTACAGAATGCAAGGGCATTTTGACCACGGGGAAAGACATGCAAAAGCTCATCAAGACCCTTGCCGCTTCAGCCTGTGTGCTTGGCGCGGCATTCGCCGCCCCGGCGGCCAACGCGGCAGACGCCGCCACCACCACGCCGGACGCGGTGTCCGACGCCACCAGCGGCGGCATTCATGCCGGCGACTGGCTGGTACGTCTGCGCGCCATCAGCATCGAACCGAATGCACGCACGAGCGATACGCTTTCCGCGCTGAACGTCGATGTGAACAACGCGATCGTGCCGGAACTCGACTTCACCTACATGATCCGCGACTACCTGGGCGTCGAGCTGATTCTCGGCACGTCGCGCCATCAGGTCACCTCGAGCCTCGGCAACCTGGGCGGCGTCGGCGTGCTGCCGCCCACGCTGCTGCTGCAATACCACTTCAACCATGCGGGCAAGGTTCGCCCGTACGTGGGCGCCGGCGTGAACTACACGCTCTTCTACAACAACGGCTTGCATGCGGGCGGCTCGCAGATCTCCGTTGGCAACCACAGCTTCGGTCCGGCGCTGCAGGCCGGTATCGACATCCAGGTGACGAAGAAGATCTTCGCCAACGTGGACATCAAGAAGATCTGGATGAAGACGGATGCGTCGCTCAACGGCGCGTCGCTCGGCACGCTCCACATCGACCCGCTCGTGGTGGGCGTGGGCGTCGGTATGAAGTTTTGACCGACAGGCGCAACGCAAACGCGCCACAGAGCGCGTTCAGGGGGGAACAAAAACGCCGGGGAAACCCGGCGTTTTTTTGTTTCTGCTGAGGCGACAGGCGCCTATAGCTTGTCGTACTTGAAGCGCATTGCCGTGCCTTCGCGCTGGATGCGTTCCCAGACGGCGCGCTTTTCGTCGTGGCTCATGAAGACCCAGTTCGAGACCTCGGCGGCCGTGCGCCCGCAACCCTTGCAGACCTCGTCGAAAAGCGTCGAGCAGACGCCGATGCAGGGGCTGTCGGGAAGGTCGTGCAGATTGGAGGTCATCGGGAAGAATTCAGGGGATATCCAGCGAACATCGGCAAGTGCGCTATGGTAACCGATGCCCTGAACGCCTCTCGCGCGGTAGGGATATCGGGCCGCGCTGCGTGGGCCATCAGATAGGGCGACGCGGCCACCGACGGGCGCCAAGGTTGCCGCACCGCAGTGGTGCAATCCGCTTTCGCGTTTGGGCCCGCTCTGTGCCCCCGTTCGGCCCGCAGTCAGGGCTCGCAGCCGGCCTCATTGCCGGCCTTGCATTTGCCACCGCTTTTGCCACCGCATTTGCCACTGCATTTGCCACCGCTTTTGCCACCACCCGCCAGGCTTTTTTCGCAGTAGACACCGTCGCATAACCCGATAAAATTGCGCCCGATTTGCGCGTCTCTCCGGCTTGCTTCCCCGGTCGCCGGACGAGGCGCTGCCGGCCGGCAAGCAGGCGCCCGTCACCTCACCGTCGAGGCCAGGGCAGCCCGAGGAGCGGCTTGGGCAAAGGCTGTGCCGTATCCGCGACACCCGGGCATTTTTTTTGTCGCGGACAACGATTAGTGGTACGTTTCGGGTTTTTCGGAGGAGCCGCACCGGTCACGGCGCGGCGTCAGGCGGGGTCAAACAGGATCAAGCGGCATCGAGCGGGATCAAGCACCGGCACGATGCCGGTCACATGGAGAACGGGATGAAGAAACAGGTGGTGGGCCAGCTGGCGGCGCTCGTACTGTGCGCGGTGCCCCTTGCGACGGCGATGGCGAAGGATACGCAACTCAACGTGTACAACTGGTCCGATTACATCGCCAAGGACACGATCCCGAACTTCGAGAAACAGACCGGCGTGAAGGTCCGCTACGACAACTACGACAGCGACGACACGCTGCAGGCCAAGCTCCTCACCGGCAATTCCGGCTACGACATCGTCGTGCCGACCAGCAACTACGCGGGCAAGCAGATCGCCGCCGGCATCTTCGCGCCGCTCGACAAGTCGAAGCTGCCGAACCTCAAGTACCTCGATCCCCAACTGATGAATCTCGTGGCGGGCGCGGACCCGGGCAACAAGTACGCCGTGCCCTGGGCATGGGGCACGACGGGCCTCGGCTACAACGTGACGAAGGTGCAGCAGATTCTCGGCAAGAACGTTCCGCTCGATAACTGGGACATCCTTTTCAAGCCCGAGAATATTTCGAAGCTGAAGGCCTGTGGCGTCTCGGTGCTCGATGCCCCCGACCAGATGTTCGCCGCGGCGCTCCATTACATCGGCAAAGACCCGATGAGCCACAACCCGGACGACTATCGCGCCGCGCTCGCGATGCTCAAGAAAATCCGGCCGTACATCACGCAGTTCAACTCGTCGGGCTACATCAACGACATGGTGGGCGGCGACGTCTGCTTCACCTACGGCTGGTCGGGCGACGTGGTGATCGCCAAGCACCGCGCGCTCGACGCGAAGAAACCTTACAAGATCGAGTACTTCATTCCGAAGGGCGGCGCGCCGATCTGGTTTGACGTGATGACCATTCCGAAGGACGCGGCCCACAAGGAAGCCGCGCTCGAGTGGATCAACTACATCGAAACGCCGCAGGTCCACGCCGCCATCACAAATGCTGTCTACTATCCGAGCGCCAATGCCGAGGCGCGTAAGTACGTGGACAAGGACATCGCCAACGACCCGGCCATCTACCCGCCCGCGGACGTCGTGAAGACGCTGTTCCTGTTGAAGCCGCTGCCGCCTGAAATCCAGCGGCTGCAAACGCGACTGTGGACGGAATTCAAGTCCGGCCGCTGATGTGGCGGTCATGGCAGCGGCCGCGCGAGAGGCGCTAGCCGCCATGCAACCACGAGGCCCCCGGTGTCCGCCGGGGGCTTTGTTCGTCAAACCCCGTGTATCAACCGTGCTGGAGCAGGGCAGCAAATCATGAGTGAGCAGTCGAGCGCGCCGGCAGCGGCCGGTGCAGCGTCCCGAGGCAATGCGCCCGTTGCAGACCGTGCAACGGAAGATTTCGTTCAGGTCATCGACGTCGTCAAGAAGTTCGGCGAGACGGTGGCGGTGAAGAACGTGAGCCTGTCGGTGAGAAAGGGCGAACTGTTCGCGCTGCTCGGCAGCTCGGGTTGCGGCAAGTCCACGCTGCTGCGCATGCTGGCGGGCTTCGAGCCCGTCACGTCGGGCAAGATCCTGATCGACGGCGAAGACCTCGCGCAGTTGCCGCCATACCGGCGGCCCGTGAACATGATGTTCCAGTCGTACGCGCTCTTTCCGCACATGACGGTGGAGGCCAACGTCGCCTTCGGCCTCAAGCAGGAAGGCGTGCCGAAGGCGGAGATCAAGGAGCGCGTGCAGGCCGTGCTCGACCTCGTGCAGATGAGCCGCTTCGCGAAGCGCAAGCCGCACCAGCTGTCGGGCGGCCAGCAGCAGCGCGTGGCGCTCGCGCGCTCGCTCGTGAAACGGCCGAAGCTCCTGCTGCTCGACGAGCCGATGTCCGCGCTCGACAAGCAGATCCGTCAGCGCACGCAGATCGAGCTCGTCAACATCCTCGACAAGGTGGGCGTCACCTGCATCATGGTTACGCACGACCAGGAAGAGGCCATGACGATGGCGAACCGCCTCGCCGTGATGAGCGAAGGCGAGATCGTCCAGCTCGGCACGCCGAGCGAAGTCTACGAATACCCGAACACGCGTTTTTCGGCCGAATTCATCGGCTCCACCAATCTCTTCGACGGCAACGTGGTGGAAGACGAGCCGGACCACGTGTTCGTGGAATGCGCCGAACTGCCGGTGCGTCTCTACGTGAACCACGGCATTACGGGCCCGCTCGGCATGCCGGTGACGATCTCGGTGCGGCCCGAGCGCATCGCGCTCACGCGCAAGCCGCCCGAGGGCGCGTTCAACTGGGGCCACGGCGTCGTGAAGAACATCGCGTACATGGGCGGCTACTCGCTCTATCACGTGAAGCTCGACTCGGGCAAAACCGTGATCGCCAACGTGTCGAGCCTCGCGCTTTCCGAGATCGATTCGCCCACCTGGGACGACGAGGTCTACGTGCGCTGGAGCGCCTCCGCCGGGGTGGTGCTGACGTCATGAAGAGCAAGCTGAAGGCGCTGACCCAGTGGCCGGTGAGGCGATTCAACCTGACCGGTCGCACGGCCGTGGTGGCAGGGCCGTTCGTCTGGCTGCTGCTGTTTTTCCTCGTGCCGTTCATCCTGGTCGTGAAGATCAGCTTCGCGGACCAGCAGCTCGGCATTCCGCCATACACGGAACTCACCTCGTACGCGGACGGCATCGTCCACGTCGCGCTCGATCTTTCGCACTACGCGTTCCTGCTGCAAGACAGCCTGTATTTCGCGACCTACGTGAATTCCGTCATGGTCGCGGCAATTTCCACGCTGCTGTGCCTGCTGCTCGGCTACCCGATGGCGTACTACATCGCGCGCTCGAACCCGGCCACGCGCAACATCCTGATGATGGGCGTGATGCTGCCGTTCTGGACGTCTTTCCTGATTCGCGTCTACGCGTGGATCGGCATTCTCAAGAACAACGGGCTGCTCAATAACTTCCTGATGTCGATCGGCATCATTCACGCGCCGCTCGAGCTTTATCACACGAACACGGCCGTCTATATCGGCATGGTCTATTCGTACCTGCCGTTCCTCGTGATGCCGCTCTACGCGCACCTCGTGAAGATGGACCTCACGCTGCTCGAAGCGGCTTACGACCTGGGCGCGAAGCCGTGGAAGGCCTTCCTGCAGATCACGCTGCCGCTCTCGCGCAACGGCATCATCGCGGGCTGCCTGCTGGTGTTCATTCCCGCAGTGGGCGAATACGTGATTCCGGAACTGCTGGGCGGCGCCAACACGCTCATGATCGGCCGCGTCATGTGGAACGAGTTCTTCGACAACGCCGACTGGCCGATGGCCTCCGCGGTGACCTGCGCGATGGTGCTGCTGCTGCTCGTACCGATGGCGCTGTTCCAGCATTACCAGGCGAAAGACCTGGAGGGGCGCAGCCGATGAAGCCGAACCGCATCCTGCAGATCATCGCGCTCGGCCTGGGTTTTGCGTTCCTCTACATCCCGATCGTGAGCCTCGTCGTCTATTCGTTCAACGACTCGCAGCTCGTCACAGTGTGGACGCATTTTTCGACGAAGTGGTACGCGGCGCTCGTGCGCGACGACGAACTGATCGCGGCCGCCTGGCTTTCGTTGCGCATCGCGCTGATGACGGCGTTCGCTTCGGTCGTGATCGGCACGTGGGCGGGCTTCGTGCTTGCGCGCATGGGCAACTTTCGCGGCTTCACGCTCTACACGGGCATGATCAACGCGCCGCTCGTAATTCCCGAGGTGATCCAGGGCATTTCGCTGCTGCTGCTCTTCGTGGAAATGGGCAAGCTGATCGGCTGGCCCGCGGGGCGCGGCGTCTTCACGATCTGGATCGGCCACGTGATGCTGTGCATTTCGTACGTCGCGATCATCGTGCAGTCGCGTGTGCGCGAACTGAATCCGTCGCTGGAAGAAGCGGCGCTCGATCTGGGCGCCACGCCCGTCAAGGTGTTCTTCGCGATCACGCTGCCGCTCATTTCTCAGGCGCTGGTGGCGGGCTGGCTGCTCTCGTTCACGCTCTCCATCGACGACCTCGTGCTCTCGGCGTTCCTCTCGGGCCCGGGCTCCACGACGTTGCCGCTCGTGGTGTTCTCGCGCGTGCGTCTCGGCCTGAACCCGGAGATGAACGCGCTCGCCACGCTCTTCATCGCCGTCGTGACGGTTGGCGTGATCGTGGCGAATCACTTCATGCAGCGCGCCGAGCGCCGGCGCCTTGCGGAAGCGGTTTAGGTTCAGGACGGTTCGCCGGCGGCACTTCGCGGACTTCGCCTGGCCGCCGCCGCTTCTCTGACCTGCTTCACCGACCCCGCTTCACCCATTCGCCTGGCAGGCGGCTCGCTTGGCAAGCGAGCCGCTCCGCGCTGCCCCGAGCCGCCGCTTAAACCCGATACCCCATCCGGAACCCGCCCCAGTGGCGCCCATTGACGAAGATGGGCGCCGACGCATCTTTCATCAGCACGAACGCGCCGCCGCCCATGTCGCGGCGATACGTCTGCAGCAGGAAAGGCTTGGTGTGCGAGCCCGCCGCGAGACCTGTGCGGTCGTTGAAGAGGCGCCGGTTGCGGCAATTGGCCGAGTTCCAGACAGGGTCTTCGCGTTGCGGCTGCGAGAATTTGAGGTTGTGCGTGGGCAGGTAGCCGCGCGTGTCCACGGCGGCGCAGAACGCCACGCGCTCGTCGAGCTTGAGAAGCGGCTCCTGGACCGCGGGCAGCACGCGGTCCGTGAACGTGGTGAAGCGCGTCATGAACTGCTGCGGGTCCGTGCCGGCGATGGGCACGTAATGGCCGTCGAAGAGATCGTCCGTCGTGATATCCCCGCGCGCCACCGCCGCCTCGAACAGCTTGCCGATCTTCGCCGCGGCTTGCTGCACCGCCTCGATGAACGGCGTGTCGGCCGTTTCCACGCCGGTCGCCGCAGTCAGCTCGATTAGCGACTCCGACACGCCCAGCAGCTTGCCCAACTGATCCTTCGCGTGGACGAAGTTGCGGCCCGAATCCTCCACGTCGCTCGCCATCTCCAGCACCTGCGCCTCGAGGCCGTCGCATTGCACCTCGATCTGGCCCGTGAGTTCGGCGATCTGCGCGGCCTCGTCGTTGAGTTGCGCGATGGCGTGGCCCGTCGAGTGCACGACTTCGCCGATCATGGCCGTGCCCGTGCGCACGCGGTGGGCGCGCGCCGTGTTCGCGGCGCCTTCGGTCATCAATTCGTCGGTCTGGCGCGTGAGCTGGGTGAGGGTGGTTTCGATCTGGCTCGTAGCCTGCGCCGTTTTCGCCGCTAGATTCTTCACCTCGGCGGCCACCACGGCGAAGCTCTTGCCGGACTCGCCGGCGCGCGCCGCTTCGATCGCCGCGTTGAGCGCGAGCAGATTGGTCTGGCGGGCGATCAGCGAGATTTCCTCGGACACGCGGCTCACGTGTTCCAGCGCCGTGCGCAGTGCCGCGATCTGGGTCTCGATCACGGTGACGCCTTCCACGAGGCCGTGGATGTCGGCGAGCGACGATTCGATGGTTTGCTGCGACTGCTGCACGTTCTCCGCGGTGCCGGCCGTGACGGTGCGCATGGCGCGCGCCGCTTCGGCAATGCGATGGTTGCCGCTCAGGGTCTGCGCCGCCGACTCGCGCAGCGCGTGACAGACTTCGGCCTGCCGCTCCACGCGTGCCGCGACCTCGTCGACGTGGCCAGAGACGTCGCAGATCTCGATGCCGAGCCTGCCCGCCTGGGCCGCAATATCGTCGACGATCGACCGCGCGCGCGTGGTACGACGAAAGCGAAAACGCGTCATCGGGGAGTCTCCTTCATGGTGCGCAATGGTGCGAAACAGCGCGGTCGTCAGCGTGCGCAGGCCGCGTCTTCTTCACGTGTTTACGGCGGGCTGGCGGGTGACTTGAGTTGGCGCGGACTGAGGCAGTCTGTCGCAGCGGGTGAGGTTCGGTAAGGGGGCGTAACCCTCGCGGGCAGGACTTTTGGGAGCATCGTCACCGCTTTCGACGCTTCATTTTCCAGGTCCCGTTTTCGAGGTCCTGTTTTCGAGGTCCTGTTTTCGAGGTTTTACCCAGGGAGAACCCACACATGAAAAAACGCCCCCTTTCGCTTGCCGTGGCGGCCTGCATGCTCGGCACGACGCTGTCGGCCTTTGCGCAACCGGTCCCCGGCGACCCGCCTCCCGGGGGCCCTGCGCCACAGGAGCGGCCCGGCCCGCACGGCGACGGCCCGATGGGGCATGATGCGCGGCGTCCCGTGCCCCACAGCGACTGGCACCGTGGCGACCCTGTGCCGCCCGACTATCGCGATCCGCGCTATGTCGTGAACGACTGGCGCGCGCGCGATCTGGCGCCGCCGCCCGCCGGCTATCAATGGCTGCAGGTCAATGGCGAGTTCGTGCTGGTCGCAATCACGACCGGTGTGATCGCGACGATCCTGTTGGCCCCGCACCGTTGAAACCGGGGAGTACGTCATGACGAAACTGAAAAGGGTCTTTGCCGTCGCTGTGCTGGTTGCGTTGACGTCGACGCTCAACGGCTGCTGCTGGGGTTGGCCATTCTGTGGCGGACCCGGCGGCCCCGGTGGCGGCCCGGGATCGGGTGGCGGTCCGAGGGGCGACGTCACGGTGCCGCATGCGACCCGCGTCGCTTGAGGTCAACCTTCTGCGCCTGTTGTCCGCCATGCGAGCGTTGCCCGGGGCATCTGGGCAACGCCCTCCAGCACGTGCGCCATGGCTCGCGTAACCGCCCTCGGCTTGCCGCACACGGGCGAAAATGAGGGCGAGCGGGCGCACAGCGCCCGCGCTCCGATGCGCATAAGGACAATCGCGATGATCGACACAGTGGCCGCGCTGGCGGACCGGCTTGCCGGCCAGACGCCGCCCGGCTTTGCCGCCGGCTGGGACCAGCTCGTGCGGCTCTGGGAACTCATCGTGCTCGTCGTGCGCTTCCTGTGGGGCCTGCTGCGGTTTCTGGGCGGCGGCTGAAAGCCGGGCGTCATGCGAGGCGTACCGATCTCGGGTAACGTGGTGCGTCTTTGACGCGACCGAGGATGCCCGATGCTGCACGATTCCACCCAGCGTTTCACCGACCGCGTGGCCGACTACGTGAAATACCGGCCGTCGTACCCGCGCGAGGTCGTCGCGTTCGCGCATATCGACTGTGGTGTGGCGCCTCATGCGCGCGTGGCGGACATCGGCGCGGGGACGGGCATTTCGGCGCGGCTCTTTCTCGAGGCAGGACACCCCGTGGTGGCGGTGGAGCCGAACACGGCCATGCGCCACGCGGCCGACCAGTGGCTCGGCGGTTATCCGGGTTATCGCAGCGCCGCGGGCACCGCGGAGGCCACCACGCTCGGCGACGCCAGCGTGGATCTCGTCATTGCGGCCCAGGCGTTTCACTGGTTCGACGAGGAAGGCACGAAACGCGAGTTCGCGCGCATTCTCAAGCCGCGCGGCGTCGTCATGCTGTTCTGGAACAGCCGGCTCGTTGCGGGCACGCCGTTCCTCGAAGGCTACGAGGCGCTGCTGCAGCGTTATGGCGTCGACTACCAGGAGGTGGCCGAGCGCTACGGCGACGACGCTGCGATGGCGCGCTGGTTCGGCGACGGCTTCGAGCACAAGGCGGTGTTCCCCAACGCGCAGCGACTCGATTTCGACGCACTGAAGGGCCGGCTGATGTCGTCGTCGTACGCGCCCAAACCCGGGCATCCGAACCATGAGCCGATGCTCGCGGCCCTGCGCGAACTGTTCGACGCGACCGCGCAGGATGGCACCGTGGAATTCGCCTACGACACGCGCGTGTACGCGGGCCGCGTGGCAGCCACCCCGGCGCGCTGAGAGGCGAGGGCGGCCAATCTGCCGCCCTGCCGCCCGTGGCTCGGCCCTATGCCTTCGTGCCGCCGGCGAAGAACGTCCGCAGATCGGCAAGCACCTGGTGGGGCGCTTCTTCCATCGGAATGTGGCCGAGCCCGGGGTACATCACGCGTTTTGCGCCCGGAATGCGTGCCGCGAAGTCGGCTGCGTGGGCGGGCGGAATCCAGCGGTCCTTTTCGCCCCACAGCACGAGCGTGGGCACGTCGAGTGTCTTCAACACGTCCGTGTCGAGGTCCGCGAAGTCGAGCGTGGGCACCATCTTGCCGATGGCCTCGCGCGTGCCTTCGCCGTGGAAGAAGTCGACGTAGCGGCGCAGCGTGACGGCATCGATCTTGCGCGGGTCGCCGTAGACGTTGCGCACGGCGCTTTTCACGATGGCTTCGGGCAGCATCCATGGCGCGCTGAGACGCACGAGCGCATGGTTGAAGAGCGCGATATAGACGGGCAGCTTCATCGGAAAACCGGCGGCGTCCGCGAGCACGAGCCGCTTCACTGCGCCGCGATGCCGCACGGCGTAATCCCACGAGATCAGTCCACCTAACGAGTTGCCCACGAGCGTGGCCTGCCCGATGCCGAGCGCGCTCATGAAGGTATCGATGAAGCGCCGGTACATCGGCAGGTTCATCGTTTCGATCGCGCCGCGCGCCGAGCGCAGCGGCCCCGTCACGCCGAACGGCGGCAGGTCGAGCCGGATCACGCGATGCTCGCGCGCGAGCCCCGCCGCCACGACGTCCCAGGTATGCAGCGACGACGCGAAGCCGTGAATCATCACGATAGGCTCACCGTCGCCTGCGCTGCCTTCACTGCTTCCTTCATCAACGTAATGCACTTTCGCGCCCATGACGTCGATAAATTTCGAGCCGGTTTGCGTGTAGCGCTGCGCGAGCACGTCGCGGGGCACGCTCACAAGGCCAAGGCGCTGCGCGAACGAGCGGGGCGGCAGCGCGCGTGCGCCGGCCGATGCATCGGGATGCGTGGAATCGAGGCTTGCCATTCATGTCTCCCTGTTCTTATTGGTGGAGGCTGCGGTGTTTCTGATGCGGCTGGACAGGCACACGCTCAGTACAGCTTGTGCACGTGCATAACGACATGCACGCGCGGCGAGCAGCAGCCCGTCCTACGCGAACGCTACGCCGTAAAGCGGTATTCGCGTTCGCGCACGCGCCGCGTGCGGCGCCGGAAGCTGAACGTGAAGCCCGGCCAGATCGACGTGTTCTTGCCGCTGCGCGTCTGATACCAACTGTGACAGCCGGTCTGCCAGACGGTGCGCGCGAGCGTGGCCTGGAGCCGCGCGTTGAAGTCGTGCTGCACGTCGGGGAGCACGTCCATCGTGCGGGCGCCGCGGCGTTCGAGCGCGCGAATGCAGTCGGCGATATAGCGGACCTGCGACTCGATCATGTAGATCATCGAGTTATGGCCGAGCCCCGTGTTCGGACCCACCATCATGAAGAAATTCGGGAACCCCGCGATGCTCGTGCCCAGATACGCCTGCGGGCCATCGCGCAGCCACGCGCCGCTGAGATCGGCACTGCCCACACCGGTTACCTCGAACGGGGCGCCCACGTCGTTGACGTGAAAGCCGGTGCCGCAGATGATCGCGTCCGCGCGATGGTGCGTGCCGTCCACGGTCACCACGCCGTCGGCCACCACCTCGCGAATGCCGGTGGTGATCACGTCGACGTTCGGCTGCGTGATGGCAGGGTAGTAGTCGCTCGACAGCAGAATCCGCTTGCAGCCGGGCAGATAGTCGGGCGTGAGCTTCGCGCGCAACTGCGGGTCTTTCACCTTGCGCGCGAGGTAGCTGAGCCCGAACTGGCGCGGATACTTCATGAGCCCGGGGCTCACGACGAAGGCGATCGCCCGCGACTCGAGCCGCCAGTAGATCGTGCTGCGCACGAGGCGCTGCGTGAACGGCAGATGCCGGAACAGCCATTGCGCGCGGCGGCTCACGGGATGGTCGGGCTTTGGCAGGATCCAGGGCGGCGTGCGCTGGAATAGGGCGAGATGACTCACGCGCGGCTGGATCTGCGGGACGAACTGGATGGCGCTCGCGCCTGTGCCGATCACGGCCACGCGCTTGCCGTCGAGCGGCCACGCGTGGTCCCAGCGCGCGGAGTGAAAGAGTTTGCCCTCGAAGCGCTCCAGTCCTGCTATCTGGGGAAGCGCCGGGCGCGAGAGCGGCCCGGCGGCACAGATCACGACGTCGGCCTCGACTGTTTCCGTTGTTTCTGCTGTTTCCGTTGTCTCCTGCGAATGCGTACCGTGCTGTGGGTCATGCGTCTGAAGCTGCAGATTCCAGACGCCGCGCGTTTCGTCATAGCGCGCCGCGGCGACGCGCGTGCGCAGCCGGACAAGCGGTTCGACGCCGTACTTGCGCGCGCAATGCCGCAGATACTCGAGAATCTCGGCCTGCTGTCCATAGGCGCGCGTCCACGCGGGATTCGGCTCGAAAGAAAACGAATACAGATGCGAGGGGACGTCGCACGCCGCGCCGGGGTAAGTGTTGTCGCGCCAGGTGCCGCCGATGTCGTCCGCGGCTTCGTAGAGCGCGAGCGGCGTAATGCCCATGCGCAGCAGACGGATCGCCATGCCGATGCCGGCAAAGCCGCTGCCCACGATGGCGATGCGCGGCATGGCGGACGAACCCGGCGAGCCAGGCGAGGTGAGCGGCATGCGATGGGCTCCAGCGGACGAAGGGATGGAGGCGCCGGTGTCTTCAAGCTTCAGGTTTCAGGCGCAATGCGAGGCTTGATTTCAGGTGCCATCACATGCAATTGCACGAAGGCCGGCGTTCACGGCGCAGGGTAGACAAGTGTACACTTCGCGTCAAGGCGGCCCGTGGTTCAGGCGGCGCGCCGGAACGACATAACGGCTGCATTCAAACAGCGTTCAACCGACGAGACGGCACGCGCGCGTGGCATACCGGTCCCGCGCCGCGTTTCCGAGCCTGTCCTTCAAACCGCATGCAAACTGCTCCAGAGGAACCCGAACTCGCGCCCGGCAAGCGGCGCCTCATCGAAGCCGCGCTGCGTCTGGCCGCGGGCGGGCGCAGTCTCGCGACGCTCGGTATCCGCGAACTCGCGCGCGAGGCGGGTCTCAACCCCAACACGTTCTACCGCCACTTCGATACGCTCGACGATCTCGCGCGCGAGGCGCTCGAGTGGATCAGCGCGCGGCTGCGTCCGATGCTGCGCCGTGAGCGCTGGCTCGCCGCGCACGACGAACCGTTCAGCGTGCCGCGTCGCGCGTGTGCAGCATTCTTCGGTTTCGTGCTCGACCATCGCGACGCGTTTCTCTGCGCGCTCGCCGAGTACCACGGAACGTCGGCCGCGTTGCGCGACGCGGTGCGCAGCAATCTCAACGAGGTCTCGCAGGAAATGGCCGACGACGTCGTGCAACTGAACCTCGTGCCCGGTCTGCCACGCACTGCCGTCGATGAAATCTGCGCGCAGATCGTGCTGCAACTCTTCCATCTCTCGCACGAATACATCCATCACGCGACGCAGCGTGAGGCGCTCGTGGGGTACGCCGAGCGCTTCATCATGCGGCTCTTCGCGGGGGCGGCGATGCTCGCGCAGCACGATATGGGCTGAGCGCTGCCGCGTCGAGTCGCGTCCGGCGTGCAAAAAGAAACAGGCTCCGTGGCGTGGGCCGCGGAGCCTGTGTCTGAGTGGCGCTGTCGGTGGCGGACGAACTGCTCAGGTGTCGTTCCAACCGCCCGAGTCGTCGTTGCCGAGATCGACGTTGCCGCCCGAGTTGTCGTCGTTCCAGTCGTTCGAGCCCTGACCGAAATCGACACCTCCGCCGTTGTCGGCTTCGCGGCGGCGCCGTTCGTCGTCGACGATCACGTCGCGTTCCACCACGCGGTCGCGCCCGCTATTGAGCGCCTCACCGAGCAGCACGCCGGTGAGCAGCCCGCCCATGCCGCCGCCGAAGCCGCCACCGCCTTGCTGGATGATCACAGGCGGCTGTTGTTGGGGTGGGGGCGCGGGCCAGGGGCCTTGCTGACCATAGCCGGGCTGTTGGCCGCGGCCGAAGCGTTCGTCCGCTTCGCGCGCGAACACGGATTCGCCTGTGCGGTCACCGGACGCTGCGGTCTGCGCGGTTTGCGCGTTCGGATCGGGCCGGCCCTCGGCGCGTGCCTTGAGGCTTGCCACCTGGCGCTCGAGCGCTTCGATCTCGTAGGGCGGCACGGGGTTGCTCGCATTCGAGAGCGCCTCCACCCGCTCGCGCAACTGCGCTTCGGTGGCTTCAACGTCCTTTTCGAGCGCCTCGTGACCCGGTGCCGTGGAAAGGCGCACGTCGAGCTTCAGCGAACGCACTTCGTTGAGCAGGTCGGTGGCGCGCTTGAGCTGCACGCGGCGATCGTCGTTGGCGCGCGTGTCTTCGCTCGACTTCGCGCGGCGCACGGTCCAGCGCAGCACGAGCGCAATGGCGACCAGCAGCACGGCAATGCCGATCCACATGCCCATCGAAGGACCGTGCTTCACCGGCGCTGCGGAGAACGTGCCGGGCGGCGGCGTCTGCGCGGGCGCGGCCTGCTGGACGAACGGGTTGTCGGCGCGGCGCGTGGTCACGCTGCCGGTCCGCTGCGCGCTTGCGCGAATGCGCGCTTCGACCTGCGCGAAGCGCGATGGCGTCGTAAAGCGGATTTGCGGATCGAGCGACTTCGCCTGTTCGACCTGCGCGAGCGCGTCGCCGTAGCGGCCTTCGCGTTCGAGCACCTGGCCATAGAGGTAGTGCGCGTGGGCGTTGTTCGGATGCGCTTCGAGCACTTGCGTGAGGCCCGCGTCGGCTTGCTGCCAGTTGCCTTGCGACATGGCCGATTCGATCTGCTGGACGCTCGGCACCGCGAACGCGCCGCCGCAGATCATCGCGAGCGATGCGAATGCAGCGACTAGAAACTTTTTCATGATGTGGGCCGGGCGGTTTGACGCCCGTCTCCATGACAGTCGGGACAGGAAGGCGGCGCGCAAGGTGCGGACCCGCAAGCGCGCCGTGTGATGCATGAGCGCGGCGCCTTCCACTCGCGCGGCCGCTTACTGGGGCTTATTGCGCCGGCGTATTCAACTGCTTCTTCAGCGCCTCGAGCCGGTCGTCGACGGACGGCCCCTTGGAAAGCGCCGCGAGCTTGTCGTCGAGCGCCTTGCCGCTTGTCTCGTCGGCGGAGTTCAGACGCGCGTCCGAGCGTGCGTTCGAGAGCGCGACCTTGTCTTCGAGCTTCTGGAAGTCCTGCGAGAGGTTCTTGCCGCCGATGCCGCCCAGCGCCGTGGCCGCCACGTCTTTCGCTTCGGCGATCTGCTGCTTCGCCTGCAGGATATTGGAACGCGCGTTGAGGTCGTTGCGGCGCTGACGCATCTCGTCGATCTGCTGCTTCAGATGATCGACCGAGGGTTCGAGCTTCGCGAGTTCGGCCGTGAGCGCGTCGCGCTCTGCCTCGGCGTTGGACTGCGCGACAAGCGCCTCGCGCGCGAGCGCTTCGTCGCCGGATTGCAGCGCACGCTTCGCGCCGTCTTCGTACTTCTTCGCCTTGTCGGCGGCCACGTCGCGCTTGCTTTGTTGCGTGGCGACCTGGGCCTGGATCTCGATCAGCGAGTTTTCCGCTTTCCCAATGCTGTCGTCGAGCTCGCGCACGATCTGGCGCGCGTCGCGCGACGGATCCTGGACCGATTCGGCAGCATCGTTGAGCAGACCCTTCAGCGTGCGCGAGACAGAATCAAAAAGCGACATGAATTCCTCCGTGGATTGAAAGCGGCGCGCATCGCGGTGAGGCGGCGCGCCGTGCATGCGGGGCCCTTCAGCTTACGCTGTCTGGAACGGACCGCGCATGCAGCGCGCAGATCGGGGCGCCTTGCGAGATTGCAATAGCGATGAGTGCCATCGCAGCTTGCGGTACAGCGCGACGCGCGGACACGAAACGCGTGGCGAGTTGCGCTGTCGGCAAGGCCCGAACTGCTCGCGGATATTACACCACCGGGTCGCTTAAACCGGTCTTAAAGGGGAACGATAAACCGGCCTTAAAGGGGGCGATCGGGAAGCGGTCTGGCGTGCCACACGGGCAGCGGCACGCAAGCGCACGGCAAGCCCAATTGCGCGAGGCCGCGCAGGCATCTCACGCGAAATGCCCGCCTTCGGGCGCGGTGCCGGAGAAGGGCAGATCGTCGCTGTCGGCTTCCCTGCGCGTGGCCGTTGCGGCCCGCTTTGCCGCGGCTGCCGCTGGCGCCCCGCGCCCGGGCGCTTCGCCCGCGAGCGCATCCCCCACCTGCGGAGCAACAGCATGCGACCCGCTCGATGCGGCTTCTGCCGCGGCCACGCGCGCCACCGCGTTTTCGACGTCACGCAGCAATGCTTCGTCCGGATCGGGCGGAACCGACAGGTCCGGCAGCGGCGGAAGCGCAGGCGGTTCGGGCAAGGGCGGCAAGACGGCAGCGACGGGTGAAGCAGCGGGCGGCAAGGAACTCGCCGCAGCATCGCCCGGGCTTCTTTCCGCTGAGTGCGCTGTTGCGCGCGCCCCGGCTCTTGCCGGATCTTTGGCAGCACCTCGTTCCCCGTTGAGTGAGCCGTTAAGTGCCCCGTTGAGTGCGCCAGCGCCGCCTTGCGCAGTCCGCGTGTGTGCCGTGACCTTGCGCAGCGCTTCGGCAAGCGCATCCGGCTCACGTGGCGCATGAAGTCGATCCACGATGCTTGCCGCCTTCACCTGGTCGGCCGTGCCGCCATAGGCGAGCACCGCCCGCCGCATCAGCTCGCTCACGCTGATGCCGAGCTGTTCTGCGCTGGCGGCTATGGCGCGCTTCTGCGCAGGCGTGACGAAGACGACGATACGTTCGCTGGGCTTGTTCATGGTCGGCTCGTTTGCGATCGGCTCGCGGGAATAAGGCCTCGATGGAAAAACGGCGGACGCGCCAGACGTTGCGCGTCCATCATACGGCGACGCGGGCTCTCGTGCGCTGTCGCAGAGGGGGCCCGACTGGCATAGGGCTCGAAGGCCCCTTGAAGACGGCCCGAAACAGGCATGCCAAGAAAATATCGTGCCATCAAAGGCTTGCCAGGTTTGCAGAGGCATTGTCCCCAGGCTTTTCAACAATTTCTGTTGATAACCCGACACTTTGGCGAAGCCATGTTGGCCGGGCTTGTGCCGAGGCGAAGTGGCAAAGCGGCGGCGGGCTACTACAGCGCGAAGGTAAGCCCGGGAACTTTCGCAAGGAAATTCTTACAAAAAAAGCGCGTAGCAGCCCGCGCGAATTCTTTAAAATGCGCTGTTGCACTGCGCCGGGATACCGCATTCCAGCGCGGCGTGGCCGGACGGGGGCGTAGCCGGCCATGCGCCTTAGTTTCGTGTTCGTTGCGCTTTCGCCTCTTCGCGCGCCGTACCGCGTACGAGACGTGCCAGGCAAGGTGAGGCGCAGTCCGCGTCACACGCCATGACCACGATCCACACGCGTGCGGCCGCACGCAGCAGGGGTGCAAGAGACACCTCCGAACCATTCCAGTCATGCCTATCATCAAACGACCGTCTTCCCCGCGCTACCCGTCCGACGATCGGGAACCTTCCTTCCACTCCAGCCGCCAGCCGCAGGGCCGCGAACCGCAGCGACACACCACGTCGCGCGATGGTGTCGACCGTGGGCGCACCATCGGCCGCTCAATCGCGTTGTGGTTCGTCGGGCTGATCGCCACGCTCGCCGTCGTCGGCGCGTTGATCGTGGGCTACGGGCTCGTGGTGATGGCCCCGCAACTGCCCTCGCTCGATGCGCTCACCGACTACCGGCCGAAGGTGCCGCTGCGCGTCTACACCGCGGACCACGTGCTGATCGGCGAGTTCGGCGAAGAGCGCCGGCAACTCGTGCGCTTCCAGGACATTCCGGACGTCATGAAGAAGGCGGTGCTCGCCATCGAGGACTACCGCTTCTACGAGCACGGCGGCGTCGACTTCGTGGGCATTCTGCGCGCGGGTTTCACGGACCTGCTGCACGGCGGCGCCTCGCAGGGTGCGAGCACGATCACGATGCAGGTGGCGCGCAACTTCTTCCTGTCGAGCGAGAAGACCTACACGCGCAAGATCTACGAAATGCTGCTCGCCTACAAGATCGAGCGCGCACTCACGAAGGACCAGATTCTCGAGCTGTACATGAACCAGATCTATCTGGGCCAGCGCGCCTACGGCTTTTCGGCCGCTGCGCGCGTGTACTTCGGCAAGGATCTCAAGGACATCACGCTCGCCGAGGCCGCCATGCTCGCGGGCCTGCCGAAGGCGCCTTCGGCCTACAACCCGGTGGTGAACCCGCACCGCGCGAAGGTGCGCCAGGAATACATCCTCAAACGCATGCTCGACCTCGGCTACATCACGCAGCCGCAATACGAAGCCGCGGTGAAGGAAGAGATCCACACGAAGGCCGCGGGCAACGAGTACAGCGTGCATGCCGAGTACGTCGCCGAAATGGTCCGGCAGATGATGTACTCGCAATACCGGGACGAAACCTACACGCGTGGGCTCACGGTGACCACGACCATCGATTCCGCGGACCAGGAAGCCGCCTATCGCGCCGTGCGCAAGGGCGTAATGGACTACGAGCGGCGCCACGGCTATCGCGGACCGGAAGGCTTCGTCGAATTGCCCGCGAGCGGTGACGACCGCGAGCAGGCGATCGAAGATGCGCTCACGGATCACCCCGATAACGGCGAGATCGTCGCCGCTGTGGTGACCGAAGCGAGCCCGAAGACCGTGAAGGCGCAGATGCTCGACGGCACGGGCGTCACCGTGACGGGCGAGGGGCTGCGATTCGTCGGCGCGGCGCTGTCGCCGCGCGCGGGCCAGGCGCTGCGCATTCGGCCCGGCTCCATCATCCGGCTCGTGGCCGACGCGAACGGCAACTGGCAGATCACGCAGCTGCCGCAGGTGGAGGGCGCGCTCGTCTCGCTCACGCCGCAGGACGGTGCGATCCGCGCGCTCGTGGGCGGCTTCGACTTCAACAAGAACAAGTTCAACCACGTGACCCAGGCATGGCGGCAGCCGGGTTCCAGCTTCAAGCCGTTCATCTATTCGGCCTCGCTCGAAAAGGGCCTGGGGCCAGCCACCATCATCAACGACGCGCCGCTGTACTTCCCGCCCACCACGCCGGGCGGTGATGCCTGGGAGCCGAAGGACGACGACCAGCCCGACGGTCCGATGCCGATGCGTCTTGCGCTCGCGAAGTCGAAGAACCTCGTCTCGATCCGCATCCTCTCGTACATCGGCACGAAGTACGCGCAGGACTACGTGACGCAGCGCTTCGGTTTCGACGCGGACAAGACGCCGCCGTATTTGCCGATGGCGCTCGGCGCGGGGCTCGTCACGCCGTTGCAGTCGGCGGGCGCGTATTCGGTCTTTGCGAACGGCGGCTACCGGATCAACCCGTATCTGATCAGCGAGGTGGACGACGCGCACGGCCAGCCGCTTTCGAAGGCGCAGCCGCTCGTGGCCGGACAGAACGCGCCGCAGACGCTCTCGCCGCGCAACGCGTTCGTCATGAACAGCCTGCTGCACACGGTAGCGACCTCGGGCACGGGCGCGGGCACCAACGTGTTGCATCGTTCCGACCTGCAGGGCAAGACGGGTACCACCAACGACGCCAAGGACGGCTGGTTCGCGGGCTACCAGAAGACGCTCGTCGCGGTGGCCTGGATGGGCTACGACCAGCCGAAGAGCCTTGGCAGCCGAGAGTTCGGCGCACAGCTCGCGTTGCCGATCTGGGTGGAGTACATGCAGCGCGCGCTGCGCGGCGTGCCGCAGGAAGAGCCGCCGCAACCCGATGGCGTGACGGTGGTGAACGGCGAGCTGTATTTCGCCGACATGACGCCCGGCAACGGTTTCGTTGCGAGCATCGGCATGGACTCGGGCGCGGCACTGGCCGGCGCGAGCGACGCGACAGGCAACGTGGGGCCGGCCGGAATGTCGCCGCCCGCCGTCAGCTCCACCGAGAAGAAGCAGATCATCGATCTGTTCGAATCCAACAAGCCTTAAACGCTGTAGCAACACTCGTTGAACCTGCCCCGGCGCATTTCGCATCGCATGCCGAAAGCGTCGGCGGCTCAACGGGTTAGGGCATTTGTCGGCGAGTTTTCAACAGGCTCTTCAACACAATCTGGGGATAACTGGCCGGCAGTGCGTCACCATCCGCGCGGACGCCTGATGCAGGTGGCCCGCACTTGTCTCTCCGCTTAGACGCTCCAGGCGCTCACGCGCTGGTCCGGCCCGCCGCCCACGCGATCACATCTTCGAGCCGGTCGTTTCCCCAGAACATCTCGTCGCCCACGAAGAACGTCGGCGCGCCAAAAATGCCGCGTTCGATTGCGGTCGCCGTTTGCGTGCGCAGCTTCGCGCGGTGCTCGTCGCTCAGCGCCGCGGCAACGATCTCGTCGGCAGGCAAGCTCAGGCGGTTGAGCGCTTCGTGTACCGCTTCGGGTGTGTCGATCTCGCGATCCTCGGCGAAGTTCATCTGCATGATCTCGCGGCACCAGGCGCCGATCCACGGCTCTCCCGCGGCGAAGGCGGCCACCCGCATGGGCAAGAGCGCGCGGCGCGGAAAGGTGGACGGCCACGTCCACGGCAGACCGTATCTGGCGCACAGGCGCTCCATGTCGCGTTTCACGTAGGCGCCTTTTTCCTTCTGCACGACGAACGGCGGTCCTGACCAGCCGAGCCGCTCGAACACGGGCCCGAGCAGGAACGGTTGCCATCGCACCGGGACGCCGGCTTCGGCAGCCGCGTGCTCGATCCGCATGACGCTCAGGTAGCTGTAGTTGCTGGCGAAGTCGAACCAGAAGTCGATTTCGCGCGGCGCGGTGGGTGCGATGGATGTTGAGCTGGGTCGTTCGGACATGGCGACGTCTCCGGGTTCGCTACGCCGCAAGCATAGCGCTGTCGGTGCGCACGAGCCGACGGTCAGCGCGCTGCCGTGCTTTCGCTATTGCCCGTATCGCCGCTCGCCCGCTGCGCAGACGCGGCGGGTGCCGCCTCTGCGCGAGGCGCGGGCGGATCGCCCATCGCCTGGAACAGTGCCGCCGTGTCCGAGAGACGCGCGCCCGTATAGCGGATCTCATCGAGCTGCGCGTTGCGCCACTGCTGCTCCGCGGAGCGCGCAGCCGACGGCGGCAGCGCGCCAAGACGCTGGCGCGCCGCGGTCTCGCCGAATGCGCCTTGCGCCGCGCGTGCCGCGGTGCCCGCCGCCGCGAGCGCCTCGGCGTCGTGTTCGAGCGCGGCGAGCGTATTGGCCACGTTCTCGAATGCGGCAAGCACGGTTTGCCGGTATTGCGCGACGGCCGCGTCGTACGATGCGATCGCGGCGCGCCGTTGCGCGAGGAGCGCTCCGCCATGAAACACCGGCTGCGAGAGCGACGCGCCCACGCTCCACAGCGCGCCCGCGCCGGAGAGCATCGCGGGCCAACTAAAGCCGCCTTTGCCCATCGACGCCGTGAGCGAAAGGCTCGGGAACATCTGCGCCGTGGCCACGCCGACGTCGGCTGCCGCGGCCTTCAGCGCGGCACTCGCGGCGAGGATGTCGGGACGCGACTGCAGCAGGTCCGAGGGCACGACGACAGGCACGTCGCGCGGCACGTCGAGGCTCGCGAGGTCGAGGTCGGGCGGGGCGGCGTCGGGCGTGCGGCCCAGCAGCACGGCAAGCGCGTGGCGCGTGGTGAGCCACTGCTGGCGAAGGCCGGGCAGGCCCGCCGCGAGCGACGCGGCGTTCTGCTGGGCGGCGAGCACGTCCGCATGCGCGAGGGCGCCAAGCGCGTAGCGCTTCTCGCGGTCGCCTGCTTCGTCGTTGGCGAGTGCGACGAGCCGCTCGGTGGCATCGATCTGCGCATGCAGCGCCGCCGCCGAGATCGCCGCGGACACGATGTTGGCCGCCAGCGCCCGTCGCGCCGCATCGAACTGGAACGCCTGCATGCCGACGCGTGCCGCGAGCGCCGCGTTTTCGAGCCGCGCCGCGCCGAACAGGTCGAACGTGTAGCTCGCCTGCAACTGGCCGACGAACACGTTGTAGAGCACCGTGTTCGGTCCTGCTTCCGGAATGCCGAGCGCGCGCTCGCGCGTGGCCTGGCCGCCCGCGTCAATGGAAGGCAGCAGCGACTTGCCGATCTGCGCGCGCAGTTGCTCGCGGGCCGCCGCGAGGTTGCGGTCAGCGGCCGCGAGCGTGGGGCTGTTGCGCAAGCCCTCATCGACGAGCGCATCGAGTGCATCGGAACGGTACAGCTTCCACCATTCGGGCACGGGCCTCGCGCCCACCACGAAGGTCTGCGCGACGCCTTGCGCGGACACGGTCTGCGCAGGCTGCGCCGCCGCGCCGTAGTGTTCGGGCTGCGGCATGGCCGGCGGATTGCCGTTCGGACCGAAGGAACAGGCACTGAGACTTGCCGCTGTCGCGATGGCGAACAGGACCACAGGCGTCTTCATGATCAGTTCCCCGTATGTTCGTCGGACGCACGCGGGCGGCGCTCGCGTTCGTTCTCACGCTCGCCCTCAGTTTCGTCATTGCGCACGCGGAACGACGCCGCATAGAGCGCGGGCAAATAGAAGAGCGTGAGCACCGTGGCGCTCGTGATGCCGCCCATCAACGCCGTAGCCATCGGCCCGAAGAAGTTCGAGCGCAACAGCGGTATGAGCGCGAGCACGGCAGCAGCCGCGGTCAGCGTGATGGGCCGGAAACGCCGTACGGTGGCGCCCACGATCGCATCGAAGCGCCGGTGGCCCGCCGCGATGTCCTGTTCGATCTGATCGACGAGGATCACCGAGTTGCGCATGATGATGCCGAACATGGCGATCACGCCGAGCATCGCGACGAAGCCGAAGGGCTTGCCGAAGAGCAGCAGCGTGGCCACCACGCCGATCAGGCCGAGCGGCGCCGTCAGCACGACCATCAGCACGCGCGCAAAGCTCTGCAGCTGGATCATGAGCAGCGTGAGCACGGCGATGATCATGATCGGCATCTGCGCGTTGATCGACGCCTGGCCCTTCGCGCTTTCCTCCACCGAGCCGCCCACCTCGATGCGATAGCCCACCGGCAGCGTGGCGCGAATGGGTGCGAGCGACTGGTCGATGCTTTTCGTCACGTCGATGCCCTGGGCGTTGCCTGTCACGTCCGACTGCACGGTGAGCGTGGGCTGCCGGTCGCGTTCCCAGATCACGCCGTATTCGAGGTCGGGCTTCATGCTGCCGAGCGCGCCGAGCGGCACCGGACCGTTCGGCGTGGGCATGGCGAGCGTCGTCAGGCGCTCGGGGTCCACGCGTTCGCGCTGCGGGGCGCGCAGATCGACGCTGATCAGCTTGTCCGCCTCGCGATACTGCGTCACGGTGTAGCCCGAGAGCGTCATGGCGAGAAAGCTTGCGATGTCTTCCGAACTCACCCCCAGTTCGCGTGCTTTCTTCTGGTCGATCTCGAAGCGCATCGAACGTTCGGCCGGTTCGTCCCAGTCGAACTGCACGTTGACCGTGCGCGCGTCGTCGCGCATCTTTGCGGCCACACGTTCGGCGATGGAACGCACCGTCGCGATGTCGTCGCCGCTCACGCGGAACTGCACGGGATAACCGACAGGCGGTCCGTTCTCGAGCCGCGAAAGCCGCGTGCGCAACGCAGGGAACGTGTCGCGCAGCATGGGTTCGAGCCAGCGCGCAAGCTTCTCGCGCTCTTCCACCGACTTCGCCGTAATCACGAACTGCGCGAAGTTGGGCAACTGCAACTGCTGGTCGAGCGGCAGATAAAAACGCGGCGCGCCGGTGCCGACGAAGTCGATGCTGTGATCGATCTCGGGCCGACCTGCAATTGCTTGTTCGAAACGCCTGGCCTCGCGCAGCGTCGCCTCGAACGACGCACCTTCGGGCAGCCGCAGATCGACGAGCAATTCGGGACGGTCGGAACTTGGGAAGAATTGCTGCGCGACCTGCGTGAAGCCCGCGAGCGACACGATAAAGAGCGCCACGGTGATGGCCAGCACCACGAAGCGCCGCTCGATGCACCAACTGACCCAGCCGCGCAGGCGGTCGTAGAAGCGTGTGTCGTAGATGTCGGTGTGCTCGTGGTCGTCGTCGTGTCTGGCGGGATCGTTGGCCGCGTGCGCCGGCCGTTTGCGTTCAGACAGCAGGTGATAGCCCAGCAGCGGAATCAGCACGACGGCCGCGAGCCACGACGCGATCAGCGCGATGGCGGAGACCTCGAAAATGGAGCGCGTGTATTCGCCGGTGCTCGACTTCGCGAGCGCGATGGGCAAAAAGCCCGACACGGTGACGAGCGTGCCCGTGAGCATCGGAAAGGCGGTGCTCGTGTAGGCGTAGGCCGCCGCACGCGTGCGGTTCCAGCCCTGTTCGAGCTTCACGGCCATCATTTCGACGGCGATGATCGCGTCGTCCACGAGCAGGCCGAGCGCCAGCACGAGCGTGCCGAGCGACACCTTGTGCAGGCCGATGTCGAAGAGGTACATGCAGAGCGCCGTGACGGCAAGCACGACCGGAATCGAGATCACCACCACCATGCCCGTGCGCACGCCGAGTGAGACAAGGCTCACGATCAGCACGATGGCAACGGCTTCGGCCACGGCTTCGAGAAAGTCGTCGACCGAGCGCGAAACCGCATGCGGCATGCTCGACACCTGCACGAGCTTGAGTCCCGCCGGTAGCCGCGCCTGCAATTCCGAGGTCTGCGCGTCGAGCGCCTTGCCGAGGCGGATCACGTCGCCGCCCGGCTGCATCGTGATGCCGATGCCGAGTACGGCTTTGCCCCCTGAGCGCATCTGCGTGACGGGCGGGTCGTCGTAGCCGCGCCGGATCACGGCGATGTCGCCGAGGCGAAACGAGCGGTTGTTGATGCGCACGAGCAGATCGGCGAGCGCTTTGACGTCCTTGAACTGGCCGCTCGGGCGCACGAACACGCGGTCGTCGGCGGTGGTTAGCGTGCCCGCGGACGTGACGGCGTTCTGCGAATTGATGGCCTGCGCGAGCTGCTGCGGCGTGATGCCGAGGCGCGTCAACTGCGTGTTCGATATCTCGATGTAGATGTGCTGGTTCGGGTCGCCGAAGTAGTCCACTTTCGCGACGCCGGGCACGCGCAGCAGCACGGTGCGCAGTTGGTCCGCGTAGTCGTGCAGCTGCGCCGGTGAAAAGCCGTCGCCTTCGAGCGTGTAGATGTTGGTGTAGACGTCGCCGAACTCGTCGTTGAAGAACGGGCCTTGCACGCCGGGCGGCAGCGTCGCCGCCATGTCGCCCACCTTCTTGCGCACCTGGTACCAGGTCTGCGGCACCTCCTTCACGGGCGCGGAGTCTTTCATCGTGAAGAAGATCAGCGATTCGCCGGGGCGCGAGTAGCTGCGCAGGAAGTCGATATAAGGCGTTTCCTGGAGCTTGCGGCCGATGCGGTCGGTGACCTGTTCCTGGACCTGACGCGCGGTGGCGCCGGGCCAGAAGGTCTGGATCACCATCACGCGGAACGTGAAGGGCGGGTCTTCGGACTGCGCGAGCCGCGTGTAGGCCAGCACGCCGAACAACGTGGCAAGCACGATCACGAACACGACGAGCGCCTGGTGGCGCAGCGCCCATGCCGAGAGGTTGAAGCGTTGGGTGGCGCCGGTTTCGGCGGCTGCACCCACGCCTGAATGGGTCCCTTCCTCGCGTGCGGCCGTCATGACGCGAAGTCCTCAGGATGCAGCGGCGCCACGGGCCGGACCTGCTCGCCGGCCGCTACCGTATGCACGCCTTGCAGCACGACGCGCTCGCCGCTCGCGAGCCCCTGCGTGACGGCGATGGTGCGCTCGCCGTAGCGTGCCACGGTGACGCGGCGCAGTTCGAGTGTGCCGGTGTCGGCTGCGGCGCCTGCATTGGCCGCGTTCGCCGTGTTTGCAGCGCTGGCCGCTTGGCCGGCATGGCTGTTCATCCGCACAACCCACACGGCCGGCGCGTTGCCGTCGTGAAAGAGGGCCGTGGCGGGCAGCGTGAAGGTCGGGCCGCTCGACTGCACGAATGGGGTGGATTGGCCGGCCTGGCTGGCTTGGGGCGACTGGGAAGCTTCAGCGCCCGTCATGCCATTCGCACTCGCGAAAACGACGTTCGCCGTCATACCGAGCCGAACGTCGGCGCCCGCATGATCGAGCGTGAGCTTCACGCGATACGTGCGGCTCTGCGGATCGGCCGCAGGTGAGACTTCGCGCACGCGCGCAGCGAAAACGCGGCCCGGCAGGGCCGGCAGCGTCACCTGCGCCGCGCGTCCGGCCGCAAGGCCGCCCACGGCGTTTTCGGGCACATCGCAGACCACGTCGATGTCGCCGGTCCAGGCCAGCGTGTAGACCGCCTGGCCCGCCGCGACGTTCTGCCCCGTATCCGCCTGCTCGGCGGTGATCACGCCGTCATGGTCGGCGTGCAAGGTGGCGTAGCGAAGCTGGTCGCGAGCGAGCGCGGCTTGCTGCGCGGCCTGGTCGCGCTGGGCGGCGGCGGATGTGTAAGCGTCTTCGGTCTGTTCGAGCTGAGCGGGCGCGATCAGTTGCTCGCGCGCCTGGGCGCGGTCGCGATCGAGCTGCTGCTTCGCATACACGAGCCGATGCTGTGCCGCCTCCAGCTGCGCCGCGGCGCTCGCGGCGTTCTTCTGCACGTCGGCGGGGTCGAGCTGCGCGACGGTCTGCCCGGCCTTCACGGTATCGCCGAGGCGTACGCGCCGCTCGACGATCTTGCCGCCGATGCGAAACGACAGCGGCGTCGAATAGCGCGACTGCACCTCGCCGGGCAGCGACACCATGACCGGCGCGCCATCCGGTTGCACCGCGACGGCGACGACGGGCCGCGCCGCGGGCGCGATGTCGGCCGGCTTGTGGCAGGCGGAGAGGAGGGCGAGGGGGGCGACGAGGGCGACGAAAAGCGTCCGGGTGCCGCGGCGCAGCAGCCGCGCGGTGTCGCGCGTGGGTACCGCAGCCCCGGCGCGGCGGGAGTGTCTTGTTGCGAAGGGCCATACGTCACAACCGGGATGATTCACATCGACCTCGACTGGAGAAACGGCCCCGCGCCGACGCGAGCGGCGCAGGGCCGGACGCGGCAAAAGACGAGGCAAAGGCAGAGCAGAAAGCAGGGCATAGCGGCAGGCCACGTCGATCGCGATCCGATCTCGAACAAAGAAGCGGAGCGACGGCAACGCTGCGCGCATTCCGACTACAGCACTGGATTCTAATACAGTGTTGTATCTGAGTGTGAGAGTGCATCCGATTTTTTGTCCCGGTGCTAGACTGCGCACATGAAACGCAAACGACTCACTCGCGAGCAAAGCCGTGACCAGACGCGCCAGCGTCTGCTCGACGCTGCGCAGGCGATGTTCATGAAAAAGGGATTCGTTGGCGCAAGCGTGGAAGACATCGCGCTTGCCGCCGGCTACACGCGCGGGGCGTTCTACTCGAATTTCCGCAGCAAGCCGGAGCTTCTGATCGAGCTGCTGCGGCGCGACCACGAGGAGATGGAAGCCGGGCTCAACGCGATCTTCGACCCGGCACTCACGCGCGAGCAGATGGAAGCGAAGGTGCAGACCTACTACAGCCGTCTGCCGCAGGACAACAAGTGCTTCCTGCTATGGGTAGAAGCGAAGCTGCTCGCGGCGCGCGAAGCGCGGTTTCGCGTGCGCTTCAACGAATTCATGAAGGAAAAGCGCGAGCACCTGGCGGCCTATATCAACGAGTTCGCGCGCCGCGTGGGCACACCACTGCCGTTGCCGGCGGACGTGCTGGCGCTGGGACTGATCGGGCTGTGCGACGGCGTGCAGTTTCTCGCCACGGCAGACCCGCAGAACGTCTCGGAGCCGTTCGTGGAGAACGTGCTGGCCGGTTTCTTCAGCCGCGTGGTGTTCGGGCGCATCCCGTCTGCCGGCGGTGAACCCCAGGCGTGACACTCGCGATTGCGCTCGCCTGCGCTGTCCGCGGTCAGACCGACAACCCCGGCCCGTAATTGCTGCCGATCAGCCGCGTGACGGCCGCAATATCCGCGTAATCCTGCTCCGGCAGCCCGTCCAGCATCGTCAGCACTTCATTGCTCGCGCCCGCGGCGCGGGCCGTGTCCACGAGCGCGTCCTTGTTCGCCGGCCACGCCACTGCGCGCAGCACATCGGCGATTTGCAGGTCGATGGATTCGTCGGGAATGTTCGAAGAGGGCATGCTCGCGTTCCTTGTTGGCGATCCTGAACGGCATAGTAAGGCTGCGTCGGCAGCGGGGCGATGCGGCTTGGTGTCTTGGCTGCGGCCCAACAGGCGTCGCAAGCCGTTCACGTCTGCAGATGCTCGTGGGGCGCCACGAAGTGCCCGAGATGCCGCGACGGCGGTAACGTAATGTGCTGCCAGCGTTGCGGGCCCACGTTGGCGTCGACGGGAACGTCGGGCGCGGGCGGGGCCACGGGAGCCGCATTCGCGAGCGCCGCGGCGCCAGCGGTGAAGGCAGGGGACCGGGCAAGATCGGCGAGACTTTCGCGCGCGGTGTGAACCGGCGCGGCGAAACACGAAGCCGACAGCAACACGGCGGTCATCAGCGTCGAGGTTTTCATCGCTCGACCTCCTTTCTCATGCAGCTCCGTGGGAGCTGCAGCAAGTGCCGTGCCATTTCATCCGCGCTCGCCGCGCTTCGCGCCGTTGCACGGCAGCGGCGCCGTGCCGGCACCTCATACAGGAAGGGCCGGCGCACGCACGCCTGGCCCAAGCCTTTCGCGCGGCACGAAGCGCGCCGCAACAGCCGGGAAAACGTACGGGATGCCTCATCATGGCAGGATGGCAAAAACCCGTCGCGAACGGACGTTCGATATTCCGGCCACTGGCATGAAGCCGGTCGTTCGATGCAGGTTCAGCGCCGGTTAGTCATCGTTTCGTCGTAGTTTTGCGGGCTCTTTGGTGGACACCGACAGGGCATTCCCCGGTTCCTGCGGGCTTCGCCGTGCGCGCCGTGAACCGCCGCTTCAGCGCAGCACGTCGAAGCGCGTCCACGGCCACGATGGCCGGTCGCGCATGTAGCCGTTCAGCCAGTTCCACTGCGGATGCCGCTTCATGAACGACTGGGCGTCGAACGGCCGTCCGCACGGATGCCCCCAGCGCGCCCAGAAGGCGAGGTCGCGGGCCATCTCGCTGTCTACCACCTTGCCGTCGTTGGCGCCCCATGGGTTGAACGGGCCGTGATCGGTACCGCCGAAGCGCGCGTCGTCGAGTTCCAGGTGACCGCAGATGGTGCGCGAGCACGGGTTGTCGCTGCGGTCGAGATAGACGTCGTGATGATCCGCGATCATCTGCTTGGCGACTTCGATGTCGATCTTGCCGCGATGCAGTTCCTCCAGCTGCATGAAACGCGTTCGGCGCGCGCCGTTCTTGCGCACGTCGGTGTAGTCCTCGCCCTCGCCGGTGCATTCCTGGTTGCGGATCTTGAGGTCGGTGGCCGTGTTGTAGCCGCTGTAGAAGCCGTCTTTCGTGCTCTCGAAGCCCGAGTAGTGCAGCCCCAGTTCGTAGCGCGCAATCTCGCCCGTCTTCGTGTCGCCCAAAAGCCAGCTGTTGGCGTAGCCGCCGTTGTTCGCCACTGCGAACATCTCGCACCATTCGCCGATGCTGTTCGCGTATTGCGTGGCGCGCCGCGATCGATAGAACTCGGGTGCGCCGGCCGGGTTGTAGCCCACGAAGTTGGAGATGGTGGTCTCGGTCACCATGAGGCCCGCCGAGGTAACCCAGAAATCGGTGAGGCTGGAAATGCAGCCGGGCAGCCCCTGCATGAGGATGCGGTGGCCGCTGTCCGGCACGATATCGAACACGACGTTGAACGCGTCGCCCGCCGCGTAGCGGTCCCACGAGTTGTGCGCCATGACGATGCGGCCGTCGCGCGTGGCGCTGCCTGTGGCGATGAACGCGCTGCAGTGATGGCCGCGCCGGCCGCGCCAGGGCTTCGCGGCCAGATGCGGCTGCTGCGCCGCCACATGCGTGGGCCACCAGCTTTGCAGCAGATCCATGTAGCCGTTCCACGCGAGCACTTCGGAGAACGGCAGCTTCGCGCCGTCGGCAATGCCCTGGATTTCGTCGGCGTATTCGGTGCCGAGTCTCGGCGCGAACTGCGAGACGGCCGCGTTGACGAAGGTGTCGAAGTCTTCGCCCGTGTCCCATTTCGCGAGATAGCGCGCGGTGCGGATGGCGTTCTGGATTTCGGCCGCGAGCAGCTGGCCATGCTGCTCGCCGCGGTCGTACGGCTCGCCTTCGATATGCAGGAAGATCCAGCCGGCGTGATCGCGGCGTACGGCATCGATGGACGGTTCGCTCATCTTCGCTCCGGGACTGCGCTGTCTCCGGCCTGCACGGCGCGCCCGGCAATCCGCGCGGCATGCGGCTTCTGGTTCGCTTGGTTCGTTCATTGTAGAGAATCTGTCCGCCGATGCCAGCCCTCGCGGCCGCGCGCCATCGGGCGCTTGCCGCGCCGCACGGGCTTCTGCGCGCACATGCCGGATGGCGCCAGGGAAAATGCCGAGTGGGTTGCGGGCAAGCCCGCGGTGTGCGCAACAGGTCGCCAGCGAAAAGCTTCGCCGGCGCTCAGCGCACCGGGTTCATGCGGCAGTACGCATCGAGCAGCGACGTCTTGTAGACCACGCCCGCCAGCGTCGGACACTGCAGGCTTTCCACCACGGGCAGCCGCTCGCCCTGGAACGCCATGAAGTGCTGGAGCGCGACGCCGATCGGCATGTCGGGCGTGAGCACGTCGAATTGCGACTGAAGGTAGTCCGCGGCGGTTTTGGTGGACGTCTCGCGCTTTTCGAGCAGGTCGGAGGTGATGTCCTTGAGCGCGACGACGCCCAGAAACCGGTTCTCGCGATCGGTCACGTAGAGGTACTTCACGGGGTATTCGAGGAACACGCGCGTCATGTCCTGCACGGTCGCGCTGGGCGGCACGACGGTGGCCGCCGGGCGGATCAGTTCGCGCATCTGCGTTGCGCGCAGTCGCATGCGCTCCTGCTGCTCGCGATTGCGATGCAGCGTGATGTCGTACATCGAGGTCTTGCCGATCGCGCGCGCCACGAAGTACGCGACCACGCACGAGAGCATGAGCGGCAGGACCACCTGGTAGCTGAGCGTCATCTCGAAAATCATGAGGATCGCCATCAATGGCGCTTGCGTCGCGCCCGCGAGGAAGGCGCCCATGCCGACCATCGCGTAGGCGAACGGCGCCGAGGTCGCATGCGGCCAGAGCGCATGCATGCCCTCGCCGAACAGCGAGCCGAGCACTGCGCCCACGAAAAGCGTCGGCGTGAACACGCCGCCCACGGCGCCCGAGCCCACCGTCGCCGCCGTGGCAACCAGCTTGAAAATCACCACGGTGGCGAGCGCCGTCCACGTCCACGGCGAATGCAGGATGGAGTTCACGACGCTATAGCCGTTGCCCCACACCTCGGGCACCCAGACCGAGAGCACCCCGACCACGAGCCCGCCGAGCGCGAGCTTCACGGGCAGCGGCAGCGCGAGCCGCGCGAAGCCTGCCTTGGCGCCGTCGAGCAGCCGCAGGAACTGCGGCGCCATCGCGCCGCACAGAATGCCGAGCGCAACGAACAGCAGCACTTCGAGGCCCGCGATAGGCGGGAACACCGGCATCTGATAGGGCGGGCTGTAGCGTGTGAACTCGCGCATCGTGATGTTCGCCACCACCGACGACACCACCACCGGCCCGAAGCTTTCCATCGCGATGGAGCCGAGCACGATTTCGGTGACGAAGAACGCGCCCGCAATCGGCGCGCTGTATGCCGACGTGATACCGGCCGCCGCGCCACAGGCAACGAGCAGGCGCAAACGCGGCGGGTCGAAGTGGACCCAGCGTCCGATCAGCGATCCGGCGAGCGCGGCGAGCTGCACCATGGGGCCTTCGCGGCCGATCGAGCCGCCGCTCGCGATCGTGAAGAGCGACGACGCGCTGCGCCACAGGCTTTTCCAGACCGGCACGACGCCATCGCCGATGGCCACCGCTTCCATGTAGTCGATATGGTTGCCGCGCTCCGAACCGCGGCGCGCCACGAGGAGCAACAGGCCCGCCACAAGACCACCCAGGGCCGGCAGCACGATGCGCACCGCGGGCGGCAATCCGCGCGCGATCGCGACGAAGCTGCCTTCGGTACCCGAGAACACCAATTGCAGCAGCGCGATCGCCTCGCGAAAGGCGATGGTCGCGAACGCGCCCGCCATGCCGACGATCACGGACCAGACGAGCATGGTGTGCGCGTCCGAGAGGCGGAACAGGGTTTGAGCGCGGGTGCGCAGTTTCAGCAGGAAGGACAGCACGGGCGGCGGTCGGTCGGGAAAGGTTGGAGGAGGGCCGCGCGGGCGGGCGTTTCAGGGGCCATCGAATCTGGCGCAATGAGTTCTGGGTGACGAGTCTCGCGCAATGAGTCGGGTGCGATGAATCCGGCGCAACGAACCGGGCGCAACGAACCGAGCGCAAGAATAGCATCGCAGTCGCGCAATGCGATGCCTTGCGCGGCTCGGTGCAACCCGCGGCGCGCCCTTCAGCGCGAAGCTTTGTCGAGCTCCGGGTAGTGCCGGAAGATGCACTGCTCGTTGTGCGGCAGACGGCGATCCGAGGCGAGGTAGGCCGCGATGTTCGGGCGCGTCATGACGGCTTGATAGAGCGCGGCAAGCCGCGGGTACTGCTCGTCGAAGCGCTTCGTTGCCTTCGGGAACGCGTAGCGCAGGCCGTCGATCAGCTGGAACATCGAGAGGTCCACGTAAGTGAGCGCGCTGCCCACGAGGTGCTGGTCGCCCTCGGGGTTCTGCCGCAGCACGCGTTCGAAGTAGCGCATGAACTTCGGGATGCGATGGTCGATGAAGTCGGAGGCGCGCGTCTTCGCGGCTTCCTTCTGGTCTTCGTAATAGAGGCTGCTCGCGAGCGGGTGATGCGTGTCGTGGGCCTCCGTCACCATGTCGGCGATGGTGAGCTGCAGGCCGTTCGCCACGTAGCGCAGCCCCTCGTCGCGCGGCAGGAGGCCGAGCTTCGGGCCGAGGTACAGCAGGATATTCGCGGTTTGCGGAACGATCAGGTCGCCGTCTTTCAGAAAGGGCGGCGCGAAAGGCGGATGCGGCTCCGAGCGGCTGCCGAGCACCGCCATCATGGCGCTCGTGCCGAGCCCTTCGTCCTCGGGGCCCCGCGCAATCTCCACGTAGTCGGCGCGCGCTTCTTCGAGCGCAAGCCGCACGAATTCGCCACGGCCTTGCAGGCCGTCCCAGTAATACAGTTCGTAGGCCATCGATCGTTCTCCGGTGTTGCCGCACAGGAAGGGATGCGAGCCGACAGTATCGCGCGGCGTCGCCCGGCGTGCTGAATATGCCGGATGTGCCGAACGTGTCGGCGAACATCTCCAGATGCGGCGTGCCGCGCGCGAAAAACGACGAACCCCCTGACGACGAACGCCCCGCACACGGCGGGGCGCTCAGAGGCAAGACCGACGAGGAGCGAGGGGGCGGTCGTTCCATTCAACGAGGGCGTCAGTGGAAGATGCGCAGCACGCCCCACGTAATCGCGAAGCCGCCGAATATGAGCCAGGCGTAGACAATGAGCCCCGCCGTCAGCGCACGCGGACCGGCCTCGCGGATCTGCGACACGCGGGTTTCGATGCCGAGCGCCGTCATGGCCATGGTGAGGGCGAAGGTGTCGAGCGTATCGAGCGTCTGCGTGGCCGCGGCCGGCAGCACGTGCATCGAGTTCACCACGACGAATGCGAGGAAACCGAGCGCGAACCACGGCACGGCGATCTTGCGCGCCTTGGGGGGGGCGGCATGGCCCGATGTGTGTCCATGCGTGTGCTCATGCCCGTGCTGATGCGAACGAGCGGCGTCGGCGGCTTCGTGTGCCGCGCCGCTCACCGTGCCGCGTGCCGCGCGGTTGAGCCACACGCCGAGCAGCAGGAGCACCGGTACGAGCAGCATCACGCGCGTCATCTTGACGATGGTGGCGATATGCGTGGCTTCCGGGCTCACGTTGCTCGCGGCGCCCACCACCTGGGCCACCTCGTGAATCGTGCCGCCGAAGAAGAGCCCCACGCCTTCGGTGTCGAGCGGTAGCCAGCCGGCGTGGTAGAGCACGGGGTAGAGGAACATCGAAAGCGTGCCGAACAGCACCACGCTGCCCACGGCCATCGCGCTCTTGTGCGGCCTCGATTGCAGCGTCGATTCGAACGCGAGCACCGCGGCCGCGCCGCAGATGGCGCTGCCGGCCGCCGTGAGGATCGCCGTGTCGCGGTCCAGCTTCATCAGCTTCATGCCGACCCAGGTGCCGATGGCGAGCGTGCTGACCACGACGAGTACCGACACCGTGAGCCCCGGCAGTCCCACCTGAGCGATTTCCTGCAGGCTCACGCGCAGCCCGAAGAACGCGACGGCAATGCGCAGCAGCTTGCGCGCGGAGAAGTTGATGCCGGCGTTCCAGCTTTCGGGCATGCCGTCGCGCAGCGCATTGCCGTACACGGCGCCCGCGACGATCCCGACGATGAGCGGGCTCATGCCGAGCCCTGCAATAGCCGGCAGCGAAGCGAGGCTCGTCACGGCCGCCGCGAAGAGCGCGACGAACAGGATGCCGTTGAGTTGACCGCGCGTCGACGAGCCGGACGCGAGCGCAGGGGTAGAGGCGGTGGACATGATGATCGGCCTTGGTGAATGACGCAAAGCTGACGGGTCCCGGGTGAAAAAGGGGCGCAGGGCAGCGAACGGCCTAATCCTAAATTGGATATATCGATATGAGAAATCGTCATTTGTGACGTACGATATCGGGAAATCCGATAGTCGAATGACGATGACGCCAGATCAGCTTATAACCTTCGCCGCCGTAGCCGAGCACCTCAACGTGAGCCGGGCCGCCGACGCCCTGCACCTCTCGCAGCCGGCCGTTTCGGGCCAGTTGAAGCTCTTGCAGGAGGAGATCGGCGAGCCGCTGTACCAGCGCGACGGCCGTGGCGTGCGCCTCACGCCGGCAGGGCAGCAACTGGCGGCCCATGCGGTGCGCCTGCGCGACACCTGGCGCGAGGCGCAGGCCTTCCGCGACGCGCTGCGCGGACTCGAACGCGGCACGCTGCGCATTGGCGCGAGCACGACGCCCGCGAGTTATCTGCTGCCGTACCTGCTCGCGGATTTCCACCGGCGCTATCCGGAGGTCTCGCTCGAAACCATGAGCGGTAATACCGGCGACGTAGTGGGGTTGCTCGGCACGCTGGATATCGCGCTGATCGAAGGACCGGTCGGCATGGATTTGCCCGTGGACACCACCGCCCACGAGTGGAACCAGGACGAGGTGGTGGCCATCGCGCCGCGCGGGCACGCACTGGTCTCGGGCGACGGGCAGTCGTCCACTGCCGCGGGCGATGCCCGGATCACGCTCGCTGCGCTGGGGGCATGTCCGCTGGTGCTGCGCGAGGCGGGCTCCGGCGTGCGGCAGACGGTGGAGCGCGCGTTCGCGCGAGCCGGCGTGCCTATGCGCGTGGCGCTGGAAGTGGCCGGCGTGGAGGGCGTGAAGGAGGCCGTGCGCGCCGGCATGGGCGTCGGTTTCGTCTCGGCGATGTCGATGCGGCACGAGGACGGTGCGCTCGCGCAGTTGTCGCTCGCGCCGGAGCCGCTCACGCGGCGCTTTTCGATTCTCGTGCCGCACGCGGCGGCGGCCTCGCGGGTCGCGCGGCGATTTCTGGAGCTGTGTCTTGCCGGCGAGGTGGCCGGCTGATCACGGCTTGCCGCGGGTTGGGCTGAGCGAAGACGCTGGACTAACGCGCCAGGGATTTCCACTATGGCCTTGTCACTATGCCCGGCGCACTATCACAACCAGTTCTGGAACCGGTTCCAAGATTCATCGAAACGATCCTGCCGCTGTCATGCTGGGACGCTGCGGGAAGCCGGAAATAGCGAAAGAAAGGAGGGCTGTCCCATGACCGAAGTGGTAATCGTGGCAAGCGCGTTTGGCGCCGACGCCGTACGGCGCGACGGCCACCGGGCGTGGATTGCGACGGCCGCTGCGGCCGGGGCCTCGGGCTTCGAGGTGCGCCGCGAACTGATTGTGGACGAGGCCGGCGTGCAGCCCGCCGCGCTGCGTGAACTCGGTGCGGCTATTCGGGAAGCGGGCATGTGGCCGGTCTGGTCGACGCCTGCTGCGCTTTACAGGGCCAATGGCGCGGCTCAGGACGTGGCCAACGGCGCGACCGACAGCACGACCGACAGCACGACCAAAAGCACGACCAAAAGCACGACCAAAAGCACGACCAAAAGCACGACCGACAGCGCACCCGCCGGCACGCTCGACGCCACCGCACTGAGCCGCGCGCTCGACGAAGCCGCGGCGCTCGGTGCGCGTTTCGTGAAGCTCCAACTCGGCGCCTTCGCCGGCGAGACGCACGCGGCAAGCATCGCAGCGTGTCTGCGTGGTCGGGATACGCGGTTGGTCGTCGAAAACGGGCAGTTGAAGGAAGGCGGCATGGCGGCCCAGTTCGTCGCGTTCTTCGAGGCGCTCGAAGCGCAAGGGCACGGGCGCCTCGCCGGCATGACCTTCGATATCGGCAACTGGCAGTGGACGGGCGTGGCGCCCGCAGCCGCGGCGCAGAAACTCGCGCCCCATGTGGAGTACATCCATTGCAAGGCGGTAGCGGGCGAGGGCGCGCGGCGTTTCGCCGTGGCGCCTGCCGCGGACGACCCCGTGCTCGCGGCTGTCCTGCCGTTGCTGCCGAGGCACGCGCCTCGCGGCATCGAGTTTCCGTTCCACGCCGGGCGCGTGGCCGAAGACGCCGTGCGCTACGTCGAATGGCTCGCCGCCGCTTGAGCAGGGCGTGCAGCGCGACGCGAAGCACGGCATGAAGCACGACGTGAAGCAGGACAGCAAACCCATGACAGATACCCCACTCGATGTCGTTACCTATGGCGAAGCGATGGCCATGTTCGTTGCCGCCGAGGCCGGAGCGCTCGCGCGCGTCGGCCATTTCACGAAACGCGTGGCGGGCGCGGACCTGAACGTCGCGATCGGTCTTTCGCGGCTCGGCTTCAAGGTGGGCTGGATGAGCCGGGTGGGGCGCGACTCCTTCGGCGACTACGTGCGCGATACGCTGGAAAAGGAGCGCATCGACCAGCGCCGCGTGCTCACTGACGAACGCTACCCAACCGGCTTCCAGTTGAAATCGAAGACCGACGACGGCACCGACCCGGTGGTCGAATACTTCCGCAAGGGTTCGGCCGCGAGCCATCTTTCGCCCGACGACTACGACGCCGACTACGTGCTCGGCGCGCGTCATCTGCACCTGACGGGCGTCGCGCCCGCACTCTCGGCAAGCTCGCGCGACCTCGCGTTCCGCCTGGCACGCGAAATGCGCGCCGCGGGCAGGACCCTCTCGTTCGACCCGAACCTGCGCCCCACGCTGTGGCCGTCGCGCGAGGCGATGATCGAGACGTTGAACGCGCTTGCCGCGTACGCGGACTGGGTGCTGCCCGGCATCGGCGAGGGAAAGGTGCTGACGGGCTACGACCGGCCCGAAGACATCGCGCGCTTCTATCTGGACGCCGGTGCGCGCGCCGTGATCGTGAAACTCGGTCCGCAGGGCGCCTACTACCGCACGGCGGACAGCGAGGGCACGATCGCGGCGCAACGCGTCGACAACGTCGTGGACACCGTGGGCGCCGGCGACGGCTTTGCCGTGGGCGTGGTGAGCGCGCTGCTGGAAGGCCGCCCGCTGCCCCAGGCGGTGGCGCGCGGCAACCGCATCGGCGCGCTCGCGATCCAGGTGATCGGCGACTCGGAAGGGCTGCCCACGCGCGCGCAACTCGATGCGCTCGAAGTGGCTGAAGGCGCTGAAGGGGCCGGCGCCAACCAGACCGACGCCACCGCTTCATTGGACAACCACAACAAGATGTCGGCAACGGCGCACTGACGCAGGGCGCACTTGGGGGCACCTCGGGGCCACTTCGCGCGCCCGTACGCCTCAATCCGTTGAACGATGCTTTCATTCACTGCATGAAGGAGACACTCATGGGTTCGTCCACACTCGCCACTCTCGCGCCACGCCGCTGGTGGGCGATCATGCCGATCGTGTTCATCACGTACAGCCTCGCCTATCTCGACCGCGCGAATTACGGCTTCGCTGCCGCGGCGGGCATCAATCAGGATCTGGGCGTGAGCAAGGGCCTCTCGTCGCTGATCGGCGCGCTGTTCTTTCTCGGCTACTTCTTCTTCCAGATTCCGGGGGCCATCTACGCCGAGCGCCGCAGCGTGCGCAAGCTCGTGTTCGTGAGCCTCGTGCTGTGGGGCGGGTGCGCGGCGCTCACGGGCATCGTGCGCAACATCCCGGCGCTCATTGCGATCCGCTTCGCGCTCGGCGTCGTGGAGGCGGCCGTGATGCCGGCCATGCTCATCTTCATCAGCAACTGGTTCACGAAGCGCGAGCGCTCGCGTGCCAACACGTTTCTGATTCTCGGCAACCCCGTCACGGTGCTGTGGATGTCGATCGTCTCGGGCTACCTCGTGCACTCGTTCGGCTGGCGCCACATGTTCATCGCCGAGGGCCTGCCCGCCGTCGTGTGGGCCGTGGCCTGGTGGTTCATGGTGCGCGACCGGCCCGAGCAGGTGGCGTGGCTCTCCACCGAAGACAAGCAGGCGCTCGACGCCGCGCTGCGTGCCGAACAGGCCGCCATCCGCCCGGTGCGCAACTACGGCGAGGCGTTCCGCTCGCCCGCGGTGATCAAGCTCTGCGCGCAGTATTTCTGCTGGAGCATCGGCGTCTATGGCTTCGTGCTGTGGCTGCCGTCCATCCTGAAAGGCGGCTCGACGCTCGGCATGGTGGAGACGGGCTGGCTCTCCGCGCTGCCGTACCTTGCCGCGACGATCGCGATGCTCGCGGCGTCGTGGGCCTCGGACCGGCTCAATCGCCGCAAGGTGTTCGTCTGGCCGTTCCTGCTGATCGGGGCTGCCGCGTTTGCGGCTTCGTACGTGATCGGCACCGGCACGGGCACGCACTTCTGGTTCTCGTATGCGCTGCTCGTGATCGCGGGCGCCGCCATGTATGCGCCTTACGGACCGTTCTTCGCGATCGTCCCCGAACTGCTGCCGAAGAACGTGGCCGGCGGCGCGATGGCGCTCATCAACAGCATGGGTGCACTCGGCTCGTTTGTGGGCTCGTATGTCGTGGGCTATCTGAATGGCGCGACGGGCTCGCCTGCGGCATCCTATGCGTTCATGAGTGCGGCGCTGGTGGCCGCGGTGCTGTTCACGCTCGCGGTGAAGCCGCAGCCGCCGCAGCCACAGTCGCACGAGGAAATCGACGGGCGCAGGCTTGCCACGCCCATGCAAGGAAAATGACCGGATGAAGAGCAGGATCGTCGCCTACAAGCCGTTGCCCGCCGACGTGCTCGCCTTTTTACGCGAGCACGCCGACGTGATCGAAGTGGACGCCGCCCGGCACGATGCGCTCGTCGCCGCACTGCGGGAGGCGGACGGTGCCATCGGCGCGAGCGTGAAGATCACGCCCGCCATGCTGGACGGCGCACAGCGGCTCAAGGCGCTTTCGACGATCTCCGTCGGCTACGACAATTTCGACGTGCCGGACCTCACGCGGCGCGGCATCGTGCTCGCGCATACGCCTGACGTGCTGACCGAATCGACGGCGGACACCGTGTTCTCGCTGATTCTCGCCACCGCGCGGCGCGTCGTGGAGCTGGCGCAGTGGGTCAAGGCGGGGCACTGGACGGGCAGCATCGGGCCCACCCACTACGGCACGGACGTGCAGGGCAAGACGCTCGGCATCGTCGGGCTGGGGCGCATTGGCGGCGCCGTGGCGCGCCGCGCGGCGCTCGGCTTCAACATGCGCGTGCTCTACACGAACCGCAGCGCGAACGGGCAGGCGGAGCGCGATTACGGCGCGCGGCGCGTGGAACTGGCGGAACTGCTTGCCGCGTCGGACTTCGTCTGCCTGCAGGTGCCGCTCACGCCCGAGACCCGACATCTGATCGGCGCGGCCGAATTCCGGCAGATGAAGCGCAGTGCCATCTTCATCAACGCATCGCGCGGCGCGACGGTCGACGAAGCGGCGCTGATCGACGCCCTGCGCGCCGGCACGATTCACGGCGCGGGGCTCGACGTGTTCGAAGAAGAGCCGCTGCCGGCCACGTCGCCGCTGCTCGCCCTGTCCAATGTGGTCGCGCTGCCGCACATCGGGTCGGCCACGCACGAAACGCGTCACGCGATGGCGCGCTGTGCGGCGGAAAATCTCGTCGCGGCGCTGGCCGGCACGCTGGCCGTCAACGTCGTCAACCGCGGAGTGCTGGCACGATGAGCCGCACGCCTGCCCAACCCTCGGCGGCGTCGGCAACGCCGATGTCGCCCCGCCGCGCGACGATCAGCGACGTCGCGCGCGAAGCCGGCACCGGCAAGACCAGCATTTCGCGCTACCTGAACGGCGAGTTCAACGTGCTCTCGGCGGAGCTGCGCGCGCGCATCGAGGCGGCCATCGAACGTCTGGACTACCGGCCGAACCAGATGGCGCGCGGCTTGAAGCGCGGCCGCAACCGGCTGATCGGCATGCTGCTCGCGGACCTCTCGAATCCGTACTCCGTCGAAGTACTGCAAGGCGTGGAGGCGGCGTGCCAGGCGCTCGGCTACATGCCGCTCATCTGCCACGCGGCCAACGAGGTCGAGATGGAAGGCCGCTACCTGCAACTGCTCACGACGTATCGCGTGGAAGGCGTGATCGTCAATGCACTCGGCGTGCGCGAGGCGATGTTGAAGCCCGTGGGCAGCGGCGGGATTCCGTCGGTGCTGGTGGACCGTACCGTGGAAGGGCTCGACGCCGACATGGTCGGGCTCGACAACGAAGCCGCCGTGCGACTTGGCACGGCGCATCTGCTGGAGCGCGGCTACGAGGAGATCGTGTTCGTCGTGCAGCCGTACGAGCACGTGAGTTCGCGGCGGCGTCGCGTGACGGCGTTTGAGGACGCCATGCGGGCGACGCCGCAGGTTCGTGCCGACACGGTGGTGCTTGACCTGCAGAACGACGAAGCGGCGCGCGCTGCGCTCGCGGCGCTGGACGAGCGCATCGGTAAGGGCGCGGAACGGCAGCACGATGCACGGCCACGCATTGCGCTCTTCGCGGGCAATGCCCCGGTAGCGCTGCGCATCGCGCTGCATCTGAATGCGCGCTACGGTGTGCAATGGCAGCGGCGCGTTGGACTCATCGCATTCGACGATCCCGATTGGGCCGAACTGGCCGGCATCACGACGATCCGCCAACCCACGCGCGCCATCGGCTATCGCGCCGTGGAGTTCCTGCATCAGCGCATCGAGGGCCTCGCCGACGTCGCGCGCGAATGCGTGTTGCCGGGCGAACTGATCGTGCGCGCCTCGACCGGCGGTTGAGCCGACGCGGCGTGGTGACATCCACGAGGCCGCGTATCGTCGCGGGCAGCCGCCTGGCCTGAATCGATAATCTGCGATCATTCGGTCTGCGGCGCGCAGGCGGGACACTTTCTGCATGGCGTGCCGGCTGTCTCAAGGACCCTCATGACCGTATCGCCTTTCACGCTTACCTGTCTCTCGCTCGCGACGCTTGCCGTCGCCGCTGTTCCCGTTTTGCTGTACCGGCGCCTGCGCGAGCCGCTCGGTTTCGACCGGCGGCCCGCCATCGCCGGCATTGCCGTCTTCGCGCTCTTTGCCATGGTGATCGAGCGCGCGCTCAACGACTACCTGCTGAGGCAGAACCCGATCACGTCGGCCTGGCTCATGCAGCCTGCGGCGTTCGTCGTGTACGGCGCGCTCGCAGCCGGCATCTGCGAGGAGGTGGGCCGGTTCATCGCGATGCGCATGCTGCTGAACCGCTTCGGCCGCGGCCGGCAGGCGGGGGAGGGCGACGGCATGGGCTTCGCTTACGGCATCGGTCACGGCGGCGCCGAAGCGTGGATGATCGGCGTGCTCGTGCAGGTGCAGTGGATCGTGTTCGCCGTGCTCGAGAATCGCGGCCAGCTCGACGGCTATCTGCCCAACGTGTCCGAACCGGCGATGATGCGCATCCATCTGATTCTTGCCAGTCTCTCGCCGGCCACGGCGGGCATTTTCGCGCTGGAGCGGCTGGCGGCACTCGCTTTTCAGATCGGGCTTTCCGTGTTGATGTGGCAAGGCGTGCGGGCCGGCTGGCGTGGCATCCTGCCGCTGGCCATCGCAGTCCATGCATTGATCGACGTGCCCGCTGCGCTGTTTCAGGCTCACGTGCTGCCGCTTGCCGTGGTGGACGGCGGCTACGCGCTGACGGGCGTGGCGGTTGCAGGCGTGCTGGCGAAGCGGGTGAGCGATGCACGAAAGACGCGCGCCATGCGGCCTGGACAGACGGTTTGACGGCTCGCCTGGAGAGACGGTTTGACGCCGCGCCTGGACGTGGCACCAAGCGGCACGAAAGGGCATGAAGCCCCACGAAGGACGGCACGATCTCTGGCGCCGCCCGACACGACAACTTGATGGGCAGAAGATGGAAGGCTACCAGTACGAATGCGCGAGCCCGGAGTTCGAGGAGCTTGCGCGCGTCATCACCGATCTCTTTCCGGAACAGACACGCTTTGTCGAGCACCCCGCCGACGACGGCACGCCGCAACTCACAGTGCACTGGGTCGCAATGCGGTTCGGCGCCACGGCCCGGCGCATCGCGCTGACGATCGCGATCACGCCTGCGGCACTGGCGCGCTACCGGGCTTTGCCGGCGCGGCTGCGCGGACGCAGCTACGCGGTGCTGAGAGCCTATGTGGAAGCCGAGCTGGGTTCGCTCGAAGAACAGTATGCGAAGGGCGAGGCGGTGCCGCGCGAGGTAACCGTGGCACCCGGCGACGACTTCGCCTGAACGAAGCCGTCGCGCGTCTGCACAAGCAATGCTGCTGAAAGGAAGCGCGAGGGCCGAAAGGGGTTGTGCGAGCAGTACGCGAGGCGCCTGCGAAAAGCGGCTCGGCGCTCAATCCGCGCGGCGATAGACCTTCGCGAAACGTTCCGCCTTCACCACGCCATAGTCGCCGGGCGCGTACTGCATGACCCAGTCGCCGGCCGTGCCGTGCAGCACGTCGCCGCCGGCGGCCGAACGCGCAATCGAGAATGCTTCGTCCATCTGTCTGGCGAGCACCACGACCGGGCGATTACGATACGACCCCGGCTCGCCATGCGGCAGTGCCGGGGCGGCCGGCAGATACTTCGCGTCGAAGCGTTCACGCGACACCACCCAGCGCTCGCCGCCTGAACTCGTGATGAGCGCGTCGCCGCGCACATAGCGGTTCGGGCCTTCAAGGCTCATCAGCTCGCCTTCCTGCGTGGCGAATTCGACCGTGACGGTTTCGTCCTTGACGACGCGCTGTGCGGCCGGGTCCGCGCGAAGGTCGAGATGTTCGAGTGCGATCATCGTGCTCACTGCGCCTTGGACGGCTGCGGCGATTGTGGCGATTGCGGCGCCTTGCCCGAACGGTGACGGCGCGATGCCTGCCGCTCGTGGAAGGTCTGGTCCGCAAGCTTCTTCTGATCCGGCGAGAAGCTGTTGTAGAGCGGCTCGAAGGCATCGACGAGCTTCTTCATGCCGTCCGCATGAGCCTGCGTGATCTGCGCGTACTGTTTCATGTCGTCGAGCGCGGTGCGGTTCGTATCCGCCTTGCGCTGCTCATAGAGCTGCGCCATGGTCTGACCGTTGCTGCGCATGACGTCGGCGAAGGCGTTCCATTGGCTTTCCTGCTGCGGCGTGATCTTGAGCGCCGAATGCAGATACGTGATGCGCTGCTCGACGTGCTGTTCGCGCATGGGCGCGCTGGCGGCGGCCGGCGCCGAGGCCGGTGCGGCGCTTTGCGCGAAGGCGCTCGTCATCGAGAGAACGGCGGCGAAAACCACGAGGGTTTTTTTCATTGTTGCTCCTTGGAATGTTGCGTAGCGAGGCAGGGCGCATTGCTGAAAGAGATCCACTGCGAAGACCCGCGTGGAAAGGCCGCTGCGCCTTGGGCGCTATTAGTATCACGATATCACGGCGCTCCGTGTGACCCGCCACAACTCCTTACAAACGAAACGATCGGCAAAAATGCGCAGATGGCGCGTCCGTGAGGCACACGCGAGGCGGTTCGCCGGCACGTCGCCGCGCGGGCGATAATCGCCTCTTCCAACCGACTCCGTTCGCTCTCCGATGAGACCTCCGCGCCTCGACCAGCTCGACGAACTCGACCGCAACCTCGTTGCGCTGCTCCAGCAGAACGCCCGCGAAAGCGTGGCGAATCTCGCGCGCCAGCTCGGCGTGGCGCGCACGACGGTCATTGCGCGCATCGCGCGGCTCGAACGCTCGCAGGTGATTGCGGGTTACAGCGCGCGGCTCGGGCAGGACGTGCTCGATGCCAGCATCCAGGCCTGGGTGGGCCTCATCATCGCGCCCAAGCACGGGCCGGACGTGCAGAAGCGCCTCGGCAGGATGCCGGAGGTGCAACTGCTGTGCGCCGTGAGCGGCGAATACGACTACGTAGCCTGGCTGCGTGCCGACTCGCCGGAACGGCTCAACGACCTGCTGGACCAGATCGGCGGGCTCGCGGGCGTGGAGCGCACCACGACGTCCATCGTGCTCGCGCGCAAGATCGATCGCGGCACCGTCACGGGCTGACGGTGTGCTGACAGCAGGCTGACAACGTCGGCTGACAACATGGGCTGGAGCGCGCCACGGCAGGCCGCCGTTGACACGGTTTTTATACGTTTTCGTCAGACCGGCGAGAAACTTCGTCTAAACGGCGAAAGCCATGGTCGAAGCGCAGCATTTTGCGCCTATGATCCGTACCGGGCCGTCTCTACACTGTGTCGCGCAGGTTCGCCATACGACACAAAACACAAGGAGAAGCCCATGAAAGTCGCGATCGTCGGTGCCGGTCTGATCGGACACACCATTGCCCATTTGCTGCGCGAAACCGGCGACTACGAAGTCACCGCGTTCGACCGCGACCAGCCCGCGCTCGACAAGCTCGCGGCCCAAGGCATCCCCACGAAGCGCGTCGATTCCGCCGACCCCGCCGCGCTGCGCAACGCCATCCAGGGGTTCGATGCGCTCGTCAACGCGCTGCCTTACTACCTCGCCGTGAGCGTCGCGGCCGCGGCGAAAGGCGCGGGTGTCCACTATTTCGATCTGACCGAGGACGTGCGGGCCACGCACGCCATCCGCAGCCTTGCCGAAGACGCGGAGCACGTCTTCATGCCGCAATGCGGTCTCGCGCCGGGCTTCATTGGCCTTGCGGCGCACGAACTCGCGAACCGCTTCAGCGAGATTCGCGAGGTCAAGATGCGCGTGGGCGCGCTGCCCGAGTTTCCGACCAATGCGCTCAAATACAACCTGACCTGGAGCGTGGACGGCCTCATCAACGAATACTGCCAACCGTGCGAGGCGATCCGCGACAGCCGTACGCAATGGGTGCAGCCGCTGGAAGGCCTCGAACACTTCTCGCTCGACGGCATCGAGTACGAAGCGTTCAATACCTCGGGCGGTCTCGGCACGTTGTGTGAAACGCTGGCGGGCCGCGTCGAATCGCTCGATTACAAGTCGGTTCGTTATCCGGGCCACCGCGCGCTCATGCACTTCCTGCTCGAAGACCTGCGGCTCGCGGGCGACCGCGACACGCTGAAGTCGGTGTTGCGCCGCTCGGTGCCATCCACGGCTCAGGACGTTGTGCTCGTTTTCATCACGGTGACGGGCATGCGCGATGGCCAGCTCGTACAGGACGTCTTCACGCGCAAGATTTTCGCGAAGACCGTTTGCGGCGTGCCGATGAGCGCCATCCAGATCACAACGGCCGGTGCCATGTGCGCCGTGCTCGACCTGTTCCGCGAAAAGCGCCTGCCGCAAAGCGGATTCGTGCGCCAGGAGCAGGTGTCGCTGCGCGAGTTCCTCGGCAACCGCTTCGGCCAGCTGTACGAAGGCGCGACGCTGGACGCGATGGCCACGGTCTGATCGGTTAGCAGCGCAGCAGCCAACGCCGGGGCGAAATCGGGGTGAAAGCGGGGCCCCGGCAGGCGAGCAACAGCAACCGGAAAGCAAGCCTCGACTACGGCGCCGCGAGTTGCGCGAGCAGGGCGTCGTAGTCGGCATCCGAGGGCGCCGTGCTGTCGAACATCAAAAGCCCTTCGCATGCGGTACCTGAGGGCACGAAACGCCGCTGGCGATACTCGTCCCAATGCGCGAGCTTGTAGGCATCGTTGGGATTGCCGCGCGCGACGATGCGCCGGTGCGCCGTCTCCTCGGACGCATGAACCCACACGATGCGGATGGCGACATCCGCGCCCACCCCCAGCCACGCGCGATCGAACAGACGCCGGTCGCGCACCTCGCGCGAGAGCGGTCCGATCACGATCACGCTGATACCGAGTTCGAGATTCTCGCGCGCCGTGTCGATCAGCCCCAGGTATTCGGGGTCGCGCAGATGCTGAAGGTAAAGGGGGCTGTCGCGATCGTTCGGATCGCCCGTGAGGGCGCCGATGGCCGCGGCGCTGTAACGCCCATAGAGCGTGTCCTTGTCGAGCAGGCAGAAGGCCTCGCCCGTCGCGCGCATGAGCGGCGCGATCAGGCGCTTTGCCAGCGTGGACTTGCCGGTGCCGGCATGACCGCAGATGAAGATCAGTCGGGCCACGAATACTCCATTACATCCATTGGCTTCAAAGTCGAACGGTAACGTTGGCCGATCATGACGGCGAAGGGAGCGCCGCGCAAGCGCGCGAGGCGAGCGGGTGGTGCGCGGGTGTGCGTGGCGTTGTGTGCGCGGCCGCACATCGGCGCCCATGCCTGGGCACGCGCACGCTGCGATCGATAGACCGGCGCGCGTATCATGGGCGCGCGTGCCGTCCGCGCTGTGATTCGTGCCGTGCGCGGGCAACGCATGGCGGGCCGGCAGACGGCGCACAGGCGGCAACCAGACAAACAGAACATCAGGTATGGTCGCCCGAGCCGGGTGACGCGAGGGAGGCCGGAACATGCTGTTACGGCGCATGCAGACCAGAAGGATCATCGAGATCGCACACACGGGGCAAGGCGAAACAGGCTGGGCCGGCGTGCGTGCCATGCACTGCGCGTGGAACGCGTCGCGCGCCTGCCTCGCAACCCTGGCGACCACCGCAACCCTGACCGCCGTCACCACGATTGCCCTTACCGCCGGTCTTGCCGGCTGCGCCGAAACACCCGGCACGCCGCTGCCGCTTCGGCCCGTGCCCGCGGAACGCATCGTGAAGCCCGGCTACACCACGCAAGCCGAAGGCAAGGTCGCCGTCGACGTGCGCCGCGAGCCAGCGACCAACGTGCTGGTGCGCCTGCGCGACGTGCTCGTCTACGTGGACGGCGAGCGCGTCACCGACCTCATGCAGGGCGAACACGTCACGTTCTGGCTCACGCCGGGCCTGCACCGCATCGCGGTGTCCACGCAGTTCGATCCTGTCGTCGAGATTCCCTTTCAGGTCGATGCCCGGTTCACGAACCGGGCGAGCGTCAGCTTCAACGCCGACCACCGTGTCGGAGTCCGGCGGGTGGCGCAGTAATGCAGGGCGCCCGCTGCGCCCATCCGCCAGGGATTACCCGCACGACCCTGCATCGGCCGTACGCATCATGCGCCGGCCGCTGCCTTGCCGCGCCTCGTTTTCCGCCCAAACGGCGGATGCGGCGCGGCAGGCCCCCGTGTGCGACGCAGCAGCGCCCGCCGTTGACACGGCGTTTTGGCAATGCCCAGAATAGGCGCTCGCAAACGTTTGCGCGCTAAAAATACGGCTCATCCGAGCCTGACAACAAGGAGATAACCAGAATGAATTCCCGCATTCGCCGCCGCGTCCTTGCGGCCGCCGTGGCCCTCACCGCTGCGGCTGCGTTGCCGTTTTCCACCGCTCACGCCGAAGCTGCCAGGAAGCCGAAAGTCGCGCTCGTCATGAAGTCGCTCGCCAACGAGTTCTTTCTCACCATGGAGACCGGCGCGAAGGACTACCAGAAACACAACCCGGGTCAGTTCGACCTGATCACCAACGGCATCAAGGATGAAACCGATACCGCGGCGCAGATCCGCATCGTCGAGCAGATGATCGTCTCGAAGGTCGACGCGATCGTGCTGGCGCCCGCGGACTCCAAGGCGCTCGTGCCGGTGGTCAAGAAGGCGGTGGACGCCGGCATCATCGTGGTGAACATCGACAACCGGCTCGACCCGGACGTGCTCAAGTCGAAAGACTTGAACGTACCGTTCGTGGGTCCGGACAACCGCAAGGGCGCGAAGAAGGTGGGCGACTACCTCGCGAAGAAGCTGAAGGCGGGCGACGAAGTCGGCATTCTCGAAGGCGTGTCGACCACCACCAACGCGCAGCAGCGCACGGCCGGCTTCAAGGACGCGATGCAGGCGGTGGGCGCGAAGATCGATTCGGTGCAGTCGGGCGAGTGGGAAATCGACAAGGGCAACGCGGTGGCCTCGGCCATGCTCAACGAGTACCCCAACATCAAGGCGCTGCTGTGCGGCAACGACAACATGGCGATCGGCGCCGTGTCGGCGGTGCGCGCCGCGGGTCGCCAGGGCAAGGTGTACGTGGTCGGCTACGACAACATCAACGCCATCAAGCCGATGCTGAAGGATGGCCGCGTGCTTGCCACGGCCGACCAGTACGCGGCCAAGCAGGCCGTGTTCGGCATCGACACGGCGCTCAAGGCGATTGCCGACCACAAGAAGCAGTCCGAGCTTTCGGGCGTGGTCGAAACGCCGGTCGATCTCATCACGAAGTAATCGACGGGGCGCGGCCGGCCGGGAACCCGCAAGGCAAGTCGCGCATCAACGAAGCCGGCGTCGCGTCCGTTAGTTCGTTGTTCGGGCGCGCCGTCCGGCGCTCAAGAAAAGCTTGGCGTCGCCGTTATTCACCGGTATAGCGTCATGGCGGCAGACGCGGCCATTCGATTCGCATGAATGGCCGGTCGGCAGGCGAACAGGCGCGGCGGGGGCAACGCGGCAGGCGCGGGCGGGCCCGCTTGCCGACGCGGCCACGCAGCAGGTCACGATGGAGCGGGAGCCATACAGCAGCAGATACTGTCGAGCCCCGCGGCATCGGCCTTCAGCCAACATGACACACGAAGCGGCAGTCGGGCTTTCCGCCGCCACAGTGCGGTGACCAGGCCGGCGAGAGCGGCTTTCGACAACAGGATGGAAATGGATTCAACGGACTCCGACGTGCCGCGCGCGCCGTCCGGCTTGCCTGCCGTGCTTTCGGTCACGGGCATCGGCAAGACCTGGGCGTCGCCTGTGCTTGCCGACGTGAGCCTCGAGCTGCGCGCCGGCGAAGTGCTCGCGCTCACGGGCGAAAACGGCGCGGGCAAGAGCACGCTTTCGAAGATCGTAGGCGGTCTCGTGGACCCGACGACGGGCTCCATGCAGCTGGCCGGCGCGCCGTACCGGCCCGCCAGCCGCACCGAGGCCGAGGGGCTCGGCGTGCGCATGGTGATGCAGGAGCTGAACCTGCTGCCCACGCTTTCCGTGGCCGAGAACCTCTTTCTCAACCGGCTGCCGCACTTCGGTCCCGCCGCGTTCGGCTGGATCGACCGCAAGCGGCTGCGCGAGGACGCGCGTGAGGCGATGGCCCAGGTCGGGCTCGACGCGATTCATCCCGACACGCTCGTGGGCGAACTCGGCATTGGCCACCAGCAGATGGTGGAGATTGCGCGCAACCTGATCGGCGACGCGCGCGTGCTGATTCTCGACGAGCCCACGGCCATGCTGACCGCGCGCGAGGTCGAACTGCTGTTCGAGCAGATCGCGCGGCTCAAGGCGCGCGGCGTGGCGCTCGTCTACATCTCGCATCGACTCGAAGAACTGGCGCGCGTGGCCGAACGCGTGGCCGTGCTGCGCGACGGGCGTCTCGTGCACGTGGACGCGATGGCGAACCTCACGCCGGATCGCATCGTCGCGCTGATGGTGGGGCGCGAGCTGGGCGAGCGCATCGATCTGGGCGAGCGGCGCATTGGCGCGCCGCTCTTGCGCGTGGAGCGCCTCACGCGCGGCGAAGCGGTGCGCGACGTGTCGTTCGAGGTGCGCGCGGGCGAGATTTTCGGCATCTCCGGCCTGATCGGCGCGGGCCGCACGGAGCTGCTGCGCCTCATCTACGGCGCGGACGACAAAGACGGCGGCACTGTGGCGCTGGCGCCCTCGCCGGGCGCCACGCCTGTGCCCGTGAAAATCGCCTCGCCGGTGGATGCGGTGCGCGCCGGCATCGCGCTCATCACCGAAGATCGCAAGGGCGAAGGGCTGCTGCTGCCGCAACCGATCGCGGCCAACGTGTCGCTCGGCAATCTCGGCAGCGTGTCGCGTCACGGCGTGGTCAACGCCACGCGCGAGAACGCGCTTGCGGCACGTCAGATCGAGGCGCTGCGCATCCGCACCTCGGGGCCGGGCCAGCCGGTGGGCGAGCTGTCGGGCGGCAACCAGCAGAAGGTCGTGATCGGCCGCTGGCTCGCGCGCGAGCGCAAGGTCCTGCTGTTCGACGAACCGACGCGCGGCATCGACGTCGGCGCGAAGTTCGATATCTATGGCCTCATGGGCGCACTGGCGCGCGAGGGGCGCGCACTCGTGGTGGTCTCGAGCGACCTGCGCGAGCTGATGCTGATCTGCGACCGCATCGGTGTGATGTCGGCGGGACGCATGACCGGCATCTTCAGCCGCGATACGTGGTCGCAGGACGCGCTGCTGGCGGCGGCCTTTGCCGGTTACCGCAGCCGCGAGGCGCTGCTGCACAGCCCCCACGACGACGCCAACGACGCCAACGACGCTCCCGGCGGCCCACGCCGCGAGGACGCTCAACCGAATGCACGGAGTCTGTCATGAACAACCAACCGCTGCCGCAGGGCCATGCCCCGGGCACGCAGGAGAGCGCGGCCGGCGGGAATCCGGCCAGTGTGGCGAGCGGGGCGAGCGCGAAGCCGGCCGGCACGCGTCTCGGTTTCTCGAACTATCTGGGCCTTGCGGGCGCGCTCGTCGCGATGATCGCGCTCTTCTCGGTGCTGAGCTCGCACTTCCTCACCTACGACACGTTCAGCACCATCGCCAACCAGATTCCCGATCTCGTGGTGATGTCGGTGGGCATGACGTTCGTGCTCATCATTGCCGGCATCGATCTTTCGGTGGGCTCGGTGCTCGCGCTCGGCGCCTCGGTGGTGAGCGTTGCCGCGCTCAAGTGGGGCTGGGGCGCATGGCCTGCCGCGCTGATCGGGCTTGCCGCCGCAGCGCTCACCGGCACGTTGACGGGCGCCGTGACGGTGGGCTGGCGCATTCCGTCGTTCATCGTTTCGCTCGGCGTGCTGGAAGCGGCGCGCGGGCTCGCCTACCAGATGACGAACTCGCGCACGGCCTATATCGGCGATGCGTTCGACTTCCTTTCGAATCCCATCGCGGTCGGCATTTCGCCGGCCTTCCTGATCGCGGTCGTCGTGATGGTGGTCGCGCAGCTCGTGCTCACGCGCACGGTGTTCGGGCGCTATCTGGTGGGCATCGGGACCAATGAGGAAGCCGTGCGGCTCGCGGGCGTGAACCCGCGGCCCTACAAAGTGATCGTATTCGCGTTGATGGGCGCGCTGTCGGGTCTCGCCGCGCTGTTCCAGATCTCGCGCCTCGAAGCCGCGGACCCGAACGCCGGCGCGGGGCTCGAACTCCAGGTGATCGCTGCGGTGGTGATCGGCGGCACGAGTCTGATGGGCGGGCGTGGCTCGGTCATCAGCACGTTTTTTGGCGTGTTGATCATTTCGGTGCTGGCGGCCGGGCTCGCGCAGATCGGCGCGAACGAGCCGACCAAGCGCATCATCACGGGCGCGGTGATCGTGGTGGCCGTCGTGCTCGACACGTATCGCAGCCGGCGCCGGCGCGCGTAGGGCGCGAGGGCACAGGGCAGAACACAGCAGCAGACAGCGAAGCAGGAGAGCAACAGCTTATGGCGACGATCAAGGATGTAGCGGCCGTGGCAGGCGTGTCGTTTACGACGGTATCGCACGTCGTCAACAACTCGCGCCCGGTGTCCGCGGATGTTCGCGCGAAGGTCGAGCGGGCCATCCACCAGCTCAATTACGTGCCGTCGGCCGTCGCGCGCTCGCTCAAGGCGCGTTCCACGGCCACGGTGGGGCTCGTCGTACCGAACGGCACGAATCCGTACTTTGCCGAACTCGCGCGCGGGGTCGAGGACGGTTGCGCGCGCAAAGGCTACTGCGTGTTCTTCTGCAACTCCGACGACGACCCGGCCAAGCAGCGCAGCTACCTGCGCGTCCTGCAGGAAAAGCGCATCGACGGACTGATCGTCGCATCGGCCGGCGACGACGCCGTGCTCGCGCAGACGCTTTCAGGCTCGCGCGAGCCGCTCGTGATCGTGGACCGCAACATCGAAGGCCTCGCCGCCGACCTCGTGCAGATCGACCACGAGAAGGGCGCCTGGCTCGCCACGCGGCATCTGCTGGAACTGGGCCATTCGAAGATCGGCTGCATCACGGGGCCGGTGTCCACGGCGGTGAGCGCGATGCGCGTGCACGGCTTTCTGCGCGCCATGGCGGAACGGGGCATCGAGATTCCCGCGGGTGCCATCGTCGAAAGTGACTTTTCCGGCACGGGCGGCTACCGCGCGGCGAGCCAGCTGTTCGATTCGGTACGGCCGAGCGCGATCTTCGCCGGCAACGACATGATGGGTATCGGCGCGCTGCGCGCCGCCGCCGAACGCGGCCTGCGCGTGCCGCAGGACTGCTCGGTGATCGGCTTCGACGACATCGAACTGGGCCGCTTCACCTACCCGGCGCTCTCGACGGTGGGCCAGTCGGTGCGCGCGCTGGGCGAAACGGCGGCGCAGACGCTGATCGAGCGCATTACGGGCACGGGGCAGACCGACGGTGCACCGCCGCGGCGCCGCGTGGTGGCGCCGCAGCTGATCGTGCGCGAATCGACGGCGCAGTGGTCGGGCGACCATGCGCAGGGGTTCGTGGCCTGACAGGCGCGGCGACGGGCGAGCGCGCTCGGGTCAGGCAATGCAGTGAAGCGCGACGAAGACCGACGACGACCGACGAAGACCTGCGTGGCTCGATGCAACGCAAAGACGGCAAGGCGGAGAAGAGCGTGGCGGACGAAACAGCGGCAACGACAGTGAACTCAGTGAACGCAGGAAGCGCGGCAATGACAGGCATCCCGGGTAAGGCAGAGCAGGGGCAGGGGCAAGAGCAAAGGCAAGGGAAAAGACACGGCCGCGTGGCCGTGGTCGGCAGCCTCAACATGGATCTGGTTGCCCGCGTGCCGCGCATGCCGAAGCCGGGCGAGACGCTGGCCGGCCACGCATTCGCCCAGGTGGCGGGCGGCAAGGGCGGCAACCAGGCCGTGGCCGCCGCGCGGCTGGGCGCCCGGGTGGCGATGGTGGGCTGCGTGGGCGCCGACGCGAACGGCGAGCAGCTGCGCGCGGGCCTGCTTGCCGAAGGCATCGATTGCACCGCACTTGAATCGAGCGCAAACGCCCCGACCGGCGTTGCGCTGATCGTCGTGGACGACAGCAGCCAGAACGCGATCGTCATCGTGGCCGGCAGCAACGGCGAGCTCACGCCTGCTACCGTCGCGCGACATGAGGCCGTGCTGGCCGCCGCCGATGTCGTGGTCTGCCAGCTGGAGACGCCGGTCGACGCCGTGCATGCCGCGCTGGCGGCGGCGAACCGGCTCGGCAAGACCGTGATCCTCAATCCCGCGCCGGCCACCGGGCCGCTGCCCGCAGCGTGGCTGCCGCTCATCGACTATCTGATTCCGAACGAACTGGAGGCCGCGACGCTGACCGGCCTGCCGGCGAGCACGCCCGAAGACGCGGCGCGCGCCGCTGCGACGCTGTGCGCAGCCGGCGCGCGCAATGTGCTGGTGACGCTGGGCGCGCAGGGCGTCTGCGCCGCGCTTGGTGGAATGGAGCCTGTGCACTATCCGGCGCCGCGTGTGAGCGCCATCGATACGACTGCGGCCGGCGACACCTTCATTGGCGGCTTTGCGGCGCAACTCGCGGCAGGCGCGAGCGTCGACGAAGCCATTCGCTTCGCCCAGCGTGCGGCGGCTATTTCCGTCACGCGTGAAGGCGCCCAGCCTTCCATTCCGCGCCTCGCTGAGGTCGCCGCTTCTTGAGCGTTTCGTCAGTCGCGCGTGCCTCCTTCATAGCGGTCGTCGCGTTGCCGGAGCCGGCGTGGTGTGCTGCGCCCGGTTTTCCGAAGATCATCATCTGAAGTTCATGCTGCCTGTGCAGCACGCGGCGGCCCGGCTTTCTTTCTTCTTCCGCCGCGACACAGCGCGTCGCCGGTTCTCCCTCTCGTACCCGCTTGTCCTTCCATGTGCGCCATGCGCGACGTCCGGGCGCCGATGAACGGCCTATTCGAACGCGCCATTCCGCATCATTCCTCAGTCTTGCAATTTTTACCTGATTTCATGGTGAATATGATCAGACCATATAAAAGATTCAAGCGTCAGGCTTTCTTGCCGTAAACGCCGTCATAGCACCGCACAGAAGATGGTGCATCGAGCGCCGCCAGTGAGACCCTGGCAAGGCCATCCGGAACCGGCCTCCCGCTTTTGCACACAGGAAGAACATGAACAAAGGCATCACCATCAAAGCCCGCATCGGGCTGACCATGACTTTTCTCGCGGCGCTGCTCGCGGCCATCAGCGTGCTGGGGCTCATCGGGCTCACGCGGGCCAACGATGCGCTGAAAAACACCTTCACCAATCAGATGCCGAGCGCCGTGTCGATCGCGAACTCGGAAGTCTATGCAGCGCGCGAACGCCTCGCGCTGGACCGCGCGGCGTTCCTGATCGGCACCTCGGAGGTGGCCGCGACGGTGGAACGCGCGAAGCTCATGCGCACCGAATCCGACAACTGGTGGAAGAAGTATCTGGCCTTGCCGCGCGGCGCGGAGGAAGACCGGCTCGCGCAAGTGGTGGCGGGCAGGCGCGAGGCGCTGCACACCGAGGCCGACGCGTTCACGGCCATGGTCAATGCCGGCGATCAGTCCAAAATTGCGGATTCCGCCAAGCGGCTGCAAAAGGTCTACAACAACCTCGTCAACGCCGACAGCGATCTCGTGCAACTGCAGTTCCAGCAGGCGAAGGAGGGCTACGACAGCACGCAGTCCATGGTCGGCTTCTTTCGCATGACGAGCATCGGCGCACTCGTGGTCGGCCTTGGCGCCGCGCTCTTCTCCTTCTTCACGCTGCGCGGCGCCATTGCGCGACCGCTCGCGGAGGCGCTCGGACACTTCGACGCGATCGCGGCCGGCGACCTGCGGCGCGCCGTGGTGGTGCACTCGCGCGACGAAATGGGCCAGTTGATGGAAGGCGTCGCGAAGATGCAAAAGAGCCTGATCGACACGGTCCGCACGGTGCGCGCCGGCAGCGAATCGATCGCGACGGCCACGCGGCAGATCGCCGCGGGCAACATCGATCTTTCGTCGCGTACCGAGGAGCAGGCCTCGGCGCTCCAGGAAACGGCGTCGAGCATGGACGAGCTCACGGGCACCGTGCGCCAGAATGCGGACAATGCGCGCCAGGCCAGCGCGCTCGCCGCAAATGCATCGGAGATCGCGAACAAGGGCAACGCGGTGGTGAGCCAGGTGGTGGGCACGATGGGCGACATCAACCAGAGCTCGGCGAAGATCGCGGACATCATCGCGATCATCGAAGGCATTGCGTTCCAGACCAATATCCTCGCGCTCAACGCCGCCGTGGAAGCGGCCCGCGCGGGCGAGGACGGACGCGGCTTCGCCGTGGTGGCGGGCGAGGTGCGCAGCCTCGCGCAGCGCTCGTCGGCGGCGGCCAAGGAGATCAAGGAACTCATCGACACCTCCGTGGAGCGCGTGCAGTCGGGCTCGGCGCTGGTCGACGAAGCGGGGCGCACGATGGGCGAGATCATCGGCGCCGTCCAGCGCGTGACGGACATCATGGGCGAGATCGCCGCGGCATCCGAGGAGCAGAGCAGCGGCATCGACCAAGTGGCGCGCGCGGTCACGCAGATGGACGAAGTGACCCAGCAGAACGCGGCGCTGGTGGAGGAAGCGGCGGCTGCGGCGCAATCGCTGGAAGACCAGGCGGCGAAGCTGCGCCAGGCGGTGGCGGTGTTCCAGGTGGACGAAGGCGGCGCGGCGATGACGTTCGCGCAGCCGGTTCGGGCGGCCACGAAGGCGGCGAAGCCGGCGGCGGCAGGGCACAGCGCCGTAGCGAGGCCGGTTGCGCGTGCGCGGGCGAGCGCCCCGGCTCGCGCAGTGTCTGCTGCGGCGAAGGGCTCGACGGTTGCGGTCGCTAAGGCCGCGCCCTCTGCTCGCTCCGCATCAGTGCCGGGCGCTTCCGCAGCGAGAGCCACGCCCGTCAGCGCTGGGTCGG
>NZ_JARCHA010000016.1:0-112861 GCF_048957895.1 Paraburkholderia sp. A1RI_3L
GCGGCACGGGCACCGGCGGCAGCGCGACGAACGGCGGCGCATCCACCACGGCGAGCAACGGCAGCGCAACGGCCGGCAACGGCGCAGTGGGCGCGATGGGCGGTGCAGGCGGCGCGGGCGGCACCGGCAACGGTGGCGTGGGCAATGGCGCAGCGGGCGGCACGGGCGGCAATGGCGGAACCATTGCTGTGAGCGCTGGCACGTTCGACATGTCCAACGCGATGTCGAGCGTCGGCCAGTCGGCAGCGGGCATCATGATCGCGAACCAGAACAGCGGCGCGGCATCGCTCGTGCAACAGGCTGTGACGGTGCAGGCCAACCTGACGGTCGGCCGTTGAGCGCTCAGCAACGTAAGCAGTCAGCGTAAGCAGTCAGTCGTGCGATTTGCCGCAAGGCGCGCAGTCTGCGCCTTGCGGCGGTCGCTCCGCCGCCCTGTGCTTCGCGTCGGGCCTCGTTGGCTCGTCACGCGCGTGGCGCACGGCAGGCATCGCAGACAACCTGTCCTGCGTGCCTTGCATCCGGCCGCATGCAGGACTGCAGGACGAGGGAGACCACCATGCAAGCGCAAAAACGGTTTGCGCAGCTGGTATTGCCTGTTGTGTTGGTGCTGCCCGGCTTCGCCGTTCACGCCGCCGATGCTCCGGCAACGGGAACGGGCGTAGCCATGGAGGCTGCCCAGGCTGCCCAGGCGAGGGCAGAGCCTGGAAGAAGTGCAGCGAGCAGTGCAGCGTCGCAGCCGGGCGCAGTTGCTGCAGCGCCTGTTGTCACCGCGGCAACCACAACGCCCACGGCGTCCCCAGCACCGCTCGCAGCAGCAACCACAACGCCCGCGGCGTCCCCAGCACCGCCCGATGCCCAGTTCGGCGTGGCGCTCGACGCAAGCCAGCTCGACACCCAGCGCGGCGGCGACGTGATGGTCGGCCAGAACAATCTGACCGGCACGGTTGCGGACAACACCGCCTACAAGGTCGTAACGGGTTCGAACTCGATCAGCGACGGCTCGTTCTCGAACTCGAGCGGGCTGCCCACGGTGATCCAGAACACCGGCGCCAACGTGCTGATCCAGAACGCCACTGTCTTGAACGTGCGCTTCGGGAATTGAATGCAATCGAGTGCAGGCGAGCCATGAACCGCAACGCAGCGAGGAAGATCGTTTTTGCATGCGCCGCGCTGGCGGCCGGCATGATCGTGCAGGCCGCCTCGGCCGACCCGATCAACATCTCCGACCCGCGCGGCGGCTATTACGGCATGCACGTGACGAGCCTCAAGGAGGCCCGCTTCAAGCGCACCGTGAAGCAGCAATTCGACTTCAGCTGCGGCTCGGCCGCGGTCGCCACGCTGCTGACTTACCAGTACGACTATCCGGTGACGGAGCAGCAGGCGTTCATCGAAATGTACGAGCACGGCAACCAGGAGAAGATCCGCAGGGAGGGTTTTTCTCTGCTCGACATCCGCAATTTCCTGATGGCGCACGGCTTCCAGGCGGACGGCTACGAAGTGCCGCTCTCGAAGCTCGAAGAGACGAAGACGCCCGCCATCGTGCTGATCGTCGAGCACGGTTACCACCACTTCGTCGTGGTGAAGGGCATGCGCAATGGCCGCGTGCTGATCGGCGATCCGGCCACCGGCACGCGCGCCATTTCGCAGGAAACCTTCGAAGAGAGATGGCAGGACCACGTGGTGTTCGTCATCCACAACCGGCCTGAGCCGCCCAGGTTCAACGACGCCAGCGACTGGCACGTTGCGCCGCAAGCGCCGCTCTACGTGGGCATACCGCGCGACAGCCTGTTTCAGGTGGTCGTGCCGAAGCTCGGTCCGGGCGAATTCTGAGAACCGCGATGAAACATAGACCTCTGAAACTCGCTTGCATCGTGGCGCTGGCGTACGGCGGACTCGTGCCGCCGGTGGTCGATGCGGTGGACGGCGATGTGCCCTCCGTCGCGACAGGCAGCATCGACGAAGACGGTGTGGCGATGTATTCGTCCGCTACTGGAGCGGGCGCGGACGGCATGCAGACCGCAGCATCGGGTCAGGCCGGCGAGGAAGTGGCCGCGCCCATTCCGACAGAAGCGCCCGTGGTGAGCGAACTGGGCGACAACGCCTACGATGCGAACGTGGCGAATGTCGCGACCGTTGCGACCGTCGCGAAAGACAAAGGCGCGCGCGTGGCGGCCGTAGACGCGCCAGCGCCGTCCACCGCGAGTGACCCCAACTGGCCGGCAACCCAGACCACAGCGCTCAGCGAGCAACGCCTCGACACCCTGCGCGGCGGCTTCGACACGTCGCAAGGTCTCAAGGTGTCGTTCGGCATTTCGCGCGCGGTCTATGTGAACGGCAACCTCGTCACGCAGACGAGCTTCAACATTCCCGACGTGGGCGCGATGACGGCGCAGCAGGCTCAGGCCATGCTGGCATCGGGCGGCGCGAGCACGCTTGTGCAGAACGGGCGCGGCAACGCGGTGCAGCCGGGCGCGCTGCCGCCAGGCGCAATGGCCATTCAGAACACGTTGAACAACCAGCAGATCCAGGCGCTCACGTCGATCAACACGTCGGTGAATTCGCTCGCCTCGTACAAGGTCGCCAATCTCATCTCGTCCATCAATGCGGCGCTCGCCGCCACCGTGCGTCCCCGTTAGGAGCGCGCGGCGGCAGCGCATGGGTTGAAGCGCCCGCGCAAGGCACGGGCATTCGGAGCGTTCAGCGCGTTCAGAACGACATGGGCACGCGCAGCGTGAGCGTGAGGTCCGGCGTGTCGCGCGTGAGCCCGGCGCCTATCGAGAAGTTAAGCGTCGTCTTCGGCGAGAGCCGGTACGAGTAGCCGATCAACAGGGTGCCCAGCACCACGCGCACCGAGCCCGGCACGGTCTGGCCGTTCTGCGACGTGGGCAGCACGATGCTCTGGTCGTAGCCGATGCTCACCGACGCCTTCTCGTTCAGCGCAAGCCCCATGCCGATATTGAAGCCCCAGATGTCGCCCGGCTGAACCTTGCCGAGGAACTGCGTGGCGCCGTTGCGCAGCGTGAGCGTTTCGTCCTTGCCGAAGCTGTGCAGGTAGCTGAAGTTGCCGAAGAACACCACGGGGTCCGTCGGGAAGAGCCACGTGAGGCCAGGCTGGATCGCATAGAAGCCGGAGCCCGTGGGTTGCTCGAGCGGCAGGCCCGTACCCGTCGTGTTCGAAATGCAGGTCGTCACGCAGTCGGTCACCACGTCGAACGGGCTCTTGCCGGTGGCCGACTTGAAGCGCAGCCAGCCGATGTAATAGAACTTGTCCGGGCCGCCCTGGTTGAGCTGGTAGCGCAACGTCATTTCCACGTCGCCGAGGCCATGACCGTTGCTGCTGATCACGCTGTTCGAAGCGGCGCCCGTGAAGATCTGCCGGCCCACCGTATCGTTGGTCTGATACACGTAGGGCACGCGAACTTCCAGTTCCATCCGGTTCGTGAGGCCATAGCGCACGGCCACGCCGCCTGTGAGCGTGGTCGTCTTCACTTCGCTCACGTTGATGAGCCCGATCAGCAGCGCCGGAATGATCGTGTAGCCCACCAGCGAAAGCTGGTTCTGCGACGAATAGGCGAACTGGAAGTACGGCTCCACGACGAACGAGTGACGCGGCGTGAGCACGCCGGGCTGCTCGAAGATGGGCGCGACGGCGGGCGGCCGCGTATCGGCGACGGGGGCCTGGCCGACAGGCTGGTTCGGCGCGGGTGTGGAGGGCGGCGCGTTGCCGGCGGGGGCGGCCTGGGCGCTCTGCACGGCTGGCCCCGGGGCAGCCGTGGTGCCGCCTGTGGTGCTGCTCGCGGTGTTACCCGCGTTGCCATCCGAGGTGCCATCCGCGTTGCCAAGCGGCTGACCGTTCACGTCGGTGCCGCCCGTGCCGCGCGCTGTCTCCAGCTTGCCGGTGTCGAGCGCACGGCTCAGGCGCGCGAAGTTCGCCTCTTCGTCGGCGAGCTTGTGCTTGAGGGTTTCAAGTTCCTGGATGCGTTTGTCCAGCTCCTGGCGCAGCGCGCTGATACTCGCGCGCTCGTCCGCCTGGGCCGCTTGAGCGGCTTGCGTTTCGAGCGATTGCGAATGCGCGCTCGCCGCAAACAGCAGCAGTGTGGCGCACGCAATGGCGTTCGCGCGCACACCTTGAGGAAATCGACGAAATGGCCTGCTCCTCATGGCTCTGTCTCCATGACTGGGCGTGTTACCCCCGGGACATTTCGCTAGCAGGCCGGCGTCTTTCGACGAAACCGCGCGTCTGAAAGACGTCGGGCATGAACCGGAGTGCACGGTGCACTGCAATGCATGAGCGCAATGCAGCATCGCCGCGCCCGCTTCCGGTCATGCATGCGCAGGCATCGGCGTTCATGCCGTGCCGGCGCTATGTGTCTGGTTTGGGTGAAACAGGCAGCGTTCCGTCGAAGCCTTCGAACGACGGCTCGCCGGACCTCCAAAGAGTAATGCACGTGTATGGCGTTGCCACTGCGGCGAACCCTGGAAACCACGCCGATATGCGGGCTGCCGCACGTTCGGCGTGTAACAGATCGTGACCGTGGCGCAGCGCGCAAGCGGAGTGCACGCCCGTGCATCTCCAGTGCATGAGCACCGCCGCGCCGCCTGCACTGTCCTCGCTTTTTCATGGTCGTGGCGCATAATGCGCTCTGACAATGCAGGCGATGCTCACCCGCTGGCGGAGGACATCATGCAGGCGAAGACCGAAGAAGCCGTGGCGCACCGGCTCAACGATGTCGTCGAATTCGCGCGGGGGCGCCTTCCCGAAGCGGCGTTCAACGTGGTGGAACCGTTCCTGCGGCACTACTACGATTTCGGCGATGCGGACGACCTGCAAAGCCGCAGCATCGCAGACCTCTACGGCGCCGCCATGGCGCACTGGCAGACGGCGCAGCGCTTCGTCTCAGGCGGCGAACGGCTGCGCGTCTACAACCCCATTCTCGAGCAGCACGGCTGGCACTCGGACCACACGGTGGTCGAGATCGTCAACGACGACATGCCGTTTCTCGTGGACTCCGTTTCGATGGCCGTGAACCGGCTGGGTCTTGCACTGCATTCGGTGCTGCATCCGGTGTTTCGCATCTGGCGTGCTGAAGCGGGTGCAAAAGAAGGAGAGGCCGGCGCCATCGTTCGCGTATGCCCCGGCAGCGAGGGCGGCAGCGGGCATTCGCTGCTGGCGTCGTTCATTCATTTCGAGGTGGACCGTTGTGGCGATGCGGCAAAACTCGACGCATTGCGCCACGACATTACGCGCGTGCTGGGCGACGTGCGGGCCGCGGTGGAAGACTGGCCGCGCATGATCGAAACGGCACGGGCCACCATCAAGGAGATGAAAGCTCACGAGACCACGCCCGAAGGTGTGGAGGCGCGCGCGTTTGTCGAATGGATGGTGGCGGACCACTTCACGTTTCTCGGCCAGCGCGACTACGAACTGGTCGAGCACGACGGCGGCCTTGCGCTGCGCGGCGTGCCGGGCTCGGGGCTCGGCATTCTGCGCGAGGGCTTGCGCCAGCCGGGCGCGTCCGACGTCACGCTGCTGCCGCCCGCGGCTGCGGAGATCGTCAACGGCGCCTGGCCCATCTTTCTCACGAAGGCCAATTCGCGTGCCACGGTGCACCGGCCGGGCTATCTCGATTACGTCGGCGTGAAGCTCGCGGGCGCGGACGGCACGGTGAAGGGCGAGCGCCGCTTCATCGGGCTCTATACGTCCACGGCTTATTTCGGCTCCAGCGCGGACATTCCTATCGTGCGCCGCAAGTGCGCCCATATCGTGCAGCGCGCCGGCTTCCTGCCGAAAGGGCATCTCGCGAAGTCGCTCGTGACCGTGCTCGAAACCTGGCCGCGCGACGAGCTGTTCCAGACCGACGAAGACTCGCTCTACGACATGGCGCTCGGCGTGCTGCGTTTGCAGGAACATCAGCGCACGCGGCTATTCGTGCGGCGCGACCGTTTCGACCGCTTCGTCTCGTGCCTCGTGTTCGTGCCGCGCGACAAGTACAACACCGACTGGCGGCGCCGTGTGGCGAAGCTGCTCATGGGTGCGTTCAACGGCGAGAGCGTCGAGTTCACGCCGCTGCTCTCCGAATCGACGCTCGCGCGCATTCACTTCGTCGTGCATGCCGCGCCCGGCGCCATGCCTGAAGTCGATACGCGCGAGCTGGAAGCGCGCGTCGTGCTCGCCACGCGCCGCTGGCAGGACGACCTCGCCGACGCCTTGCTCGACGCCTTCGGCGAAGAGCAGGGCAACCGCCTGCTACTGCGTTACGGCGATTCGTTTCCGGCGGGCTATCGCGACGACTACGCCGCGCGCACGGCGGTGCGCGACATCGAGTTGATCGAACGCGTGCAGGGCACGGACCGTCTCGCGATGAATCTCTACCGGCCCATTGAATCGGGGCCGCGCGCGTTCCGCTTCAAGGTGTATCGCGCGGGGCCGCCTATCGCGCTGTCGCGCAGTCTGCCGATGCTCGAACATCTGGGCGTGCGCGTGGACGAAGAGCGTCCGTATCTGATCGAGGCACAAGGCGTGACGCCCGCGTGGATTCACGACTTCGGACTTGAGCTGGCCGACGAGATGGAGTTCGACATCGAGCGCGTGAAAGACCTCTTCGAAGAAGCCTTCGAGCAGGTATGGACCGCCGTCATCGAAGACGACAACTTCAACCGGCTTGTCTTGCGCGCCCATCTGGCCGCGCGCGAAGTGACGATTTTGCGGGCCTATGCGAAGTATCTGCGCCAGGTGGGCTCCACCTTCAGCGACGCCTACATCGAACGTGCGCTCACGGGTAATCCGCAGATTGCACGCGCGCTGGTCGAACTGTTCTGCGCGCGCTTCGATCCGGCGCTGGGCGAGGCGCACGGCAGCCTGCGTGGCGAGCGCATCGCGTATCTGCAAAAAGCCATTGAAGGCGCGCTCGACAAGGTGCCCAATCTCGACGAAGACCGCATTCTTCGCCAGTTCCTCGGCGTCATCAACGCGACGCAGCGCACCAACTACTATCAACGCGACGCCGAAGGGCGGACCAGGCCCGCGCTCTCGTTCAAGTTCGATCCGCGCGAGGTGCCGGGGCTGCCCGAACCGAAGCCCATGTTCGAGATCTGGGTGTATTCGCCGCGCGTGGAAGGCGTGCATCTGCGAGGCGGACGTGTGGCGCGCGGCGGCCTGCGCTGGTCCGATCGCCGCGAAGATTTCCGCACCGAAGTGCTGGGCCTCATGAAGGCGCAGATGGTGAAGAACGTGGTGATCGTGCCGGTGGGATCGAAGGGCGGCTTCGTCGTGAAGAACCCGCCGCCCGCGAGCGAGCGCGAAGCGTGGCTCAAGGAAGGCGTGGCGTGCTACCAGACCTTCCTGCGCGGCCTGCTCGATCTCACGGACAACCGCGCGGGCGGCGCCATCGTGCCACCGCTCGACGTGGTGCGGCACGATCCCGACGACCCCTACCTCGTGGTAGCCGCCGACAAGGGCACGGCCACGTTTTCCGACTACGCGAACGCCATTTCGCGCGAATACGGCTTCTGGCTCGACGATGCGTTTGCCTCGGGCGGATCGGTGGGCTACGACCACAAGAAGATGGCCATCACGGCGCGCGGCGCCTGGGAGTCGGTGAAGCGCCATTTCCGCGAAATGGGCGTCGATACGCAGACCACGCCGTTCACGGTGGTGGGCATCGGTGACATGTCGGGCGACGTGTTCGGCAACGGCATGCTGCTCTCGCCGTTCATTCGCCTCGTGGCAGCGTTCGATCACCGGCACATCTTTCTCGATCCGAATCCGGACCCTGCCGTGAGCATCGCCGAACGCGGGCGCATCTTCGCGCTCGAACGGTCGAGCTGGGCCGACTACGACCCGGCGCTCATCTCCGCGGGCGGCGGCGTGTTCCCACGCACGGCCAAGACGATCCCGATCTCGCAGCCCGTGCAGGCAGCGCTCGGCATCAGCGCGACGGCACTCGCGCCCAGCGAGCTGATTCGCGCCATCCTGATGGCGCCTGTCGATCTGCTCTATAACGGCGGCATCGGGACCTATGTGAAGGCCACGCGCGAAACGCATGCCCAGGCCGGCGACCGCACCAACGACGCCGTGCGCGTGAACGGTGCCGACCTGCGCTGCAAGGTGGTGGGCGAGGGCGGCAATCTCGGTTTCACGCAGCTGGGCCGCATCGAGTTCGCGCAGCGCGGCGGCCGCATCAATACCGATGCCATCGACAACTCGGCCGGTGTGGATTGTTCGGATCACGAAGTGAACATCAAGATTCTGCTGGGCCTCGTGGTGGCGGACGGCGAGATGACCGACAAGCAGCGCAACGCGTTGCTCGCGGAAATGACCGACGAGGTTGCGCTGCTCGTGCTGCACGACAACTACTATCAGACCCAGGCGCTTTCCATCGCGGGCCGCTATGGCGTGCCGCTCTTCGATGCCGAGGTGCGTTTCATGCGGGCGCTGGAACGCATCGGGCGACTCAATCGCGCCATCGAATTTCTGCCGAACGACGAGGAGATTGCAGAGCGCGAAGCGGCGAAGCAGGGCCTCACCACGCCGGAACGTGCAGTGCTGCTCGCCTACAGCAAGATGTGGCTCTACGACGAACTGCTCGAGTCCGACGTGCCCGAAGATCCGCTCGTGGCCGACATGCTCGTCGACTACTTCCCGAAGCCATTGCAACGCCGCTACAGCGCGCTGATGCAGCAGCATCCGCTGCGCCGCGAAATACTTGCGACGCACCTCACCAACGCGCTCGTGAATCGCGTGGGCTGCGAATTCGTGTACCGGCTCGTGGAAGAGACCGATGCGAAGCCCGCCGAGATCGTGCGGGCCTGCGTGATGGCGCGCGACGTGTTCGAACTCGACGAGGTATGGCGCGCCATCGACGCGCTCGACAATCGCGTGCCCGACGATCTGCAGGCGCGCATGTTCGTGGAGGTGGTGCTGCTGCTCGAACGCGCGGCGCTGTGGTTCCTGCGCCAACTGCAGGCGGGCGCCGCGGGCGAAGGCGGGATGGCGGAGCTGCTCGCGCGCTGCCGCGAGGCCGCGCAGACGCTCGCGCCGCAATGGCCTCGGCTGCTTCCCGCGGCGGACCTCGAAGCGTTGTCGGAGCGTCAACGCGTGTTGGTGGATGCGGGCGTGGACAGCGAACTCGCCGTGCGCGTGGTGAGCGGCGAGATATCGGCCGCGTTGCTCGATATCGCGGAAGTGGCGGCAACGTCGGGACGTCCGCTCGAATGGGTGGCGGGCGTGTACTTCACGCTGGGCACGCTGCTCAACTATGGCTGGATTGGCGAGCGCGCGGCCGCGCTGCCCACGCCGACGCATTGGGACATGCTGGCGCGGGCCGCAGCGCTCGCCGAGTTCGCGCGGCTCAAGCGCGCGCTGACCGCGAGTGCGCTCACCGAAGGCCACGCCCACGACGATACGGCGGCCGATCTCGTGCAAAGCTGGCAGGGGCGCCGCGAAGCGCCGCTCGACCACTACGGCCGGCTGCTTGCCGATTTGCGCGCGACGGGCGGCGCAAGCCTTTCGATGCTGCTCGTGGTGGTGCGGGCGATGGCGACGCTGGAGCGGGCGTGAGGATGCTGGCGACGACGGAGTGACCTGGGAGCGGGACAGGCCCAGGACGCCCCGCGCGGCGATTGGCGATAATAGCGGCTGCGCCGCGTTCAAACGCGCTTTTCCATGCACCGCGATCCAACGCCTTCGCCGGCGATGCCCGTCATGACTGAACCGACCCATCCGACCTCTTCCGTTTCGAGCGACACGTCCGCGCCCGCCGTGCCGCGCCTCACCAGCCTCTCGCATGGCGGCGGCTGCGGCTGCAAGATCGCGCCGGGCGTGCTGTCGTCGCTGCTCAAGCGCGTCGCGCCGCTGCCGGCGTTTCCCGATCTGCTCGTCGGCACGGAAACGGCCGACGACGCTGCCGTCTACCGTCTCAACGACGAGCAGGCCATCGTCGCGACCACCGACTTCTTCATGCCCATCGTCGACGACCCTTACGACTTCGGGCGTATCGCGGCGACCAATGCGCTCTCGGACGTCTACGCCATGGGCGGCAAGCCTATCCTCGCGCTCGCCATCGTCGGCATGCCGATCAACGTGTTGCCGCACGACGTGATTGCGGCCGTGCTGCGCGGTGGCGAGGACGTCTGCACGCAGGCCGGCATTCCCGTGGCGGGCGGTCATTCCATCGATTCGGTCGAGCCCATCTACGGCCTCGTGGCGCTGGGCGTGGTGCATCCGTCGCGCGTGAAGCGCAATGCCGCAGCCCAGGCGGGGGACGTGCTCATTCTCGGCAAACCGCTAGGCGTGGGCGTGCTCTCGGCCGCGCTGAAAAAGAACCAGCTCGACGCGGCGGGCTACGCCGCCATGATCGCGGCCACCACGAAGCTCAACCGCCCCGGCACTCAACTGGCCGCGTTGCCCGGCGTACATGCGCTCACCGACGTCACCGGCTTTGGCCTGCTCGGTCACACGCTGGAACTGGCGCGCGGCGCGGGGCTTACGGCACGCGTGCGCTATGCGGATCTGCCGTGGCTCGCCGGCGTGGAGGCGTTCGTGCGCGAAGGCATCTTCACTGGCGCGTCGGGACGCAACTGGGCGTCTTATGGAGAAGAGGTGCACCTTGCCGATAACCTGCCCGACGTGGCCCGCACGCTGCTTACCGACCCGCAGACGTCGGGCGGGCTGCTCGTCTCCTGCGCGCCGGAAGCGGTGAACGAAGTGCTGGCCATCTTCAACGCGGACGGGTTCGAGCGCGCGGCCGTGATCGGCGAGATGAAGGAAGGTGCGGCCCGGGTAGAAGTAGTTTGATGGAGCGGTACTGAATTGCGCTGTGCCCGGGCGGCGCAATTCATTCAGTGGTGCATGGCACGTCGATTCTCTTTTTGCGATCTGCCTGATCGTCCCCACGCGGCAGCGCTTTGCTGCAACGCCGAACGTGTCGGCTCGAGACGCTGCAACGGCGTTTCGCGAGGCGCCTCGTCGCCCCCGGTCCATCGAGACCGGAACATTCGAACGGGACATCGCGCAGCGGCATTCCCGCCTTTAGCGCGCCTTAATCTCCCGCCGAAAAACCCGTATTAATACTGCCTGAAAAACCCTGGAAAACCGCAATAGGCTCGCCTACGCTTGAGGGAGCCCTCCCTCTGGCCGGACGTCCGGCCAGCATTCCTGGGATAGCTTAATTCTGCAAGCGCAGTCGCTCCGCCCGCTCGAAAGAACCCATGGTTGGAAACGGATCTTCAGTTTGAGAGGGATGCGCCATTCCGTATCCGGCAATCATTCCATTGCGCGGTGATTGCCGCATTCGCATGACGAATACCTCGATAAGTCATGAGAGAGGAGACCTTCATGCATACGATCCATCACTCGTCATTTGTCTGCGCGTCACTGGTCGCGCTGACGCTAACGTTCGGGGCCGCGCCCACGTGGGCCGCTCAGGAAGTGGAAAGCGAAGCGACCACCACGGCGTCGCCCATGCCGCCCGTGCTGTCGCCCGTCACGCAGCAGCAGCTCGATGCCGCAGCGGGCAATGCCGCCGACTGGCTTCACGCAAACGGCTCGTATGCGCAGACGCGCTTCTATCCCGGCACGCAGATCAACCGCACCAACGTCGCGAAGCTGAAGCCCGTGTTCATCTTTCAGACTGCAGTGAACGAGTCGATGGAGACGGCGCCCATCGTTTCGCACGGCATCATGTTCATCACCACGTCGTTCAATCACGTCTATGCGGTGGATGCCGTGAGCGGCAAGGAGTACTGGCATTACAAGCACAAGATGGGACCGGTCACGACGTTCTGCTGCGGACCGAACAACCGCGGCGTGGCCATTGCCGGCGACCGGCTGTTCATGGGCACGCTGGATTCGAAGCTCGTCGCGCTGGATGCGAAAACGGGCAAGCTGCTCTGGGAAAGCCAGATCGCAGACCCTGAACAGGGCTATTCGGAAACCATGGCGCCCACCGTGGTGGAAGACAAGGTGCTGATCGGCACGAACGGCGGCGAGTACGGTATTCGCGGTTTCGTGAAGGCGTTCGATGTCGCGAGCGGCCAGTTGCTCTGGACGTTCTACACGATTCCGGATTCGGGCCAGGAAGGCGTGTGGGCAACGAAGGACGCCACGGGCCGCGACATGAAGCGCGACATCGATGCCGAAAAGAAGCAGCTCGCTGAAAAAGGCGGCGACTTCTACAAGACGCTGGGCGGCGGTGTCTGGATGACGCCCGCCATCGACCGCGCCTCGCGCACGGTGTTCTTCGTGGTGGGCAACCCGTCGCCGGACCTCTACGGTGCGATCCGCCCGGGCGACAACCTCTATACCGATTCGCTCGTGGCGATCGACCTCGATACCGGCAAATACAAGTGGCACTACCAGTACATCGCACATGACGTCTGGGACCTCGACGCCGTGAGCCCACCCATTCTCGTCAACGTGCGCGACGAAAACGGCCGCATGATTCCAGGCGTGATTCACGGCGGCAAGACGGGGCACGTCTATGTGCACGATCGCGCTACGGGCCGATTGATCCGCTTCTCCGACGCGATGATCCCGCAGGAGAACATGTGGACGCTGCCCACGGCCGAAGGCGCGCGCATGTTGCCTGGTGCGAACGGCGGCGTGGAGTGGTCGCCCATGGCGTTCGACCCGAAGACGCGGCTCGCGTATGCGGCGAACCTGCATCAGCCCATGACGTATCAGGTGGAAGACGCCGCCTATCCGGGAGGCAGCAAGCTCTGGCTGGGCGGCGCGTTCAAGACGATTGCGGCCGAACAGCAATGGGGCAAGCTCTCGGCCGTCAACATCGATACGGGCAAGGTGGCGTGGGACTACAAGACCGAGCAGCCGTTGATCGGGGGTGTGCTGGCGACGGCGGGCGGTCTCGTGTTCAACGGCGAGGGGAACGGCCTCTTCCGCGCATTCGATGCATCGACCGGCAAGAAGCTCTGGGAATTCCAGTGCGGCGCGGGTGTGAACGCGCCGGCCGTGTCGTACACGATTCACGGCAAGCAGTACGTGGCCGTGGCAGCGGGCGGCAATACGCAGCTCGATTTCAAGCGCGGCAACACCGTGCTTGTGTTTGCGTTGCCCTGACGCGATGCGGCCATGGTTCAGCCGATCTCGCCGAAGGCCGCTTTGGACCGTTGCAGCGCGCGTCGCCACCTGGTGCGGGCGCTGCGTGCCGCCTATGCGGCATGTGCCGCATGCCGCGTCTATCTGCGATACGCATTGCGACGCCGATTATCTGTCCGTGACGCGGCCATAGCGGGTGTGCTGGCGTGTATCAACGCGGCCGTCTTGCCTTGCCTCGCACACGCCGACGCGGCCGCCGGCGAAGCGAAGGCGCAAGTATGCGTGGCTTGTCACGGCCCGCTCGGCAATTCGACGAATCCCGACTATCCGATCCTCGCGGGGCAGACGGCGCGTTATCTCTATCTGCAATTGAAGGACTTCAAGGAGGGACGCCGCAGCGATCCGCGCATGAGTCCGGTCGCGGCGACGCTTTCGAAAGAGGACATGCAGGACCTCGCCGCCTACTTCGCTGCGCAAAAGCCGGTGCCGGTGACCGTGAAGGCCGACGCCGCGAGCATCGATGCGGGCCGCCAGAAAGCGGCGCAGGTGCTGTGCACGATGTGCCACCTCGGCGGCTTTCTCGGCCAGAACGAGATTCCACGCGTGGCGGGACAACACCCTCAGTACATCGTCAAGCAGTTGCAGGACTTCCGGTCGCACACGCGCACCAACGATGCGGGCAACATGGCGAGCGTGTCGCGCGGCCTCAGCGACGACGATATCCGCAACCTCGCCGCGTATATCGCCAATCTTCAGTGATGCAGATGATGTTTCATCAAGCGTTGTTCGGGAGGGAAGCGTTGGCCAACGAAAGGGGACTTCACGATGAAGCGAACCGCGATATGGATGACGCGCACATTGCTCGGCAGCATGCTGGGCGCAGCGGCCTATGCGACCGCTGCCGGCGATGCCGTGAACCAGCAGTTACTCGCGGCCGCTCGCAGCAGCGACGAGGCCGCCGTTCGCGCGGCGCTGGACGAAGGCGCCGCCGTGGATTCGCGCAACCGTATCGGCGACACGGCGCTCATCACGGCGAGCAAGAAGGGCCTCGCCGGCATGGCGCGTACGCTCGTCGAGCACGGCGCGAACGTGCGGCAGGCCGATGTGCAGGGCGTCACGCCGCTCATGGCGGCGTCGTATGGCGGCTATGAAGAGATCGTTCGACTGCTGCTCGCGCACGGGGCAGACCCGGCCGCCACCGACCGCGTCGGCAAGACGGCGATGGAATACGCTGCAGGGCAGGGACACACGGCTGTCGTGACACTGCTGCTCGATACCGGGATGGACGTGAATCGCCTCTACAAGAACGACCTTACCGCGTTGATGTGGGCCGCGGGCTACGACCGCGCCGATACCGTGAAGCTGCTGCTTGCCCGCGGCGCCGACCGCATGCTGCGCGACAATCGCGGCCTCACCGCAGGGGACATCGCGAAGCAAACCGGGTCGAGCCGTGCCGCGGCACTGCTCTCGGGCGCAGCGGCCACGCCCTAGCGGCCGCGAGCCACCAGGGGCGTGCCACGAACCACGATGCATCACGACGGATCACGACGCATCGCGATGCCCCGTCACGCGCCGCGAACACGCGGCTACGCACGCGAAAAAGCACTTCGAAACAGAATTTCGTGCCCCTATACTGGGTGGCGCCTGACGAGCCGCAGCCGCAGTCATTGCGGCTGTCGCCGTTGCGCTCGTGAATCGCACGAGCTGCCACGACGGCATGCCTCCCTCCCGCCGTACGACACCCACAAGGAAGACACGAACATGATGACTCGTACATTGAGCGCCGTTGCCGCGCTCTCGCTGGTTGCCTGTGCCGCCGTTTCCACCGTGCCGGCCAACGCCGAGGATGCAAGCAGCTTCGCGCAGGGGGCCGGCGAAGGCCAGGGCCGTCACGTGAAGGTGATGATCATCTCGATGTTCGGGCCCGAAGGCCAGGTGTGGCTCGATCGCCTGGGGCCGTGGCAGGACATCAAGGTGGCCGGGCTCTCGCCCGACTATCCCGCCGTTCACTGCAACAAACAGGACGTCTGCGTGATGACGACGGGCATGGGCCACGCCAATGCGGCGGCGTCCATCATGGCGCTCGCATTCTCGCCGCGCTTCGATTTGCGACACACGTACTTCATGGTGGCGGGCATTGCGGGCATCGATCCGGCGCAGGGCACGCTCGGCTCGGCGGCATGGGCGAAGTATCTGGTCGACTTCGGCATTCAGTGGGAAATCGACGGACGCGAAATTCCGTCGGGCTGGAACACCGGTTATCTCGGCATCAACACGAAGAGCCCGAGCGACAAGCCGCCGCTCGACTACCGCACGGAAGTCTTCCAGCTCAATACGAAGCTGACCGATGCGGCGTTCGCGCTGTCACGCAATGTCACGCTCTCCGACAACGCCCAGGCGCAGGCCGCGCGCGCCAAATACGGATACGCCCCCGCGAACCAGCCGCCCACGGTGGTTCAGTGCGATACGTTGGCGGGCGACACGTGGTGGTCGGGCACGCTGCTCGGCGAGCGTGCGCGCGACTGGACGAAGATTCTCACGGACGGCAAGGGCGTCTATTGCACGACGCAGCAGGAAGACAACGCAACGTACGAAGCGCTCACGCGCGCGGCCGCGGTGGGCCGCGTGGACCTCAACCGCGTGGCGGTGCTGCGTGCGGGATCGGACTTCGACCGGCCCTATGCGGGCCAGTCGAGTGCGGACAATCTGTTGAACTACGCGGCGCAGGGCGGTTTTTCGATTGCCATCGAGAACCTCTACCGCGCCGGCAATCCGCTCGTGCAGGACATCGCGACGCACTGGGCGGAATGGCGCGAAGGCGTGCCGGGCCGCTGAGGTGCTCAGCCTTTCAGCACAAGGCCCGGCATGGTGCCGTGCCTGTACCGCTCAGGTCGCGTTCAGGCCACCCACTCCGTCACAACCGGCGTATCGATATCCGGGTTGGACTCGCGCTCTTCGAAGGTGCGCTTCGAGCAGGTCTTGTCGAGCGCCGCGCGGCCCGAGAGCAGCGGGCAACGGTCGAACACTTCGGCAATCCAGTCCACGAACACGCGCACTTTCGGCGAAAGATGCCGCGAGTGCGGGTAGACCACCGAAATAGGCATGGGCAGCGGCTTTTCGTCGGGCAGCACTTCGACGAGTTCGCCTGATTTCAGATACGGCAGCACCTGGTAGCGCGCCGGCTGGATGAGACCGAAGCCTTCGAGTCCGCAGGTCACGTAGGCGTCGGCGTCGTTCACCGAAACCGCAGCCTGCATCTTCACCTCGATTTCCTTGCCCTCCACGAGGAAGGCCCAATCCATCACACGGCCCGTGCGACTCGAGAAGTAATTGACCGCGCGATGCTGCTCGAGGTCTTCGAGCGACTTCGGCATACCGTGACGCTGGATGTACGCGGGCGCCGCACACGTCACGCCTTCGAAGAGGCCAATGCGGCGCGCGACGAGCGACGAGTCCTGCAACGCGCCCACGCGAATCACGCAGTCCACGCCTTCCTGAAGCAGATCGACGGGACGGTCCGTGAGGCCGAGTTGCAGATCGATGTCCGGGTAGCGCGAACGAAATTCGCACAGCGACGGAATGACGAGCAGGCGTCCGATGGAACCCGGCATGTCGATGCGCAGCTTGCCGTGCGGTTTCTTGCTGCCGTTCTGGAACGCCGCTTCGGTTTCCTCCACGTCCGCGAGAATGCGCACGCAGCGCTCGTAGTACGCCGCGCCGTCCGGCGTGAGCGAGAGGCGCCGCGTCGTGCGATGCATGAGACGGGTGCCGAGAAACGCTTCGAGGTTCTGGATGATGGTCGTGACCGAGGCGCGGGGCATGTCCAGCGTTTCTGCTGCGCGCGTGAAGCTGTTCGTGTCGACCACCCGAGTGAATACCTGCATGGCCTGAAGCCGGTCCATTGCGATTCTCCAAAAGGGGGCGGGCGTTCCACTGTTTGGGCAGACACGTGTCTGCAAAACGATTGTTCAGTGCCGCCGAATTGTGTTGCCGGATTATAGGCATTTATTTGCAAGTCTGCCGAACCCACAATTCGCCCCGTTCGATACTAATTTCGCGCATTGCGCGCTTCGCCATGGATGCATTCAAATCGTCGTTCCCGTTTGCCCCGTCGGGCTTTGCGCCCTCGGGGGACCGCACGGCGCACGAGACGGACGCGGACCTGGACGGCGCACCGGCCGGGCCCGCGCTGGCGGTCTCGGACATGACGATCGACGGCTACGCGCAGCCCATCGTATTGCGCCTTTATCGGCCGGTGAAAGCGAACGGATTGCCGGTATTGCTGTATTTCCATGGCGGCGGTTTTGTGCGCGGATCATTGGAAGAAGCGGACCACGCCGCGCGTTATTTCGCAGAGCACTTACCGGCACTCGTGGTTTCGGTGGGTTATTCGCTTGCGCCGCAATTCCCGTTTCCGGCCGCACCCGAAGACGCTCACCGTGCTGCGCTCTGGGTGCAGTCGCACGCACGTTCGTTCGGCGGCAACGCCCGGCGGCTTGGCGTGGCGGGGCACGACGCGGGCGGACAGATTGCCAACGTCGTCGCGTTGATCGGCCGTGACCGCGCCGACGTGCGGTTCGACGCCCAGGCGCTCTTTGCACCGATGCTGGACCCGAGTCTCACGCGGCTCGGCGACGAGCGGCGCCTGAGTTCGGACATCACGGCGAGCGAATGCGCAGCCTGTTATCGCGCGTATCTGCCGCAGGCTTCGCAGCGCATGCATCCGTATGCGGCGCCGCTGGAATGTACGCGGCTCGCCGGTTTGCCCGCCACGCTCATCGTGACGGCGCAGAACGACGTGCTGCACATCGAGGCCGAGAAGTACGCGAGCCGCCTGATCGACGCGGGCGTGCGCACCCAGGTGGTGCGTTTCCCGAGCGTCTCGCACGCGGCCATTGGCGGTTATCCGGCCGCCTTGCAGGAAGCCGTGCGCTTTTTTCAGTGGCAGTTCGACTCACGCACGCTCGCGTAAGCACCGCACGCGACGACGTAGCAGAACCGCTCGCTGAACGAATGCACGCGAACGACCCACCGAATACGAATTGAAACGACCATCGCATTGGAGCCCACTATGTCTGTCTTTCCGTTGTCTCGCCCCCGAATCATCGTTGCAGTGGTTGCCCTTGTGGTCGTTGCCGGACTCGGCACGGTCGGCGCCATGCGCGTGAATGCCAATGCGCCGGCCCAGTCGCAGGCGGCCATGGCGCCCGAAGTCGACGTAGCCAATGTGCTGGAACGCAGCATCGTCGACTGGCAGTCGTACTCCGGCCGGCTCGAAGCCATCGAGAAGGTGGACATTCGCCCGCAGGTGTCGGGCACCATCGTGTCGGTCAACTTCAAGGACGGCGCGCTCGTGAAGAAGGGCGACACGCTGTTCGTGATCGACCCGCGTCCGTATCAGGCCGAAGTGGATCGCGCCGCCGCGCAGCTCGCCGCGGCGCAGGCGGGAGCCGGCTATGCGCAGAGCGATTGGGAACGCGCACAGCGTCTTATCACGGACAACGCCATCGCGAAGCGCGACTACGACCAGAAGCAGAACGCCGCGCGCGAGGCGAGTGCGAACCTGAAGGCCGCGCAGGCGGCGCTGGAAGCGGCGCAGATCAATCTGGGCTACACGCGCATCGTGGCGCCCGTGTCCGGTCGCGTGTCGCGCGCGGAAATCACGCTGGGCAACGTGGTGTCGGCCGGCGCCAATGCGGCTCCGCTGACCACGCTCGTTTCGGTGTCGCCCATCTATGCCTCGTTCGATGCAGACGAGCAGACGTATCTCGACTACATCAGCCACGTGAAGGACGGCACGAAGGTGCCGGTGGATCTCGGCCTCGCCAACGAATCGGGCTACTCGCGCACGGGCACGATCGAGTCCGTGGATAACCGGCTCGATACGTCGTCGGGCACGATCCGCGTGCGCGCGCGTTTCGACAACGCAGACGGCACGCTGTTGCCTGGCCTCTACGCGCGCATCAAGGTGAGTGGCAGCGCGCCGCACCCGGCGCTGCTTATCGACGACGCCGCGATCGGCACCGACCAGGACAAGAAGTTCGTCTTCGTCGTGGACAGCGCCAATCACGTCGCGTACCGCGAAGTGCAGCTGGGCGGCCAGCAGGGCAACCTGCGCGTCATTACGGGCGGCCTCAAGAAGGGCGAGCGCATCGTGGTGAACGGCACGCAGCGCGTGCGGCCCGGTGAGGAGGTGCGAGCCCACATGGTGCCCATGACGGGCGATGGCGACCCGAACAGCGCACCTCTTGCAGGCACGGCCGGCGCGCAAGGCAAGCCGGTCAAGCAGTCGTCGCAAAGCGAAGCCCAGGCGCAGCCGCGTGCAGACCAGGGCAACGCGGCCAATTCGGCCGACGCGACGAAGCAGGCGAAAAACTCATGACGTTCGCGATGCCAACACATAGCAGGCGCGAGCAGGACGTCGCCCGCGTCGCCCGCATCGCACACACGCTCTCCTTTATTCAGAGCCACCCATGAACATATCGAAATTCTTCATCGACCGGCCCATCTTCGCGGGTGTGCTGTCGGTCGTGATTCTGCTGGCCGGCGTGATCGCGCTGTTCCAGCTGCCCATTTCCGAGTATCCCGAGGTCGTGCCGCCGTCGGTCGTGGTGCACGCGCAGTATCCGGGCGCGAACCCGAAGGTGATCGCGGAAACGGTGGCCTCGCCGCTCGAAGAGCAGATCAACGGTGTCGAGAACATGCTGTACATGCAGTCGCAGGCCAACAGCGACGGCAACATGACGCTCACGGTCACGTTCCGTCTGGGCACCGATCCGGACAAGGCCACGCAGCTCGTGCAGAACCGCGTGAACCAGGCGTTGCCGCGGCTGCCCGAAGACGTGCAGCGGCTCGGCATCACGACCATCAAGAGCTCGCCTACGCTCACGATGGTGGTGCACCTGATCTCGCCGAACGATCAGTACGACATGACGTATCTGCGCAATTACGCGCTGCTCAACGTCAAAGACCGGCTCGCGCGCATTCAGGGTGTGGGCGAAGTGCAGCTGTGGGGCGCGGGCGACTATGCGATGCGCGTGTGGCTCGATCCGCAGAAGGTGGCGCAGCGCGGGCTCACGGCGAACGACGTGGTGAACGCCATTCGCGAGCAGAACGTGCAGGTGGCGGCCGGTGTGATCGGTGCGTCTCCCACGCTGCCCGGCACGCCGTTGCAGCTTTCGGTCAACGCGCGAGGTCGCCTGACGACCGTGAAGGAATTCGGCGACATCGTCGTGAAGACCGCGCCGGACGGTGGCGTCACGTATCTGCGCGACATCGCGCGTATCGAGCTGGGTGCGTCCGAATACGGCCTGCGTTCGCTGCTCGACAACAAGTCGGCGGTGGCGCTTGCCATCAACCAGGCACCGGGCGCGAATTCGCTCGCCATCTCGGACCAGGTGCGTGCCGCGATGAAGGAGCTCAAGCAGGACTTCCCGGCCGGCGTGGACTACAAGATCGTCTATGACCCTACGCAGTTCGTGCGTTCGAGTATCGAGGCGGTGGTGCACACGCTGCTCGAAGCCATCGCGCTGGTGGTGATCGTGGTGATCGTGTTCCTGCAGACGTGGCGTGCGTCGATCATTCCGCTCATTGCCGTGCCGGTTTCGATCGTGGGCACGTTCTCGCTGCTGCTGGCGTTCGGCTTTTCGATCAATGCGCTCTCGCTGTTCGGGATGGTGCTCGCCATCGGTATCGTGGTGGACGACGCCATCGTGGTGGTGGAGAACGTGGAGCGCAACATCGAGCGCGGGCTGAGTGCGCGCGACGCCACGTATCGCGCCATGCAGGAAGTGAGCGGGCCGATCATCGCAATTGCGCTCACGCTGGTGGCCGTGTTCGTGCCGCTCGCGTTCATGACGGGTCTCACGGGCCAGTTCTACAAGCAGTTTGCGATGACCATCGCCATTTCCACGGTGATCTCGGCGTTCAACTCGCTCACGCTTTCGCCGGCGCTTTCGGCACTGCTGCTGCGCAGCCACGGCGCGAAGGAAGACTGGCTCACGCGCGTCATGAACCGCGTGCTGGGCGGCTTCTTCCGCGGCTTCAACAAGGTGTTCCATCGCGGCGCGGAGAACTACAGCCGCGGCGTGAACGGCGTGCTCAAACGCAAGGGCGCGATGCTCGCGGTCTATGCGGTGCTGCTCGGCGCGACGGTGTTTGTTACGCACATCGTGCCGGGCGGCTTCGTGCCCGCGCAGGACAAGGAATACCTCGTGGCGTTTGCGCAGTTGCCGAACGGCGCGTCGCTGGATCGCACGGAGAATGTGATTCGCGAGATGAGCGACATTTCGCTGAAGCAGCCTGGCGTGGAAAGTGCCGTGGCGTTCCCCGGTCTTTCGGTGAACGGCTTCACGAACAGTTCGAGCGCGGGCATCGTGTTCGTCACGCTCAAGCCGTTTAGCGAACGCAAGGGCAAGGCGCTCTCGGCGGGTGCCATTGCGGGCGCGCTCAACCAGAAGTTCGCGGGCATCAAGGGTTCGTTCGTGGCCGTGTTCCCGCCGCCGCCGGTGCTGGGTCTCGGTACGCTGGGCGGCTTCAAGATGCAGCTGGAAGACCACGGCGCGGTGGGCTACGAAGAACTCGCGAAGGCGACGCAGGACTTCATCAAGAAGGCGTCGGCTACGCCTGAGCTGGGCCCGACGTTCTCGAGCTACCAGATCAACGTGCCGCAGTTGAACGTGGACCTGGATCGCGTGAAGGCGAAGCAACTCGGCGTGCCAGTGACGGATGTGTTCGACACCATGCAGATCTATCTGGGCTCGCTGTACGTGAACGACTTCAACGAGTTCGGCCGCGTGTACCAGGTGCGTGTGCAGGCGGATGCGCCGTTCCGTCAGCGTGCAGACGACATCCTGCAACTGAAGACGCGTAACAACGCGGGCGAAATGGTGCCGCTGTCGTCGCTCGTCACCGTGTCGCCCACGTATGGCCCCGAAATGGTGGTGCGCTACAACGGCTACACCGCCGCCGACATCAACGGCGGCCCGGCGCCTGGCTTCTCGTCGGGTCAGGCTCAGGAAGCGGCGGAACGCATTGCTGCCGAAACGCTGCCGCGCGGCGTGAAGTTCGAATGGACGGACCTCACGTATCAGCAGATTCTCGCGGGCAACTCGGGCATCTGGGTGTTCCCGATCAGCGTGCTGTTGGTGTTCCTCGTGCTGGCCGCGCTCTATGAAAGCCTCACGCTGCCGCTCGCGGTGATCCTGATCGTGCCGATGAGCGTGCTGTCCGCGCTCACGGGCGTGTGGCTCACGCAGGGCGACAACAACATCTTCACGCAGATCGGCTTGATGGTGCTGGTGGGACTCGCATCGAAGAACGCCATTCTGATCGTGGAGTTCGCACGCGAGCTGGAGCACGACGGACACTCGCCGCTTTCCGCGGCTATCGAAGCGAGCCGCATGCGGCTGCGCCCGATCCTGATGACGTCCATCGCGTTCATCATGGGTGTGGTGCCGCTCGTCCTTTCTTCGGGCGCGGGTTCGGAAATGCGCCATGCCATGGGTATCGCGGTGTTTTTCGGGATGCTCGGTGTGACGCTGTTCGGCCTGATGCTGACGCCGGTGTTCTACGTGGTGCTGCGCATGCTGGCAGGCGGCACGATCCACGTGGCGCAGAAGGACTCGCCGCGCAGCTCTGCGCTGCCCGCGATGGATTGAGGAGAACCTGATAATGAGAAATCGTGGATTCACAGGCGGCGCCGCGCGCATGCAAGGGTTTGGCAGGCTGGGTTGGGTCGCGGTCAGCGGCCTCCTGGTCGCGCTGCTCGCCGCATGTTCGGTAGAGCCGACCTATCACCGCCCGGACGCGGCAGCGCCCGCGGCGTTCAAGGAAGCGCCGATCGCTGCTCAGGATGCCGGCACGTGGAAGGCCGCCCAGCCTTCCGACGCGGCCCACCGCGGCGAGTGGTGGAGCGTGTTTGGCGACGCGACGCTGAACCAGCTGGAAGAGCAGGCTGCGGCCGCGAACCAGGATCTGAAAGCGGCGGCTGCGCGCGTGCAGCAGGCGCGTGCCGTGACGCGGTCCGCGCGCTCGGCGTGGTTCCCGTCGCTCGATGCCGGCTTCGGTCCCACGCGCGAACGGCTCTCGCCCGCTTCGCAGTTCCTGCCCGACGACCGGAATGTGCCCACGCAGACGCTGTGGCGCGCGCAGGGCACGGTTTCGTATGAGGCGGATCTGTTCGGTCGCGTGAGCTCCAACGTGAACGCGGCGCGCGCGGATGCGCAGCAGAGCGAGGCGTTGTTCCGCTCCGTGCAGCTCGCGTTGCAGGCCGACGTCGCGCAGAACTACTTCCAGCTGCGCCAGTTCGATTCGCAGGTCGATCTGTTCCGGCGCACGGTGGCGCTGCGTCAGGATGCGCTCAGGCTTGCAGAGCGCCGCTTCAAGGAAGGCGACATCAGCGAACTCGACGTTTCGCAGGCACGCAACGAACTGGCAACGGCCCAGGCCGATGCGGTGGGCGTGGCGCGTCAGCGCGCGGCGTCGGAACATGGCCTCGCGATCTTGCTCGGCAAGGCACCGGCGGACTTTTCGTTCCCCGAAACACCGCTTGCGCCCGTGGCCGTGCGCGTTCCGCCGGGCTTGCCGTCCGCGCTGCTCGAACGCCGGCCCGACATTGCCGCCGCCGAACGCGCAATGGCCGCTGCGAACGCGCGCGTGGGGCTCGCGAAGTCCGCGTTCTTCCCGCAGCTCGACATCACGGGTTCGTTCGGCTACGAGTCCGCGACGCTGGGCGATCTGTTCAAATGGTCCACGCGGACCTTCCTGCTGGGGCCGTTCGCGGGCACGGCGCTCACGCTGCCGATCTTCGACGGCGGGCGCCGTCAGGCCGGTCTCGACCAGGCCCGCGCGAGGTACGACGAACAGGTCGCGCAATACCGCGAGCAGGTGCTCGTAGCGTTCCGCGAGGTGGAGGACAACCTGTCCGACCTGCGCTTGCTGGACGACCAGATGAAGGCGCAAAACGATGCGGTGAATGCGTCGCAGCGGGCTGCGCATCTGTCGCGCACGCAGTACGAGGAAGGGCAGGTCAGCTACCTCAACGTGATCGACAGTGAGCGCTCGGTGCTGGTCTCGCAGTTGCAGGCAAGCCAGCTTCAGGGCGTGCAGGCCGTGGCGACCGTCAACCTGATCCGTGCGCTGGGCGGCGGTTGGGGCGACGACACGAAGACGGGCAGCGCTTCGCCGCAGCAAGGCTCGACACAAGACGCACAGCAGGTGGCAAAGCGCTGAGCCCGCTGAGTCGTGACGAGCGTCGGAAAGGAAGTCAGCAGGGGGCCGTGCACGTCGATAGCCGACGTGCACGGCTTTTGTTTTAAGCGCGCATTGATGGGGCGACATGCGCTCGCCTATCCAGGCTGCGCCTTCTTCTCCTGTAACAGATAGCCGATCCCGCGCAACGTGACGATAGTCGCTTCGCAATGCTCGATCCGCTTGCGGATGCGATGCACGTAGATCTCGATGGCATCCTCGCTCGATTCCTCTTCGAGCGCGTAGACACCCGACATCAGCGCCGACTTCGAGAGTGTCTTGCCGCACTTGAGCATCATCATTTCGAGAATCGAATGCTCTTTGGGGCGCAGCGAGAGCGGCTCGCCGCGGATGCGGAACTGGCGGCTGTCGGTGTTATAGGTGAGGTCGCCACAGGCGAAATCCGTATGCTTTTCGCCGTTCTGCCGGCGCGCGAGCGCTTTGATGCGAGCGACCAGTTCGCGCGTCTCGAACGGTTTCACGATGTAGTCGTCGGCACCGGCGCCGAGACACTCCACTTTTTCGTCGATCGACCCGCTCGCCGTGACGACCAGCACCGGCACGTTGTTGCGTCGGCCACGCAGACGGCGCAGCACGTCTTTGCCGGTCATCTTCGGCAGTTGCAGGTCGAGCAGCACCACGTCGTACTGTTCGGTGCGCAAAAGCTGGTCGGCGGCGTCGCCGTCGGCCGCGCGGTCCACGGCCATGCGCTCTTCCTTCAGCAGCTTGAGCAGCCAGTGGCTCAGCGATTCGTTGTCTTCTGCGAGCAGCACTTTCATCTTGCGTCCCTGCACCGGTTATTTCGTTATCCTTTCGCTCCGCGCGGACGAAGGAATACGAAATATTGTTGAAGTAAAAAAGTAAGGAATCCGGTGTCTTTATTGTTTTGATGTCTTGAGCGGCTTTACGTTTGCGGATCGTAGCGAAACCAAACCTTCTGCCGGCTATCGACGCGTTGCAAGAAAGGCCAGGGGAAGTACCGATCGGCGGGCGGGAGGAACTGGGCGGGCGAAGCCGCAAATGAAACGGCCCGCCGTGAGAGGCGGGCCGCGCAATGAACCGATGAAACGCAGAGAAATGGGAGGCTGGGGGCTTCCGGCTTCGCTAGGCCGCTTCGGCGACGGGTGCTCGCGTGACCGGCACATGGGTCTGCGCGGCGACTTCGGCCAGCAGGGCGGCGTCGGCCGCGACCGTGTCTTCGCAGACGGCCTGGCGTGCCACGGCCGCCTTTCTCGTCTTACCCGCGCGCGAGGGCGGCTGGCAGGCGCCGCACACTACGTTGTGCTGCAGGTCATGCTTGTGCGCGACGAATTTGCCGCTGCAGCGGCAGCACGGCGTGAGCTGGAGCATGCCGGCGTCGAAGAAGCGCACGAGCGTCCAGGCGCGCGTGAGATCCAGCACGGCTTCCGTGTCGCTGTGACGGCAGTGTTCCAGATACAGCCGGTAGCCCTTCGTCAAAGCGTCGAGGTGCGAGCAGCGCGCCTCGTTCTTGAGGAACAGGTAGGTGTTGTAGAACAGCGACGCATGAATGTTCGCAAGCCACGTCATGTACCAGTCCGCGGAGAAGGGCAGCATGCCCTTGGGCGGCGACACGCCTTTCACTTCACGGTACAGGCGGATCATGCGGTCGCGCGAAAGCGTGAGTTCGCTTTCCAGTACCTGCATGCGCGCGCCCAGCTCGATCAAGGCGATCGCGCGGAACACTTCCTGTGCGTCTTCAGTGAGGCTGCGCTTCGGCGCAGACTTGAGCATCGTGACTTCAGCTTGCATGGCGGTCCCTGTCAGGCGAACTGCTCCGCGGACTGACCCGCGAGCAGGATGGCGGCATGCGTCGAAGCAACGTCAGCGTGACGCGTCGTCTGCGTGAGGGCCGACAGCATCGTGTGATCGTTGAAGCGGAAGAAACACAAAAGCTGGTCGGAGGAGGCCAGCTTGACGATCTGTGCGAGTGACAGTCCGGCAAGCAGTTCGGCCAGCTCCGACGACAAGCCCAGCCGGAACATGCCGACTGCCTTGTCCTCACGCAACATACGTTGCGCAAGCATGATGTACGACAAATTGATTTCGCGGATTGACTCCAGCGTCTCGCTGCTACGGTCCATTTCTCAGTTTTCCGAAGCCCCGATTGAACTGCCGGCGTTGTTCGCCGTTATGTCTTTTCTGCCCCCGCCTGGTCTTGTAACGACCTTCGGCGATATCTATCTATTTGATACAGCTTGTTACAACTCGTAACAGCTTGGAGCGAATTGTATGAGGGGGAATGTCAAAAAGCAATGGCTCGTCAAAAAAATTGTGGAAAAAAACCGACTGTGGATCAGTAATTTTTTCATAAATCTGCAACGCGCCTTATTGGCGTGCGCCGGGTGGCCCGGCCAGCGCTATTGTGGGCCTCAAACCCTTGTTACGACAGGGTATCTCCTGATTGAAGCAACTTCTCTGCGACGCTCCCGCGCACCCCGGAAATTCTATTCCCCTTTTGATATGAATAAAGGCAAGGGTTTACTTGCGCGGTAAAAAATGCGGCATGTGGACGCGTTACATTTGACCGCTGTTTGTAACAGCTTGGCGACGGCATTTGTAACGGCTCTCGCCCGCGTTTGTAACAACCCAAGGGACATTCCAGATGATTCTTTCGAATGCCTTACGTTGCGTCGTGGAAGATCACCCCCAAGGTGTGTCGTTGGCCCGAGCGCAGGGGGCTCACACCGTGCCGAAGGTTGACGCGATACGCGCCACGCGTGCCCTGCACGGGCCGATGGTGGACGGCGAAGATCGCCGCGTCGCCCTTGCGCAGCGGCACGACCTGGACGAGCGACTGCATGCGCGGCCGCTGCTCGGTCATCACGAACTCGCCGCCTGTGAAGTCGCGGCCCGGCTCGGCCAGCAGAACCGCCACCTGTAACGGAAACACGTGTTCGCCGTAGAGGTCCTGGTGCAGGCAGTTGTAGTCGTCTTTTCCGTACTGGAGCAGCAGCGGGGTGGGGCGCAACTGGCCGGCGGCGTGACAACGTTTGATGTATTCCGCGTGCGAGGCTGGATAGCGCACGTCGATGCCGAGCGTCTGGTTCCAGCGGTTGGCCACTGGAACGAGATGCGGATAGAGGCTCGTTCGCAGTTGCTGCACGGGGCGTGGCAACGGATAGCTGAAATATTGGTACTCGCCGCGGCCGAAGCCGTGCCGGGTCATCACGATGCGACTGCGAAAGCGCTCGGGGTGTCCATAGAGGGCGGCCAGCGCGTCGCAGTCGTCCTCTGTCAGCAATTGGGGAGCGACTGCATAGCCGTATTCGTCGAGCATTTGCGCGATGGCGCCCCAATCCAGTGTTTCGATGCGGCGAGAGAGGGACGGGCCGGAGCCGGCTGGAGGGCGGTGCCGCTCGCGATCCTCATGGGGCGCAAGCGATGGTGCGGGGTCGTTCTGCGTATCGAGCAATGGAAGTTGCGAGTCGAGGCGGTTCATGTACGTACTCCTGTGAGGCCATGAACCACTCTACGCATGCCGCGTGCGCGAGACGCTCCGCAGCTTGCGGTTTCATTCGGCGGCGACCGGCGTGCCGAACACCGTGGTCGTGCTGGCGAACGAGAGCACGCCGAACTCCGGTCTACTCCGTCCGCCGTCTACTCCGTATACGCAGCCGCACGGCGATCTTATCGAGCATGGCGGTTGCTTCGTCGTTGCGGCCCGCGACCACGGAATGCGATGCCGGCATGCGAAGCGGGGCAGAGGCCAGTGTGCTCATGGTCGCGATGATGACCCAAGCCCGCGGCGCGACCATCACTTCGAACGTCATGGTTTGTCTGCGGCATGTGTGAGTCGTGCCGCAGGTCCGCCGCCGATTGTTCGGGGCATCCGGCCAATGTATTCGTGCTGCGCACATTTATCGCCGCTCAACGCCGGGATAGATTCACACCGTCGCACTGCATACACACGGAACGCGTCGCGTCCCCTGTACCCACTTACGCATTTTCGAAGGAAACGATCATGAGCAAGCTGACTGGCAAAGTCGCCGTGGTGACCGGCGCATCGAAGGGCATTGGCGCGGGCATCGCGAAGGCGCTGGCTGCCGAAGGCGCTTCGGTGGTGGTCAATTACGCATCCAGCAAGGCCGGCGCAGACGCCGTCGTGGACGCCATCATCACCGCAGGCGGTAAAGCAGTCGCCGTAGCGGGCGACGTGTCGAAGGCCGCGGACGCCGAGCGTATCGTCAACACCGCAGTCGAAACCTATGGTCGCCTCGATGTCCTCGTGAACAACTCGGGCGTGTATTCCTTTGCGCCCCTCGAAGAGATCGACGAAGCGCATTTTCACCGGCAGTTCGATATCAACGTGCTAGGCCTGCTGCTGACCACCAAGGCCGCCTCGAAGCATCTGGGCGAAGGGGCGAGCATCGTGAACGTCAGTTCGGTCGTGACGCGCATTACGCCGGCGTACACCACCGTCTACTCGGCCACGAAGGGCGCGGTGGATGCCGCGACCAGTTCGCTTGCGAAGGAACTTGGGCCGCGCAAGATTCGCGTGAATGCCGTGAATCCGGGCCTTATCGAAACCGAAGGCACGCATGCGGCCTCCGTGATCGGCTCGGACATGGAGAGCAGCGTGCTCGCGCAGACGCCGCTTGGCCGCATCGGCCAGCCCGACGACATCGCGCGCGTGGTGGTGTTCCTCGCCTCCGACGATTCGCGCTGGATCACCGGCGAGCATCTGAACGCGAGCGGCGGCGTGCGCTGATCTTTCACGGCGGGCGTGTGTGCGCGGTCCAACACGGTCTGCTATTCACACGCTCTGCCGGGCGTTGCACCCGCAGTCGTAAAGAAAGAAAAAAGACCCGCAGGGCAGGTGCCCATGCGGGTCGCAAATCCACTACGCGTGGAGGATGAGCTGTTCTTCTGCGCGTGCCAGCAAGCGCGTATTTAGAAGCGCGTACGAATGCCGCCCGTCACCTCGACCTGGTTGTTCGAGCCGAACGTGCTGCCCACCGTATAGCCGCCATGCAGGCGCATGTAGTCGCCGGCCAGGTACACTTCCGTGCGCTTCGAGAAGTGATAGAACACCGAACCGTACAGCGTTTCCTTGAAGCCGTTGTGCAGCCCCGAGGCGGGATCGAACGTGCCGAGGTTCGCGTTCGGAATGTCGCCGTCCGAGTTGTATGCCGCGTTGTGCACGCGCATCTGCTGGTAGCCGAGTTCGTAGTCGAGCGGGCCCTTCGGTGAAAGCTTGAACGACACGGTCCATGCGTTGTCCTGACGCTGGCCGAGCGAGCCTTGATCGCCCCAGTAGCGGAAGTAGCCGGCGTTGGCCCGCAGAATGCCGAACGTGTAGTTGCCGCCCACCGAGAAGCTCTGGTTCGCGAAGCCCTGCTTGTTCACGTGGCTATAGAACGTGGACACGGCAAAGGCATCGCCGTTGTAACCCAGCGCGCCCTGATACACCGAATTGAGACCGAAGCTCGTCTGGTTGCCGAACGCGTAGCCCGCCGACGCGAAGATGCCGTTGTTGAAGAGCTTCTTCCACGCGAGGCCGTTCGAATAACGCGTGCCTGTGGGGCCGGCCGCGTAGAAGATCATCTGCTTGAAGTTGTTCGAGTTGGTCCAGCCGCCTTCTTCCAGTGAAAGTTTCGACGAACCGTACGCGTCGCCATAGATGGCCGATGCGTCGCGCGCAATCGTGTTCTGGAAGCCCGCCGTGATCTTACCGAACGTATCGTTCTGCAGACCTACCCATGCGTCGCGGTCGAACAGCTGACCCGGGTCTTCCATCTGCCCGTCCGCCACGCGGTATTCCGCTTCAAGCCGGAAGATCACCTGCGTGCCGCCGCCAATGTCTTCCGCGCCGCGCATCCCGAAGCGGCTGCCGCTGAACCACGGCTCGCCGCCAATGCCCATGCCGATGACGTGATTGCCGTTCGCGTCGGCATGTGACTGGTAGGTCGGCACGCTCAAGTCCATGAGCCCATAGAGCTGGACGCTCGATTGCGCGTATGCGCTGCCTGCCGCGAACGCGACCGTCGCCGGTACCGCCAATGCGAGATGCTTCTTCCTCACGATCGTCTCCTCATTCACTGCGTTGAAATGGATGAATGGGGCCGATTCTCGCGGGGGGAAACCTTCACGCCACTTTCACGACGTGCGCGTCCACGCCTGGTGAAAACACCGAGGGCATGCGGGGCGGAAAGTGAGGGAAAGCGGAAAGAAATAATCGTAACGACGGCTTGTTACGATCCTATCAGTCGATGTAGGATGCATGCGAGCAAACCGTCAATTTCTGTTTTGCATTGCACAAGATCAGGTCGTGACGATGTCCGAAAGTCCCTCTTTACCGCTGTCCGTCATCGCGTTGCATCGCGGTTCTGCCGCACATGGCGAACGCAATCCCGGCGTGCCGTTCGACGCCGGCTGGTTCGACAGCCTGCGGGTGAATGCGTCGGCGGTGGAACGCCGTACCGCGACGCTCGCCACGCGCCGCACCGTCAAGAAAGACGCCCAGGCCGCGTGGCTGCTCAAGGCCATCACGTGCATCGACCTCACCACGCTCAACGGCGACGACACCGAAGGCCGCGTGCGCAGGCTCTGCGCGAAGGCGCGCCATCCCGTGCGCGACGACATTCTGGAAGCGCTTGGCATGGCTTCCGCCGGCATCACGACAGGCGCCGTGTGTGTCTATCACCGCTTCGTCGCAGCGGCTGTCGACGCGCTCGAGGGCAGCGGCATTCCGGTCGCGGCCGTGTCCACGGGCTTTCCCGCAGGGCTCACGCCGCATGAATTGAAGCTCAAAGAAATCGAAGCGTCTGTGGCGGATGGCGCTGCGGAAATCGACATCGTCGTCACGCGCGAACACGTGCTCACGGGCAACTGGCGCGCGCTCTACGACGAAGTGCGCGACTTTCGCGCCGCCTGCGGCCGCGCGCATCTGAAGGCCATTCTCGCCACCGGCGACATCCGCACGCTGTCCAACGTGGCGCGTGCGTCGATGGTCTGCATGATGGCGGGCGCCGATTTCATCAAGACCTCCACCGGCAAGGAAGGCGTGAATGCCACGCTCGACGTGTCGCTCGTGATGGTGCGCATGATCCGCGAGTATCTGGAGCGCACGGGCTTCGCAATCGGCTTCAAGCCGGCGGGCGGGGTGTCGAGCGCGAAGTCCGTGCTCTCGTATCAGATCCTGATGAAAGAGGAACTGGGCCGCGAATGGCTCGAACCGGCGCTCTTTCGCATTGGCGCATCGAGCCTGCTCGCCGACATCGAACGGCAGCTCGAACACCACGTGAGCGGCCGTTATTCGGCCTTCCATCGTCATCCGCTCGCATGAGCGCCTAACCAACACGACGACCACGCCTGCCTGAATCACCCACCATGACCATGAGCGTAGCGGAGTATTTTTCATCGATGGCCTACGGCCCCGCCCCTGAGGACGACGGTGCTGTGCGCGCCTGGCTCGCGCAGCACGAGGCCGCGTTCGGCCATTTCATCGGCGGCGCATGGCGCGCGCCGGTCGAAGGCGAGCGCTTTGCCACGCACGCACCCGCCACCGGCGAATTGCTTGCGCACGTCGCGCAGGGCAGCGCGGCCGACATCGACGCCGCCGTGGCCAGCGCACGTGCCGCGCAGCCCGCATGGCAGGCGCTGGGCGGCACGGGCCGCGCGCGACATCTCTACGCACTCGCACGCATGGTGCAGCGGCACAGCCGGCTCTTCGCCGTGCTCGAATCGCTCGACAACGGCAAGCCCATTCGCGAGACGCGCGACATCGACGTGCCGCTCGTCGCGCGCCACTTCCTGCATCACGCGGGTTGGGCGCAGCTTCAGGAAACGGAGTTCGCCGAGTGGGCGCCGCTCGGTGTGATCGGTCAGATCGTGCCGTGGAATTTTCCGCTGCTGATGCTGGCCTGGAAGATTGCGCCGGCGCTTGCCATGGGCAACTGCGTCGTGCTCAAGCCCGCCGAATACACGCCGCTCACGGCGCTGCTGTTCGCGGAACTGGCGCAGCGTGCCGGCTTGCCCGCGGGTGTGCTCAACGTCGTGACAGGCGACGGACGCACGGGCGCGGCGCTCGTCGAACATCGCGGCGTGGACAAGATCGCGTTCACGGGGTCCACCGAAGTGGGCCGGCAGATTCGCGTGGCCACGGCGGGCTCGGGCAAGGCGCTCACGCTGGAGTTGGGCGGCAAGTCGCCGTTCATCGTGTTCGACGACGCGGACCTCGACGGCGCCGTGGAAGGCGTGGTGGACGCCATCTGGTTCAACCAGGGCCAGGTGTGCTGCGCGGGCTCGCGTCTGCTCGTGCAGGAAGGCATCGAAGCGCGTTTCGTCGAGAAGCTCAAGCGCCGCATGGCGACGCTTCGTGTGGGGCCGTCGCTGGAGAAGAGCATCGACATTGGCGCGATCGTGGACGACGTGCAGCTGCAACGCATTCGCGCGCTCGTGGAACGTGGCCGCGCCGAGGGTTGCGATATCTGGCAGCCGCCGCACGTGGAGATGCCGGGCGAAGGCTGCTATTACCCCCCTACGCTCGTCACGGGCGTGGGCAGTGCATCGGTGCTCGCACAGGAGGAAATCTTCGGCCCGGTGCTGGTGACCATGAGCTTTCGCACGCCCGACGAAGCGGTGGCGCTCGCGAACAACACGCGCTATGGCCTCGCCGCAAGCGTATGGAGCGAGACCATTGGCCGCGCGCTTGACGTCGCGCCGAAGCTTGCTTGCGGTGTGGTCTGGGTGAACGCGACGAACCTCTTCGACGCGGCCGTCGGCTTCGGCGGCTATCGCGAGTCGGGCTTCGGCCGCGAGGGTGGACGCGAGGGCATTTACGAATACCTCCAGCCGCGCGCATGGCTCACGCTTGCGAAACGGCCGGCACAGCAGCAGGCCGTTCTCGCGCATGCCGTGGCGGTAGAAGACGACGCAGACGAAGACAGCGAGCACCCGGCTTCCACGACGACCGCCGTGATCGACCGCACGCCGAAGCTCTTCATCGGCGGCAAGCAGGTGCGGCCCGACAGTGGCTATTCGTTGCCCGTGCATGCGCCGGACGGCCGCGTGGTGGGCGAGGTGGGCGCGGGCAACCGCAAGGACATCCGCAACGCCGTGGCCGCGGCGCGCGCGGCGCAAGGCTGGTCGAACGCGACGGCGCACAACCGCGCCCAGGTGCTCTACTACCTCGCGGAAAACCTGGCCGTACGCGGGGAGGAGTTCGCGCATCAGCTCGTGCAGCGCAACGGTGCGTCAGCCGACGCGGCACAGGCCGAAGTGGACGCGGCAGTCACGCGGCTTTTCACCTATGCTGCGTGGGCCGACAAGTTCGACGGTGCCGTGCACACGCCGCCAATGCGCGGCGTGGCGCTGGCGATGCACGAGCCGCTCGGTGTAATCGGCGTAGCGTGCCCGGACGAAACGCCGCTGCTCGCGCTCGTGTCGCTCGCTGGGCCTGCGCTTGCGATGGGTAATCGCGTCGTGCTGCTGCCGGGCGAAACGGCGCCGCTTGTCGCGACGGACTTCTATCAGGTGGTGGAAACGTCGGATGTGCCGGCTGGTGTGCTGAATATCGTGACGGGCGAGCGCAGCGCGTTGCTGCCCGCGCTCGTGCGTCACGACGACGTGGACGCGGTATGGTGCTTCGGCAGTGCGGCGGGTGCGGCGCTCGTGGAGCGCGAGTCGGCGGGCAATCTGAAGCGCACGTTCGTGGACCACGGGCGCGTCTTCGACTGGTTCGACCGCGCGAGCGAAGGCCTGCCGTTCCTGCACGAGGCGGTGCAGGTGAAGAACGTCTGGATTCCTTATGGAGACTGAGTGCGGCGCAGGTTTCACGGTTGGGCCTCGCGTGCCCGATGCGCCGTCTGATTGCCAGGCAGACTGAATAAACCGAACAAACCGAAAAACCGAACAAACCGAAAAACCGAACAAAGAGTAGGAGACAAAACGTGCTGAAGAATCTCGACCCGCTTTTGAGTGCCGACGTGCTGCATGCGCTTGCGTCGATGGGCCACGGTGACGAAGTGGTGATCTGCGATGCGAACTTTCCCGCCGATTCGGTCGCGCGCGCCACGGTGCTCGGCAAGCTGCTGCGGCTCGACGGCGTGGACTCGGCGCGCGCCATTCGCGCCGTGCTCTCGGTGCTGCCGCTCGACACGTTCGTCGACGATCCTGCACTGCGCATGGAAGTGGTCGGCGAGCCGAACACCATTCCGGCCGTTCAGCGCGAGGCGCAGGCCGAAGTGAACGCAGCCGAGGGGCGCGACGTGCCGTTCGCTTCCATCGAACGCTTTGCCTTCTACGAGCGCGCCCGCAAGGCCTACTGCGTGATCGCCACGGGCGAGCAGCGCGGCTACGGCTGCTTCGTATTCAAGAAGGGCGTGCTGCTCGCGCCGGATGCCCCGCCGCAGGCCAGCGCGGGGAACCGGTCATGAATGCGCCGGCAACGCAGCCGCGCGGGCCGGGTGGACCAGCCGGACCAGCCGGACCAGGGATCGCCCGCGTGGTGATTCTCGGCATCTACGTGACGGACCTCACGTTCCGTGCGAGCCGCATGCCGCTGCTCGGCGAAACCATTGCGGGCACGGCGTTCAAGATGGGGCCGGGCGGCAAGGGTTCGAACCAGGCGGTGGCCGCGGCGCGCGCGGGCGCGGACGTGGTGTTCTGCACGCGCATCGGCAACGACGCCTTCGGTGCCATTGCACGTTCGACGTGGACCGCCGAAGGCATCACGGCGCGCGTGCCCGCGGTGGCGGACGGCGTATCGACGGGTGCAGCCCACATTTTCGTGGACGACGCGACGGGCCAGAACGCGATCATCGTCGCGGCCGGCGCGGCCGATCAGCTCTGCGCCGCGGACGTGGACGCCATCGAAGCCGATATCGCCGCCGCGCGCGTGTTCGTCACGCAACTCGAACAACCGGTGGCGGCTGCGCGTCGCGGGCTCGAACTGGCGCGCCGGCATGGCGTGACGACCGTGTTCAATCCCGCGCCCGCCATGCCGTTCGACGACGACCTCTACGCGCTGTGCGACTACATCACGCCGAACGAGACCGAGGCGGCCACGCTCACGGGCATGGCCGTCGAGAGCGTCGACGATGCGCGGCGTGCCGCCGACGCGCTGCTCGCCAAAGGCGTCGGCACCGCGATCATCACGCTGGGCGAGAAGGGCGCGCTCTTGCATTCGGCCACGCGGTCGGTGCTGCTCCCGGCGTTTCAGTGCGGACGCGTGGTGGAAACGGCCGGTGCCGGCGACGGCTTCACGGGCGGCTTCGCGGCAGCGCTCGCGCGCGGCGAAGATGCACTGTCGGCGGTGCGTTTTGGCTGCGCGCTTGCGGGCATTTCGGTGACACGTCCGGGCACGGCGCCTTCCATGCCGACGCTCGATGAAGTGAATCGCGTGCTTGCGCAAACAGGCGAGGCTTCGCACGTGCATTGAACCGCGCTGCGCCTCACGCGCGGTGTCATCGTCAAAGGAGTGGTGGTTGCGATGAAGCGTTCGTTTTCGCCGGGAGCGTTGCTCAAAGACCGGCAGTTGAATTTCCTGCTCACCGTGAACGTGCTCGTCGTGCTGGTGGCGACGTTCCTCTCGCACGGGCAGTTCGTGAGCCTCGACAATCTGCAGTCCATGGGCGGCCAGTTGCCCGAACTCGGCCTGCTCGCGCTCGGCATCATGCTTTCCATGATTTCGGGCAACGGCGGCATCGACCTTTCGGGCGTGGGGCTCGCCAACCTCTCGGGCATGATCGCGGCGCTCGTGGTGCCCAGGTTCGTGAGCGGCGACGACCAGCCGGGTCTCTACACGGCGCTCTTCTGCGTCATCGTGATTGCAATGGGGTTCGTGGGCGGCTTGCTGAACGGCATCGTGATCGCGCGGCTGCGGCTCACACCGATTCTCTGCACGCTCGGCACGCAACTCCTGTTCACGGGTATCGCGGTGGTGCTGAGCAACGGCGCCTCGGTGCACGTGGACTATGTCGAACCGCTCTCGGACATCGGCAACGGCACGGTCTGGCAGGTGCCCATTTCGTTCTGCATCTTCATCGCGGCCGTGCTCTTGCTGGGCTGGATCGCGAAGCGCTCGCCGTTCGGACTCAGGCTCTACCTGATGGGCACGAATCCGAAGGCTGCCTTCTATGCGGGCATTCCACGCGACCGCATGCTGATTGCCACCTACACGATGTGCGGTGTGCTCGCATCGCTGGCGGGGCTCATCAGCGTGACGCACACCCTGAGCGCGAAGTGGGACTACGGCAACTCGTATCTGCTCATCGCGATCCTGATTGCGGTGATGGGCGGCGTGAACCCGGCGGGCGGCTATGGACGCATTGTCTGCGTGTTCTTCGCCGCGACGGTGCTGCAATTTCTCGCGAGCCTCTTCAATCTGCTCGGCGTGTCGCAGTTCTTCGGCGACTGCGCCTGGGGCTTCCTGCTGCTGCTTTCGCTGGCGTTCGCCGGCGAGGCGCGCGTGCGGTCCATGTTCGGTTTCGTCGCGCCTCGCCGACGCAGCGCCGATAGCGGCAGCAGCGGTAGCGTGAGGACCGACTGACACGCGACTGACACCATCGATCTTCGCAGTCCACAACCAACCATAAAGGAGACATTGCATGAAACCCACTCGACTCGCCGCCGCGCTGGCGGCAGCCGCGCTCGCCACGGGCATGATCGCCGCGGCCCACGCCGCGAACGAGACCATCGTCACGGTCGTGAAGGTGACGGGCATCAACTGGTTCAATCGCATGGACGACGGCGTGAAGCAGTTCGCGAAAGAGAACCCCGGCGTCACCGCTTATCAGACTGGCCCCGGCCGCGCCGATGCGGCCCAGCAGCTCAAGATCATCGAAGACCTGATCGCGAAGAAGGTCACGGCCATCGCCGTGGTGCCGTACGACCCGCCTACGCTGGAGCCGGCGCTCAAGAAGGCGATGGACCGCGGCATCAAGGTGGTCACGCATGAGGCCGACAACGAGAAGAACACGATGGTGGACATCGAAGCGTTCGACAACACCGCCTATGGCGCGGCGCTCAACGAGCGCCTCGCGGCGTGCATGCACAACGAAGGCAAGTGGGCCGTGCTGGTGGGGTCGCTCGGCAGCCGCTCGCAGGTGCAGTGGGCCGATGGCGGCATCGGCAATGCGAAGGCGAAGTATCCGAAGATGGATCTCGTGGAGCCGAAGCTCGAAACCAACAACGACGGCGAGCACGCCTATGAGGTCGCGAAGGAAGTGCTGCGCAAGCATCCGGACCTGAAGGGCTTCCAGGGTTCGTCGTCGCTCGACGTGATCGGTATTGGCCGCGCCGTCGAAGAAGCGGGCCTGCAGGGCAAGATCTGCGTCTACGGCACGGGCCTGCCCACGGAGGCCGGCAAGTTCCTCGAAAGCGGCGCCATCAACGGCATCGCGTTCTGGGACCCGAAGCTCGCCGGGCTCGCCATGAACAAGGTCGCGAAGATGCTGATCGACGGCAAGACGGTGGACAACGGTGCGGATCTCGGCATTCCGGGCTACACGAAGGTGACGGTCTCGAAGGGACCGGGCAAGGGCATCATCGTGCGCGGCCAGGGCTGGGTCAGCGTGGACAAGACGAACTACAAGCAGTATCCGTTCTGACATGAATGCGCCCACGTCTGCTCCGCACTTTCTCGAGGTGACCGGCATCCACAAGCGGTTCACCGGCGTGCATGCGCTGCGCGGTGTGAGCCTCGCCTTTCGGCGCGGCGAGATCTATCACCTGCTCGGCGAGAACGGGTGCGGCAAGAGCACCCTGATCAAGATCATTTCCGGCGCGCAGCCGCCCGACGAGGGCGAACTGATCGTCGAGGGCGTCCGTCACGCGCGGCTTACGGCGTTGCAGGCGCTCGCGGCGGGCATCGAAACGGTCTATCAGGATCTCTCGCTCCTGCCCAACATGAGCGTGGCGGAGAACGTGGCGCTCACGTCCGAGCTGGCCGATCACGACGGCCGGCTCGCCCGCACCTTCGACCGCCGCGCGCTCGCGCGCACGGCGGCGCGTGCGCTCGAAGCGGTGGGGCTGCCCGGCGACGCCGCGTTTCAGGCGACGCTCGTCGAGCAACTGCCGCTCGCCACACGGCAACTCGTGGCGATTGCGCGCGCGATTGCGAGCGAGGCGAAGTTCGTCATCATGGACGAGCCCACCACGTCGCTCACGCAGAAGGAAGTGGACAACCTGATCGGCGTGCTCGGCCAGTTGCGCGCGCACGGCGTGACGGTGCTGTTCGTGAGCCACAAGCTCGACGAATGCTATGCGATTGGCGGCGAGGTGATCGTGCTGCGCGACGGCCAGAAGATGGCGCAAGGGCCCATCACGCAGTACACGAAGGCGCAGTTGAGCGAGCTGATGACGGGCCGCCACCTCACGAGCGAACGCTATCGTGAGGGCGAGGTGGGCAGCGATCAAGTGCTCGACGTGAAAGCACTCACACGCGCGGGCCAGTTCGCCGACGTCTCGTTCTCGCTGCGCGCGGGCGAGATTCTCGGTGTGACGGGTCTGCTCGACTCGGGCCGTAACGAACTCGCGCGGGCGCTTGCCGGTGTGGCACCGGCGCAGTCGGGGCAGATCGTGCTGGACGGCAAGCGCATTACGGTGCGCACGCCGTCGGACGCGAAGCAGCACCGCATCGGCTACGTGCCCGAAGACCGCCTGAACGAAGGGCTCTTTCTCGACAAGCCGATTCGCGACAACGTGATCACCGCAATGATTTCGAGCCTGCGCGACCGCTTCGGTCAGATTGACCGTGCGCGCGCCGACGCGCTCGCGCGGCAGACCGTGGACGACCTGCAGATCGCGACGCCTGGTATCGACAAGCCCGTGCAGTCGCTTTCGGGCGGCAACCAGCAGCGCGTGCTGATTGGCCGGTGGCTCGCCATCGACCCGCGCGTGCTGATCCTGCACGGCCCCACGGTGGGCGTGGACGTGGGCTCGAAGGACATCATCTACCGCATCATGCAGCGGCTCGCGCAAAGCGGCATCGGCATCATCCTGATCAGCGACGACCTGCCCGAGCTGTTGCAGAACTGCGACCGCATCCTGCTCATGAAGAAGGGGCGTGTCGCGAACGAATACCGTGCCGACCAGCTGACGGAAGCGGATCTGTATCACGCGCTGTTGTCGGAGGCCGCCTGACATGCCACCCAGTGTTCCCTCGCAGATGAACCACACCTTGACTCCACCCGCCGCCGACGACGCTCAGCCTGCCGTGAAGCACGGCTTGCGCGTGCTGCTCGCGCGCCAACCTGAATGGTTCACGGCGGCGCTGATCGTCGTGACGTGCGGCGTGGTGGGCGCGATCAACCCGCGCTTCTTCCAGTTCGCCACGCTCTTCGACCTGCTGCACTCGGCCACCACGGTCTCGCTCTTCGCACTCGGCACGCTCGTGGTGCTGGCCTCGGGCGGCATCGACGTGTCGTTCACGGCGATTGCGGCGCTCACCATGTACTCGATCACGAAGGCCGTGTTCGCCTGGTGGCCCGACGCGCCGTTCGTGCTGATTCTCGTGTGCGGCGCCGTGGGCGGCGTGCTGCTCGGGCTCGTGAACGGGCTGCTCGTGCATCGGTTGAAGGCGCCGTCGCTGATCGTCACGATCGGCACGCAGTATTTGTACCGCGGGCTGCTGCTCACCTTCGTGGGCACCACGTTCTTCATGAACATTCCGCACAGCATGGATCACTTCGGACGCATTCCGCTCGTGTTCTATCGCACGGCGGATGGCCTGCGCGCGGTGCTGCCGGTCTCGGTACTCGCGCTCGTGATGGCGGCCGTGCTCACGTGGTGGCTGCTCAACCGCACGATGATGGGCCGCGCCGTCTATGCGATGGGCGGCAGCCTCGCGATTGCAGAGCGCCTCGGCTACAACCTGCGCGCGGTGCATCTGTTCGTGTTCGGCTATACGGGCATGCTGGCCGGCATTGCGGGCATCCTGCACGTGTCGAACAACCGGCTCGCCAATCCGTTCGATCTGGTGGGTTCGGAACTCGACGTGATAGCGGCCGTGATTCTGGGCGGCGCAAGGATTACGGGCGGCACGGGCAGCGTGATGGGCACGCTGCTGGGCGTGGTGCTGGTGACGCTGATCAACAGCGTGCTGATTCTGGTGGGCGTGCCGAGCACCTGGCAGAAGGTGATTATCGGCGCGTTCATTCTGCTGGCCGGCGTGCTGTTCGCGTGGCGGCGTGGAAGTTGAAGCGAGGTTAATGGATGGGCAATTGAAGCAGGGCAACTGAAGCAGAGGACGGCTGGCGGCGCGGCGCTTCGAGTCCAGCCGTACCCCGGCTGCGCCGCAACCGCGCATTACCGCTTGATGGCCTGTTGCCCCTTCTCGGTGATCACGGAGTCGAACTCGCCGAGCTGCGAGAAACGCACCGCTTTCACGACGCCGAACTTGCTCGAATCCACCACGAGATGGCGTTCCACGGCGCTCGCCATGGCGGCCTGCTTGATGGCGACTTCATGGAAGTTCCAGCAGGTCACGCCGCGCGCCTCGTCTACGCCGCCCGCTGAAATGAAGGCCTTGTTGATGCCCATGCGGCGCAGCATCTCGAGGCTTTCGTCGCCCGCGAACGAATCCGACGACGGCACGTACACACCGCCCAGCAGGATCATGCGCACGTTCGGCTTGCGCCGCAAAATCTCCGCGATGTTGAGCGAGTAGCAGACCACCGTCACCTGGAGGTCCGCGGGAATCAGCCGGGCGAGCGTGGTGAGCGTGGTGCCGCAATCCACGAACAGGGTTTCGTTGCTGGCCATGAGCTTCGCCGCGTGCGCCGAGGCCTCGGCTTTGGCCTGCGAGAAGTGATCTTTCTCGGCGTCGAGCGAGTAGCCGGGCGTGTTCGGCACGTCGGTGGCGCTTACGATGTAGCCGCCCAGATACGTGAAGCGCTCGGGGTTGGCGGCCACGTCGCGCCGCACCGTCATCTCTGAAACCTCGAGCAGCGCAGCCGCGTCGCGCAGCCGCATCACGTTCTGTTTCGCCAGCGCCTGGCTGAGTACGCGCAGGCGTTCGTCCTTGAGCATGGGGATCCTTGCGCACCATGCGCGCCGGCCCGGGAACACGGCCACACGATGCGTTATGTTTCGTTCGAATTCGTGAAAGGATTATAACAAGTGGACGTGCGTGCGATGCCCGTGGGTTTTCCCTGCGTCGTTTCTTGAAGCGCTGTTCTTGCCGGCTACCGGCCAGGGAGTGCCCGCCTCGCGCCGCATCTGCCTGGAAATCCTGGAAATGGCTTCCGATCGGACATATGCTGACCCCACACGCTGCTGGAACTGACATGACCCGCAAGAGGTCATCTGCTATTTCCCCTTTTTCAGGAGCCTTCAATGACGCGACCCATCGACTCCCTGGTGATTTTCATCGCCCGCGTGGCGCTCTCCATTCTGTTTTTGTGGAGCGGCGCGATGAAGCTGCTGGGGTACGCGGGTTTCGTCAGCTATCTGCACGCGAAGGGCGTGCCGTTCGTGCAGGTAGGCGCGCCGATTGCTGTTGCGGTAGAGGTGCTCGGTGGACTCGCGCTCGTGCTGGGCGTGAAGATTCGCGCACTGGGCCTCGTGATGGCGGTCTACACGATCGTCACCGCGATATTCGGACATGACTTCTGGAACGTCACCGACGCCGCGCTGCAACGCGACATGGTGATCCACTTCTGGAAGAACGTGGCGATTGCGGGAGGCTTTCTGCTGCTGTTCGTGACAGGCGCGGGGCGCATCAGCGTGGATGGAGCGCGTGCGCCGCGTTCGGGCCTGTCGGGATAAACGATCCGTTTCCCGAAGGAGGGCGCATTTGATACAGAACTTCGACCACACCATGGGCGGCCAGCTCGTGCAGCTCTGCGCGAGCATTGGCCAGGAGCCTGCGAACCGCGTGATCATCAGCCTCGCCGATTCGGCGAAGACGCTGGTCGTGTTCGACGCGTCGGGCGTGATCGGCACGCTGAAGGCGGAACTGGAAGATCCGGAACAGCTCATCGCCGACGCCATCCGCAAGGCGAAGGACGATGGGCTGATCGAGCGCGCCATCGCGACCGGCGCGATTCAGGAGGCGCGGCTTTGAGAAGCCGGCGCAGGTAAGGCGGGGCGCAGGTCAGGAGTTGCGCAACTCGCTGCGGCTTGCGGCGCCGCTCGTGGCAGGCGCCGCGGTGTGGCTCGCTTCGGGCCGCGGATGCACGACGCAGGCGAGCGCGGCGCCAATCATCAGCAGCACAACCGAAACGGCTGTCTCCACGTGCAGTCCGCTCACGATGTGCGCCGCTTCCGCACCGCCCGCGAGCGCGCCGAAGGCAGCCACACCGGCCGCGCCACCGGCCTGGCGCGCGGTGTTGAGCACCGCCGAGGCGGTGCCGGCGCGTGCGGGCTCCACGGAGGCGAGCACCGCGGTGGTCATGGCCGGCACGGCGAGGCCCATCCCCGACGGAATCAGCAGGAACGGCACGAGCACCGCCGCGAGCGGCGTGGCGCCGTCCACGAAATGCAGCAGACCGTAGCCGAGCGCGGCGATCAGCGCGCCTGCGATCATCGGCACACGCGAGCCGTAGTGCGCCACTACCCAGCCGCTCGCAACGTTCGACATCAGAAAGCCCCCCGTGAGCGGCAGGAACGCGAGGCCCGCCTGCAAGGCCGTGTCGCCGCGCACGCGCTGCAGATACAGACCCAGCACGAACACCGTGCCGTAATAGGTGAGGTTGACGCACACGCCGAACAGCACGGCCGCACTGAAGGTGCGGTTGCGGAAGAACCCGAGCGGCAGCATGGGCGTGGCGGCGCGCGCTTCCACGCGGACGAACGCGAGCGCCGCGACCACGGCGAGCACGAAACCGCCCACCACCGCGGGATGCGCGAAGCCCAGCGGCCGCCACTCGATCACGGCGCCCGTGAAGGCGGTCAGTGCTACGACGGCGAGCAGCTGACCGCGCAGATCGAGTCCGCGCGGCGCGATGCCCGCAGGGTTGGCGGCCGATGTCGGCGTTTGCCGGACCATCGGGTGCTCGGACAGCCACGCGAACGTAGCGACGAGCCCCGCCGCGCAAATCGGCAGGTTGACGAGGAAGATGCTGCGCCAGTCGAACGCGGCAATCAGCATGCCGCCCACCACCGGGCCCGCCGCAATCGAGATGGAGCCTGCCGCCGTCCACAGACCCACGGCGCGTGCGCGCAGCGTGCGCTCGTGGCCGCACGCGTGATTGAGGAGCGCCAGCGAATTCGGCAGCATGGCCGCCGCGCCGGCGCCTTGCAGCGCACGCGCGGCAACGAGCGTCGCGGCGTTGGTGGCGAGCCCGCAGGCGAGCGAGGCAAGCGCGAAGATCCCAATGCCAACGGCATACATGCGCCGGGCGCCGAAGCGGTCGCCGAGCACGCCGGCCGAGAGCATGAGCACCGCGAACACAAGCGTGTAGGCGTCGACCACCCATTGCAGGCCCGCTACGTCGGCGTGCAGGTCGGTGCCGAGTCGCGCGAGCGCGATGTTCACGATGGTCACGTCGAGCTGCGTGACGACGAAGCCGACGCTCACGGTCGCGACAATGCGCGCGAGCGTGGGCGTAAATGAGGGCTTGGGATCAGGGAGGTGGGGGAGATGGGGTGTCGTGTTCATGACCCCATCGTAGGCGGTACGGCGCGCGCGATGTTTCGCGCTGACCTGAAGTGTGGATGAAGGTCGGGCGCCCGCCGTGCGAGCGCCTCGGCCCTGCCGCTTCAGCGCTCGAGGATCAACGCGCCACGCGCGCATCCTTGATGAAGAGCGCGGTGAGCGCACCCACCACGCAGAGCGCAGCCACATAGAAGGCCGGCGCCATCGGCTCCGACTTCATCAGCAGCGACACCACGATGGGCGTGAGTCCGCCGAACACCGCATAGGCGACGTTGTACGAAAACGAGATGCCCGAGAAGCGCACCACGGGCGGGAATGCCTTGACCATCACGAACGGCACCGCGCCGATCGTACCGACGAAAAAGCCCGTTACCGCGTAGAGCGGCACGAGCATCGACAGGTCGGTGCCGATCTGTCGGAACATCGCGTAGTAGAGCGCCGCGAGCGCGAAGCAGCCCACGATCAGCGTCGGGCGCGCGCCGATGCGGCCCGCCATCGTGCCGCTCACAATGCAGCCCGCCGTCAGGCACAGCGTGGCGACGCTGTTGGCGAACAGCGACGTCGCGGCATCCACGTGAAACTGCTTCTGGAGCAGCGTGGGCGTCATCAGGATCACAACCACGATGGCCGCCGAGAGCATCCACGTGAGCAGCATCGAGACGATCACAGCCCGCCCGTGGTCGCGCAGCACGGCCTTCAACGGGATTTCGGCGGCGAGCGTCTGGCGGGCTTTCATCTCTGCGAACACCGGCGTTTCGTGCAACCAGCGGCGCAGCCACACCGAAAAGAGGCCGAACACGCCGCCCAGCAGGAACGGCAGACGCCACGCGTAGCCCGAGATTTCGGCCGGCGCGAAATGGCGATTCACCGCGGCCGCGACGAGCGAGCCCAGCAGGATGCCGGCCGTCAGGCCCGACGTGAGCGTGCCGCACGCATAGCCGATGTGCCGCGACGGCACGTGCTCGGAGACGAACACCCACGCGCCGGGCACCTCGCCGCCCACGGCTGCGCCTTGCAGCACGCGAAAGAAGAGCAGCAGCACGGGCGCCAATACGCCGATGGTCGCGTAGGTGGGCAGCAGGCCCATCATCAGCGTGGGCAGCGACATCAACAGCACGGAGAGCGTGAACATGCGCTTGCGGCCCAGCAGGTCGCCGAAGTGCGCCATGACGATGCCGCCCAGCGGACGCGCAAGATAACCGGCCGCGAAGATGCCGAAGGTCTGCAACTGGCGCAGCCAGTCGGGAATGGACGGCGGAAAGAACAGTTGCCCGATGGCAGGCGCGAAGAACACGAAGATGATGAAGTCGTAGAACTCGAGCGCGCCGCCCAGTGCGGCGAGGCCGAGCGTCTTGTAGTCGGCGCCCGTGAGTGCGCGGGCAGGAGCGGGCGTGGCGACGCCCAGGTCGGTTGCTTGCATGGCCGAATAATCGTTGGAATGAAAGGTCACGCATTGCGCGTGGCGTGTAGCGGTGCTCGGGCGGGTTGAAGCCCGAAAAAGGCGCGGGGTCGGCACGAGGCGCACGTTCTGTACGCCCGGGTAGGGCGGCAGAGCGGAGGCCAACCCGCGATTTTACAGGATGTAAGTAGAGGCTTCGGAGGGTGGGTGTGGGTGCAAGGCGGCGGGGCCAAGAACGACGGCCCCAGAACGACGGCCCCGCCGCGGGCCTCGATGACAAGCGTTGTTGCGGGGAGCCGCAGCCTGCCTGAAGGGGGCCGAGGGGACGAAGCGGCACCTGCGCCGCCGACGCGATGCCCCTGGCTGCTTCCTTCAGATCTGCGGCAACGCCGGGCGCGTTTCGATGGCGTGGCGGATCAGCGTCTCCACGGCCTCGCGTTCCGCGCCGGCGAGCGGCAGGCGCGGCGGACGCACGGGCTCGGTGCCCAGACCCACGATGGCTTCCGCGAGCTTGATGTTCTGCACGAGCTTGGCCGACACATCGAGCGCGAGCAGCGGCGCGAACCAGCGGTACAGCGTGCGCGCTTCGTCGAGACGCCCCGCGCGGATCAACCGGTAGATCGCCACCGTCTCATGCGGAAACGCGCACACCAGACCTGCCACCCAGCCGTGGGCGCCCATCAGTATCGCTTCCATGGCCAGGTTGTCGACGCCGCACAGAATCGCGTAGCGGTCGCCCACCACGTTGATGAGATCCGTGACGCGCCGCACGTCGCCGCACGATTCCTTGATGGCGACGATCTTCGCTTCGTCCGCGATCTCGGCGAACATCTCCGGCGTCATGTCCACGCCGTAGGCGAGCGGGTTGTTGTAGATCATGAGCGGCAGCGGGCTCGCGTCCGCCACCATGCGGAAGTGGTTGAGCGTTTCGCGCCGGTCCGAGAGGTAGCGTAGGCCCGGCAGCACCATGTAGCCCGCGGCGCCGTGCTTTGCGCCTGCTTCGGCCTGGCGGCAGCCGTCCAGCGTGCTGTTTTCCGCGATGGTGAGCAGCACCGGCACGCGGCCACGCGAGGCGTCCACGGCGATGTCGAGCACCTCCAGCTTCTCGTCGAGCGAGAGCGTGGACGCTTCGCCCAGCGACCCGCACACGATGATGCCGTCCACGCCCGCGTCGATTTGCGCCTCGATGTTCTTCTTCGTCCACGCACGGTCTATGCTGAAATCCGCGTTGAACTTGGTAGTGACTGCGGGCATGACGCCTTGCCAGATATGTGCCACGACGGCTCTCCTCATGTGATCGATGGGTTGCAGTGTAAGCAGCAGCGCGATGGGCGTCTTGCGTCATTCGCGCATCGCGCATGACGATTTCCGCACAGCCCGCGGGAGTCGGCCCGGCGCCCTTGCCGTATCGGTGCATTGTGCAGAAATCGTCATGCCGGGCGCGCAACGCCACCAAGACGCGCGGCAAGCGGGTTCCTACCATCAGGGCATGAAAACGCTCGACATCATCGACTCCCACACCGGCGGCGAGCCCACGCGGCTCGTCGTGTCCGGCGGTCCCGAGCTGGTTCACTCGGGACAAGGCCCGCTCGCCGAGCGGCTCGACACTTTTCGCACGCAGTTCGACCACTGGCGCGCGGGCATCGTCAACGAGCCGCGCGGCTCGGACGTCGTGGTGGGCGCGCTGCTGTGCGAGCCGCACGACCCGCAATGCTCGGCCGGCGTGATCTTCTTCAACAACGTGGGCTATCTCGGCATGTGTGGACACGGCACGATCGGGCTCGTCGTGTCGCTCGCCCACATGGGCCGCATCGGGCCGGGACAGCATCGCATCGAAACGCCGGTCGGCGTGGTGGATGCAACGTTGAACGAGAACGGCAGCGTGTCGGTGCGCAACGTGCCGGCGTATCGCTACCGGCGCGACGTTGCCGTGGACGTGCCTGGCTACGGCCGGTTCACGGGCGACATCGGCTGGGGCGGCAACTGGTTCTTTCTCGTCGCGGACCACGGGCGCGCGCTCGAAGCACGGCATATCGCCGAACTCACGGCGTTTTCGTCGGCCATGCGCGACGCGCTCCACGCCCAGCAGATCACCGGCGCGGGCGGTGCGTTTATCGACCACATCGAACTGTTCGGGCCGGGCTCGCGCGCGGGCATCGACAGCCGCAGCTTCGTGCTGTGTCCCGGCAACGCGTACGACCGCTCGCCGTGCGGCACGGGCACGAGCGCGAAGGTGGCGTGCCTTGCCGCGGACGGCAAGCTCGCCTCAGGCGCCGTGTGGCGGCAGGAAAGCATTATCGGCAGCGTGTTCGAAGCGAGCTGGGCGCCGGGCGAGCCGAACGCCGACGGACTGCCCACGGTCGTGCCGACCATTACGGGCGAGGCGTGGGTGACGGCGGAATCGCGCCTGCGCTTCGACGAGCGGGATCCGTTCGTGTGGGGCATTCGCACGGCATGACGACGGACCGCGTAGCCGATGTGATCGTGATCGGCGCGGGCATTGTCGGCGCTGCGTGCGCCGCGGCGCTTGCGGCGCGCGGCCTGCGCGTCGACGTGCTCGAAGCGAATGGCGTAGGCGGCGGCGCGACTGCGGCGGGCATGGGCCATATCGTGGTGATGAACGACTCGCCCGCGGAGCTGGCGCTGTCCCGTTATTCGCGCGCGTTGTGGCTCGAACTCGCGCCGCGGTTGCGTGAGCGCGATGCGTTCTGCCGCTGCGGCACGCTTTGGGTTGCAAGCGATGACGAGGAACTCGACGCGGCTCGCGCGATGCAGGCGGCGTTCGCGGCACAGAACGTGGCGTCGCAATTGCTTGACGCGAGCGCGCTGTATGCCTGCGAGCCGGCGCTCGCGCCGGGCATGGCGGGCGGGCTGCGTATCGAGCACGACAGCATCGTCTATGCGCCCGCGGCGGCCGAATGGCTGCTGCGGCATTCGCCGGGGGCGGCGAACATCCGCCTGCATACCGGCGCCGAGGTGATCGCGCTGGAGCCGTCGCGCGTGGTGTTGCGCACGGGAGCGGCGTTTGGCGCGGCGCACGTGGTCGTCGCGAATGGCCTTGCCGCGCAACGCCTCGTGCCCTGGTTGCCGCTGCAGCCGAAGAAGGGCCATCTGCTCATCACCGACCGTTACCCCGGCGTGGTCCGGCATCAGTTGCTCGAACTCGGTTACATCAAGAGCGCGCATCACGCGCAGGGCACCTCCGTGGCGTTCAACGTGCAGCCGCGGCCGACAGGCCAACTGCTGATCGGCTCGTCGCGCCAGTTCGACACGACCGATCCCGCCGTCGAGATGCCCGTGCTCGCGCAGATGCTCAAGCGCGCGGCGCGTTATCTGCCGTCGCTGCCGGGCTTGAACGCGATTCGCGCGTGGACCGGCTTTCGCGCCGCCTCGCCCGACGACTTGCCGCTGATCGGCCCGGCGGGCGGCGAGCTGCGCGGCGTGTGGCTTGCCGTGGGACACGAGGGACTCGGCGTGACCACGTCGCTCGCCACGGCGAACCTGCTTGCCGCGCAGATACTCGACGAACTGCCGCCCATTGCCGCCGACCCGTACCTGCCCGCGCGTTTTGCGCAAGGAGCCGGGCATGCGTGACGTTCAACGCACCAGCACACGAGCGCAAGAAATTCACGTGACGGTGGACGGGCATGCCGTCGTGGTGCCGCAGGGTGCCACGGTGGCGGCTGCATTAGCGGTTGCATCAGCGACTGCATCAGCGGCTGCGACCCACGTGGGCGCAACACGAGGCGCACGCGTCTCCGTTCGCGGCGAGCCGCGCACGATGTTTTGCGGCATGGGCGTGTGCCAGGAGTGCCGCGTGACCATCGACGGTCGCGCGCATCGGCTTGCCTGCCAGACGCTGTGCCGCGAGGGGCAGCGGATCGAGACGATGAGGACGGAATGAGTGAACGCTACGACGTGGTGATCGTCGGCGCGGGACCGGCGGGCTTGAGCGCGGCGCGCGCGGCGGCGGGGCAAGGCGCGCGCGTGGCGATCATCGACGACAATCCGCGCGCGGGCGGCCAGGTCTGGCGCCAGGGGCCGCAGCATCCGGCGCAGCAGCCTTTGCGCACGCTGCTGGACACTCTCGCGCCGGATGGGCACGTTGCGTGGTGGCAGTCGTCGCGCGTTGTCGCGCCGCTTGCGGGCGGCGAACTGCTGATCGAATCGGAACAGCACGGCGGCGTGCGCGTCTCGTACGGCCGCCTGATTCTCGCGACCGGCGCGCGGGAACGTCTGCTGCCGTTTCCAGGCTGGACGCTGCCGGGCGTCACCGGCGCGGGCGGCTTGCAGGCGCTGATCAAGGGCGGCGTGCCGGTGCGCGGCGAGCGCATCGTGATCGCCGGAAGCGGGCCATTGCTGCTCGCCGCACTTGCCACGGCACGTCATGCAGGGGCCGACGTGCTGGCGGTGATCGAGCAGGCGAGCGCGTCGGCGGTCGCGCGTTTTGCGCTTTCGTTGACGCGCTCGCCGTCGAAGCTCGTGCAGGCGGCCATGCTCACACGCGGTTTCGCCGGGCTGCGGTATTGGACCGGCAGCGTGGTACGCGAGGCGAGCGGAGCGGGGCATGTCGAACAGGTCACGATTCGACGCGGCGAGCGCGAGCTCACACTTGCGTGCGATCGCGTCGCGTGTGGCTATGGGCTGGAGCCGAATGGGCTGCTGGGTGAATCGCTGGGGTGCGCGGTGGCGGCCCGCGGCGACGGTTGCGCGCTCGCCGTGGACGATCTGCAGCGAACTTCTGTCGAGCACGTGTTCGCGGCCGGCGAATGCACGGGCGTGGGCGGCATGGAACTCGCCCGCGTGGAAGGCGAGATCGCGGGGCTGGCAGCCGTCGACGCCGCGCCCGCCGCGCGCGCCCGCTTCGCCGAACGCGCGCGCTGGCGGCGCTTCGCGGCCAACGTCGATGCGGCCTTCGCGCTGGGCGAAGCGGCGCGCGCCGTGCCGCCCGACGACACCTTGCTTTGCCGCTGCGAGGACGTGACGATCGGCGCCGTGCGCGCACACGCGAACTGGCGCGACGCCAAGCTCCAGACGCGCTGCGGCATGGGCGCCTGCCAGGGGCGCATCTGCGCGACGGCGGCCCGCACTTATTTCGGCTGGGGCACGGGAGCAGGCGTGGCCCAGGCTGTACCGCGTCCGCCGCTGCAACCCGCGCAGATCGGCACCTTGATCGAGGCCGCCGCCGACTCCTGAGCCCGGGCCCCTCCCGATTTTTTTGCGCCGGTGCCGGGCCCTATAATCGAGCGCACGTTCTTACCCGCTCCGGGCGCGCGGAATTCCGACATGACCATGCTGGCCGACATCATCCATCCGGCGCTGCAAGCGGCAGCCGGCATGACGCCGAACGCGGTTCCCGGGGCAGCGGGGGCCGCGGATGCGTCGGCCTCTGCCGACGCCACGCTCGCGGCCATGCTCACGCATTTCACGTTGCTCGAGCCGGTGTTCGACGCCATGCCGGAAGTCGTGTTCTTCGTGAAAGACGTGCAAGCGCGCTACGTGCTGGTGAACCGCACGCTCGCCTCGCGCTGCGGCTACAAGGACAAGGAAGCGCTGCTCGGCAAGACCGCCGAGGACGTGTTTCCGCGCCGCTTCGGCCGCGTCTATACCGCGCAGGACAGGACCATCGTGAGCATCGGCAATACGCTCGTCGACCAGTTGGAACTGCATCTGTATCCGGGCCGGCAGCCAGGCTGGTGCCTCACCTGCAAGACGCCGCTACGCGATCCGTCGACGGGCACCGTGGTGGGACTGGCCGGCATCTCGCGCGACCTGAGAGCCGACGAGAGCAGCCATCCCGCGTACAGCAAGCTCGCCACGGTCGTGCAGTACATCCAGGAAAACTATGTGCAGCCGCTGAACCTGAAGCAACTGGCGGAAATGGCGGATATGTCGGTCGCGCAACTGGAGCGTTACTTCCACAAGGTATTTCACCTGACGCCGCGCCAGGTGTTGCTGAAGACACGTCTGGATGCGGCCACGGCGCTGCTCGTCTCTCACGACAAGGTCACCGACGTCGCCGCGCTGTGCGGCTATACGGACCACAGCGCGTTCACGCGGCAATTCAAGGCCACGGTGGGCGTGACGCCCACCGAGTACCGTGCGCTCCTGCATGCCACCGCCTCCGCCCCGGCCTCGCCGAAGGTGTGACCGGACGCCGTTGGTGACGAACGTGCGTGGTTTCGGCCGGCCCCGGTTGCCGATCTGCTGATCGTCCCGCCATGTCCGCAAGCGAAAAGGCGCGCGCCAGGACTCGCCTGAAAACCCATCGTTACTACGTCTACGTGGTCGAACTCGACGACACCGTCTGGAACGAGGCGCGCTTTCGCCGCGCGAATCCCGAGTATCGGTTCGCGAAGCCCTGCGTTTATGTGGGAATGACCGGGCTCGATCCCGATCTGCGTTTTGACCGCCACAAGGCCGGCATCCAGTCGAACCGCTTCGTGCGTGATTACGGCTTGCGGTTGATGCCGGAACTGTATGAAGTGTTCAATCCATTGCCGTACGACGGCGCGCGCGACATGGAAGTGGAGCTGGGAATCGGCCTGCGCGAAGCCGGGTACGCGGTGTGGCAGGCGTGATCGCCCGGTGGGTGGATCGAGGCCGATTACCGTTGCGGACGGTCAAGGCCCAGGCCGCGCAGAATGGCGTTGCCTTCGGGCGTGAGCCGGATGTGCGGCGTGCCCGCCTCGGACTGCACCTGCTCGACGAGGCCGGCTTCCTGCAACTGGGGAATCTCGGGCTTCGCGGACGCGTCGATGGGCGCGTGCAGCAACAGCAGCAACGTCGCGATTTCGTGGTGACTGAGCAGGCGGCGCAAAATCGTGCGCTTCGCCGGGGCCGCAGGCTGCGGCGCGCTCGTCAAAGTCGTGTCTTGCCTGTCCATCGGTCCACCTTCCTGGGTTGTTCGGTCGAGTTTCGACGGATCATGCGCAGGAAGTCTTAAACGATTCTTAAAAATCGGACCGCGGGTGCAACAGCCGCTGCCATAGTGGTAACAACACGTTACACCCATGCGGCGGCGGCTTTCTCAGGGCGCGCAGGTCTTGCTCGCGCTCTCGATCCAGAGGTTCTTGATGTGCCGCTTGCCGGCGTAGAACCGGTAAGTCGTGGCGCCGTTGTCGCTGCGTACCTTGACGACGTTCGAGTCGCCGAAGTCGAGCATGGCGCCTTGCGGCAGCGCAGTGGTTTTCACGCTGCTGTCATGCTTCGAGGCTTCCACGGTCATGCATTGCACGACGCTGTCGACGGAACGTTGCGTGGTGCTGTCGATCACCGGCTCGCCCGCATCGGGGTTGCTCTGAAGGGAGGCGCACGCGGCGAGCAGCAGCGGAGCGCAGAGGGTGGCGGCGAATTTCTTCATGTGTCTCCTGATGTTGACGGGCGTGGGTTGTAACCATCCGGCCGATTATATCGGTCGCGATCAAGATGGCTTTTGCAAGCCGTATGCCCGGCGCTTACAAAACAAAAAGCGCGCAGCCCGAAGGCCGCGCGCTTCTCTGCGCATGTAGAGGCGAAGCCGTAGCGCTTAGAACGCCACTGCGATACCGGCCATGCCGACGAACTGCGAGCGCGTGGACGACGGCGTCGTGTTCTGCGAGTCGCCCACTGCCGGCGCGGCATCCACGATGTTGCCTGCGCCCTTCAGGCCGAGCGTCTGGCCCGTGGCGTGCTGGTACGCCTGCACCGCGTAGAGCGTGGTGCGCTTGGAGAGGTGGTAGGCCTCTTTCAGCGAATACTGCTGGTAGCGCGCGGCGCTCGAAATGCCGTTCGCCTTCGACGCCATCGTGTACGAGAACGCGGCAGCCATGTCGAACGCCGGCGTGAAGCGGTACGAGGCGATTGCGCCGTAGGAGTTGAACACGGCCGTATCCGTGAAGAGCGAGCGGCTGCCCGGCAGGTAGCGCACGTTCGAGTAGTTCACGCCGACCATCAGGTTGCCGATCGTGTAGTCGCCGGCGGCGGCGATGTGCTGCACCGAGTGCGCCGTCACGTAACCCTGGTTCACGGCGGAGACCGCGAAGCTTGCCGTGGACGACGAGTCGAACGCCGGGCTCGTGGTGGAGACCGGGTTCACGTAAGCGTTGTCCATGCGCAGGTAGCCGGCCGCAAGGGCGATGGGGCCGTTGGCATAACGCAGCGCACCGCTGATCGTCTGGCCCTTGCCCGTGCTGCCCGCGACGCCGCCGAGCGCGTACATGGCGCTCGCCTGCACGCCGTACCACACCGGCGACGTATAGACGAACGAGTTGTTGACGCGGATGGTGGTGTCGAGGCCGTCGTAGTCGCCGGGGTGCGCGCCCGTTGCGCCCGTGAGCCAGTTGCTCGATGCGAGCGGGCCGACGAACTGGTAGTACGGCGTGTACTGGCGGCCCATCGTGAAGGTGCCGTAGTTGTTGTTCTGCAGACCCACGAATGCCTGGCGGTTGAACAGCAGGCCCGACGACGACGCCGCGCCCGTGTTCAGGTCGAAGCCGGCCTGGAGGTCGAAGATCGCGCTGGTGCCGCCGCCCAGATCTTCTACGCCCTTGAAGCCGAACTTCGATGCGTAGAGGTTGCCCTGGCGCAGGTACCAGTTCGAATGACCTTTCTGGTTGCTGACGTAGGTGATCGCGTCGTCGGCCACGCCATAGAGCGTGACGCTGCTTTGCGCGAGCGCGGGGCCTGCGGCGAGCGCGAAGCCGGCGCCCAGCAATGCATTACGGAAGGTATCGCGAGAAGTCATCTTTTATCTCCAGCCTTGGCTTTGTTATGCACGCCGGGCAGGCGTGCTGTCTCATCGTTTATAGAAGGAAAACGATTACCTGTTGCGACGCAAAAAGCGCCTGAAATACCGCGGCAGCTACGGTATAACGATTTACTTTATCTGTATAGACGCGTGTGCCCTGATTCCCTGACCGCCACCACGTTGCCGCCACGGCTCAGCGCGCCCCATGACGACGCTGCTGGGCCTGAGCCGCGAGGCGTACCGCGGCGTTCGCCGCACCGTAGCCGTCGTAACCGCCGCGACGCTCCACGAGCTCCAGCGAGAAACGCTGGTCCAGCAGTTCGGTATAGGCGTGGAAGAACTCGCCGCCCTGCGCGTCGCGGTCGTACAGGATGTTGTTTTCGTACAACGCGTCGATGGTCTGATCGGGCAGTGCGTAGCGCGCGGCGAGGTCGTCGTAGTAGTTGCGCGGAATCTTGAGCAGCGGCAGGCCGCGTGCGACGAAGTGCGGGATCGCGCGAAAGATGTCCGCCGTATGGAAGGCCACGTGGTTCAGGCCCGAGCCGCGATAGGTATGCAGCGCCTGGGCCACGGCCGTGTGGCGATCCACGGATGCGTTGAGCGCCACGCGCACCGAGCCGTCGCGGCTGCGCAGCGCCCGGCTGCGCACGAGGCCGTAAGGGTCGGGCACGAGCAGGCCTGGCTCCGGCTCGAAGCCGAACGCCGTGCGCAGAAACAGCACCCATGTGTCGAGCGAAGCCGCGGGCAGTGAAAGGCAAACATGGTCGATGCCCGCGATGGGGCCGCGCGCCGCCTCACCGCCCGTGCGCTCGGTGAGCACGAAGTCGGCTTCGAACAGCGTGGGTTCGTCGGGCGCTTCGTCCACGAAGTAGTTGAGGCTGCCGTCGGGCGCCTGCACCGCGGGCAGCACGCGCTCGTTCGGGCCCACTCGCCCCGAGAATGGCGCGTAGCCGAAGCCGGCGGCGCGCTCGAAGGCGAGCTTCGCGTCGTCCACGCGGAACGCCGACGCGCAGAGCGACAGACCATGCTGCTGGAAGAACGCACTTGCGAACGAGTCGGCTTCGGCGTTGAGCACGATCGACGCATCGCCGTGCTGGAACAGCGCCACGTCTTTCGAGCGATGCCGGCCGGTTTGGCGAAAGCCGAGCTTGCCGAGCCAGTCGGCCAGATGCGCGCGGGCCGTGTCGTCCACGGCGAATTCGAGGAACTGGAAACCGACATGCGCCGGTGCGGCGGGTGGCTCGAAGAGTGTGACGGCCGCATCGCTGCTGCTGCCGGCGTGATGCGCTTCATGGTCGGCGTTGGCGGCTTTCATCGCGCCGCGCGTCTGCTCTTCGAGCAACAGCAGCGACCGATATCCGTCCGCCGCGGTGGTGGCGGTGGGCGCCGCGCGAAAACCGTCGTTGAAGATTTCGAGCGACAGCGGTCCCGTGTAGCCGGCCTCCACCACGCGTGCCGTGAAGCCCGCCAGGTCGAAGTCGCCCTGGCCCGGGAAGCAGCGGTAATGGCGGCTCCATTCGAGCACGTCCATGGCGAGCTTCGGCGCGTCCGCAATCTGCACGAACGCGATGCGCTCGCCAGGGATCGCGGCGATCTCGTCCACGCTGTCGCCGATGGCGAGCGTGTGAAAGCTGTCGAGCACGAGCCCGAGGTTCGGATGGTTCACCGCGTTCACGAGCCGCCACGCGTGGCGATACGAATTCACGTGCCGACCCCACGCGAGCGCCTCGTAGCCCGCATACACGCCGGCCTGCTGCGCGGCGAGCGCGAGCGCGCCGAGCTGGTCGGCAATGAGCGCGTCGTCGCGAATCGTGTCCGGCGAAACGTTGCTGCACACGAGGATGCGGTTCGTGCCCAGTTCGTGCATCAGGTCGAATTTGCGCTTCGCGCGTTCGAGGTTGCGTGCGAGCCGCTCGCCGCTCACGCCCTCGAAGTCGCGAAACGGCTGGAACAGCGTGATTCCGAGCCCGAGGTCGGCGGCGATGCGGCGCACGTCGGCGGGCGACCCGTCGAAGTAGAGCAGATCGTTTTCGAAGATTTCGATGCCGTCGAAGCCGGCCGCCTGGATGGCGGTCAGTTTTTCGATGAGCGTGCCGCTCATGGACACGGTGGCAATCGAACGTTGCATGCAAGGCTCCTGCGGGGAGTCGGAGAGGGATCAGGAATCGCGATGAAAAGGCGCCGTGCGATGAGCGCACGAACCGTTGCGCCGCACCATCGAACGTTCCATTTGTATCTGTCTGGTACACCGTTGCAGCACGAAAAGCACTGCTGCAATGAATTCGAGGCGGAGTTTATACAAACTAACTAGATCGTACAAATTATCGAAAACCCCCAAAGACACGTGCGGCATTCGGGCGCACACTGCGCGTCAGGCTGGAGAGGCGCGTGCGCAGCCGCCGCGTTTTCCGGGCACTCCTGACATTGAGAGGTCTTGATGAGTTTTGCGTCGGTACTGGTCCTCAACGGGCCGAACCTGAATCTGCTCGGCACGCGCGAGCCGCATATCTATGGAGCGGAAACGCTTGAGGACGTCGCGCGTCGCTGCCGCGAAGCGGGCGAACGGCTGGGGCTTGGCGTGGACTTTCGTCAGTCGAACGCCGAACATCAATTGATCGACTGGCTGCACGAAACGCGCTCCGCGGTGCAGGGCGTGGTAATCAATCCGGCCGCGTACACGCACACGTCGGTGGCCATTGCGGATGCGCTCTCGGCGGTCGCAAAGCCCGTGATCGAAGTGCACATCTCGAACGTGCATCGCCGCGAGGCGTTCCGGCATCACTCGTTCGTTTCGGCCGTCGCCGAGGCCGTGATCTGCGGATGCGGCACCGACGGCTATATTTTCGCGCTGGAGCGCATGGCAACCATTTTGAAGAGCAAGGGCAAGCAATGAGTACGTCGTCGTTTCTGATCGGCCTGATTGGCGCGGGCATCGGTGGGTCGCTGAGTCCGGCCATGCACGAGGAGGAAGGGCGCCAGCTCGGTCTCAACTACGTGTATCGACGCATCGACCTCGACGTGCTCAAGCTCGACGCGTCGGCGCTGCCCGAACTGCTCGCGAGCGCGGAGCGTCTCGGCTACAACGGCCTGAACGTCACGTTCCCCTGCAAGCAGGCCATCATTCCGCTGCTGCACGAACTTTCCGACGACGCGCGCGCGCTCGGCGCCGTGAACACCGTGCTGTTGAAGGACGGCAAGCGCATTGGTCACAACACCGACTGGTCCGGCTTCGCGCGCGCGTTCCGGCGCGGTTTGCCGGATGTGTCGCTCGAACGCGTCGTGCAGCTTGGTGCGGGCGGGGCCGGCGCGGCGGTGGCGCACGCCGCGCTGATGATGGGCGCGCGCTCGCTCACCGTATTCGACGTCGACAACGAACGCGCAAGCGCGCTCGCCGCCGACTTGCAGGCGCGCTTTCCGCAGGCCACGGTCGCGGCGGGCGGCGTGCTGGGCGACGCGCTCGCGCAGGCAAACGGCCTGATCCACGCCACGCCCACCGGCATGGCGAAGCTGCCAGGCCTGCCGCTGCCCGCGCATCTGCTGCACAGCGGCCTGTGGGTGGCCGACATCGTCTACTTCCCGATTCGCACGGCGCTCATCGAGGCGGCCGAGGCGGCCGGCTGCCGCACGCTGTCGGGTGGCGGCATGGCGGTGTATCAGGCGGTCGATGCGTTCGGCCTCTTTACAGGCCGCGAGCCCGACGCCGAACGTATGTACCGGCACTTCCAGTCGCTGCTGAACCGCTGAGGGGCTGCCGCCACTTTTCACGCTCATCGGCGCTCGTCGGTACGCACCCGCGCTCACTACAACAACATCGTTCGAATACACCTGGAGACAACCATGTCCGGATCAACCCAAACTGGCGACGAGCCTCTGATGCCCGCCGCCCGCACGTCCGCCGCCACCGCGCGGCGTTCGAAGGCGCGCTATCGCATTCTGGCGCTGCTCGCCGTCGGCACGATGATCAATTACCTCGACCGCACAGTGCTCGGCATCGCCGCGCCGCAGCTCACGAAGGAACTGGGCATTGGCGCCGCGCTGATGGGGCTGATCTTCTCGGCGTTCTCGTGGAGCTACGTCGCGGCGCAGATTCCGGGCGGCCTGTTTCTGGACCGCTTCGGCAGCCGCGTCACGTATTACCTTTCGATGACGCTGTGGTCGGTATTCACGCTGTTGCAGGGTTTCGTGAGCGGCGTGGGTGCGCTGTTCGCATGCCGTCTTGGGCTGGGCGTGACGGAAGCGCCGTGCTTTCCGACCAACAGCCGCGTCGTGGCGACCTGGTTTCCGCAGCGCGAGCGCGCCATGGCGACAGGCACGTACACGGTGGGCGAGTACATCGGCCTCGCGTTCTTCAGCCCGTTCCTGTTCGCGCTGATGGGCGCCTTCGGCTGGCGCTCGCTGTTCTACGTGGTGGGCGGCGTGGGCATCGTGTTCGGCGGCATCTGGTGGCTGTTCTATCGCGAGCCGCGCGAGCATCCCGCGGCCAACCAGGCGGAACTCGATTACATCGAAGCGGGCGGCGGTCTCACGCATCGCAAGCCGGCCGATACCGCGGCACACAATGCGCGGGCTGCGAGCGAAGGCAAGAAAGGCGGCTTCGAGTGGCGCACCATCGGGCGCCTGCTCAAGCACCGGCAACTCACGGGCATCTGCCTCGGCCAGTTCGCAGGCAACTCGACGCTCGTGTTCTTCCTCACATGGTTCCCGACTTACCTCGCCACCGAACGCCACATGGGCTGGCTCAAGATCGGCTTCTTCGCGATCATGCCGTTCATTGCGGCGTCGGTGGGCGTGATGTTCGGCGGCACGTTGTCCGACTGGCTGCTGCGCCGGGGCAAGTCGGCGAACGTGGCGCGCAAGCTGCCGATCATCGCCGGCCTGCTGCTCGCCTCGACGATCGTGCTGGCGAACTACGTCGAAAGCAACGTGACGGTGATCGTGATTCTCTCGGTGGCGTTCTTCGCGCAGGGGATGGCGGCGCTCGGCTGGACGCTCGTTTCCGACATCGCGCCGGACGGCCTGCTCGGCGTGACGGGCGGCATCTTCAACTTCGCCGCGAATCTTGCCGGCATCGTCACGCCGCTCGCGGTGGGCTTCATCGTGTCGGCCACGGGCTCGTTCGTCGGCGCGCTCGCGTTCATCGGCGTGATCGCGTTGATCGGCGCGCTGTCTTACATCTTCGTGGTGGGGGACATCAAGCGCATCGTGCTCGACTGAACTCGACGGCTGCGTGGTAAAGAGCCGGGGCCCGAACGGGCCCCTGTTTGTTTGCGGTCAGGCTTCCTTGCGCACGAACCGCAGTACGGCGTCGGCGATCATCTCGCGATGCCGCGCCCGCAGCCGCGGATGCGACGGATCGCGCCCGAATGCGCTGCCGAACGTATAGCGGTTCGACACGCGGTGAAAGCAGAACGAGCTGATCAGCAGGTGCAGGTCGATGGCGTCGATGTCGGGGCGGAACTGGCCCGCCGCCACGCCGCGCGCGAGCAGGTCTTCGATCGTGCGGATCACGCTCGCGTTGCGGCTCTTGAACGACTTCAGCTGCTCGATGTATTTCGCGCCGTGAATGTTTTCGATGGAAACGAGCCGCACGAAGTCGCGGTGCCGGTCGTGATAGTCGAAGGTGAATTCCACGAGCTTGCGCAGCCCTTCGGTGGGGTCCAGCTCGCTGATGGGCAGGTCCTGTTCGAGCGTGCGGATGTCGCCGTACACCTTTTCCAGCACGGCCTCGTACAACCCTTCCTTGCTGCCGAAGTAGTAGTAGAGCATGCGCTTGGTGGTGTTCGTGCGCTCCGCGATGGCATCGACGCGCGCGCCGGAGAGGCCCATGGACGAGAACTCCTGGGTGGCCACCTCGAGGATGTTGCGCTTCGTCTGTTCAGGATCGTACTTGCGGCGGGCTTCGGACGGCATGCCGTCGGTTTCGGGGGCGGCGACCCTGCTTGCCTTTTTCATTGTGCGTTTCACGGGCATTGACGGGGCATTCTAGCATGGCGAAAAAGGCCGTCCGGCAAGGATTTGCGCGGTGATGGACCGGTGTTTCGGGCCTTGCTGACGGCTTGCGGATGGGGTGAGCCGATGCGTTGAGCCGATGGTTTTGGCGATAAACCCCAAGGCGGCGCGCACGGCACCGCAGGCGACCCAAAGAACGTCTAACCGAGCCCTCAACGCCCGCGGTCCGCGAACGCGTCGCGTGCCTGCATCGCCGTGTAGGTGAGCTGCGCGGCGGCGAGCCCGACGAGCCCGTACGCCCGCGTGAGCCCGAACGCGGCGAACGCTTCGGGTACGGCACGTTCGCCCGTGATGGCCGCGGCCAGCAGTTCGCCGGATACCGTCGTGGGCGCCATGCCGTGTCCGCCGAAGCCGACCGCGTACCAGACGCCGTCATCGCTCTGCCCGATTTGCGGCATCTTGTGACGCGCGTAGCTCATGAGCCCGCCCCAGGCGTAATCGATACGCACGTCGTGCAGTTGCGGATAGACCTTGAGCAGGTCGCGCCTGAGCAGCCGCGCGATCGCCTCGGGCTCGCGCTCCCGCACCGAAATGCGGCCGCCCCACAGGATGCGCGTGTCGCGCAGCGGCCGGTAGTAGTCGAACGCGAAGCGCGTGTCGTAGACGGCGCTCTCGCAGGCAATGGCGTCGGCAAGCCGCGCGCCGAGCGGTTCGGTCGCCATCACGTAGGTCGCGATAGGCAGCACCGCGCGCTCAACGCGCTGGTAGACGCGCCGCGCGTAGCCGCCGCCCGCCATCACCACGTGCCGTGCCTCGATTTCGCCTTCCGTGGTCTGCACCACATAACCGCTGCCTTCGCGGCGCAAGGCGCGCACCGGTGACTGCTCGTAGATCTGCGCACCGCCCGCGGCAGCGGCTTGCGCCACGCCGAGCACGTATTTCAGCGGATGAAAGTGGAACGCATTGCGTTCGAAGAGACCGCCGTGATAACGCGTGGTCTTGAGACGCGCGGCGAGTTCGGCTGCGCTGAGCGGCTCCCAGTCCACGCCGAACGATGTCTTCATCAACTGACGCTGCACATCGAGCCGCGCCGGGTCGTCGAACCAGTTCGCGAGGATCACGCCGGCGTCGGTTGCGTCGCAGTCGATCGCATAACGGCGGATGCGCTTGCGCATCAGGTCCACGGCCGACGTCGTGAGCGCGTAAAGCTCGCGCGCGCGGGGCGCGCCGAGAATGCGCAGCAACTCCGCGCAATCCAGGCTGTAGCCGCCGAACACGAACCCGCCGTTGCGTCCGGAGGCGCCGAAGCCCACCTGTTTTGCCTCCAGCACGACGATGTCGCGCACGCCGCGCTCGACGAGCCCCAGCGCCGTGGAGAGTCCCGCCAGCCCGCCGCCGACGATGCAGACCGCCGCGCTGTGCCGTCCGGCGAGCGCAGGCCGCACGGGGCGGGTGGCAGTGGTTTCGTAATAGCTTTGCATGGCGAAGACAGGAAGGCGTAGGGGCGCGGTGGAGAGGGTGTCGGCGAGTACCAACGGATGCCGGCGGACACCCGCCGGCGCAGGTATTGCGATTGCTCGATCATGCACGAATGCACCAGGCTCGCACTTCATGCGTGACAGTCGGCAATCAACCGGCAGTATCGTGCAGCGCCGCACATTGCGCATAGGAACGGACATGAAATCCGGTGCCGCGCACGAGTGTGTTGTGGTCGCGCGACTGCTGTGAAGCGGTGTTTGTCCGTATTTCCCGAAGTCTGAAAGGGCGAGCTAGACTGTTAAAAAGTTGGGTTTGAAATGTGCAGTCTGGAAGTGCAGTGCAGCGATCTGGCCAACGCCAGGGAGAAGCCGCCATGAATCGGCCGCTGGTTCGATTTCCCGTTCGCGTCGCGAGCGCGGTATCCATCTGGAGATGGATCAAGTGGGGGCTTGTCGCCGCGATTCTCGTCGCCGCGGTCATTGCCGGTCGCATCATCCAGATCGAGATCGAAACCTCGCGGCTGCAGGCGCACTATCTTTCCGAGCTGACCCGCGACGTGGGCTTCACGGTGGGCTCCGGTCCGAGCGACAGCATCCGTTTTCCTTCACACGGTCCCTACGACGAACGCCTCGGCTACGCGCGCATTCCTGCGTTCGAAGCGCGGCTCAAGGCGCACGGTTTTGCCATCGTGGCGCAGGCGCGCGATTCCGAACGCATGGCCGACCTCGCGGACCGCGGGCTCTTCCTGCCCTATCAGGAGAAAGACGACGCCGGCCTCGTGCTGCGCGATTCGAGCGGCGAGTCGCTGTTTTCGGCGCGCTACCCGATGCGCGTCTACGAGCGCTTCGACGACGTGCCGCCGCTCGTCGCCAACTCGCTGCTCTTCATCGAAGACCGCTACCTGCTGGCTGCGGACCAGCCGAACCGCAATCCTGCCATCGACTGGGGGCGCTTCAGCCGTGCCCTCTTCGACCAGGGCGCGCGCTTTTTCAACCGGCGCCAGCCGACGCCCGGCGGCAGCACGCTCGCCACGCAGATCGAGAAGTTCCGGCACTCGCCCGAGGGCCGCACCGCGACGCCGCCCGAAAAGCTGCGGCAGATCGCGTCGGCTTCGGTGCGCGCCTATCTGGACGGTCCGCAGACCATGCCGGCGCGCCGGCAGATCGTGGTCCATTACCTCAACTCGGTGCCGCTGGCGGCGAAGGCCGGTGTGGGCGAGATCAACGGCATCGGCGATGGCCTTGCGGCCTGGTACGGCCGCGACTTCGACGACGTGAACCGCATTCTGCGCGCACCGCAATCGGGCGCGACGCTCGACGAGCAGGCCCTCGCGTTTCGTCAGGTGCTGTCGCTCCTGATCGCGCAGCGCTCGCCGTCGCGCTTCCTCCTGCACGGCAACGCGGATCTGGAACGGCTCACGGACAGCTATCTGCGCCTGCTCGCGGGCGGCGGCGTGATTACGCCCGCGCTGCGCGACGCGGCGCTCGCGGCGCATCTGCAATTGAGCACGGCGCGGCCCGCGCATACCGTGCAGTCGTTCGTTGCGCGCAAGGCCGTGAACGCGGTGCGCACGTACTTGATGACCACGCTTGGTGTGAGCAACGTCTACGATCTCGACCGGCTCGACCTGACCGCCACCTCCACGCTCGACAACGCCGTTCAGCGCGCCGTTAGCGATCGCCTCGCGCAGGCCGCCACGCGCGACGGCGCGAACGCCGCGGGCCTCGTGGGCTTCGAGATGCTGACGCCGCGCGACGACCCGTCGAAGATCGCCTACAGCTTCACGCTGTTCGAAAAGCGCGGCGACTCCAACGTGGTGCGCGTGCAGACCGACAGCGTGAACCAGCCGTTCGACATCAACCAGGGCGCGCGCCTGAACCTCGGTTCCACGGCGAAGTTGCGCACGGTCGTGACGTACCTGCAGATCGTGAGCGATTTGCACGCGCGCTACGGCGCGATGACGCCCGCGCAACTGAAGCAGGTGAAGCCCGATCCGTCCGACGCACTGACACGCTGGGCCGTGGACTACCTCCAGCACACGCCGGACCATTCGCTGCGCGCCATGCTGGACACTGCGGTGGAGCGCAAATACTCGGCGAACCCCGGCGAAACCTTCTACACGGGCGGCGGCGCGCAGAGCTTCAACAACTTCGAGTCCAGCGACAACAGCCGCATCCTCACGGTCCACAAGGCGTTTCAGCACTCGGTGAACCTGGTGTTCGTGCGGCTCATGCGCGACATCGTCCACTACGAGATGATCCAGACCTCGGGGCCGCCGTCGCAATGGCTCGACGACCCTGCCGTGCGCCGCTCGTACCTCACGCGCTTTGCCGATCAGGAAAGCCGCGTGTACCTGAAGCGCTTCTATCAGAAGTACCACGGCAAGTCCGCCAGCGACGCGCTCGCCACGCTGCTGCATGACGTGCGCAAGTCGCCGCCGAAGGTGGCCACCGTGCTGCGCAGCGTGGCGCCCGACCAGCCGCAGGTCTGGTTCAACGCGCAGATGCGGGCCGCCCTGAAGGGCACGCCGGGCCAGTGGCTCACCGACGACGACCTCGCGAACCTCTACACGAAGTACGGCGTGGACCGCTTCAACCTGAACGACCGGGGCTACATCGCGCGCGTGCATCCACTCGAACTGTGGACCGTGGACTACCTGCGCACGCATCCGGACGCAACGCTTGCGCAGACCCAGGATGCCAGCGCCCAGGTGCGCGCCTACACGTACTCGTGGCTCTTCAAGACGCGCTATCACGGCACGCAGGACCGGCGCATCCGCCGCATGGTGGAAGAACGCGCCTACGAGGCGATCGGCAAGTCGTGGCAGGCGCTCGGCTATCCGTTCGCGTCGATCACGCCTTCGTATGGCACGGCGATCGGCGCATCGGGCGACCGGCCCGCCGCGCTCGCGCAACTCATCGGGCTCATTTCGAACGGCGGCAACAAGCTGCCGACGCACAGCATCGAGTCGCTCGAATTCGCGCAGGGCACGCCCTACGAAACGCGCTTCGCGAGAACGGCGACGCCGCCGCAACCGTTGATCTCGCCGGAAATTTCAGCGGTCGTGCATGGCCTGCTCGGCGACGTGGTGCAGGGCGGCACGGCGCGCCGGCTGGCCGAGGGCATGACGTTCCCCGACGGCCGCACGCTCCCGGTGTACGGCAAGACCGGCACGGGCGACCAGCGCTTCAACGTCTATGCGCGCGGGGCACGGCTCATCGAGTCGCGCAAGGTGAACCGTTCGGCAACCTTCGTGTTCGCGATTGGCGACCGCTTTTACGGCACGCTCACCGCCTGGGTGCACGAGCCGTATGCCAGCCACTACTCGTTCACGAGCGCGTTGGCGGTGCAGTTGCTGAAGTCGCTGGCGCCGGCGTTGCAGCCGCTCGTGGATGCGCCGGCGAAGGCGGCGGGGAGTACGCAGGTGGCGAATGCAGCGGCACAGACTCAGCCTCAGCCCATGTCAGGCGGTGTAGCGACGCTGCAACGTGTGGCGGCGCCGTCTAACGTGGTCGAGCGGTGGTGAGCGTGGGGCCTGTTGTATCGCATGGGTCAAAGCTGGACTCGACTCGAAGAAGCCAGGGGCGAGTGCGTGGCACCGAGCCGCGCCTCGCGCCGCCGCCGTCAGTAGTCCGGCTGCGTAGCGGGCTTGAGAAACAGCTCGTGCGTGGGCGCGAAATGCGCGTAGAGCGGCAGAATCGCGCCGCCCATGGCACGCGCGTCTGCGCCGATGGTGCCTTCCAGCAGTTGCGGACGCACCATGCCTTCCCATTCGAAACGGTCCAGCACGCGCTCTGTGCGGCGGATGATCTCGCGCAGCAGTTGCCGGTCGAGTTCGCCGTCTATCACCACGGCTTCCAGATCGAGCAGCGCCGCCGCGTTTGTGAGCGTCGCGGCGATGGCGGGGCAGGCGGTGTCGAGCCATTGTTCCGTCAGGCGCCACAACTCCGCGGATAACGCGCGGTGGTCGTGCGCGGCCGTGGGCGGCGCGCCTGCCGCAGCGAACAGACGTTCCAGTACGAAGCCCGAGGCGGCATGCAGCAATTGCCGGGCAGGATCGGCCGTTGCGTCCTGTGGGCCCGTTGCGCTGCCGGCCAGCGGAATCGAGCCCACCGCGCCCGCGTTGCCGTGCGGACCGCCGTGCAGGCGCCCGTCGATCACGAGCCCGCCGCCGATAAACGTGCCGACGAACAGATACAGGAAGTGATTGATGCCGCGCCCCTGGCCCATCACGAGTTCCGCGGCGCAGGCGGCCGTGGTGTCTTTTGCGAACTCGACGGGCAGGCCCGTCATGGTTTCGATGCGCGTGCGAATGTCGATATCGTTCCATGCCGCGAGCGCTTCGGGCGGCGCGCCGAGAAAGTCGCGCCAGCCGCCCAGCCACAGCGGCGCCGCCACGCCCACGCCCACAATCTTCTTCGCGTGCGCGCCCAGTTGCGCGTTCACGCGCGCGAGCTTGGCTTCGAGCGCCGGAAACAGCATGTGCGGATCCGGGTATTCGTACTCCAGCACGTCGCGTGTGCGCACGTTGCCCATGAAGTCCATGGCGAGCACGTCGAGGCTGCGCCGCCCCACCTTGATGCCGATGGTGAACGCGCCGTCGGGTGCAAGCGCGATAGGCACCGACGGCTGACCGATACGGCCGCGCACGCGCGGCTGCCGTGCAAGCAGGCCGTCGTCGATCAGCCGGTCGACGATCATCGAGACCGTCTGCATGGAAAGCCGCGTGAGCCGGCCCACGTCCGCCTTCGCGAGCGGCCCGCGCAGCCGGATGGCCTGCAGCACGATGCGCTCGTTGAACTGCCGCATGCCGACCTGATTCGAGCCGACAGGTTGCCTGCCGGGCTGCATGACCGATTGCTTGAGCGGGGTACGGTGGCCGTTTTCCATTGCGGGGGAGCGGGCTGGGCGTGCGGGAAATGAGAGCGAAGGGGCTGGCGCGCAAGACGTTCAGGCAATTGCCTTCACGTCGGCTTCTTTCGCGCCCGTCATGATGGCCACTGCTTCGGACATATGAATGTCCTTCGTTTTCACGAGCGCCGCGCGCCGCCCCAGCCGCTGGATGTGGATGCGGTCGGCCACTTCGAACACGTGCGGCATGTTGTGGCTGATGAGGATCACGGGCAGGCCGCGATCGCGCACGCGCCGGATCAGCTCGAGCACCATGTTGCCTTCCTTCACGCCGAGTGCCGCGGTGGGCTCGTCGAGAATCACGACGTGGCGCGCGAAGGCCGCGCTGCGCGCCACGGCCACGCCCTGGCGCTGGCCGCCCGAGAGCGTTTCCACGGCCTGCTTCATCGAACGGATGCCGATCTGCAGGCCCTTCATGTGCGCCGTGGCTTCTTCGAGCATGCGCCGCTTGTCGATCATCTTGAGCAGCTTGCCGCGCCAGCCCGGCTTCACGAGTTCGCGCGCGAGAAACAGGTTCTCGGCGATGGTCATGGCCGGCGCCACCGCGAGGTCCTGATAGACGGTTTCGATGCCGTGGTCGCGCGCATCGAGCGGGCTGCGGAATTTCACGGCGCTGCCGTCCAGCAGGATCTCGCCTTCGTCGGGCACCGTGGCGCCCGAAAGCGCCTTGATGAGCGACGACTTGCCCGCGCCGTTGTCGCCGATCACGGCGAGAATTTCGCCGGGCATCACTTCGAAATCGCAGCCGTCCAGCGCCGTGACCTGGCCGTAGCGCTTCACGAGGCCACGCGCCGCGAGCACGGGCGTGGCGGCCGAAGAGGAGGGGAATGTCGACATCGCTTGCTCCTTGCTTGCGAGACGTAGGCTGAGGCTGAGACCGAGGCTGGACTCGTACCGTCGCGCGTCAGGCGCGGCGATGCGAGAGCTTGTCCGCGGCCACGGCGAGAATCACGAGAATGCCGGTGATCAGCACCTGGTACACCGACGACACGCCGATCAGCGTGAGCCCGTTGCGGAACACGCCCACGATCAGCGCACCCAGCAGCGTGCCGACAATCGTGCCGCGTCCGCCGAAAAGGCTCGTGCCGCCCAGCACCACGGCGGTGATGCTGTCGAGGTTTTCCGTCTGCCCGGCCTGCGGATCGCCCACGCCTGTGCGTGCCACCGAAAGCAGCGCCGCGATGCCGTAGATGGCGCCCGCGAGGCCGTAGACGGTGAGCAGGATGCGTTGCGACGAGAGTCCCATGAGTCGCGCTGCTTCGGCGTTGTTGCCGAGCGCGTAGAGATGCCGGCCCGGCACGGTGTCGCGCAACACGAACCACGTGAAGAGGTACATGAAGAGCGTGAGCACCGTGCCGTACGTCACCTGCGCGTGCCCCAGGCCGAACGTGTTGCCGAAGAACATGATCGCGTTGGGCAGGTTCGACACGCTCTCCGCGTTCGAGTAGATCTGCGTGAGCGCGAACGCGATGTTCAGCGTGCCGAGCGTCACGATGAACGGCGGCAGCTTGATACGCGTGATGAGCACGCCGTTCAAGAGCCCGAACAGCGTGGTGGCCGCGATGCCGCAGGCGATGGCGAGCACCGGCGGCAGGCCGAGTATCACGGCGAAGCGCGTCATCACGATGGAGCCGAACGCCATCACCATGCCGCAGGAAAGATCGATGCCGCCCGTCAGTACGATGAGCGTCTGACCGATCGCGATCACGGCGACCACCATCGTCTGCTGGAGAATCAGCGAAAGATTCTCGAACGAGAGGAAGCGGTTGCTCTGCGAGATGAAGAACGCGCACGCGAGCACGAGCGCGAGGAACGGCCCGACGTCGGCGATGGACGGCAGGTGGTCTGCGAAGTGATGCTGGCGCGGGCTCGGCGCCGGCGCGGTTGGAGTCGGCATGATGCACTCCTCTCAGGCAATGACAGCGGGAAGAACGGAAAGCGACACGGCGCCGGCGCTGCTTACTTGTTGCCCCAGCAGTTCTCCAGCCCGAACTTCGAGTCCTTGCTGTCGACGCCGGACATCGGCTTGTCGGTGATGAGCGTGACGCCCGTGTCGTGATAGCCGCTCGGCTTCTTGCCCGTCTTCGCGTACTCCACGCCCGCGTTCACGCCGAGTTCGGCCATCTTGAGCGGATACTGCTGCGAGGTCGCCGCAATGGCGCCGGCCTGCACGTTGCGCACGCCGTCACAGCCTCCGTCGATCGAGACGATCATCACGCTCTTGTCTTTGCCCGCGGCCTTCAGCGCGCGCCAGGCGCCCGCCGCGGCCGGTTCGTTGATCGTGTAGACGACGTTGATGTCCGGCGACTTCTGCAGGCAGTTCTCCATCGCCGTCTGGCCCTTCGCCTGGTCGCCGCGCGTGTCCTGGCTGCAAACGATGGACGCGTCGCCTTCCTTGATGCCGAAGCCCTTCAGAAAGCCGTTGTGGCGCAGCACGCCCACTGAGATGCCGGGCGCAAGGTCGAGCGTCGCGATCTTCGCGGGCTTGCCGGCCATCGCCGCCTTCGCGTATTCGCCGATCAGCACGCCGGCCTTGAAGTTGTCGGTGGCGAAGAGGGCGTCGGTGGCGTCCTGCGGCTCGGTCGGCGTATCGAGCGCGATCACGATGGCTCCTGCCGCGCGCGCCTTCTTGATGCTCGGCACGATGGCCTTGGTGTCGCTCGGCGTGATCAGAATCGCTTTCGCGCCGGCCGTGAGCATGTTCTCGATGGCGGTGACCTGGCTTGCGTTGTCGCCGTCGAACTTGCCCGCCGCCGTGAGCAGCTTCGCGCCGTTCTTCTGCGCGGCGGCCTCGGCGCCCTGACGCATCTTCACGAAGAACGGATTGGTGTCCGTTTTCGTGATGAGGCCCACCACGACCTGATCGGCGGCTTGCGCGGACGCGGCGCACCAGATGGCGGAAACGGCGACGCTCAAGGCGGCACACCGGGCGAAGACTCGCCGGCTGACGGGATGCAGATGAAGTCTCATGGAACGCTCCTCCGGTTTCTTGATTGACGGCTGTGGGGTGGCCGGCTGCGTGGCTCGGCTCTGTGGGAGTAAATCAATTGGTTTGATTTAGTACAGCAGCCCCATGCGGCGTCGTCAAGGAACGCTAAACGATGCAAGGCGTCAGGGATCGTTAGAACGAAGGGCGAGAAGCCTTGCGACACAAGGCCTCCGAAATGTCGTGCGTTGCAGCAGGACGAATGCCGGGATTGGGGTAAATCAGGAGGGCTTTGACAGTGCGTGGCCCGCTTTGGAACGGGCGTGCGGGCGAATTGGCGTGCCGTGTTTGTTGTCGGCTTTGGTTGGCTTTGGTTGGCTATCGTTGGCTTTCCTCAGCTTTTATCGGCGGCGGCCGACGCGTCGCGCGACTGTGTCTGCATCGGTCCGAACACGTCGCGCAGATCGACGTTGCCGTGCGAGGGCCGGTCCAGCATCTTCACCTCGACGCTGCGCAGATGGCGCGACATGAGGTCGGCGGCTTCGGCGGCGTGGCCGGCTTCGAGGGCGGCGACGATGGCGGCGTGGTCGTCGAACGAGCACGGGCTGCGGCCCAGCGATTCGTAGAGCGCCGAGATCAGGGTGGACCGCGCGACGAGGCCATTGAGGCAGTCGCAAAGCACTTCGTTGCCCGTGAGCGTCGCAAGCTCGGTATGGAATTGGCCCGAGAGGCGAATCCATTGTGCGAAGTCGCGGCTCTCGAACGCTTTGCGCTCCTGGCCGATCAGGCTCTTGATCGTCTTGAGATGCCGCGGCATGCCGCGTTCGCCCGCCACGCGTTCGATCACGGCCTGCTCGATGATGCGTCGCATCTCGAACACTTCATGCACCTCCTTCAGCGACGGACTCGCCACATAGGCACCGCGGTTCGGCTCCAGATCGACGAGCCGTTCGCTCGCCAGCTGGGCGAGGGCGAGGCGGATGGGCCCGCGCTTCACGCCGAAGATGTCGCACAGTTGCGCTTCGGTGAGCTTGGTGCCTGGCGCCAGGCGGTGTTCGAGAATGGCGGTGCGGATGTGAGCGGCAATCGCATCGGGTTTCAGATTGCCGGTTCCGTTGGTATTCGTTTCTGTCATGGCGGGCAGGGTTCGGATCGCGCTCCATCGTAGCGCGAATACAAAGACTGTCAACAATGTGGGATGCGCGGCAAGCGCATTTTCGCGAGCAGGATTGTTATCAATATCTGGTGCGGGCTATGCCGCGTAGCGGTGCAAATGCACCGGAATAGCGCGGCGTTCAGCACTTGTTTACCTTTTGACCCTGCCTTGAGGCGTCGAAATGATTCGACCTGCCAGGAAATTTGTTGACAATCTTTTTGGCCGCTTTACGATGGGCCTCCAGCAACTCGGGTAATACGCGTCGGCCGCCGCGTGTGCCCCGCAGTCCATGCTTGCAGTCGTCGTTTGCAGATTGGCAGTGAATGCAGTCGCAGCGCCGCTCCACCTATTTTTCCAACCGGCAGCACCGAAGTACCCCCGCGCTTTCTTCGCCGAAGGCGCGGCGCTGCATCGTCCGTTCGCAGCGCCGCGCAGGGTGGCGGGAGAGTCCATTTCGATCCGGCGCGATCGAGGCCGACCCTCTACGCAGGCCTCGCAGCGCGCTCCCTTCGACTGGAGGCCGTCATGGCTGATCTCATCAATTCCGCCGCCATTCCGGGGCGGCCTGCGGATGCGCAGGACGACATCGCGGCGCACGCCGGCTACAGCGAGCGCCTGTGCAACGACGACCTCGCGCCGCTCAAGGACCAGCATTGGGGCGCCTACAACATCTTCGCGTTCTGGATGTCCGACGTGCACAGCGTGGGCGGCTACGTGTTCGCAGGCAGCCTCTTCGCGTTGGGACTGGCAAGCTGGCAGGTACTCGTTTCGCTGATCGTGGGCATTGCGATCGTGAACGTGTTCTGCAACCTCATCGCCAAGTCGAGCCAGAAGCATGGCGTGCCGTATCCCGTGATCTGCCGCGCCACGTTCGGCGTGCTCGGCGCGAACGTGCCCGCGGTGATTCGCGGGCTCATTGCCGTGGCGTGGTACGGCATCCAGACCTACCTCGCGTCGAGCGCGTTCGTGGTGGTCGTGCTGAAGTTCGCGCCTTCGCTCATGCCGTACGCGGACGTGCATCAGCACGGCTGGCTGGGTCTCTCGTACCTGGGCTGGGCCGGCTTCATGGTGCTGTGGCTCTTGCAGGCGCTCGTGTTCTGGAACGGCATGGAGACCATCAAGAAGTTCATCGACTTCGCGGGGCCAGCCGTCTACGTCGTGATGTTCGTGCTTGCCATCTACATGGTGGCGCGCGCGGGCGTCTCGAACATCGGGCTCAACCTGGGCCAGGTGAAATACAGCGGCTGGGACGGGCTGCCCGTCATGATCACCGCGATCTCGCTGGTGGTCTCGTATTTCTCGGGGCCCATGCTCAACTTCGGCGACTTCTCGCGCTACTGCAAGAGCTTCGGCAGCGTGAAGCGCGGCAACTTCTGGGGGTTGCCGGTCAACTTCCTGGCGTTCTCGGTGATCACGGTCATCACGACGTCGGCCACGCTGCCTGTGTTCGGCCAACTTATTACGGATCCCGTAGAAACGGTGAGCCGCATCGATCAGCCGTTCGCGGTGGTGCTCGGCGCGCTGACCTTCATGGTGGCCACCATCGGTATCAACATCGTTGCGAACTTCGTTTCGCCCGCGTTCGATTTTTCCAACGTTGCGCCCAGCCGCATCAGCTGGCGCGCGGGTGGCATGCTGGCGGCCGTGGCGTCCGTGTTCATCACGCCGTGGAACCTGTTCAACAATCCCGAAGTGATCCACTACACGCTCGACGTGCTGGGCGGTTTCATCGGGCCGCTGTATGGCCTGCTGCTGGTGGACTACTTCCTCGTGAAGCGCCAGCAGGTCGTGACGGACGAGCTTTACTCGATGTCCCCGCAAGGCGCGTACTGGTACAGCAACGGCGTGAACTGGCGCGCGGTGGGCGCGTTGCTGCCGGCCGCGGCGATTGCGGTGGCGTGCGCGTTCGTGCCTTCGCTGAAGGCGTTCGCGAACTTCTCGTGGTTTATCGGCGTGGCGCTGGGTGGGGTGTTCTACTGGGTGCTGGCGCGCCGTTGATGTTTGCGCGCGGCCGCGCGATTGCTCTCGTGGCCCGCGCGCATGAAAGCTTCCGCGCTGCGCCCCGTCGCGTGATGAGACGCGGGCGCAGCGCGCTTCACGTCTACCTCGCCTCTACTTCGCGAACAGCGACGCCCTATTCGCAAACGCCTTGATTTCCAGTGCGTTGCCCGACGGATCGAGAAAGAACATGGTCGCCTGTTCGCCCACTTCGCCCTTGAAGCGGATATGCGGCTCGATGATGAAGTCGATGCCCGCCGCCGTCAGCTTTGCCGAAATCTGTTCCCACTCCGGCATGGAAAGCACGACGCCGAAATGGCGGACGGGCACGGCATCGCCGTCCACGGCGCTCGTCTTGCGGTGCCCGACTTCCTCGGGCGCGAGGTGCGCAACGATCTGGTGGCCGTAGAAATTGAAGTCCACCCAGGCGTCCGCGCTGCGTCCTTCGGGGCAGCCCAGCAGCGCGCCGTAGAACTCGCGCGCGGCGGCGATGCTGTGAACAGGGAAGGCGAGGTGGAACGGCGGAATGGAGGTGGATGCGGCGGCAGTCTGGCTCATGGCGATGGGCGGCTGTGCGATGTGACCGGTTAGAAAACGCCCAGTCTACTCATGACGGAAATTGGCGAGAAACGATATATTTTCGTGCTCAGCACAAAATTTATCGATGAATCACCATGCTTCGCGAACTCAAGACTTTTCTCGCCGTGGCCGAGCACGGCACGTTTTCTGCAGCCGGCGCGCGTATCGGGCTCACGCAGTCCGCGGTGAGTGCGCAGATGCAGCGGCTCGAAGAGGAACTCGGCGTCGCGCTGTTCGACCGCACGGGGCGCTCGGCGCGGCTCTCGCCCGCAGGTCGCGAGACGCTCGCGCTAGCCGGCGAATTGATGGCGCTCTACGCGCGGCTCGGCAAGCGTGGGGCGGCCGCGCAGAAGACCGGCGTGCTGCGCGTGGGCGCAATCGCTTCGGCGCAGACGTCGTTTCTCGTCGGCGCCATTCATGCCTTTTGCGGCCAGTGGCCGGGCTGGCGCATTCGCGTGGTGCCGGGCGTGTCGCTGAATCTGCTCGGGCAGGTGGACGCGGGCGAGGTCGACGCCGGCGTCATCATTCGCCCGCCGTTTGCGCTGCCTTCCGAACTCGAGTGGCGCACGCTCGCGGTCGAACCGTTCGTGCTGCTCGTGCCCGATGCGCTTGCCGTCACGGACTGGCGCACCATGCTCAAGACGGCGCCGTTCGTGCGTTACGACCGCAGTTCGTTCGGCGGGCGCGTGGTGGACCGCTTTCTGCGCCGTACGCGGATCACGGTTCGCGACGTGGTGGAACTCGATGAACTCGACGCCATCGTGCAGTTGGTGGCGCATGGCGTGGGTTGCGCGCTGGTACCGAAGACGTTGGGGCTCACGGCATGGCCGCCGGGCGTGACGGCCCTCGATGTTGGCGACCCGTCGTTCTGCCGTGAGATCGGCTTGGTAGAGCGGGCGCCGCACAGCCGCAGCGAGGCCGCGCATGCATTTGCCGATGCGGTGAGCCTTGCGGCACAGTCGTGGCCGGCGCGGGCGGCGAGACTGGAGAAGCCGGGCAGGGCGAAGAAGACGACGCAGCCGCTGCCACGTGGGGTGAAGCCCCAACCCGCAGCCACACCGCGCGCCGCAAAGGCGCGGGGAGCACGCTAATCCCGCGCGCCCGCGGCGGACCTTTCTCTTACGCTTCGAGCGCCAGCGTCGCAAACGTGGCGAGCCAGTGCTCGCCCATGTAGTCGCCGGCCACGTGATCCAGTGCGGTCGCCAGATGCGTTTGTGCGGCGTCGAGCAGCACCGGCACGCGCGGGTCGGCGCTCGGCAGCACGCGCGCGAGCGACCGTTGGCACCACGCGCGGCTCAGGTTGAGGCCATCGAGATGCGCAATCTTGCCGTCGCTGCGGTCTGTGACCGTCGCGGGCGTAAAGAGCGTGGCAGGCTTGCGTGCCTCGAGCTCAGGCAGGAAGCGTGTAAGCCACGACTCGAATTCGCGCGGCGTCAGTACGCGGCTCATCAACTCCGCTTCCATCAGCGCGGGCGAGAGGAACTCGTCGCCGGAGGGCTCCCATGCCTGGCATCCCGCGTCGTTCAGATACCAGCGCCTCGCCGTCTCTTCGATCAGCGCGGCCAGCGAATCGCGCGACGTGCGCCGCGCGAAATCCAGCGCCAGCGCGAGCGCGAACGCCGTATTGAAGTGCGTGCCGACGCGCAGCGGATACGTCGCCTTCGGCAGGAATTCCTCGAAGCGTTCGACGAAGGCCTCCGTGAGCGGCGCGAGCGTCTGCGACCAGCGCGGCGCCTGCGGCACCCTCAATTCCGCGGCTTCGGCCGCGAGCGCCAGCAGCCATGCCCAGCCGTAGGGCCGCTCGAAGCCGCGGTTGTGCGGCAGGTCGAGGTAGGCGCGCTCGCCGGCTACTTTTTCCTCGGTGAAATGCTCATCCACCACGGCGACGATCTGCGGGGCTTCGGGCAGCCCCGGAAAGCGGTCGATCAGACGCAGCACGAGCCAATAGCCGTGCACGCACGAATGCCAATCGTAGCTGCCGTAGAAGATGGGATGCAGCGCACGCGGCCCTTGCACGTCCTGCGGACCCGCAAGCGAATGCGTGAGCTTGTTGGGGTACTCGCGCGTGAGGTGCCCGAGCGCGAGCGTGGCGAATTTCGATGCAAGGGCGGAGGTGAGTTGTGCGGACATCGGCGCCTCGTGGGGATTGGGGGATCGTGGGGAGCGGGTACGGGGAAGAGCGGAAGAGCAGCGGCGAATCTTACACGACAGATTATCGATAAATAATCGATAAAGTGAAGCGAGGGGAAACGCGGGTGGCGTGACGAGGCGGCTCGGGTGCTCGTTACCAGGCGCGGTCAGCTTTGCGCCCGGGCTGGCGTGGCTGGCGCCCAGGCACCACAAGCCGCCAGGCGCCGCTACGGCAGACGAGGCACGATCGGCCGCTGGGGCGGCACCCCGTCACCCGCACCGCTCAATCCTCCCGCGCCGCTGCCGCGCCGTCGCCTTGAACGCTTGCGCGTCCGGACTGGGCCGCCCGCGCCGCCTCCAGCCGCTTCGCGGCTTCGCCCACCTCCTGGCTGAACTGCACGAGCGCCGCGACCGCCACGTCGGGCGGCTGCAAGGCGGCCCAGAGCACGTCGATGAGCCGCTCGGCGGTGGTTTCGATATCGATGCGGCGGTTCGCCAGCGTGGCGTCCCACAGCACATGCTCCATCGGCCCGAACACGAGCGAGCGCAACAGCCGCAGCGGCATGTCGGAGCGCACCTGTCCACCTTGCTGGCCGCGCGCGAGCACGCGCATGAGCGGCGCCGTGTAGCGGCGTTGCAGGTCCGTGAGCGCTTCGGACAGATCGTGGTGACGTGTGCGGCCTTCGGAGAGCACCAGCGCGCACAGACCCGTGCCGTTCACGAGCATGAGCCGCAAATGCGTACGCACGATGAACGCAAACTGCTGGCGCACGGTGCCGTCGCGCGGCAGGCCTGTTTCGATGGCGTCGATGATTTCGTCGTACCAGTCGCCGATCACGCGTGCGCACAGCTCCCGCTTGCCGCGAAAGTAGCTGAACACGGTGGCCTCGGAAATGCCGAGCCGCTGCGCGATCTCCGCCGTGGTGGCGCGTTCGTAGCCTTTTTCCGAGAACACGTCGCGCCCGGCCTGAAGAATTTCCTTCACGCGCTGCTGCGACTTGCGTCCGGCAGGCTGCCGGCGCGAAGCGGGCGAGGGCTGGGCGGCTGGGGGGGCGGGCGACATATGAGTAAGGGTCACTTTTAGATGGGCAGTTCAGGCGGATGCGCGCGATTATCTGCGAAGGATAGCCCATGTTACGGGCCTGCAGAGATTGATCAAGAATATGAGTCTGGCTCAGAAATACCTATTGACGTATACGTAAATGTGGCGTGAAATTCGCGTTGACCGGCGCGCTCAACGTGCGCCCCAAGCGCCCCAGGCGTCTTTACGGCGTCTTTGAGCGCCCTCACAAATACCAGGAGACATCGATGACCAACGTGCCCGGCCTGCAATTCCCGCTCGGTGAAGAAATCGAAATGCTGCGCGACAGCCTGGCGAGCTTCGCGGCGAAAGAGATCGCGCCGCGCGCCGCCGAAATCGACCGCACCGACCAGTTCCCGATGGACCTGTGGCGCAAGTTCGGCGACCTGGGCGTGCTGGGCATGACGGTCTCCGAGGAATACGGCGGCGCGAACATGGGCTACACGGCCCACATGGTCGCGATGGAGGAAATCTCGCGCGCGTCGGCGTCCGTTGGGCTTTCGTACGGCGCGCATTCGAACCTTTGCGTGAACCAGATTCACCGCAACGGCACCGAAGCGCAGAAGCGCAAGTACCTGCCGAAGCTGGTGTCGGGCGAGCATGTCGGCGCGCTCGCCATGAGCGAGCCCAACGCGGGCTCGGACGTCGTCAGCATGAAGCTGCGCGCGGACCGCAAGGGCGACCGCTACGTGCTGAACGGCACGAAGATGTGGATCACCAACGGCCCGGATTGCGACACGCTCGTGGTCTACGCGAAGACCGACCCCGAAGCGGGCGCGCGCGGCATGACGGCGTTTATCGTCGAGAAGGGCATGAAGGGCTTTTCGGTGGCGCAGAAGCTCGACAAGCTCGGCATGCGCGGCTCGCACACGGGCGAACTCGTGTTTCAGGACGTGGAAGTGCCCGAAGAGAACATCCTCGGCCAGGTGAACGGCGGCGTGAAAGTGCTGATGAGCGGCCTCGACTACGAGCGCGCCGTGCTGGCCGGCGGCCCCATCGGCATCATGGTCGCGGTGATGGACGCCGTGGTGCCCTACATCCACGACCGCAAGCAGTTCGGCCAGTCCATCGGCGAATTCCAGCTCATCCAGGGCAAGGTGGCCGACCTCTACACCACGCTCCAGGCTTGCCGCGCGTATCTCTACGCCGTGGGTCGTCAACTGGACACACTGGGCCGCGAACATGTGCGTCAGGTACGCAAAGATTGCGCGGGCGTGATTCTCTACACCGCCGAAAAGGCCACGTGGATGGCCGGCGAAGCCATCCAGATTCTGGGCGGCAACGGCTACATCAACGAGTACCCCGTGGGTCGCCTGTGGCGCGACGCGAAGCTCTACGAAATCGGCGCGGGCACGAGCGAGATTCGCCGCATGCTGATTGGCCGCGAGTTGTTCGCGGAAACGATGTAACGCGCTACCGGACAACAGGCACTCAAACAGCAACCCAGCGGAAAACTCACGCGATGCCGATCATCGAAACGAAGCTCAATCCGCGCTCGGACGACTTCCGGGCCAATGCGGCGGCGCTCGAAGCGCTCGTCGCCGACCTGCGCGAGAAGGTGGGCAAGCTTGCGCTCGGCGGCGGCGAGGCGGCGCGCGACAAGCATGTCTCGCGCGGCAAGCTGCTGCCGCGCGACCGGATCGCGCAACTGCTCGATCCGGGCACGCCGTTTCTCGAACTCTCGCAGCTCGCGGCGTACGGCATGTATCACAACGATGCGCCGGGCGCGGGCATCATCACGGGCATTGGCCGCATTGCGGGCCAGGAATGCGTGATCGTCTGCAACGACGCCACCGTGAAAGGCGGCACCTATTACCCGGTCACGGTGAAGAAGCACGTGCGCGCGCAGGAAATCGCCGCGGAAAACCGGCTGCCTTGCGTCTATCTGGTGGACTCGGGCGGCGCGAATCTGCCGAACCAGGACGAAGTGTTTCCCGACCGCGACCACTTCGGCCGCATCTTCTACAACCAGGCGAACCTCTCGGCCGCGGGCATTCCGCAGATCGCCGTGGTGATGGGCTCGTGCACAGCGGGCGGCGCCTACGTGCCGGCGATGAGCGACGAGTCGATCATCGTGAAGAACCAGGGCACGATTTTTCTGGGCGGCCCGCCGCTCGTGAAGGCCGCGACAGGCGAGGAAGTGAGCGCCGAAGACCTGGGCGGCGGCGACGTGCACACGCGCCTCTCGGGCGTGGCCGACCATCTCGCGCAAAACGACGCGCATGCGCTCGCGATTGCGCGCAGCATCGTCGGCAACCTGAATCGCTCGAAGGCGGCCGGGCCCGCCTTGAAGCCACCGGTGCCGCCGCGCTTCGACGCAAATAGCCTCTACGGCGTGATTCCCGCCGACACGCGCAAGCCCTTCGACGTGCGCGAAGTGATTGCGCGCATCGTGGACGACTCCGCCTTCGACGAATTCAAGGCCCGCTACGGCACCACGCTCGTCACGGGCTTCGCGCACATCTGGGGGCACCCGGTGGGCATCGTCGCGAACAACGGCATCCTTTTTTCCGAGTCGGCGCTGAAGGGCGCGCATTTCATCGAGCTGTGCTGCCAGCGCAAGATTCCGCTCGTGTTCCTGCAGAACATCACGGGCTTCATGGTGGGCCGCAAGTACGAGAACGAAGGCATTGCGCGTAACGGCGCCAAGATGGTGACGGCCGTGGCCACGGCGAAGGTGCCGAAGTTCACGGTGATCATCGGCGGCTCGTTCGGCGCGGGCAATTACGGCATGTGCGGACGCGCTTACTCGCCGCGCTTTCTCTGGATGTGGCCCAACGCGCGCATCTCTGTGATGGGCGGCGAGCAGGCCGCGTCGGTGCTCGCCACGGTGAAGCGCGACGGCATCGAGGCGAAGGGCGGCGCCTGGTCCGCGGAAGAGGAAGAAGCGTTCAAGCAGCCCATTCGCGATCAATACGAGCGCCAGGGGCACCCGTACTACGCGAGCGCGCGCCTCTGGGACGACGGCGTGATCGATCCGGCGCAAACGCGCGACGTGCTGGGTCTCGGCCTTGCCGCCGCGATGAACGCGCCCGTGGAAGAGACGCGCTTCGGCGTCTTCCGCATGTGACGACGCATGTGACGACCGATCTGACGGAGAAGCGGCGATGCAATACGAAACTCTCGGCGTAACGTTCGCGGGCCACGTGGCGACGGTCACGCTGAATCGCCCCGACGTACGCAACGCGTTCAACGAGAAGATGATCGCGGAACTCACGGCCGTGTTCGGCCTGCTCGACACGCGCGACGACGTGCGCGCCGTCGTGCTCGCGGCCAACGGCAAGGCGTTCTGCGCGGGCGCGGACCTCAACTGGATGAAGAAGATGGCCGGCTTTTCCGACGAGGAAAACCGTGCCGACGCGCTGCGTCTCGCGCACATGCTGGCGGCCATCTACCGCTGCCGCAAGCCCGTGATCGCGCGCGTGAACGGCGACGCCTACGCGGGCGGCATGGGGCTGATCGCGGCATGCGACATTGTCGTGGCCGTGGAAACGGCGCGCTTCTGTCTCTCCGAAGCGCGGCTCGGGCTCATTCCGGCCACGATCGCGCCGTACGTGATCCGCGCGCTCGGCGAACAGGCTGCGCGGCGCTACTTCACCACGGCCGAGGCGTTCGACTGCGCCACGGCGCTGCGCCTCGGTTTCGTCGGCGAAGCGGTGCCCGAAGACCAGCTTGACGCCACAGTCCAGCAGATTGCCGATTCGCTCGCCACCAACAGCCCGAACGCCGTGCGCGAATGCAAGCGGCTCGTGCAGGACATGGCGGGCCGCATGATCGACGCAACGCTGATCGAAGACACGGCCGCGCGCATCGCACGCATTCGCGCAAGCGAAGAGGGCCGTGAAGGCGTGGCGTCGTTTCTCGAAAAGCGCACGCCGGCGTGGCGCGCGGGGTGAGAACCGCCAGACCTTTCATGGCGCAGCGAAATCACTGAACCCATACGGCGCGGGCGCCACGCGGACCCCACGTCGAAACCTCACAACAACACCAGGCAGCACGATCCTGCTCCAGCGAGACAGCTCATGTTCAACAAGATCCTGATAGCGAACCGCGGCGAGATTGCCTGCCGCGTCGCCGCCACGTGCAGGCGGCTCGGCATCGCCACCGTCGCCGTGTATTCGGATGCCGATGCCGGCGCAAAACACGTGGCCGCCTGCGACGAGGCGGTGCATATCGGCGGGTCGGCTGCGGCCGAAAGCTATCTGCGCATCGAACGCATCATCGAGGCCGCGCGCGCCACGGGCGCCGAGGCGATTCATCCGGGCTACGGCTTTCTCTCCGAGAACGAGGACTTCGCGAGCGCCTGCGAGCGGGCCGGCATCGTCTTCATCGGGCCGCCGGTAGAGGCTATTGCCGCGATGGGATCGAAGGCGGCGGCCAAGGCGCTCATGCATGCGGCGGACGTGCCGCTCGTGCCGGGCTATCACGGCGATGACCAGGACGCGGCGCTGCTGCAGCGCGAAGCGGACCAGATCGGCTACCCCGTGCTGCTGAAGGCCAGCGCGGGCGGCGGCGGCAAGGGCATGCGCGTGGTCGAGCGGCACGAGGACTTCGCGGCGGCGCTCGCCTCGTGCAAGCGTGAGGCGGCGGCCAGTTTCGGCAACGACCGCGTGCTGATCGAAAAGTATCTGACGCGTCCGCGTCACGTCGAAGTGCAGGTCTTCGCAGACCGCCACGGCCACACCGTCTACCTGTTCGACCGCGACTGCTCGGTGCAGCGGCGCCATCAGAAAGTGCTCGAAGAAGCGCCCGCGCCGGGGCTTGCCGCCGACGTGCGCCGTGCCATGGGCGAAGCGGCGGTGGCCGCGGCGCGCGCGGTGGGCTACGTGGGCGCGGGCACGGTCGAGTTCATCATGACCGGCAGCGGCGCGTTCTATTTCATGGAAATGAACACGCGCCTTCAGGTGGAGCATCCCGTCACGGAAATGGTGACGGGCCTCGATCTCGTGGAGTGGCAACTGCGCGTGGCGGCCGGCGAGCCGCTGCCGCTGCGCCAGGACGCACTGACGTGCACGGGCCACGCCATCGAGGCGCGCATCTACGCCGAGCATCCGGCGCGCGGCTTTCTGCCGTCCACGGGCACGCTCAAGCATCTGCGCATGCCGCAGGGCGCGGCGTTTGCGCTGGGTACGGCGGGCGAGCGCGCGGCGGTGCGCATCGACAGCGGCATTCGCGAAGGCGACACCATCACGCCGTTCTACGACCCGATGATCGCAAAGCTGATCGTCTACGGCGCCACGCGCGACGAGGCCCTGGCGCGTATGAAACGCGCGCTCGAAGCGTGCGAGGTGGTGGGGCCGCATACCAACGTCGAGTTCCTGCAGCGCCTCGTCACGAGCCATCCGTTCATGACGGGCGAACTCGATACGGGCCTGATCGAACGCCATGCCGATTCGCTGTTCGGTGTGCACGAGAAGCCCGTGCGCGAGGCACTGGCGCTGGCCTGCGCGGCGTTGCTCTCGCGCGAAGGCGGCACGCCGCAGGGCGGCTCGCCGTGGGACGCGCTTTCGCACTGGCGGGTCAACGGCGCTTACACGCAAAAGCTCGCGTGGCGCGATCCCGAATCGGAGGCGGCGTTCGACGTCGTCTTCTCGCGCGACGGCGACACGCAGACGCTGCATGACGGAGGCAAGAGCGAGCCGTACCGCTGGTGGCGCGGCGAGGGCGCGCACGAGTACGGCGTGACCATCGGCGACGGCGTGGCCGAAAGCCGTGCGACAGGCCGCGTTTTCGCCGACGGCGACGTCTTCCACGTGTTCTGTAACGGCGCGGCGCTCGCGTTCGAGTGGCAGAACCTGCTCGCGCACGCGGCGGACGCCGAGCACGGCGAGGGGCGCCTGACCGCGCCCATGCCGGGCAAGGTGATCGCGGTGCTCGTGGAGCCCGGCGCGATAGTGGAGAAGGGCGCGCCGCTCATCGTGATGGAAGCGATGAAGATGGAGCACACCATCGGCGCGCCGGCTGCCGGCAAGGTTACCGAAGTGCTCTACGGTGTGGGCGATCAGGTGGCCGACGGAGCGCAGTTGCTGGTGATGGAAGCGCAGTGAACCGGACGCGGTACCGGCGGCCCGGCGCGTTTGCGTCGGGCGGGCTTTCGTTCCAGCCGGTCGCGACGCATCCGCATTGCGTTGCTTCGGAACCCCTTTCGCGTCACGCGAGGTGCGGATAGCCGGCTGCTTCGGCCTCTCGCGCAAGCGTCACGATGCGATCGTAGGCATTGGCGGCCGGCACCGAAAAGCCCTTTAGACGCAGGAGCCGCGCGCGGTTGGGGTCGGCTTGCAGGGCGATGTCCAGCGCACCGCGCAGACGCTCGAGCAACGCCGCAGGCGCCGTGCGCGCGGCCACGAGCGGTAGCCCCGGTGCGGGCGCGGTCCAGCCGATGCTGCGCACCGTCGCGGCGAGTGCCGGCAGGCTGTCCTGCACGAAGGCGAAGGTCACGCAGTCGATGGCCGCCACGTCCGCGCGGCGTTCCCCCAATGCCTGCAACGAGCCGAGGTGCGATCCCGTTTCCAGCACTTTGCGGAAGAAGCGGCCGCCGCGCGCCAGCGGCGCAACGGCGTGCCGGAACAGGTTCATGCCGCTGTTCGAATCGTCCTGATTGAACGCGGCGCGCGCACCGCGGCACGCTTCGAGCGACCGGTACGGCGCGTCAGCGCGCACCACGAGCAGGCTGCGGTAGTGGAGGCCGTCGCAGCCCGGTGCGTCGAAGTGCGGCGTCGCGACCACCTGCACGGTATCTGCAAGCGAATGCATGAGCGGATAGCCGCATGTCTGCGAGAGCAACAGGCGGTCGTCGCGCCAGAGTGCGTAGAGGTCATCGTCGCGCGCTTCGATGCGTGCGCCCGGCGCTGCCACGCGCAGCGTATCGGCGAGCAGCGCGCGCCAGTGCGAGGCCAGCGCGGGCGTGACGTTGTACATCGGCAGCGATGCAATCCAGTTCATGCGGGCGATTCTGGCACATCAGCCTGCGAGCCGCGCCGGGGTGTCGTTGGCCGCCGGCGCCGGGCCATGGACGGATGGCGCCGGTAGGCGTTCGTGTAAAAGCGCAGGCGCAGGCGGCGCGCCGAACGAGAGCGTCTGCGTTTGTGCGGGATCTGGGAACGGACGTACCCCAGGATGCACCGCATGCGCCACGGGCGTCCACGCGTGATGCCGGAACCATTCGCCGTAGCCCTTCACGAGAAAGCCGCCGTTGCGCGCGAGGTAGTCGTCGCGACGGTCGAGATACACGGCGCGTAGCGCGAACCACGGCACGAACGGCAGGGCGTGATGCACGGCGTGATAGTTGTTGTTGAGAAACAGGAGGCGCCAGAACAGCCCCGCTTCGTTGATGGCCGAGCGCTGTTCATGCGCGTGATGCGGCCGATGCTCGCGAAAGGCCCGCACGGCGGCCAGCGCAAGCGACCCGTAGCCGATCACGAAAACGAAGAGCCACGGCGGAATCGCGCACCGGCGATCGAGCCAGCTCGCGAGCATGGCGAGCGCCGCGCCGTGGGCGAGCCACGCCGGCACGTCGCGATAATCGCCGCGCGCGATCTTGCGAACGGCACTCGCCGCCGTCGCGGCGATCGACCAGGCCGGCCCCGTCAGCACGCGACCGGCCAGGGTATTCCTCGCCATCAACAGCGCGCGAACCAGCGGCGACGCCCGACGCCAGGTGTTAGCCGTCACGAACCAGCTTTCGGGGTCCGCGCCGGGATGCGTGAGATGCGGATCGTCGTGATGCTGCAAATGCGAGTCGCGATAGATCGCATAGGGAAACCACACGGCGAGCGGCGCGAACCCGATGATCGCGTTGACACGGCGCCAGCGTGTGGGGTGGCCGTGCAGCAACTCGTGCTGCAGCGACGAATACCCCGCACCGAACACAATGAGCAGCACGGTTGCGAGCGGCAGGCCGAGCGCGGCGGCGTGTAGTGCTGTGCCGAACCATCCGCCGTAAATGACGACGATGGCGAGCCACGTCGGCCAGCGCGTGCGCCAGGTCCAGCTGCGGGCAAGGCGCGCGAGCGCGTCGCGCTGATCGGTGTCCAGATAGTTCGCCATGCCGCCGATCCTACGGACCGCACGGCGCACGCGGAACCAATTCGTTGCGCAAAGCTTTTGCGCGAGTGAAGAAAAAGCAAATGACGGGAGACGTGAAAAGCCGGGAAAGCAGACCGGAAAACGCAGTTGGAACGTGGTTAAAGCGCGCGCGGCTAAAGCCTGGTTGCGGCCTGGTTGCGGCCTGGTTACAGCCGGGTCATAGCTTGGTTAGAGGCCGGTTAAAGCGGCGTTAAAGCGACGTTAAAGTGACGTTAAAGCGCAATCGAGAACAGCGACCCGGCGCGAGGCGAATGAAAGCCTCGCTGTCATTCGTCCTGTGCCGACCCCACCGCGGCAAGCGGCAGACTCACGGCGAGCCGGAAACCGTTGCCCGGCGAGGTATCCACGAAGACGTCGCCGTCCAGCAGCCGCGCGCGCTCGCGCACGCCGAGCAGGCCAAACGAGCGTTCCTTGCGTTGGGCATCGGGTGCCATGCCGACGCCGTCGTCGGCGATCCGCAAACTGCATTCGTTCCCGGACGCAACCAGTTCCACGTGCGCATGCTTCGCGTGAGCGTGGCGTGCCACGTTCGTGAGCGCCTCCTGGGTCATGCGGAAGATTGCGGTGGCGGCAACTTCGCTGAACGCGACATCGTCGGCGTCGAAGTGCAAGGTGGCCTGCACGCCGTAGCGGCGCGTGAAGTTCTCCGCCATCCATTCGAGCGCGGCCTGCAAGCCGAGGTCGTCGAGTATGGGCGGACGCAGGTCGGACGCGATGCGCCGCAGCGCGGCGGCCATGCCGTCCATCTCGCCTGCGAGGTCGGCCAATGCGGCGCGCGTCTGCCGCGCCGGCTCGTCGTCGCCCAGTTGGCCTTCCAGCAGCGCGATGCTCATTTTCATGGCCGTGACGCGCTGGCCCAGGTCGTCGTGCAATTCGCGTGCAATGCGCGTCTGCTCGCTTTCCCGCACCTGGTCGATGCGGGCCGAGATGAGCCGCGCGTGTTCGAGTTCTTCGAGCCGCCTGCGCTCGGTCATGTCGCGCGTCACCTTCGCGAAGCCGAGCAGGTCGCCCGACGCGTTGCGCACAGCCGTGATGAGCACGTTGGCCCAGAAGCGCGAGCCGTCGCGGCGCACGCGCCAGCCTTCGTCTTCGACGCTGCCTTCGGTTGCCGCCGTGCGTAGTTCACGCTCGCACTTGCCGGCGGCAACGTCCTCTTCGGGATAGAACACGGAGAAGTGGCGGCCGACGATCTCGTCGGCGCGATAGCCCTTGATGCGCTGGGCGCCCGCGTTCCAGGTGGCAACCGTGCCGTCGGGAGCGAGCAGGAAGATGGCGTACTCGCGCACCGTCTCGACGAGGATGCGGTAACGCTCGTCGACGGGAACCCTGGCCGCCGTGGCAACCGGGTCGTTCGACTCAGACGCTTTGTTGGTGGGGCTCAAATGCGTCACCTCGCAAAAAGCGTTGTTGCACGGGCCTGCGAGCGCGACTCGCGTGGCTGCGCGGGTCATAAAAAGCGTTATATCAATTCCCTTCGCGCTATTCCAGTAGACAAATCGAGCAGAACCCATGCCTGAGGGAAGAAGCCTTTACCCTCGGGCATGTGTCCATTCGCCTTGCATGTGTTCGCGCGTCAGAACTGCGGTCCTTCGGGCGGCCGCCTGCGAATCGCCACGGCAATCGAGCTGCCCACGATCAACGCGATGCCGGCGAGCGACACCACACCAATTGCCTCGCCCCATGCCACGTAGCCGAAGAGCGCGGCCCACGCCACGCTCGTGTAGTTGTAGGGGGCGAGCACGCTCGCATCGGCCTCACGGAACGCCACGGTCATCAGGTACTGGGCGACGGTGGCGAACGCACCGAGCAGCGCCATGACGGCGAGGCCATCCAGCGTGGGCGTACGCCACGAGAACGGCAGCGACGCGCCCATCACCACGGTGCCCACCGATGTGAAAAAGAGCACCGTGAGGGCGGAATCGTCGCGTGCGTGAATGCGCTTGATCTGGATGATCGAGAGCGCGCCGCACAGCGCACTGCACAGCAGCAGCACCGGGCCGAGCCAGCTCGACTGGCCGCCACCGGGCCGCACCACGAGCAGCACGCCCGCAAAGCCGACGAGGGCGGCGAGGGCGTCGCGCGCCGTCAGCGGTTCTTTGAGGAGAAACGGGGCAAGCACGATGACGAGCAGCGTTTCCGAGTACGCAATGGAGACCGCTTCCCCAAGTGGCAGATACGGCAGGCCCGCGAAGAACAGCGCTGACGCGCCGAGCAGGGTGATGGCGCGGATGGTCTGCCCGCGCACGTCCATGCTTCTGAGCCGCACGGAGAGCGGCGTGCCGCGCATGCAGAGCGCGAGTGCCGGAACGAGGCCGAACAGCATCCGGAAGAACGTCACCTCGTTGGCCGGGTAGGCAAGCGCCACGAACTTGCCGAGCGCATCGACCACGGCGAAGCAGAACATGGACGCCAGCACGAGCGCGATGCTGCGCAGTGGGACGGTACGCGCGGATGCGGTGGCGATGGGCGGCATAGGCAGACGGAGTGGGCGGGCGGCAGTGGAGGGCAGGTTCGATCTTATCGCTTGCCGACCGTGCGCTGCGGCTCGCGATTGCGCGCCTCGTCGAGGCAAACGTGCAACGGGGAAAGAACGGGAGGACAAAAGAAAAGCGCCGCGGTTTTTATTCGCGGCGCGCGGTGTTCGTGACATGCGATGACATGGCCGCCCCGAAGTGGAGCGGCGTGTCATCGCGTATTCACATCGGCAAAGCCGCAGGCGTCAGACTGCAGCCACCGTCACCGACTTCGTCACGAGATACGGCTCCAACGCTTCCGGGCCGCCTTCCGAACCATAGCCCGAGTCCTTCACGCCGCCGAACGGCATCTCCGGCCACGGCGTGGCGGGCTGGTTGATCCACAGCATGCCCACTTCGAGCCGCTGCGTGAGCAGATGCACGTTGCGGAACGAGCGCGTGAACGCGTAGCCCGCGAGGCCGTACGGCAGGCGGTTCGCTTCGGCGATGGCCTCTTCGAGCGAATCCACGCCACGAATCGCCGCGATGGGGCCGAACGGTTCGTTGTTGAAGACGTCGGCCGTGAGCGGCACGTCGGTCAGCACCGTGGGCGCGAAGAAGTTGCCGTCGCCCGCAAGACGCTCGCCGCCCGTCGCAACGGTGGCGCCTGTCGCGCGTGCGTCTTCCACGACCTTCGCCATCGCCGTGAGGCGGCGCGCGTTCGCGAGCGGCCCGAGTTGCGTGCCGTCGGCGAGGCCGTCGCCCACTTTCAGGCTTTCCGCATGCTTGACGAGCGCCCGCGCGAATTCTTCACGCACGCTGTTGTGCACGAGAAAGCGCGTGGGCGAAATGCAGACCTGGCCCGCGTTGCGGAACTTCGCGCCGCCCGCTGCCTTGACTGCCAGTTCGATGTCCGCGTCTTCCGCGACGATGACGGGCGCGTGACCGCCCAGTTCCATCGTGGCGCGCTTCATGTGCTGGCCCGCGAGCGCGGCGAGCTGCTTGCCCACGGGCGTGGAGCCCGTGAAGGTCACTTTGCGGATCACCGGATGCGGAATCAGATAAGCGGAGATTTCAGCGGGGCTGCCGAACACGAGGCCCACCACGCCGGCGGGCACGCCCGCATCGACGAACGCGCGCAGCAGTTGGGCGGGCGACGCCGGGGTTTCTTCGGGCGCCTTCACGAGGAACGAGCAACCGGTGGCGAGCGCGGCGCACAGCTTGCGCACGACCTGATTGACCGGGAAATTCCACGGCGTGAACGCGGCGACCGGGCCGACCGGCTCCTTCACGACCATCTGCTGCACCGAAAGATTGCGCGGCGGCACGATGCGGCCGTAGGCGCGGCGGCCTTCGTCCGCGAACCATTCGATGATGTCCGCCGCGGACATCACTTCGATACGCGCCTCGACAACCGGCTTGCCCTGCTCCTGGGTCATGAGGCGCGCGATGGTGTCGGCGCGTTCGCGCACGAGCGCGGCTGCCTTGCGCATGGTCGCCGCGCGCTCGTGGGCGGGCACGTTGCGCCACACTTCGAAGCCGCGTTGCGCGGCCGCGAGCGCACGATCCAGATCCGCAATGCCGGCGTGGGCCACCGTGCCGATGACCTTGCCCGTTGCCGGATTCACCACGTCGATCGTCTTGCCGCTTTCGGCGTCGCACCACTCGCCGTTGATCAGTAGTTGCGTATCCGCGTAGCCTGAAACCGCCATACCGTATCTCCCGTTCTTCGTTCAGATAAACCGCCCGGCGCGCCGGGACCTGCAGAGCGCCTGCTTGCCGGGGTGTTCGGGACACCGGGCCGGCAGCCGGCGGGCAAACACGCACTTTCGCATAAATCCGGAGTTTCGGCAGGAAGGGCGAAAGGGCCACAAGGCGCCTACCCAGGCTCGCTGTCCCGACCCTGCGTACAATGTGGCCGCACTTCCACGGCTACGGCCATCGACTCCCACGTCCCACCACGCATGCGGCTTCCGACCATCCCCACGGCCCCGTTCTGTCCTTCCGAAGTGAAGGGCAGCATCGTCATCGACGCGGGCGTTTCCCGCTGGACCAAGCTCCGCCGCTTCGCCGGCCCGGGGTTTCTGGTCGCGATCGGCTACATGGACCCCGGCAACTGGGCGACGGATATCGAAGCGGGCTCGAAATTCGGCTACGCGTTGCTGTGGGTCGTCGCGATGTCGAGTCTCGCCGCCATCTTCTTGCAGATGCTCGCCGCGCGCCTGGGTCTCGCCTCGGGCATGGACCTGGCTCAGGCCAGCTACACCCGCTATGGCCCGTTCGGCAAAGTCCTGCAATGGATCACGGCGGAAATTTCGATCATCGCGTGCGACATCGCGGAAGTGCTCGGCTGCGCGCTGGCCTTCAAGCTGCTGCTGGGCGTGCCCGTCGCGTGGGGCATCGTGCTGACCGCGCTCGATACGATGATCGTGCTCGGCTTGCAGGGCAAAGGCTTCCGGCAGGTGGAAGCCATCGTGCTCGCATTGATCGGCACCATGATGTTCTGCTTCGTCGCCCAACTCGCCATGGTGCCGCCGGACTGGCACGCGGTCGCGCGCGGCCTCGTTCCGGGCGCGCCCGCGCACGACAGGAAAGACGCCATCGTGCTCGCGCTCGGCATCGTGGGCGCCACGATCATGCCGCACAACCTTTATCTGCATTCGTCGGTGGTGCAGACGCGGCGCGTGGTGGGCGGCGTGCGCGGCGACGTGCATGAGACGCTCGCGCTGGTGCGCGTCGATACGTGGGTGTCGCTGCTGGTCGCAATGCTCGTGAACGCGGCCATCCTGATCCTCGCGGGCGCCGCGTTTCATGCCACGGGCCAGACGGGCGTGAGCGACATCGAGCAGGCCTACAAGCTCATTACGCCGATCGTGGGCGGCGGCGCGGCATTGCTGTTCGGCCTCGCGTTGCTTGCCTCGGGTCAGAGTTCGACGCTGACGGGCACCATCGCGGGCCAGGTCATCATGGACGGCTTCATGCACGTGAAGATTCCGTGCTACCAGCGTCGTCTGATCACCCGCGGTCTTGCGCTCGTGCCGGCGCTGATCGGCGTGCTGTGGCTGGGGGACGGGGCGGTCGGACAGTTGCTGGTCTGGAGCCAGGTGCTGCTCAGTCTGCAATTGCCTTTCGCGATGTGGCCGCTCATTCGCTCCGTGAGCGACCGCGCCGTGATGAAGGATCACGCAATCGGTCTGCCCACGCAGATCGCCGCGTGGGTGCTGTTTGCGGTCATTACGGGGACGAACCTGATGCTGATTGCCGGCGTGGCGGGGTAGCGCGGCGACGGGTCCGCTTCAAAGCTTCAAAAGGACGAGGCCCGGTGGCGCGTGGCACCGGGCCTCGTTCGTTTTTCGGTGCTCCGAAGGCCGTGTCTGAGCGGCCGCATCGGAGGCCACCGACTCAAAGACGGCCACCGCCGGTGTCCAGGCAGACACCCGACAAGACCGTCAGTGCGGAATCATCCCCGTCAGCACATAAGCCTGCAGCAGCGTGATGACACCTACGATTGCAGCAAAGAACAGGCTGTGCCGCACGGTGAACCGGAACAGCGACGCTTCCTTGCCGACGAGACCCGTTGCGGCGCAGGCCACCGCGATGGACTGCGGCGAGATCATCTTGCCGCTCACGCCGCCCGACGTATTCGCTGCGACCAGCAGCGTGTTCGATACGTTGATCTGATGGGCGGTCGTGTTCTGCAACGACGCGAAGAGCGCATTCGACGAGGTGTCCGAGCCGGTCAGGAATACGCCGAGCCAGCCGAGGAACGGCGAGAAGAACGGGAACGCGGCGCCCGTTGCGGCGAGGGCGAGGGCGAGCGTCGACGAGATGCCCGAATAGTTCGCGACGAACGCGAAGGCGAGCACGAGGCCGATCGACAGCACCGGCCGGCGCAGTTCGCCCACGGTCGCGAAGAACGTGGCGACGGCGGCGCGCGGCTTCATGCGCAGCAGAACGATGGAGATGAGCGCTGTCAGCAGGATCGCCGTGCCGGTTGCCGAGATCAGGTCGAGCTTGAACACGGCGTCGAAGGGCTTGGCCGACGAGACGATGGGCGCGGTGCGGATCACGAGCTTGTCGAGCGCGGGCACGTGAATGCTCAGGATGGTTCCGGCGAGCGCGCCCTTCGCGGCGAACAGCGCCTTGAACGTCTTCGTGCTCCAGACGGTGACGATCGCGGTCAGCAGCAGGAACGGCGCCCATGCGCGCACGGTCTGCGCGGCCGAGTACGGCGACGCCTTACGCGAGCCGGTGCCGAATGAGGCACCAGCGGACGCACCACCACCGAAGCCAGCACCCAGCGCCGCGGCGCCGCCGCTCACGCCGATGGACGATGCAGCCGCAGCGCCCGCGGGGCGCGGCTGCCACACCTTCAGGAACGAGGCGAGCGCGACGAGACTGACGAGCGACGACGTGATGTCCGGCAACTCGGGCCCGATGTGGTTCGACGTGAAGTACTGCGTGACGGCGAAGCTGCCGCCCGCGACGAGCGCCGCGGGCCACGTTTCCTTGACGCCGCGCTTGCCGTCCATGATGAACACGAGCCAGAACGGCACGAACACCGAGAGCAGCGGCAGTTGACGGCCCGCCATCGCGCCGATCAGGAACGGATCGATGCCCGTCACCTGGCCCGCCACGATGATCGGAATGCCCATCGCGCCGAACGCGACCGGCGCGGTGTTCGCGATCAGGCACAGGCCCGCGGCATACAGCGGCTCGAAGCCGAGGCCGACCAGCAGCGCGGACGTGATGGCGACCGGTGCGCCAAAACCCGCTGCGCCCTCCAGGAATGCGCCGAACGAGAAGCCGATCAGCAGCAGTTGCAGCCTCTGGTCGTCGGTGATCGAGAGCACCGACGCGCGGATGATGTCGAACTGGCCCGTCTTTACGACGATCTTGTAGAGGAACACCGCGGTCACGATGATCCACGCGATGGGCCACAGGCCGTATGCAAAGCCGAAGCCTGCCGATGCGAGCGCCATTTTCACCGGCATGCCGTACTCGAAGATCGCAACGGCGAGCGCGAGCAGCAGCGTGATCGCGGCCGCGACGTGGCCTTTCAGCCGCAGTCCCGTGAGCGCGATGAAGAAGAACAGGATGGGAATCGCCGCAATGGCGGCGGACAGCCACAGGCTGCCTGATGGGGTGTAGCTCTGGGTCCAGGGTTGCACAGGGTCTCCTCCCGAAGGGATGGTTCAGAAATCGTGGGATCGTGGAAATCGTGGATGACGCGCCGCGTTCTCCGGCGGCTCGCGTGAAGCAGGCGGCCCGCGCACGTCCGTCGCGATCGACGGGGTGCGCGAGCCGCACATGGATCAGGTGTCTGCTACTCCGGTTGGCCGCGTTCGCGCAGTAAGTCATGCAGGCTGCGCGGCGCGGGTGTGAGCGGTGTGCGATGGCGAGTCCAGCCCATCTGCTGGGAGGGCGCGAATGCGCGCAGACGCGTCGCCGCCCAGCGCAGCACGCGAAACGCACGCGGATGCGCGAACGCGCCGCTCCAGAAGCGCCATACAAATTCTTCGCCGCGACTGTGACGGGCGCCCTGACCGCGCAGCGGATGCGCCACCGCTTCATCGGGCGCGCGGTTCGACTCGGTGCGCAGGCGCACGAGCAGTTGCGGAATCGGAATGCGCACCGGGCACACCTCGCCGCACGCGCCGCACAGGCTCGACGCGGTCGGCAGATCCGCGGTGGCGTCGAGGCCGAGCAGGTGCGGGGAAATGATTTTTCCGATCGGCCCGGGATAGGTCGTGCCATACGCGTGGCCACCGATGCGCGTATAGACCGGGCAATGGTTCATGCACGCGCCGCAGCGGATGCACTGCAGCGTTGTGCGCAACTCTTCGTCCGCGTAGGCCTGGCTGCGGCCGTTGTCGAGCAGCACGACGTGCACCTCGCGCGGGCCGTCGAGTTCGCCCTCGCGGCGCGGGCTGCTGATGAGGTTGAAGTACGTCGTGATCGGCTGGCCTGTTGCCGAGCGCGTGAGCAGGCTCGACAGCGGCACGATGTGTTCGAGCTTCGCGACCACCTTCTCCATCCCCATGATGGCGATGTGCACGTCAGGCACGGTCGTCGAGAGGCGGCCGTTGCCCTCGTTTTCCACGAGCCACAGCGTGCCGGTGTCGGCGGCCGCGAAGTTCACGCCTGAGAGGCCGATGTCCGCGTCCACGAACGCGCGGCGCAGCGCGCGCCGGCCCGTCTGGATCAAGGCGTCCACGTCTTCCGTGTAGGGCGTGTCCGGAATGTGCTCTTCGAACAGATGCGCGATGTCGCTCTTCGTCTTATGGATGGCCGGCATCACGATGTGCGAGGGCTTTTCGCCCGCCATCTGGACGATGTATTCGCCCATGTCCGACTCGATGCAGTCGATACCGCGTTCGGCGAGGTAATGGTTGAGTTCGATTTCCTCGCTCGCCATCGACTTGCCTTTGACGATGCGCTTCGCCCCGTGCCGCTGCGCGATGGCGTGGACGATGGCGTTGGCGTCGTCCGCGGTCTCGGCCCAGTGCACCTGCACGCCGTTAGCACGCAGCTTTGTTTCGAGCTGTTCCAGCAGTTCGGGCAAGCGCGCAAGTGCGTGCTGGCGTACGGCCTCGCCGAGGTCGCGCAGGTGTTCGAGTTCGTCGGCCTCGGGGAACTGCGCGCGCCGCTTGCTCTGCAAGAAGTCCATCGCGCCGCGAAAGCTCTTGCGCAACTGCGGGTCGTCGAGCGCGGCGCGGGCGCGCGCGCGGAAGTCGGCGCTGGGTACGAAATGCAGCGGGCTTTCGTGGGTGGTGCTCATGCGGCGGCCTCGTCGGTCACGATGACGACCCACAGCGCACGCGGGCCGTGTGCACCGTAGGCGAGGGTCTGCTGGATGTCCGAGGTCTTCGACGGGCCCGAGATCATCACCAGATTGGTCGGCATGCCGTCGCACCAGCGTTCGGCGACCACAGCCGCATGCAGGTCGAGGTGCAGCGTGTTGGCGTGAATCAGCGCGACGTGCAGCGGCGGCACGAGCGACATGGTGCGCGGCGAGCCGGCGTCCGGTTCGACGATCAGTGTGCCCGTGGCCGCGATGCCGGAGCGCACGACGGTGAAGCCCGCGTCGATGGTCTCGAAGAGTTCGTCCTTCCAGGCTTCGATGGGCCGCGCGTACGACTGCGGCGCGACGCTGTCGGGCAGCGCGCGCACGAGTGCGGCGCCCTCAGCGCGGCTCGGGTCGATCAGCACGCGTCGCACGCCCGCCGCCGCGAGCCGGCGCGCGAGTTCGGCGGCCCAGGTGTCGGCGCTCGCCCGGAATACGTCGGCGTGCGAGGCTTCGAGCATCTGCTGGAAACGATCGAGGCGGGCTGGCTGCGAATCGTCAGCATCGTCAGCACCCGGGCGATGGTTTGCGTAATGCGCGTCGATGCGACTATCGATCGAGCCGACGGTCGATGCCGCCGAGGCAGGTGCGCTCGCGCGCAGCCGGTCGAGAATGCGTGCGCGGGCGCGGTTTGATTCGCCGGCCGCATTCGACCGCGCGGACCCGTCGTGCAACGTCGCGGGCGGGCGGCTCATGCTGCGTTCTCCTTGCGTTGCGTGCGGCGCCACAGAAACGACGCGAGATGTTCCACCTTCAACGGCGCGTCTTTATGTGCGGCCGCGTGGCCGATGTTCAGCAGGCAGCCGCAGTCGGCGGACACCAGCCGTTCGCAGCCGGTCGCACATGCGGATGCGAGCTTGTCTGCCACCATCGCGCCGGAAATGTCCGGGTGTTTCAGCGAGAACGTGCCGCCGAAGCCGCAGCATTCGGATTCGCGCTCATGCTCCACGCGCGTCACGCCCGGCAGCGAATCGACCAGTTCGACGCCGTGCTCGCGCGTGCCCATTTCGCGGCGCGCGGCGCACGAGGTGTGCAGGACGACGCGCTCGTCGGCGCCGGCGCCTGCTTCGCTGAAATCGACCTTCAACACGCGCAGCAGGAATTCGCCCAGTTCGTAGACGCGTTCGGAGAGGTCGCGCACGAGCGCCGCCTGCGGGTCGTTCTCGAACAGACGCGGCCAGTGGTGCCGCATCATGCCCGCGCACGAACCCGACGGCACGATGACCGGCCACGGGTTCGCGAACAGTTCCAGTTGCGCGCGCGCGACTTCGCGCGCCTTGTCCGGGTAGCCGCTGCTATACGCGGGCTGTCCGCAGCAGCTCTGGTTGCGCGGGAAGTGAACCGTCACGCCTTCGCGTTCGAGCAGGCGCACTGCGTCGACGCCGGCCTCGGGCACGAACAGATCGACGAGGCAGGTGCCGAACAGATAGACGTCGGCGGGCGGGGTGGCGGGGTAGAGCCGTTCCTTCATGAGTCGCTGATATCCAGTTTCGTGCCGCGGCGGGGCGGCGGGGACTGTGGCGCATCATTCTCCGTTCCGCCATTTGGGACAAACTGGTTGGACCACTGCTCAAAATCGCGGCACAATGGCGACCTTGACGAGGACTGGACGATGGCGGAAACAGGGCATGCACGCGGCCGCGTGGAAGCGGTGATGCGAACCATGGAAACGGCGCTGCTGAACGGTAGCTGGCCGGCGGGCGCACGGCTGCCGGGCGAGCGGGACCTCGCGGCGCAGTACGGCGTGTCGCGCAACACGGTGCGCGAAGCGATCCAGCGGCTTGCCGCGCGCGGGCTGCTACAGAGCCGGCACGGCACCGGCGTGTTCGTGACCGAACAGTTGCGCACGGGCGTTGCGTCGCCGTGGGGGCAGCTGATTGGCGATCATCCCGCGCTGCGCGACGACATTCTCGAGTTTCGCCGTGTGCTGGAAGGCGCAACCGCGTATTTCGCGGCGCTGCGCGCGGGCCCGGAGGATATTGCGCGCATCCGCGCGGAACTGGCCGCACTCGAACGCAGCCGCGCCACGGACGACAAGGCGGCCGAGGCGAGCGCCGACACGCGGCTGCACGAGGCCATCGCGCTCGCGTCGCACAACGCGATGTTCCTGCATCTGCACACGAGCGTGCTGAGCGTACTGCGCGAGCACATCACGATTCACGGCACGGGCTTGCGCGAGCAGGGCGACGAATCGTCGGCGATGCTGCTGCAGCAACATCGCACGCTCTGCGACGCGATCTGCGCGGGCCGGCCCGAGGAGGCGCGCACCGCGATGCAGGGGCATATCGACTTCGTGCGCGGCCGGCTGGCCGACGAGGTTGCACGGGCCAAAAGTGGTCGGACCTCGCCCGATTTGGCCGCACAGCGCAGCGTTGTGCCCTCCGGTATTCGGGTAAACACAGGGGGTACGCCGTGATGATCGGGACGTCCTAAGCGTCTCTCAGGCGCCATTTGCGCCCCGCAATTTCCTTTCGATAACCTGTCGAACCTTGCCCGGAACCGCCACACAGCGGATACTTGCACATTTCCCCTCTTCCAGACTCCATTCAGCGGTTATCCGTATGACCACAATTCTCGAAAGTCTCCCGGCCGGGCAGAAGGTCGGCATCGCGTTCTCCGGCGGCCTCGACACCAGCGCGGCACTGCACTGGATGCGGCTCAAGGGCGCCGTGCCGTTCGCGTACACCGCGAACCTGGGCCAGCCCGACGAGGACGACTACGACTCGATCCCGAAGCGCGCCATCCAGTACGGCGCAGAAGGCGCCCGGCTGATCGACTGCCGCGCCCAGCTCGTCGCCGAGGGAATCGCAGCGCTGCAATGTGGGGCATTCCATATCTCGACCGCGGGCGTTACCTACTTCAACACCACGCCGATCGGCCGTGCCGTCACGGGCACCATGCTGGTCGCGGCGATGAAGGAAGACGGCGTCAACATCTGGGGCGACGGCAGCACGTACAAGGGCAACGACATCGAGCGCTTCTACCGCTACGGCCTGCTCGTGAACCCGGACCTGAAGATCTACAAGCCGTGGCTCGACCAGCAGTTCATCGACGAGCTGGGCGGCCGCGCCGAGATGTCCGAGTTCATGCGCCGCGCGGGCTTCGAGTACAAGATGTCGGCGGAAAAGGCCTATTCGACGGATTCGAACCTGCTCGGCGCCACGCACGAAGCGAAGGACCTGGAGAGCCTGGAAAGCGGCATCAAGATCGTGAACCCCATCATGGGCGTGCCGTTCTGGCGCGACGAGGTGCAGATCGCGAAGGAAGAGATCACGGTGCGCTTCGAGGAAGGCCAGCCGGTGGCGCTCAACGGCGTGACGTACACCGACGCCGTGGAATTGCTGCTTGAGGCCAACCGCATTGGCGGCCGTCACGGTCTGGGCATGAGCGACCAGATCGAAAACCGCATCATCGAAGCGAAGAGCCGCGGCATCTACGAAGCCCCGGGCCTCGCGCTGCTCTACATCGCGTACGAGCGCCTCGTCACCGGCATCCATAACGAAGACACCATCGAGCAATACCGCGACCACGGGCGCCGTCTGGGCCGGTTGCTGTATCAGGGCCGCTGGTTCGATCCGCAGGCCATCATGCTGCGCGAAACGGCGCAACGCTGGGTGGCACGCGCCATCACGGGCGAGGTCACCATCGAACTGCGCCGCGGCAACGACTACTCGATCCTCAGCACGCGTTCGCCGAACCTCACGTACCAACCCGAACGCCTTTCGATGGAAAAGGTGGCTTCCACGTTCTCGCCGCGCGACCGCATTGGCCAACTGACGATGCGCAACCTCGATATCAAGGACACGCGCGACAAGCTGCGCATCTATTCGCAGGTCGGCCTGCTCGCTGCGGGCGAAGCGTCGGCGCTGCCGCAGATCAAGGACGACACGAAGTAATCTGCTGTGCCCGGATGTGTGCGGGCACAGGAAGAAAAGGGGCGCTGAGGCGCCCCTTTTTTGTTGGCGTGAGGCGCGCCGATGTTGGCGTATAGCGATGCGTTCCACGTTGTCGGCCCAGCGATCGAACCGCCGAAGCCGGCTTCGGATGCCCGGCCATGTCTTCGCGATCCCCCTCCGCGCGGCGGGCATGCTGCTACGCTGGGATTCACTTTCATTCGCGCAGGAGAACCCCATGGCTGAGCGCATTCGGAGCGACTTGTCGCGGTACGGTCCGTTCGTTCCTGATCCTGTCGCGCTGGACGAATCGCCAGAGGCGCGCGCTACGCCGACGGCGCAGTCCGTTCCGGCGTTAGCGGCGACCCTTGTCGGGCTTACGCAGATCGGGTCACGAACGCCTTCCGACGCCGTCTCGCCTGCAGCGGCCGCAGCCGTGGCGGGCGCCGCCGGAGCGGCGCCGCTTCAGGCGGCGACCTGGAACGGCGCGCAGTTTCGCATCAAGTCCGCCGAACCGGTTGTGGGAGCCTTGTTGCAGCAAGACTCCCTGCCGGTGAACGCAAAGCCGCTGTTTGAGGTCCGCGCCGCAGAACGCCCCGCGTTCGACGTGCTGCGCAGCCAGGCGGACGCCATTCGTGCTGCGTTGCGCAAGGTGCTGCGCGAGCGTGACCTTGCGGCCAACACGACGCTTTTGCCGTTTGTCTTCAAGCATGCCGATGGCCGCTACCGCATAGGGATTGCGGGCAACAGCAAAGCAGCGCTCGATCTGCTGAACGACGCAAAGGTGAAGCCGCTGGTGGCGGGCCACGTCGTGGTGCCGATGCAAAAGGGCGCTGACGCGCCGGCCTACCCGCGCTCGCGCAACGACAAGCTGGACGAGACCACGGCGCACCATGCCGAACAGCAGGCGCTGCGCTGGGCGGACAACCGCGCGGACGTGCAGGGCATCGCGTATTTCGCGCCCACGGCGCACGTGTGCGAGGGGTGCCTGCAAAGCATCTACGAGCGCGCGCCATACGACCGGACCGCCCAGGCCTTCACGTTCGATCCCGATGAAGCGATCGCGCGCGAGGCCCGCGCACCGGAGTTTTTCAAGAAGGAGATATTGCCGGCGTGGCTCATTCCGGGCGGCAAGGACCGGGCGGTGAAGGCGTTGCAGCGAGCAGTCGATGGTACGAAACCGACGCTGAAAAGCGTCGCGGCGCATTTCGGCATTTCGCCTCGCACGCTCGCCAAATGGAGCAAGGAGCGTCAGCGCGACGGGAAATCGTAGCGGCGCGGTCTGGGTGCGTTGTGTTGTAGCGGCGGCTTTCCGCCGGGAAGGCGAATCGCGACGAACCCGCGGATGTTCCCGGCGAGCGCGCGCCGGATGGGCTGGGGTTACTGCGTCCTGTCGGCGCTGCTTGCGGCGGGGGCCACGTCGAAGTCCTTCGCGCGCAGGCTCACCTTTTTCGCGTAGGCCGACGAGCCGCCGTAGCTCTTCAGTGCGGCGCCCACATCGCCGCGCGCGGACTGTAGATACCCGTGCAGGATGGCGGAGCCGGCGTCGATGTTGTCCGACGCCTCGTTGAGGTCCATGTTTTTGACGAGTTGCCTGTGTGCTGCGGGTACCACCTGCATGAGGCCCGTTGCGCCGTGCGCGCCGCGGGCCGTTTCCTTGAAGCGCGATTCGATCGAAATGATGGCGAGTACGAGTGCCGGCGGCAGCGAATACTTTTCGGCCGACGTCATCACCGCCGACGAGATGCGCTGAGCCTTTTCGCGCGCGAGGCCGAACTTCGCCATCAGCATGGCGGAAATCTTGTGCATCTGGGTCGCCACGGGTCCCGCGATGGGCTCTGCCACGGAGCTGGCGTCCGATGCCGCGGTGCTCGTGGCCGATGCCAGCGGCATGCTGGCCGCGGCATCGCGGCTGTCCGCAATCGTGGCCGACGCCGTTGCTGTATCACTGGTGAGGGCATGCGCGCGCACGGGCTCTTCGGCGCCGGCGTGCAGGCAGATCCCTAACATGAACAGCAGTGCGTAAGAGGGTCGGCTCATCGGCTGAAGTGAAGTGGGGTGGACCGGCATTATAGCGGCGGCAATATCCTGCATGCTCAAGCCTCGAGGGCGCGGTTCGCATGCCGAACCGCTGCGGGGCAAGCGTTGTACTGAAGGACGAAGGAAACAGAGAAACACCTGCACCACGGTTCAGGTGGATTGCCGGCGGTACCCGTGCGCAGCCGTGACACGTCAGGCGAATGCCTGCCCGAATGCACGGAGGTGCCGGTCGCTACACTACCGCGCGACATTGCGCCCGCGAGGGCAGGAGACGCATTTGCTGGAGGAGGACCATCATGCGTGACAGGCAGACCGAGGCGCCCGACAGCACGGCCGTGCGGGTGGCGTTATGGCGTGCCATGCACGTTCAGGTCGACGCGCCACCGCACGTGATCGAAGACGAAGTCGGACTGCAACTGGCTAACCCGGACGGGAACTGGCGCGAACGTCCCGACATGCATCCGCAGGGCACGCGGGGCTATCGGGCGTCCATCGTGGGCCGGGCCCGCTTCGTCGAAGATCTCGTCGCCGAACAGGCCGGCCGGGGCGTAACGCAGTACGTCCTACTCGGCGCGGGGCTGGACACCTTCGCGCAACGCAGGCCCGAGATTGCCGCGCGCATGACCGTGTTCGAAGTCGATCAACCGGGCGCTCAGACATGGAAGCGGCAGCGTCTGGAAGAACTCGGCTTCGGCGTGCCCGCCTGGTTGCGGCTCGTGCCCGTGGATTTCGAGGCCGGCGCATCGTGGTGGGAGCGCATCGTCGCGGCGGGGTTCGACGCGGGGCGGCCCGCAATCGTGTCGTCGACGGGCGTGTCGATGTATCTGACGCGCGACGCCGTTGCCGCGATGCTGCGCCAGATCGCCGGGCTCGCGCCGGGTTCGACCTTCGCCATGACGTTCCTTCTGCCCCTCGATCTCATCGACCCTGCTGAGCGCGCCCAGCATGAAATGGTGTATGAGCGGGCGCGGGCGGCCGGCACGCCGTTCCTGAGCTTTTTCCGTCCAGCGGAAATACTGGAACTGGCACGTGCAACGGGTTTCAACGAGGCGCGCTACGTGTCCACAGAAGACATCGTTGCGCGCTATTTCAGCGGGCGAAGCGACGGGCTCCGGCCATCGAGCGGCGAGGCGTTCCTCGTGGCGACGACGTAGCGGGGCACGCTCGCGCACAGGCATCCTGCTTCACGCAGATGCACTGGCGTGCCGGCGCGGCAAGCCAGTGCACGTGATCGCACGGGCACGCTGCAGCAGCGGTTGCGTGTTTACGGATGGCGGCCCGGCGCTACCCGTTCGCGTTCATTGCCCCGCCGAGATGCCCACCTGCTCGCGCCGTCCGCTGGAAGCACTGGCCACCAGCATGCCCGCGCCGAGAAGCGCGAGACACACCACCGGAACGAGCATCGGCGCACCAGCGTTGCCTGCCACCTTGCCCACATAGGGCATCAGGTTCTGGGCAAAGAAGCCGCCAAGATTGCCGATGGAGTTGATCGCGGCGATGCTTGCCGCAGCACGCGCGCCGCTAAAAAAGCGTGGCGGCAACGACCAGAAGCACGGGTAGAGCAATGGAATGCATGCGCCGCCCAGCACGAGTGCAGCGAATCGCAGCGGCAGGCCGGGCAACACGAGGCTCAGAGCGAAGCCGATGACGCCGATGCCGGCCACGATCGCCATCGCCTTGAGCACCACGCCTTCGCGCTTGAGCCTCGCGGGCAGCCACAGCAGCAGAAGTGCACCCAGTGCCCACGGAATCATGTTCAGCAGGCCGTTCGTGGATGAAGCGATTCCACCGCTCTTGAGCAGCGTGGGCAGCCAGTACGTCACGCCATAGAGCGAAGTCGACATCAGCATGTAGGCGCCCGCGAACATCAGCACGCGCCAGTCGATGAACGCGCGCCACGGATGCCCGGATACCGTGCCGGCGGGCGCTTCGCGCTTGAGTGCGGCGAGCACGATCTGCTTCTCGTCCGCGGAAAGAAAGCGTGCGCGTTCGACGGATTCGGGCAGGAACCGCAGTGCGACCAGTGCGACGATGACGGCAGGCGCGCCCGTCGCCATAAACACCCACTGCCAGCCGGCGAAGCCGAATTGGCCATCGAGCGACAGCAGGAGTCCGCCTGCAAGCGACCCCAGCATGTTCGCGAGCGCGCTGCCCAGCGTGAAGAAGCCCAGCATGCGGGTGCGCTGGCTCTGCGGGAACCACAGCGTCAGATAGAAGATCACGCCCGGATAGAAACCGGCCTCGGCCACGCCGAGCGCAAACCGGAACACGTAGAAGAGTGTCGTGGAATGCGTGAAAGCCATCGCCACCGTGATCACGCCCCACGTGGCCATGATGCGCGCGAGCCAGAGGCGGGCGCCGAAGCGGTGAAGCGCCAGGGTGCTGGGCACCTCGAACAGCAGATAGCCGATGAAGAACAGCGAGGCGCCAAGGCCATACGCCGTCTCCGTCATGCCGAGTGCGTGCACCATCTGCAGCTTCGCGAAGCCGACGTTCTGCCGGTCGATAAAGGCAATCAGGAACATGACCACGAGCAGCGGCATCTGCCGGCGCGCAATCTTTTTCATGACAGCCTGCTCGGATAAGGGGGGATGGTTCACAACAGGTCTCCGGAATTGGAATTCATATATATGATTGGTTGAATTGGAATGCAGGCCAATGGGTATAAACCCGTCCTCGCTTGGAAAGGCCTGATGCGCGGGTTAGTCCCTATCCGTCGAACAGCCAATTCATGCAAACATATATATGAATTAAGGAGAATCATGATGCATGCGGACGACCGGCTCCCTCGCTACCAGCAAGTGCGCGATGAACTCGTGGCACTCATCGCGGCTCACCACTGGCGACCGGGTGAGGCCATTCCCACCGAACAGGCACTGGCGAAGCAATACGACGTAGCCGTCGGCACCGTGCGCAAGGCCGTGGATCTGCTCGTGGCCGAAGGTCTGCTCGAGCGCTTCCAGGGGCGAGGAACTTTCGTGCGTCGCGCCAGTTTCGACAGCTCACTGTTCCGGTTCTTCCGCTTCCAGACGCGGCAGGGCGAACGGCGCATTCCCGAGAGCCGCATCCTGCGGCGCGAGGTCGTTGAAGCGCCGTCTGCCGTGGCCGCCACCTTGCAGATTCCGAACGGCGGCAAGGCGATCCAGATGTCCCGGCTACGGTTGATCGATGGCGTGCCGATGCTGACCGAAGAAATCTGGCTGCCTTTTGACCGCTTTGCTGCCTTCATGCAGCTCGAACTGGAGCAGATCGGCGATCTGCTTTATCCGGTGTATGAAGCGCAGTGCAATCAGATCATCGCGTCGGCCACGGAAACGCTCACGGTGGAGGCCATCGGGCCACTGCATGCGCGACTGTTGCGCATCGAACCCGGCACGCCCGCCGTGGTGATCGAGCGTCTCGCATATGGATACGATCGGCAGCCGCTGGAATGGCGGCGTTCCCGCGGGCCGGCAAGCGAGTTCATCTATCAGGCCGAGATTCGCTAGCACGTGCAAAGCGTTTCAATGCACGTGAATGCACTGCACTGAAATACAGCCGCACCACAACGATTAAACGATTCCCGTAGCGGAATTCAGGACACAGGAGACAGCCATGTCCGGTTGGTTCAGGGAAATATCCGCCAACGAGCGGCGCACGTTCTGGGCATGCTTTGGCGGTTGGGCGCTTGATGCGCTCGACGTGCAGATGTTCAGCCTCGTAATTCCGGCGATCATCGCCCAGTGGTCGATCAGCCGCACGGAGGCCGGTCTTGTGAGCGGCGCGACGCTCGTCGCGTCGGCGCTGGGCGGATGGATTGCGGGCATGCTCTCGGACCGAGTGGGCCGCGTGAAGACGTTGCAGTGGACCGTGGCCTGCTTTGCCGTCTTCACGTTTCTTTGTGCGTTCGCGCAGAACTATCCGCAGTTCCTCGTGCTGAAGACGCTGCAAGGGTTTGGTTTCGGCGGCGAGTGGGCCGCGGGTGCCGTGCTCATGGCGGAAACGATTCGCGCCGAGCATCGCGGCAAGGCAATGGGCAGCGTGCAAAGCGCGTGGGCAGTCGGCTGGGGTGCCGCGGTGCTGCTCTATGCCTTGATGTTTTCCGTCATGCCGGCGGCCACCGCATGGCGCGCCATGTTCGCCCTCGGCATTCTGCCCGCGCTGCTTATCGTCTATGTGAGGCGTGGTGTGCAGGAACCCGATGCAACTGCATTGAAGTGCACCGGCCAGAACACGCGCAGTGCAGATGCATCGGCGGATGAACCGGCACTCGATGCAGTGTTCGGCATCTTCTCGCCGCAGGTGCTTCGCATGACACTGATCGGCGCACTGCTCGGCGTCGGCGCGCATGGCGGCTACTACGCGCTGATGACCTGGCTGCCCACGTATCTGAAAACCGAACGTCATCTCTCGGTGCTGGGCACGGGCGCGTATCTGGCGGTGGTCATCGTCGCGTTCTTCGTGGGGTGTCTTGTGTGTGCGCAACTGCTCGATCGCATCGGGCGGCGCACGACGATTCTGGCCTTTGCGATCTGCTGCGTCGTTACGGTGGTCGTCTATCTGTTCATGCCGCTCAGCAACGCGGCCATGCTCGTGCTCGGGTTTCCGTTGGGCTTCTTCGCGGCCGGCATTCCGGCGAGCATGGGCGCGCTGTTCAACGAGTTGTATCCGCATGGCATTCGCGGAACGGGCGTGGGCTTCTGCTATAACTTCGGCCGCGTCGTGTCGGCGGGCTTTCCCGTGCTGGTGGGCCATATGTCCGCGAACATGTCGCTCGGTACGGCCATCGGCATCGATGCCGCGCTCGCTTATTCGATCGTCGTCCTGTCGGTGCTGATGCTGCCTGAAACGCGCGGCCGCACGCTCGGTGGCCTGCCCGCGGGCTCATCGGACGAAGCCGCCTGCGAAGCGGAAGGGGCGCATCGGTTTTCGCAGGCGCATCGTCACTGAGCGCGCCTCGCCGTAGCAACGCCTGCCGAGCGGCGGCAAGAGAATGTGTAGTGGAGGAACCTCAATGATCGTAACGTCCGGTGCGGCTTCGGTTCGCCGTGATGCGGAGCGGCCCGCACGCGAGCCGTTTGCCGTGACCGCCATCGACGCGCACGCGCACGTGTTCGAACGCGGCCTGCCGCTCGCCGCGCATCGCCGGTATGTGCCCGACTACGACGCGCCGCTCCCGGCGTATTTCGCGCAGCTCGACGGCTGCGGCGTATCACACGGCGTGCTCGTGCAACCCAGTTTTCTCGGAACGGATTGCAGCTATCTGCTGGCCGCGCTGCGCCGTGAGCCCCGGCGGCTTCGCGGCGTTGCCGTGATCGAGCCCGACTGCGGCTTCGGCACGCTTGCAGCGATGGCCGAAGCAGGGGTGGTCGGCATTCGACTGAACCTGATCGGCTTGCCGGACGCGCCACTCTCAAGTCACATTGCGCCGGGCACACTCGCGCACATTCGCGAACTGGGCTGGCATGTCGAGGTGCACGCGGAGGCCGCGCGCATCGAGGGGATCGTTGCGCCGCTATTGGAGCGCGGCGTGGAGGTGGTGGTCGATCATTTTGGTCGACCGGAACCTGAACTCGGCGTGAGAGACCCGGGGTTGCGTCGATTGCTCGAAATAACGCGAAGCGGGCGGGTGTGGGTCAAAGTGTCCGCGGCGTATCGCAACAGCGTGGGCGACTCGGGCGAAGCGTTCGCGCGTGAGGCGTTGTCTCTCTTGAAGGAAGCTGCGACAGTGGAGCGACTCATGTGGGGCAGCGACTGGCCACACACGCAGTTCGAAGCATCCGCGAACTTTGCGTCGACCTTCGGTATCGCGCAGCGGCTCTTCAGCGGGGAAGCCGAGCGCCGTGCGGTGCTGTGCACCACAGCGGCACACTTCTACGGCTTTCGCGAAGCAACCGTGCGCTGATCTATCGATACGAATCGACGTGCGAGGGCGGCGCCGGCTTTCATCCGCACCCTCGCACGCGTGGCGGCCCGCTTATCCCTTCACGCCTTCCACGAGCACCGCGCGATAACGCGAACCCTTGAAACGATGCTGGGCAACCTGCTGGTAGGCCGGGCTGTCGTACCACGCGCGCGCTGCCTGCGTATCGGGGAATTCGACGACCACCACGCCTTCGGGCGCATCGCCTTCAAGCACCTGCTGCGGTCCGTATGCCGCGAGCACCTTGATCGGATGGCCCTTGAACGTCTCGCCTACCTTCTTCATGTAAGTGTCGAGTTCGCCCTGATCCTGCGTGCTTTCGCGCGTGAACACGATGTACGTCGCCATGGCCTGCCTCCTTTCTCCGTTTGGGGTCTGGCGATGATGCCACGAAACCGCGAGCGCTGTTGAAGGCGGCGCAGCCCACGCAAGAGGCGCGGCAGCGCAGCGGCGTATCGCGTTCAGCGTGGCTTGCCGGCGTCTTCGAGCACCGCCACAAGATCCAGCTCCACCGTCGCGTTCTTCGGCAACTGGTACACGCCCACCGAGGTTCGTGTATGCCGCCCCGCGTCGCCCAGCACAGCGTGCAGCACGTCCGACGCACCGTCGGCCACTTCGCTTTGCAGCGTGAAGTCCGCTGCGCATTGCACGTAGACGGTGATCCGCAGGATGCGGCGTATGCAATCGAGCGACCCGGCTTCGCGCGCCAGCAGTGCCAGCGCGCGCATCACGCAAACCTGCGCGGCGCGTTGCGCATCGGCAAGCGAGACGTCAGCGCCTGCGCGTCCCGTTACGACCACCGCGTTGTCTACACGCGGAATCTGTCCTGAAACATAGACCTCGCTGTCGTTGCGCATGACAGGCACGTAGTGCCCGCCTACCTTGATTTCGCCGTCGAAGCGATAACCGAGCGTGGCAGCGATGTCGTCGAATCGGGTTTGTCGTGAAGAGTTCATGTCGCAGGCATGCGGCTGAATGGAAGAGCGTGCAGCGTAGCATTCCGGATGCATGGCTGCCATCGCGGCCGTCTCGGTACGATCAGCGTGCGATGCGGCATCAAGCGTCAATAGTGGCAGGCGCCATCGCTCTCGAAAGCCGTATAGTCCGACAAATCGACGCGGTCGCAGCGTGCACCGCGTCTGGGCATCTCCTGACGCGAATCCGCACACGAACGCTCACGCCCGTCAGCCGGAGTGCCTATACTTCACACGCTTTGCGCGCATTCTGGTCGAACCATCGCCGTGACGCGGACACCATCCGTGTAAGCCCGACTCAACCATGCCGGGATCCTGCCGTTAACGGACAGGGGAGCAATCCAATCATGAAGCGTCCAATGAGCGCAGATAAGGACACGGGTTCAGGGGCCAGCAAGGCTCGCTACGGTTCGGCTCTTGCCGAAGAAGTGCTCGCCTCCGAGCAGACGGTGCTACGCCTCATCACGCGCAACACGCCTTTGCCGGCGTTGCTCGAGGAGGTGTGCCGCCGCGCCGAGGCGCTGCTCGGCCACGAGGCGCGATGCTCGATCCTCCTGCTCGACGCCGAAGGGCGTCACATGCTGGTGGGCGCAGCGCCGTCGTTGCCGAAGGACTACAGCAACGCGATAGAGGGGCTCGAGATCGGCCCTGACGTCGGGTCGTGCGGCACGGCAATGTTCGAGCGGCGCATGGTGATCGTCGAGGACATCGCGACCGATCCGCTATGGGCGCCGTTCAAGGCGCTGGCTTTGCCGCATGGCTTGCGCGCGTGCTGGTCCGTGCCTTTCGAAGACGAGTCGGGCAAGGTGTTGGGCGCATTCGGCGTCTATTACCGCACGCCGCGCGGGCCTACTGCGCAGGAAGAAGCGATTCTGCGCGACATCAGCAGCAGTGTGGGCCTTGCCGTCCATCAGGACGCCATCGCGCGGCGGCTCGCACAGAGCGAGGAATACCACCGGCTCGTCGTCAATCATCTCAACGAAGGCATCGTGGTGCAGACGCCCGCCGGTGAGGTCATTGCGTGCAATCCCAGCGCGCATCGCATGCTGCATGCGAGCGGCAATCTCGTGGGACGGCAGATCGGCAGCGTCATTCTGCGCGCGTGCCGCGAAGACGGAACCGTCATCGAGGAAGCGGACCAGCCGACGCGCTGGGTGCTCGCGAGCGGCAAGCCTCTCGTGGGCCTTACGCTTTCGCTCGATCTCGTGGACGGCGACACGGTGTGGATTACCGAAAACGTCGTGCCCATCATCAAGCCGGGCGAGAGCGAGCCGAGCGCGGTGTTGATCTCGTTCAACGACATCGGCCCGGTTCGCGCGGCCCAGCAGCAGCTTCGATATCTCGCCACACGCGACTCGCTCACGGGGCTCTACAACCGCGCGTATCTTGCAGACCGCATGCGCGAGATGCTCGACCCTGCGGGCGCGCCCGATGCGCTGGACGCGCTGGCGAGAGCGGCCCGGCCCGAGCATGCCGCGGTGCTTTTCATCGACCTGGACGGCTTCAAGAAAGTCAACGACACCGCCGGCCACGATGCGGGCGACGCGTTGCTCTGCAGCGTCGCGCAGCGGCTGGCGGGCTGCGTGCGCGCGGAGGACACGCTTGCGCGCGTGGGCGGAGACGAGTTCGTGATGCTCGTCGCCGATCATGGCGGCCCGGACGCGCTCGCGCGGCTCGCACGCCGCGTGGTGGACACCGTGGCCGTACCGTTCGCGGTGGCGGGCAACGAGTACTACCTGGGCGCGTCCATCGGTATCAGCCTCTTTCCCGAGCACGGCCGCGATGCGACCACGCTGATGCGCAACGCCGACGCCGCGATGTATCACGCGAAACAGCACGGTCGTAATCAATTCCAGTTCTTCACGGAGCAGTTGAACCGGCATCTGCAACGCCGCTTCACGATCGAGCGTGCACTGCGGCGTGCGATGGCAGCGGGCGACCTGAGCCTCGTCTACCAGCCCATCGTCGACGGACGATGCAGCCGCACGGCCGGCGCCGAGGCGCTGCTGCGGCTCAACGACCCGGAGCTCGGCCCCGTGACGCCCGCCGAGTTCATCCCCGTAGCAGAAGACACCGGGCTCATCGTGCCGATGGGCCGCTGGGTGATCGAACAGGCCTGCGCGCAGGCCGCGGAATGGCGCCGCACGCTCGCGCCGGACCTTGTGGTCGCCGTGAATCTCTCGCCGCGTCAGCTCAACGACGACCTCGTCGAACACGTCGCGCAGACGTTGGCGCGCACGGGCCTCGCGCCGGGCGCGCTCGAACTCGAAATTACCGAAGGCCTGTTGATGCGCGACAGCGAGACCGTGCTGCCCATGCTGAAGGCGCTCACGGACATGGGCGTGCACATCAGCGTGGACGACTTCGGCACGGGCTACTCGTCGCTCTCGTATCTGAAGCGCTTTCCGCTGCACAACCTCAAGATCGATCGTTCGTTCGTGAATGGCTTGCCCGATCATCGCGATTCGGTGGCGATTACGAGTGCCGTGGTGGCGATGGCGCATTCGCTCGGTATGACAGTGACGGCCGAAGGCGTGGAAACACGCGAACAGGCGCTATTTCTTCGGTCTATCGGCTGCGACAAGCAGCAGGGCTACTTCTTCAGCCGGCCCATGCCCGCATGCACCTACGCGGAGCGGCTGATGGCGCCGCCTGTCGGGCTGGGCGTGCTCAACGAAATGAGCGCCTGACTGTGGCGGTTGAGGTTGCGCAGGCACACTGACGCTGTGCCCGATTGCCGCGTTGGCCGACCCTTTTCGGCCAGATGCGGTATTTTTGTGTTTTGTTTACTCCACGAAGACTATGCTCTAGCCATCTCCACTGGCAGGGCAACCTCGCAGAACACAATGGCTCCGATTCAACCGGCCCGGGCGTTCGAGAGCGGCGCAGACCGCAATGAACCCCGCGCCCCGCGCAACAACGTCATCCCCTTTCCTTCTTCCCGCGTCCTGCTGCCCATTACGCTCGATTGCGCGAATGCCGCATCGACGCGCGAGCGACTCACGGCGCTGCTCCATTCCGCGCTGGGCGTGTACGTCGCGCATACGCAAGCCGTGCATGACGGCACACGTGTCGGGGTGCGCGTGCACCTCGACATCTCGCCCGACGATCTCGACTTTGCCATTCATACGTTGATTGCCACGGTGCCCGAGGCGACCATCGGGCATGTGAGACGGCGCACGGCGTAAGCGCTGCGCGTGTGACGCGGCGGGTGACAGGCCGGACGTTTGTTCGTGAAGCGCGACGGGCTGCGCGTTCAGGCGTCGGTAGAGTCGTTGCCGCTAGTGTTGCCGCTGCGGTTTTGCGGGAGCGGGACGATGACCTGCGAGCCGGCGATCGATGTGCCCCGTTGAGCCGATGCGTCAACGCCGTTGTCTTCGTTCGCTTCGCCTGGCGGCGATGTCGATGCGGCGTTTGTCCCGGACTTTCGTTCATACGCGCTTTGTTCATACGCGCCGCCGAACAACCGGCATACCGCAGTCGCGTCGGCACATGCGTGCAGTTGATCCCGAAAGCGCTGATCGCAAAAGCGCTGCGCGACGTCTGCGAGCAGATGCAGGTGCGTGCTCGTCGCCCATTCCGGCACGAGCAGCATCACGACGTCGCGCACGGGCTTCGCGTCGGGTGCATCGAACGCGATAGGCGTGGCGAGCCGAGCGTAGAGCGCCACGGCTTCGCGCAATCCTTTGACCTGCCCGTGCGGCACGGCCACCCCCTGACCCAGACCCGTCGACCCCATTGTTTCGCGCGCGGCGAGCGCCGACGTGACCGTATCGGCGGGCAGGCCCGCTTTATGTTCGGCGAGTTCGCCGAGCCGTGCGAACAGCGTTTCGCGATCCGCGATTTCCAGATCGAGCAGCACACGTGCGGGCGAAAGCAGCCGCGCCAGCGTCGCGCCGGCCTGTCCAGCCTCTTGGCTGGCTGAGTCTGCGGGCGATTCGGCGCGCGCACGCGCGTCGCCGTGGATGAGGTCCTGCCAGGCGCCAGTGGGCGCGGCCGGAATTTCGAGCAACCGACCGATTTCGGCCGTGGGCGCCAGATGTGCCACGCGCAGCATCGCGCCGCTCACCGCGGACTTCGGCAGGTACAGCGAAAGACGCACGCGGCCGGCGGCGTGCAGGGAGGTGAGGCGCAGCGTCCAGGGCTGGTCGCAGCAGTCGCGGATCAGCGCCTTGCGCAACGGCGTGGCGTGCTGCGGGTCCACGGTGACGTGCATCATCACGTAGCGGCTCGTGGATGGGGGGCGACGGGTGTCGTGGGTGACAGGCGGTTTGGATGCGATCGGTTTGCCGTGGCGGGCCATGCCGGCGATGTCGGTTCGCGGTTTGCGGATTTTCAGGAGAGCCATTTTCAGAAGAGCCCCAAGGGCGCGCAGGGCGGACAGCGGGTGCGTCATGGGGGACTCGTGGTGCTGGGGGGGAGGTTTGAAGACTATACGGGAGGTGGGGGCGTTATCGACCCGGAGCGGTCCTCGTCAGGATAGTTGCGGGCGTCTCCTGCCGGAAAGCCCTTGCACTCCCGTCCGATTTGAATATACGATTAGTATATGTTTCGTATATGGAGGGGCGAGTGGGCATTGTCAATATCGACGACGATTTGCACGATCAGATACGAAAGGCAAGTGCAGTGTCGTGCAGGTCAATTAACGCGCAAGCTGCTTTCTGGATCAAGGTCGGCATGTTGTGCGAAATGAATCCGACGATGGGTTTCAATGAGATCGTCGCACAGGAAATGCGAGCCGCTGGCGTTGTAGCACCAGCCATCAAGGCGACTTCGATATGACCAAGAGACCGGAAGAAATCGCATTACTGGCGGAGTCGGGCAAGTTGCTGGCGAATGTGTTCGGCTATCTGGATCAATTGAGCTTGATCGGCATGTCCACGATGCAGGTGAACGATCTGGTCGATAGCTTCATCGTCAATGAACTCGACGCACGCCCAGCAAGCAAGGGACAGTACGGGTATGCCTACGCGCTCAATTCTTCCCGCAACAACGTGGTCTGCCATGGCGTTCCGTCCACGACAGATATCTTGCAAAGCGGGGACATCGTTAATTTCGACATCACGTTAGAGAAAAATGGCTATATCGCTGATTCCAGCAAAACGTACCTTGTTGGTGACGTGTCGCCGCGGGCTAAACAGCTCGTGCAAGTGACTTACGAAGCGATGTGGAAGGGGATTAGCGCCGTTCGTCCAGGCGCGAGGCTTGGCGATGTGGGTTATGCCATCGAGCGGCACGCTCGGAGAAACGGCTATTCGGTCGTAAGAGAATATTGCGGGCATGGCATTGGGCGGGAAATGCACGAGGATCCACAGGTGCTGCACTGGGGAAAACCGAAAACGGGTTTGATGTTGCGGGAAGGCATGGTATTCACCATCGAACCGATGATTAACCAGGGACGTTCCGCCGTTTGGACTGAAGACGATGGCTGGACGGTTGTTACACGCGATGGGCAACTGTCCGCGCAGTTCGAGCACACCGTAGCCGTGACCCGAAACGGCGTACGTGTCTTAACGCTGCGTCCCGAGGAAACGATGCTCAATTGACGGCTCGGCAACCACGCGTTGGCGCATACGGGCGCGAGGTCGTCATTCGTGGCGGCTCGCCGATCGTCAATGGACATCGGTCGGGCGATTGAGTAAGTCTGCTCATGGCCGGCTCGCGTCCGATGCCAAGTGCGGCGATCGGCGGGGGCGCGGCCAAAGGGCATAGATCGACCCAATCCGGACGTACGTTGGTTTACGCTGCCAATGGCAAGAAACTGAGTCGAGCGGACGGAGAGCCAGCTTTTTGTCCGGCGGCGCGCTAAAAGTCGTCGCTTGACACCTCGCGCGGCCTTCCGCAAAACGTCGCACACGGCTTTCCCAGAAAATGCTTTCGCATAAAATGAAGACATCGTGTCAACGATCCGCGCCCGACCGCATAACCGATAACAACCGCTCAGCGAACGGAAATGTCCAAATCCCTAGTCGAATTCAAACGCTTCTTGACCAAATCGGCCCCGACTCTGTCCGAACACGAGAAAAAGCTGGCCAATCTGATACTGGGTGGGTTCGACGAAGTCGCATCGGTCGGGACGGCCGGAGGTCGGCGCGGGAAAGTCTTGGCGAAACTGATCGTCGCCAAGGGGGAGGCAGCGCCTTCGGCACTCGAAATCGTGGCGGACGAAGCGAAAGCAAACGAGAGGGAGATCGTCCGGCTTACCAAATTGGAGGTCGAGCATTTTCGTGGGTTTTCCGAGAGGCACACTTTCGAATTCAAAAACCCGTACACGTTCGTCTACGGGCCGAACGGGACCGGAAAGTCGAGTCTCTGTGAGGCGCTCGAATATGGATTGCTTGCCTCGATCCATGAAGCGGATTCGAAGCGGATCCCCGTCTCGGACTACATCAGGAACGCAACATCGAGGAAGTCGGCAAAACCCGTTCTGTACGGAGATACCGCGAGAGAGAATGGAATCGAAGTG
>NZ_JARCHA010000017.1:0-106916 GCF_048957895.1 Paraburkholderia sp. A1RI_3L
GGGACCAACACCACGCTCAAACCGGACATTTCTATCTAGCCAGAGTCCCGACATTTGAATCTGGCCTCGACATGATGCAGTTAAACATACGCGGCCCGGCCACAACGGCCAGGCCACACGATCTTTCTCACCACGCATCCCGAAGACACTCCAGAAACCGCAGATACGCAGTCGCCCCCGGATCAGGATGCCCGACGCTGCGCTCCTGAACCCAGGCAGCCCGGCCTTTGCGCGATTGCTGTCCGGCCGTTGCGTCGATTCGCTCGTGCGCCGTCGCGATCATCGCCGCGAGCAATTGCGGCGCTTCGCCTTCGCCAGCGTCAAGCACGTCGAGACTCGGCACGAGTGCGTCCAGTACGGTCTTGTCGCCTAGCTGGCTCTTGCCGCGTTCGGCAATCCGTCCTGCTACCGCGCGGCCGATAGCCAGCACGTCGGCCTTACCGACCTTATCGACCTTGTCGGCCTCCGTTTTGCCGGTCACGGTTTTCGCCGCCGCGAGCAGCCCGCCGCCCACCAGCGCGGCAAAGGTGGACGGATTGGCGGTGGAAAACGCCTTGCCCGCGGCCAGCAGCAGGTCGCTCACCGCCGCTTCTGCGGGCAGCGCGGCCCAGGCGGCGATCACCGCCTTCGATCCCGACTGGACCGTGATGCCCAGATCGCCGTCGCCAAGCGCAGCGTCGAGGCTGCGCAGCTCGTCGGCGTGTGCCTGCAACGCGGTCAGCGCGCGGCTCACCACGTCGCGCACCTGATTGGCGGAAACGCTCATGCCGTTCTCCTTACCGGGCCCGTTGCCACGCCGTCCCACGCGTGGAATAGCGGCGAGCGTGCTGGCGCCGCCAGCAGCGCCTCGAGTTCGTCGTCGAGCAGCATGACCGTGATCGACGCGCCCGCCATCTCGAGGCTCGTCACGTACTCGCCGACATACGCGCGCGCGATCCCAAGCCCCGCGTCCGTCGTGAGTTTCGCAACGCGCCGGTACAGCACGTACAGTTCTTCGAGCGGCGTTGCGCCCAGCCCGTTGACGAGCACGGCGATGCGGGCGCCCTGCGGCGCTTTCAGGTCGGCCAGGATCTCGCCCATCAGGCGGTCGGCGATCGCGTCCGCGCTCTCCAGCGCGCCGCGATGCGTGCCGGGCTCGCCGTGAATGCCGATGCCGATCTCCATCTCGCCTTCGGGCAGCGTGAAGGTCGGCTTGCCCGCCGCAGGCAGAATCGTGGGCGACAGGCCCACGCCCATCGTGCGGCAGTGGCTGTTCGCCTTCGCGGTAATGCGCGCGACCTCTTCCAGCGAATCGCCGCGCTCCGCGGCCGCGCCTGCGCACTTGAACGCGAACACCATGCCGGCCACGCCGCGGCGCTCGCTGCTGCGCCCGGCCGGCGCGGAGGCCACATCGTCGGTCAGCAGCACGGTTTTGATCTCGATGCCCTCGGGCTCGGCGAGATCGGCCGCAAGGTCGAAGTTGAACACGTCGCCGCCGTAGTTGCCGTACACGTACAGCACGCCGGCGCCGCCGTCGACGGCTTTCGTCGCTTCGAAGATCTGCTCGGCCGAGGGCGACGAAAACACGTTGCCCACCGCCACGCCGCTGCAGAGCCCCTCGCCGACATAGCCGAGAAAGCCCGGCATGTGGCCCGACCCGCCGCCCGTCACGATCCCTACCCGCCCCCGCTTCGGCGCGTCGGCGCGCACGAGCGCGCGGCGGTCGGCCGTGGCGGCCTTGATCCAGCCCGGATGGGCCATGAGCAACGAGTCGATCACTTCGTCGACGAACTGGTCCGGCTGGTTGATGATCTTCTTCACGCGTATCTCCTTGAGAGCGATACCTGCACGATCGATGAGCGCCGGCGCCTAGTGCTTGCGTCGCTGGCCGACCACGTCGAGCATGACGGCGGCGAAAATCACGCCGCCCTGAATGAACTGCGTCCAGAAGGGATTGACGCCGAGCAGCGACAACCCCACGTTGATCACGCCGATCAGCACGACGCCAATAAAGGTGCCGACAATCGAGCCGCGCCCGCCCGCGAGCGACGTGCCGCCGATCACCACGCCGGCAATCACCTGCAGCTCGAGACCGTTGGCCGCCGACGGCAACGCGGAATTCAGGCGCCCGGCCAGCACGATGCCCGCGATCGCGGCGGTCACGCCCGCCAGCACGTAGGTCAGGAACATCACGCGTTGCACCGGAATGCCGGCAAGCCGCGCGGCCTCGCGATTGCCGCCCACGGCGAACACCTGATGCCCGAACGTGGTCTTGCGCAACAGCACGTGCCCGACGAGAAACACGACGAGCATGACGATCATCGGCATGGGCAGGCCCGCAATCGACTTCGCGCCGAACACCGTGAACGCGTTCGGGAAGTCGAACTTGGTGCGCCCGTCGGAGATGGCCAGCGTGAGGCCGCGCGCCATGGCCATCATCGCGAGCGTGACGATGAACGGCACGAGCCGCAGCCACGCCACGGCGAAGCCGTTGATCATGCCGACACCCGCTCCCACCGCAACGGCCACCGCGAGGCCGGCGATACCGAGCCCGAGGTTGCCGGGCACCGCGCCCGCCATCAGGGTGGCCGCCACCATGCCCGAGAGCGCGACGAGCGAGCCGACCGATAAATCGATGCCCGACGTGATGATCACGAACGTGCCCCCTACTGCCGCGATGCCCACCACCGACACCTGCACCATGATGTTGGTGAGCGTGCTCGTGGTGAGGAACTCGGGCGAAGCGAACGAGAGCGCGATGCAGATGATCGCGAGCGCGGCACACAGCGGGCCGAGGCCGCTGCGAAGTTGCTGCCGAAGCTTCCTCATCAAGCGGCTCGACAGACGGTGTTCGTCGGTCTCGCTGGCTGCCGTGGAATTCATGCGCCTACTCCTGTCGTCGCCCATTGGATGACCTTCTCCGAATCGGCCTCGTCGCGCGCCAGTTCGGTCACGATCCTGCCGCGGTACATCACCAGCACGCGGTCCGACATGCCGAGCAGTTCGGGCAGTTCCGAACTCACCATCAGCACGGCCGCGCCCGCGCGCGCCATTGCCACCATGTGCGTGTAGATCTCGGTCTTCGCGCCGATATCGATGCCGCGCGTCGGCTCGTCCAGCATGATGACGGCGGGCCGCGTCGCGCTCGCGCGGCCGAGAATCACTTTCTGCTGGTTGCCGCCCGAGAGGTTGCCCGTGATCGCCGTCACCGAAGGCGCGCGCACCGCGAAGCGCGCACTCGCCTCCTGCGCGAGCCGGCGCTTGCGCGCGCTGCGCACGAAGCCGCTTGTCGCGAGCGACTTGAGGCTGGAGAGCGCCACGTTTTCCTCGATGCTCGCGTCGAGTACGAGACCTTCGAGCTTGCGGTCTTCCGCCGTGTAGACGAGCCCGGCGGCAACGCCGTCGGTAGGCGAACGCAGGGATACCCTGTTGCCGCGAACCGCAATCTCGCCGCGCGTCACCTTCTGCGCGCCGAAGATCGCCTTCAGCAGTTCGGTGCGTCCCGCGCCCGCAATGCCCGCAATGCCGACGATCTCGCCCGCGCGCACGCTGAAGCTCGCCTCGCGCACCACGGGCGGACTCGCGAGGTTGCGCACCTCGAGCGCGATGGGCCCGTATTCGCGCGGCTCCCACGGGTAGAACGAATCGAGCGTGCGGGCCACCATCGCCTGCACGAGGTCCTGCTCGGTCCACTGGGGCATGGGCCGCCAGTCCACCGTCTTGCCGTCACGCATCACCACCGCCGAATCCGCCAGTTCGAACACTTCCTCGAGGTGGTGCGAGATGAAGATGATGCCCATGCCCTCCCCGCGCAGCCGTCGCACCACGCCGTAGAGGTTCGCGATGTCGTCGTGCTGGAGCGCCGCCGTGGGCTCGTCCATGACGAGAATGCGTGCGTTGCGCGCGAGCGCCTTCGCCACCTCCACGAGTTGCCGCTTGTTGAGCGGCAGGTCGCCAAGGCGCATGGAAGGCGACACGCCGCCGAGCCCCACCTGTGCGAGCGCCCGCCGCGCGAGGTCGTCGGCCTCGCGGCGCAGCACGAAGCCGCGGCGCGCCGGCATGCGGCCGAGGAACAGGTTCTCCGCGACCGTCATGTCGTTGATCAGCGAAAGCTCCTGGTAGATCACCGCGACGCCCGCGTCGATGGCCGCGTGGGTGCCGCGCGAGAGCGGCGCGCCGTTGATCTCGATGGTGCCTTCGTCCGGCTCGTAGGCACCTGAAAGCGTCTTGATCAGCGACGACTTGCCGGCGCCGTTCTCGCCGACGATCGCCATCACCTCGCCTGCGTGCAGCGTGAGGCTCACGCCGCGCAGCGCCTTCACACCCGGAAAGCTCTTGACGATGCCTTCCATGTGCAGCAGCGGCACACCGCTTTCGCCCCGCGGCGGCGCGAAGGCGGCATGCTGGTGCTGCGAACTCGTTGCGTCGTGCATGGATGCTTGCGTCCTGCAGTGAGCGGTGCGCCGCCGCCCGCGCGGCGCACCTGTTGCGGCGACCTGCGCCGGCGTGCGGTTACTGGCTGACCTGCTCGGACCACAGCCCGTAGTTCTTCACCGCGTCGGAGTCGATGTTCGACTTGTCGATGAGGAGCGTGGGCCACGCGTAAGTTGCCGGCACCGGCTTCTTCGCGATGTAGTCGGCAATGAAGCTGAGCGACTTCGCCGCCATCTGGATCGGGTTCTGCGAAATGGTCGCATCCTGCTTGCCCGCGCGAATGGCCGACAGCGCCTGCGCCGTGCCGTCCGCGCCGATCACGAGGATGTGCTGGCGGTCGCCGAGCGGCTTGTAGCGGCCGGCGTTGTCGATGGCTTTTTCGGCGCCGACGGTGTTGTCGTCGTTGGCGCCGAACACGGCGTCGATCTGCGGGAATTTCTGCAGGATGTCGGTCATCGCGTTGAGCGACTTCTCCTGATCGAACGCGCCTTCCTGGCGGGCCACGACCTTGATGTCCGGATACTTCGCGATCTCGTCGCTAAAGCCCTTTTCGCGGTCGGTGGCCGCCGTCGTGCCAACGAGGCCGATCAGGTCCACCACGTTGCCCTTCGGCGAGCCGTAGCGCGCCTTCAACTGGTCGGCGATCCACTTCGCCCCGGTGCGGCCGAGCGCGACGTTGTCCGACGCGACGAACGAAGTGACCTTGCCGCCGTCCGAGCCGCGGTCGAGCGTGAACACCGGCACGCCCATCTGGTTGGCTTTCTGCACGGCCGGAATGATCGCCTTCGAGTCGATCGGGTTGAGCACGAGTGCGCTCACGCCCTGGCTTAGCAGGTTGATGGCGTCGTTCACCTGCTGCTGGGCGTCGCCATTGGCGTTGGTCTGAACGAGGTCGAAGCCCTGCTGCTGCGCGCCCTTCTCGACACCCAGCTTCAGGCCGACGAAGAACGCGTTGTTCAGCGTCGAGACCGAGAAGCCGATCTTGGTCTTGCCGCCACCGCCCGCACCGGACGCCGCCGCGACGGCCGGTGCGCTCGCGCCCGCATCGCTCGCCGTGCCCGCCGGGGACGGCGATTCGCTCTTCGAGCAGCCCGCCAGCGCGGCTGCCGCGCACAGCAACGCGGCGCCTGCCGACGTGCCGAACAGGGACCAACGGTCGAATCTTCCTGCGTTCCAGGCCATGTGTGTCTCCATCGTTGAAGTTGTATTCGCGTAGCCGGTGATCCGGCCACGCGTGTCTTGCCAACGCCGTGCCACGGCCTGCCGAACTCAGTGCGCGCCGTTGCCGGACGTGCCGCGCATGCCGTAGTTCCTGAACTTCTCCACCACTTCTGCCATCTCGTCGTCGCTCAGGAGCGGCGGCGTACCCAGCTGGCTCGCGAGCAGATACTGCTTCGCCAGCACTTCCACTTCGTTGGCGATCCACAGCGCGCGCGAGAGCGTCGCGCTCGCCGCGATCACGCCGTGATGCGCGAGCAGGCAGGCATAGCGGTCTTGCAACGCGGCCACCGCGTAATCCGACAGCGCCTGCGAGCCAAACGTTGCGTACGGCGCGCAGCGGATCGAATTGCCGCCGGCTACCGCCACCATGTAGTGATGCGCGGGGATGTCGCGACGGTGGATCGCCATCGCGGTCGCGGCCACCGAATGGGTGTGCACGACCGCGTTCAGTTCGGGCCGCGCACGCAGGATGTCGCGATGCATACGCCACTCGCTCGACGGCTTGCGCTCGTTCAGTACCGGCGCATCGGCGGCGACGTCGAGCGGCAGCCAGACGATGGCGTCCTCATGAAGCGCCGTGGCCGGTACGCCGCTCGGCGTGATCAGCAGGCCGTCTGCGCAGCGTGCGCTGACGTTGCCCGAGGTGCCCTGGTTGATGCCGAGCCGCTCCATTTCGCGCGCGGTGTGCACGATGGCCTCGCGTAGCGCGGCCTCGTCGGGACGAAGGGGGGGTGCGCCCGTCATGCTGCCCGCCCGAACCGCGCCGCAAGATTCGCCTCGTACGGCGAGCCGATGATGCCTGCCTCGGTGATGTAGCCGGTCACGAGATCGTGCGGCGTTACATCGAACGCGGGATTGAAGACCTTGATGCCTTCGGGCGCGATCATGCGGCCGCCGAGGTGCGTGACCTCGCTCGCGCCGCGCTCTTCGATCACGATGCCGCGGCCGTCCGGCGTCTCCAGATCGAGCGTGGACGACGGGCACGCCACGTAGAAATCCACGCCGAAGTAGCGCGCCACGATGGCGAGATTGAGCGTGCCGATCTTGTTCGCGAAGTCGCCGTTCGCGGCAACGCGATCGGTGCCCACGATCACGACGTCGATCTGGCCGCGCGCCATCAGCGAGGCCGCCATGCTGTCGGTGACGAGCGTCACGTCGACGCCCGCGCGCTGCAGCTCGTAGGCCGTGAGGCGCGCGCCCTGCAGAAGCGGCCGCGTCTCGTCGGCATACACGCGAAACGCGACGCCGTTGCGCCGCGCCTCGTAGATCGGCGCGGTCGCGGTGCCGATGCCCGTGGTGGCCAGCGCGCCGGCGTTGCAGTGCGTGAGCACCCCGCTGCCCTCGCGGATGAGCGGCGCGCCGTGCTGGCCGATGCCCGCGCACAGCCGCTGGTCTTCGCGATGGATCGCCTGCGCTTCGTCGACGAGCGCGCGATAGAGGCTGGCTGTGTCCGTGGCGCCTGCGCACTCGGCCGCGCGCAGCATCCGTTTGAGGCTCCAGCTCAGGTTGACCGCGGTGGGCCGCGCGCTGTCCAGATAGGCAGCCTGTTCCGCGAGCGCCGCGCGGAACGCGTCGAGCGGCAAGTGCCGCGACGCCTGCACGGCGACGCACAGCCCGTATGCCGCGGCCACGCCGATCGCCGGTGCGCCGCGCACGCGCAGTTCGTGAATCGCGCGCCACACTTCGTGGGCGCTCGTCAGCGTCTCGACCACCGCTTCCTGCGGCAGGCGAGTCTGATCCAGGATCCGTAGCTGATCGTCCGCCCAGGTCAGGGTAGCGGGCAGGTTCACGAGAGGCGACGGCGAAACCATGAAAACTCCAGAACAAAAAGGTCAATGCAGGCCCGGGCCGCCGCGTTCATGCGAGCGCCGGGCGGGTTGAGGCGATGTCGCGCGCGAGCGCGACGACGTCTTCGATGCTGCGCAATTGACGGCGCCGCAGCAGCAGTTGTTCGGCGCAGCGCAGCGCACGCACTTCGACGGTGGCGCGCAACGCGTTGTCGGCGATGCTCGTAATGTCCGCAACCTTTGCCATGCCCACGATGCGCCGGATCATCTTGCAGCCCGCGAAGCCGAGCGACTGCTCGAAGAGCCGCTCGATGAAGCGCGCGCGAAACGCTTCGGCACAGGCCCCGCCGCGATCGCCGCCGATGAAGTGGCTGCCGCGGCGGCTCTCGTGTTCGCGCCACAGCGTGGCGAACTCGCTTGCGAAACCATTCCAGATGGCGGCGGCCTGCGCGAGCAGCCAGTCGCCGTACGACGGCGCGTCGCGGGACGGCTCAGCGTGGCGGTCGTGCCATGCGCGCGAGAACCAGGCGAGCAGCAGGTTCGCGAGCACGGCGCCGATATCGAAACCCATCGGCCCATAGAAGGCGAATTCCGGATCGATCACGTAGGTCTCGTCTTCGTTGACCATGATCGAGCCGGTGTGCAGATCGCCGTGCAGCAGCGTCTCGGCGTCGTTCATGAACGACCATTTCATCTCGCCCACTTCCACGCGCAGCGCCGGCGACTGCCACAGCCGCTCGATCTCGGCGCGTGCAAACGCCGGGCTGTACACGTTCGACGGATGGTCCTCGAACGGCCAGGTGAAGACGAGGTCTTCGGTAATGCGGCACAGCTCCGTGTTGACTGCAGCGCTCACGGCCTGCTTTTTCACGTCGGACGCGAGGTACAGGTCGGAGCCGTAGAACAGCGTATGCGCGAGATACGTCGAAAGATGGCCGGCGAGGCGCGGATAGACGACGCCGTCCATCACCCCCTGCCGCAGGATGCGGTGCGACGACAGCCGCTGCATCACCACGAGGAACAGCTCGCTGTCCGCGTGATAGACGCGCGGCACGTGCGCCGGGCACAGCGCGCCGAAGCGTCGCAGCGCGGCGACTTCGCGCTCCATGCGGTGGCGTGTCAGCGGCCACGTCTTGCCGACGAGCCGCAGGAACGGCGGCGCCTGTTTGACGACCACGCTGCGCTCCGGCGCGCGCGCGTTGGTCGCGAAGTAGACGTAGTTCAGATTGCCGTCGCCGACTTCGGTGATGTCGAGTTCATCAGGCTCGTTCAAGAGCGAATACAACGATGGAACGCCACGCAGGTACGTCGACAGCTCCGCAGAGCTGAGTGCCTCAAATTCCATGTCTGTCTCCTCCGCATTCGAACCGGCCTTACCGTTTCTTGCGAACCAGATCGAACTTGAAGATGCTCGTGTTGTAGTAGTCGTTGCTGTAGCAGATCGGCTCGCCGCTTTCGTCGAAATCCACTTCGTCCAGCAGCAGGAACAGGCCGAAACCGTCGCCTAGTTCCGGCAGATCGCGGGGCGTCAGAATGGTCGGCTGGATCGACGTGTGCGTATGCGAGAGCCGCCGTCCGATCCGGCCGAACATGGCGAACAGCGACTCGCCGATGCGCCCGCCCGCCGCATCGAAGATCGCCTTCGGAACGGTGTCGATGCAGTAGGCTGCGATCGCGTCGTCCGCGCAACGCACGCGTTCGATACGCACGCACGGTGCGCCGATCTCGATGCGCAGCTTTGCCGCGAGGCTCTCGTTCGCCTCGATGTGATCGATCTGCAGCCGCCGCGTGGCCGGCACGGCGCCGACGCTGCGGATCATGTCCGTCACCGACATGAGGTCGTCCAGCCCGCCCTGCAGCTTCAGCGAAATCTGCCTGACGAAGGTGCCCCTGCCTTGCACGCGCGACAGCAGCCCGTGCGAAATCATTTGAGCCACGGCTTCGCGCAGGCTCGAACGGCCGACACCGAGCAATTCGCACAGCTCCATCTCCGTGGGAATCTGATCGCCGGGCTTGAGCGAACGCTCCCGGATCATGGCCATCAACGATTCCTGGATCTTGTCGCGCATGGAGTGCTCGACGCTCAGTCGCATGAGGTTGCTCGAATATCTTGATGAACCGACTATACATCAGACATCTGATGTTTTTTATCGTGTTAACCCTGGAATCAGCTTGGCGGCCGCTTGCGTTGTTTTGGCTTCGTCCCCGCGATTTGCCGCTATTTTGTGCGCGAAATTCGTATGCGGCGGCCACAGACAGATGGCGGCGTTCAGAAGGCGCAACATCAGACGCCGCCATGGTCATCTGATGAATATGGCCCTATTCAGCCGCGCCGCGTTCGCCCGTGCTGGCCGTCGTGACGCGTTCAAGGCGATCCGGGCGGCGGCCGATGCCGGGCCACGCAAGAGCGCCCCCTTCGCGCCAACCGTGCAGATGCCCGCCTGGCGCCGCGGGAACACGCAATGCGCGACACTATCGCTTCACCGAAGGGAGTCGCAACATGAAATACCCCACGAAACGCTGGCCGATAGGCGCGATGCTGGTGCTCTCGCTCGCAGGCTGCGCCGTGAGCGGCATGCAGGCAGGGCCGCAACGGCATTTGAGCGACGCGCAATGCCGCGACCTGACCGCGCTCAGGAACCACGCGCCGCTCACGCGCGAGCGCAACGCGAGCGAACTCGCGGCGCTGGAGGAAGCGGGTTATCGGCCGGCATGGGCGTGGGATCCTTACTATCCGGACGACCTCCAGGCGGCGCAGCGGCTGGTGGACCGGTGGTATCAGGCTGAATGCCGGCCCGCGCAGAGCGAGTGAAGGATGCCTTGCCGATGCTGACGCGCGTTCGCCTGGGGCTTTCTGTCTTGAGTGCCTAAAACAGAAATATCGAGATTCACCCCTTCATCAAATATCTTCCGCTTTACCGCACGGCAGCGTTTCACCACCTCATCAAATCTGTCTGTAGCGATCCAGAAAAGGGTGCCTCATAGTCGCAAGGAGGCGCTATCGGTCGCCCGTTTACCCGAAAAATCTCGGGATTTTCCCTCATTCGATCGGCCAAACCGCCCTCACTGGTATTGCCCTTGCTCTGAGATGCTGCGCCCGGTGCTCTGCGTGCCGCTCCGGGACAACGCATCCATCCCAACAAGGAGACATCACCATGGCGTTACTGGAACGCGCGGCCTGGTACGACATTGCCCGTGCCACCAACTGGACTCCGACCTACGTCGCGGAGTCCGAGCTCTTCCCCGAGATCATGTCCGGCGCCCAGGGCATTCCGATGGCCGACTGGGAAACCTACGACGAGCCGTACAAGACCTCGTATCCCGAATACGTGCGCGTGCAGCGCGAAAAAGACGCCGGCGCCTATTCAGTGAAAGCGGCCCTCGAACGCAGCCGCATGTTCGAAGACGCCGATCCCGGCTGGCTGTCCATTCTGAAGGCGCACTACGGCGCCATCGCCCTTGGCGAGTATGCGGCCATGAGCGCGGAGGCCCGCATGGCGCGTTTCGGCCGTGCCCCCGGCATGCGCAACATGGCGACGTTCGGCATGCTCGACGAAAACCGTCACGGCCAGTTGCAGCTGTTTTTCCCTCACGATTACTGCCCGAAAGACCGCCAGTTCGACTGGGCGCACAAGGCTTATCACACGAACGAATGGGGCGCCATTGCCGCGCGCAATACGTTCGACGACCTGTTCATGTCGCGCAGCGCCATCGAAATCGCGGTCATGCTGACCTTCGCGTTCGAAACGGGTTTCACGAACATGCAGTTCCTCGGACTCGCCGCGGACGCCGCGGAAGCCGGCGACTTCACGTTCGCGAGCCTGATCTCGAGCATCCAGACCGACGAGTCGCGCCATGCGCAGATTGGCGGCCCCGCGCTGCAGATCCTCATCGCGAACGGCCGCAAGGAGGAAGCGCAAAAGCTCGTGGACATCGCTATTGCGCGCGCGTGGCGTCTTTTCTGTCTGCTCACGGGCTCGTCCATGGACTACGCGACGCCGCTCGAACACCGCAAGCAGTCGTTCAAGGAATTCATGCGCGAGTGGATTGTCGGGCAGTTCGAACGCACGCTGATCGACCTGGGTCTCGACCTCCCCTGGTACTGGGACCAGATGATCAACGAGTTCGATTACCAGCATCACGCCTACCAGATGGGCATCTGGTTCTGGCGGCCCACGGTCTGGTGGAACCCCGCGGCCGGCATGACGCCCGACTGCCGCGACTGGCTCGAAGAAAAGTATCCGGGCTGGAACGATACGTTCGGCAAGGCATGGGACGTCATCATCGACAACCTGCTCGCCGGCAAGCCCGAACTCACGGTCCCTGAGACGCTGCCCATCGTCTGCAACATGAGCCAACTGCCCATCTGCGCGATTCCCGGCAAGGGCTGGAACGTGAAGGACTATCCGCTCGACTACAACGGCCGCACCTATCACTTCAATTCGGAGATCGACCGCTGGGTGTTCCAGCAAGACCCGCTGCGCTATCGCGATCACCTGACGCTTGTCGATCGCTTCCTCGCGGGCCACATCCAGCCGCCTAACCTCATGGGCGCGCTCCAGTACATGGGCCTCGCACCCGGCGAAAGCGGCGACGACGCACACCACTACGCGTGGATCGAAGCGTATCGCGACCAGCGCTATCAGAAAAAAGCCGCCTGAAGCGGCCAACTCATGGAGGACGACATGGCACTTTTCCCTGTGATTTCCAATTTTCAGTACGACTTCGTATTGCAGCTCGTGGCCGTGGATACCGGCAATACGATGGATGAGGTAGCCGCCGCGGCGGCACACCATTCCGTGGGCCGGCGCGTTGCGCCCCAGCCCGACAAGGTGGTGCGCGTGCGCCGCCAGGGCAGCGAAGCGTTCTTTCCCCGCGATGCGAAGCTCGAAGAGACCGACATTCGCCCCATGGAAACGCTCGAATTCATCTTTTGCGAAAACTGAGGCCGACATGACGTTCCAGAAAGTTTGCACGCTCGACGACCTCTGGGAAGGCGAGATGACCGAAGCGGAAGTGGACGGCCACGTGATCGTGCTCGTGCGCCCCGAAGGCGGCGAGCCGCGCGCGTTCCAGGGCATTTGCCCGCACCAGGACATCCCGCTCGTGGAAGGCAAGTTCGACGGCCGCGTGCTGATGTGCCGGGCCCACCAATGGACCTTCGACGCCAACACCGGCAAGGGCATCAACCCGGGCGACTGCCGGCTCGCCGAATACGCCGTGAAGATCGAAGGCGACGATGTTTTCGTGGCCGTCGAGGGCGTCGAGCCCCTCTTCGCTCATTCCTGACTCCGAAGGAACACCCATGACCACCGACAACACAGGCGAGGCCTACCGCAACAATCGCGTAGGCCCCGTGCTGCGCGCAAGCAGCATTACCACCGGCGTCATCGAGGCAGCGCACGAAGACAATCCCGACAAAACGATCTGCGTGGACGACAAGCTCGCCTACGTTCGCATTTATGCGGACGGCGAACTGATTCTGCGCCGCGCGACGCTCGAAGAGACGTTGGGCAGACCCTTCAGGATGTCCGAACTCGAAGTGAACCTCAGCTCGTTTTCCGGCCGCATCGAAACGACCGACGACTACGTGCGCTTCTATTACGAAAAAACGCTTTGACCGGAGACGAGCATGACTCAACCCGAAGTTCTCAAACCCCTGAAAACGTGGAGCCACCTTGCTACGCGCCGGCGCAAGCCGAGCGAGTACGAGATCGTGTCCACCAATCTGCACTACACGACCGACAACCCCGACGCGCCGTTCGAACTCGACCCGAACTTCGGCATGGCGCAATGGTTCAAGCAGTACCGCAACGCGTCGCCGCTTACGCATGCCGACTGGAACGCGTTCCGCGACCCGGACGAGATCGTCTACCGCACCTACAACATGCTGCAGGACGGTCAGGAAACCTATGTGTTCGGCCTGCTCGACCAGTTCTCGGCACGCGGGCACGACACCATGCTCGCACCGACGTGGGCCGGCACGCTCGCCCGCCTCTACACGCCGGCGCGCTTCCTGTTCCACGCGCTGCAGATGGGCTCCGCCTATCTCACGCAGATGGCGCCGGCCTCCACCATCTCGAACTGCGCCGCCTACCAGACCGCTGACTCGCTGCGCTGGCTCACGCACACGGCGTACCGGACGAAGGAACTCATGCAGACCTTCACCGACGTGGGCCTCGGCACCGAAGAGCGGCGCTACTGGGAGCAAGACCCGGCATGGCAAGGGTGGCGCAGAGTGGTGGAAGAAGCGCTCACGGCGTGGGACTGGGCCGAAAACTTCGTTGCCCTGAGTCTCGTCGTGCGCCCCGCGGTGGAAGAAACCGTGCTGCGCGCATTAGGTACCGCAGCGCGTCACAACGGCGACACGCTGCTGGGACTCATCACGGATGCCCATCTCCTCGACGCGCAACGGCATCGACGCTGGGCCACCGCGCTCGTGCGTATGGCACTCGAGCAGGACGGCAATCACGCCGTGCTGACGAACTGGGTGAGCAAGTGGGAGCCGCTCGCCGACAACGCCATCGACGCCTGGTGTGCCGCCCTGCCCGATGCGCCGGATGCAGCCGCGTCGGCGAAGGCCGCCACGCGTGAATTCAGACGCGCGATGGGTCTGTGAGCGAAGGCCGGCGCAAGCCGGCCGCGAACGAACGGAATCAATCGATGAAACATCACATCACGATCGAAGGCGGCGCGCAGTTCAGCGTCGGCGCCGACGAAGACACCTTGCTGCGCGGTGCATTGCGTGCCGACGTCGGCTTGCCGCACGAATGCAGTGTGGGTGGCTGCGGGGCCTGCCGTTTCGAACTCGTCGCAGGGACGATGGAAACGCTCTGGCCAGAGGCGCCTGGCCTCACGGAGCGCGACCACAAGCGCGGCAAGCGCCTCGCCTGTCAGTCGCGCCCGCTTGGCGACTGCACGATACGCGTGCGCTGCGACGAGAGTTATCGCCCCGTCGTGCCGCCCGTTCGCCGTGAAGCCACGCTGGAGGCGAGCCGCGCGCTCACGCCCGACCTGAGCGAATTCACGTTTCGCGCACCGGGCGATGCGTCGTTCCGCGCGGGCCAATACGCCCTGCTCTATCCGCCGCACGTGCAAGGCGCCCGCGCCTATTCGATGTCCAATCTCCCGAACGAGGACGGCATCTGGCAGTTCATCGTTCGCCGCGTGCCCGGCGGCGCCGGCAGCAACAGCCTGTTCGATGCGCTGAAGACGGGCGAGTCCATTACGATCGACGGCCCCTACGGTCATGCGCATCTGCGCGACGACGCCTCACGCGAGATCGTCTGCATTGCAGGTGGATCGGGACTTGCACCGATGCTCTCCGTTGCGCGCGGTGCCCTGGCGCAGCCGGAAGGGCCGCGCGTGCATTTCTTCTACGGGGCCCGCACGCAGGCCGATCTGGGTGCCGCGGCGGAGATCGACGCACTCGCGCACGAACGTCTGTCTGCCTCGGTCGTGCTCTCGTCGCCGCAGCCGGAACCGCCGTGGGCTGGGGCAACGGGTTTCATTCATGCCGAAGTGGAACGCGCCCTCGCGTTGCCGTTGGACCAGTACGCGTTCTATTTCGCAGGTCCGCCACCCATGATCGAAGCCGTGCAGGAGATGCTGATGCAGCGGCATCGCGTGCCGTTCGATCAGATCCACTTCGACCGTTTCGTCTGAAGGCCGCCATCGCGTAAATCGCGTATTTACACCAATCGCCACGGCGAGCCGGGAAGCGTAACCTGAGCACACCCATCACGATTCCCAGCTTCCGGCGCGGCCTGCGGGCGATCGGACGATCGCCCGCCCACGCTTCACGGCATCGAACGCCCATCCGGAAGCGAGCGAGCCAGCATGCCGAAACGCCACACGCACGGGGCCGGTCATACCGCCTCGCCAATGGACCCGTCCGCTCATTTCGCGAACGGCAAACCAGACGGAAAGCGGTCGAAAGAGGTCCGCGTTCCGGCTATTCACGATCTCGCGAAACGCCTGCGTTTCGCGCCTCAGCAAGGCCGCATCTGGCTGGACGACCAGCGCATGATGCTCATGCACATCAGTTCGCTCGGGGCGCTGCGCCAGGAATTGATCGAGAGCCTCGGCAAGGAAACCGCACGCGGTCTCGTAACCCGCATCGGCTATCAGGCGGGCACACGCGACGCCGCGATGACGCGCAAGGTTCGCGCGGGGTCGAACAGCTACGACGATTTTCTCGCCGGCCCGCAACTGGTCTCGCTCGAAGGCATCGTGCATTGCGAGCCCATCGCGCTCGATATCGACGTGGGACGCGGGCACTACTTCGGCGACTTCTATCTGATCGATTGTGCCGAGGCTGAAACGCACATCGCAAGTTACGGCATCGGCAATGAAGCGGTCTGCTGGATGTTGACCGGCTACGCCTGCGGCTATACGAGCGCCTTCATGGGGCGCCCTATTCTGTGGCGCGAAATCGAATGCCGCGGCATGGGGCACGCAAAATGTCGCGTGGTGGGCAAGCCGGTGGAAGACTGGGAAGACCCGCAGGACGATCTGCGCTTCCTGCAGATCGGCGACTTCGCGAAATGGTCGCTGGAACCGCAAGCTGCCCAGCCCACCGCCAATCGCGTTGCCGAACGCATTGCCGATGCGCCCGAACACAGCGTCGGCGTGGTCGGCATTTCCGCCGGCTTCAACACGGTGTGCCACATGGTCAACAAGGTGGCGCCCACGGAAGCCACCGTGCTCTTTCTCGGCGAAAGCGGCGTCGGCAAGGAGGTGTTCGCCAACAACCTGCACAACCTCAGCAAGCGCGCCGACGGGCCGTTCGTGGCCGTGAACTGTGCCTCCATTCCCGAACATCTCATGGAGTCCGAACTCTTCGGCGTGGAGCGCGGCGGCTATACCGGGGCAACCTCGTCACGCGCTGGCCGCTTCGAACGGGCCAACGGCGGCACGCTCTTTCTCGACGAAATCGGCACGCTCAGTTACACGGCACAAGGCAAGCTGCTGCGCGCCCTCCAGCAAGGTGAACTGGAGCGCGTGGGTGACACGCGCACGCGCAAGATCGATGTGAGAGTGGTGGCGGCAACCAACGTCAATCTGCGGGAAGCCGTGAAAGCCGGGCTCTTTCGCGAAGACCTGTTCTTCCGCCTGAACGTGTTTCCGATTCACGTTCCGCCGCTGCGCGACCGCCGCGACGACATTCCGTTGATGATGAACTGGTTTCTTCAGCGCCTTGCCAAGAAGCACGACAAGCACATCACGGGGTTCCGCGAACGCGCGGTCGATGCCCTCTTCAACTACGACTGGCCAGGCAACGTGCGCGAACTCGAAAACATGATCGAGCGCGCCGTGATTCTGGCCGAAGACGGTGGCGCGCTCGACCTGTGCCATCTCTTCACGACGGGCGAGGAGATCGACGTCTCGTCGTTCATTCTCAAGCGCAGCGGCAACATCGGTCTTCTGAACGAACCGGTCGAGGCTGTGCCGCCCGCGCTGGCCGGCGCAAGCCGTCCGGGACTGCCCGAAACGGAGGCCGCCATGCTGCGCGCGGCCGTGGCGGAGGCGAACGGCAATCTTTCGCTTGCGGCGCGCGTGCTCGGCATCAGCCGCCCGAAACTCGCCTATCGCCTGCGCAAATACGGCATTCCCGTGGACCGCGCCTGATATCGCGCACGGCGCCGCCTCATGTAGAGCGAGGCGGCGCTGTGCTTCAGAACCGCTTTTGCCAGGCCATTGCCGCGTTGAGCTGCGAGTGAGTCACCTTGATCGGCACGGATGTGTTCGGCTGGCTCGCATTCGTCAAGGTCTTCTGCAACGCATACGACAGCGCGAAATCCACCTGATCGTTCTTGCCGAACGCATACGAGACGCCGCCCGTCACGCTCGTGGTGGGAATGGCCGGTATGACCGCGAACAGCGTGTTGTTCGGAATGGCCTCCTGCGCGTAGTGGAAGCCCGCGCGGAACGCGAGGCTCGCGTTGTAGCGGTATTCCGCGCCAATCGCGAACACGTTGATGTCGCGGTAATTCTGCGGCAACGACAGATTGAGGTTCGCCCCGGTGCCCGACTGCACGAAGGTCACGTTGATGTCCTTCATCACACTGGCGAGGAACACGCGCTGGTAGTCGGCCGAAACGCTCCAGTGCTCGTTGAAGCGGTGGCTGATCCCCGCCGTGAACTGCGCCGGCATCTCGAAGTTGTGGACCGTTACTTCGCCCGAGAGCGGAATATTCCCGGCAACGGAACTCACGGCGGACAACGTTGCATGGCCGCCCAGATCACCCACGTGCGTCTTGAAGTTGTATGCCATGCCCAGCACGGTGTCCGGCGTGAGCCGATACGTGAGGCCCAGCTTGCCGCCTATTCCCCAGGCGTCGGCGCCGCCCCCCACTATGCCGTTGTGCGAGAAATTAATGTAGCCGCCCGAGAGTCCGGGCACGCTGGCCAGTGTGGGAAGCAGCGTGCCCGAGGCACGGCGCTGCGCCGCGAGCGTGCCGATCTGCGAGGCGTCCAGCAACATACCGAGGTTCAGCGAGGTCCAGACCGCGTCCAGCGAACCGCCCACCGTCAGTTTGTCCGTCACGTCATACGAGAGGGCAAACGGAATGCGCAATACGAGCAGCCGCGAGAAATTGTCGAAGCCGGTATCGATGCCGTTGGTGGTGGTGCGTGACAGAAAACTGCTGCCGCCGAACTGGGTGCCCAGCCCGCCTTCCGCAAACGCGCCTACGCCGAATGCATAGCGACCGTGGCGGTAGACGAACGCCGTCTCGGGCGCGAAATACGGGCCGTTGTTATTGCCGTGATTGCCCGACGTCGCTGTTTCGCCGGTGGCCGCATTAGTGGCCTTGATGTCGGTCGTGACGATGTCGAGGCCCAGATCGACATATCGCCCGTCGCTCATCAGGCCGAGCGTGGCCGGGTTCAGCATCATCGCGGCCGGACCCACGTTGTACGCCACGCCGCTTCCGCCCATGGCGCGCGAGACAGGACCGAAGCCTTCGAGATTGAATACGTCCGTCGCCATCGAACGGCCCGCCCACACCGCCATGCATAGCGCGACCGCTACACGGATGCCATTGCCTTTCACATCTGTCTCCTTATGTCTATATTTAGTAATACGTAATACTACGGATGCTACTCACCACTGTGCTCCGGGCTGTCGACTACGCGGCCTCCGAAGGCGATGCGCTCGCTTCGCTGAAATGGTCCGTCACGAGGCGGTTGAAGCGTGCGGCGTGCTCGATCTGCGTCCAGTGACCGCATTGGCCGAACACGTGAAGCTGCGCACGGGGAATCAGCTCCGCGAGCCGCAGCGAAGAAGTGAGCGGAATGACCTTGTCTTCGCGGCCGTGAACGATCAGCGTTTCGTGCGAAATGGCGCGAATTGCCTGCTCCGGGCTTGCGAGCGCATCCACCCACCGCTGGCGCGGCGCCGGGAACATGTTGGCGAACGACTCCTGATAACCCGGCTGCACGCTCGCTTCGTAGCGCAACTTCGCCAGGTCGTCGTTCACGAGCGACCGGTCATAGGCGAAGACGTCGAGTAGCGCGCGCATGTTTTCAATCGAGGGCGTATAGCCCCACACGGCATCCAGCCCCTCCGTGATGCGAAACGGCGTGCCTGCGCTTCCCATCAGCACGAGCCGGCCTACGCGCTGGGGTGCCTCGACAGTCAGGGCGAGCGCGAGTGCGCCGCCGAACGAGTTGCCCACCACGTGCGCGCGCTCCACGCCCAATGCGTCGAGCAGCCCGATCAGGTGTGCTACCCAGTTTTCCATCGAGTAGCGGTAGCCCGCCGGGCGTTCTGTGTCGCCGAATCCCACCATGTCGGGGGCGATCACACGAAACCGCTTCGCCAGCGCCGGCATGGTGAGCCGCCAGTTCGCCAAGGCCGTGACGCCGGGCCCCGAGCCGTGAATCAGCAGGACCACGGGCCCTTCGCCCATATCGTGGTAATGGGTGCGTATGCCGTTGGCAACAATGCTCTTTGCAGCTTGAGGTTGGGTCTGCATGGAGGAGTCCGGCAAGAGGGAGGGATGGGCGCCGCACGCAACGCGGCGCCTCGTGATCAGCGTCCGCGCTTTTTCGCGCTCTGCCCGCCAATGCCGAAGTGCTCCTTCGGCATTTCGACGATGATGACGCGCACCGATTCGAGCGGCGCATCGATGGCGCGATGAATCGCTTCGCTGACCTCGGCGATCAGCCGCTCCTTCTTCTCTTCGTCGCGGCCTTCCAGGATATAAAGCTGGGCAATTGGCACGATGGCCTCCTTGTCAGATGAAGCGCAGTCCGGTGGAACCCATCCCCTGGACGCGCAATGTGATGTTGTCGCCGGCTTCCACGGCCACTGCTTCCGTGATGCCGCCGGAAAGAATCAGGCTGCCCGCGGGAATCGATTCGCCGCGAGCCCCGAGATGGTTAGCGAGCATGGCTATGGCCGCGGCCGGATGCCCGAGCACGGCAGCGCCCGCGCCGAACGAAACCGGCTGCCCGTTCTTTTCCATGACGATGCCGATGGTGCGCAAGTCCACGCCTTCCACCGCAAGCGGCTGGCCGCCCACGACAAAGCGCGCGGCCGACGTGTTGTCGGCCACCACGCTCTTCAGGTCGAACTTGAAGTCGCGGTAACGGCTGTCGATCACTTCGATGCCAGGCAGAACGAAGTCCGTTGCTGCCAGTACGTTGCCGATGTGGCAGCCCGGCCCTTTCAGTTCCGCGCGCGTAACGAAGGCGATTTCCGGCTCCACCTTCGGGTGAATGAGTTCGCTTGCGCGGCAGACACCGCCGTCTTCAATGGCGAACGTGTCCATGAGATAGCCGAACACGGGCGTTTCTACGCCCATCTGGCGCATCTTCGCGTGCGAGGTCAGGCCGGCCTTGTAACCCACGAGCCGTGCGCCGCGCGCCATGTGCCGTTGCCGCATGACGTCCTGCACGGCGTAGGCGTCGTCCCAGTCCATGGTGGGCCAGGTGTCCGTGATCTTCACGGTGTCGCGCGCATGAAGGGCGCACTCGTCGAGGTGCGCCGCGAGCGATTGAATGGTGTCGATGGGCAGGTTCATGCGGCTTCCTTGCGGGCGGCCTGTTCGCGCGCTTTCTTCAGCGTGAGCGCGGTGTCTTCGATCATGTCTTCCTGGCCGCCCACCATGCCGCGTCGGCCCAGTTCGACGAGAATATCGCGCGCCGGGATGCCGTACTTCTCGCCCGCGCGTTTGGCGAACAGCAGGAACGAGCCGTACACGCCGGCGTAGCCGAGCGTGAGCGAATCGCGGTCGATGCGAATGGGGAAATCCATCATGGGCACCACGAGATCTTCGGCCACGTCCTGAATCTTCCAGACGTCCACGCCGGTTTCGATGCCCATGCGGTCGCACACGGCGACGAACACTTCGAGCGGCGTATTGCCCGCGCCCGCGCCGAGCCCTGCGGCGGCACCGTCGATACGGCTTGCGCCGCATTCGATTGCAGCAAGCGAATTCGCCACGCCCATCGCGAGGTTGTGATGGCCGTGAAAGCCCAGCTCCGTTTCGGGCTTCAACGCATCGCGCACGGCGGTGAGACGCACCTTGACGTCTTCGGGCAGCATGTAGCCCGCCGAGTCCGTGATGTAGATGCAGTTCGCGCCATACCCTTCCATCAGCTTCGCCTGCTTCACGAGGCCTTCGGGACTGTTCATGTGACTCATCATCAGGAAGCCCACGGTGTCCATGTCCAGCTTGCGGGCGAGCGTGATGTGCTGCTCCGACACATCGGCTTCGGTGCAGTGCGTTGCCACGCGAATGGTGTGCACGCCGAGTCCGTGCGCCATCTTCAGATGATCGACGGTGCCGATGCCCGGCAGCAGCAGTGCCGAGACCTTCGCGCGCTTGAGCAGCGGAATCACGGCGCCGAGATATTCCTCGTCCGTGTGAGCGGGGAAGCCGTAGTTCACCGACGACCCGCCCAGGCCGTCGCCGTGCGTGACTTCGATGAGCGGCACGCCGGCGTCGTCCAGACCCTGGGCGATGCTGCGCATCTGGTCGAGCGTCATTTGATGGCGCTTCGGGTGCATACCGTCGCGCAGCGTCATGTCGTGCACGGTAATGCGCTTGCCTTTGAGATTCATGGCGTTTCCTTTATTCAGCGATGTTCGAATGCGTGCGGACCGTGAATGGCGGGGATCAGGCAGCCGCGCTTTCCACGGGCGCAAGGGTGATGCGCCCTGCAATCAGTTCTTCGGCGAACATCTCGGCCGTGCGCGCAGCCGCGGCGGTCATGATGTCGAGATTGCCCGCGTAGCGCGGCAGGTAGTCGCCAAGTCCTGCCACCTCCAGATAGACGGACACGCGCCGGCCGTCGAACACGGGCCCGTTCACGAGCCGGTAGCCGGGCACGTAGCGCTGCACCTCTTCGATCATCGCGAGAATGGAGTCGGTGATGCGCGCTTCGTCGGGCGCGTCCGCCGTCAGGCAGTGCACGGTGTCGCGCATGATGAGCGGCGGATCGGCCGGATTGATGACGATGATCGCTTTGCCCTGCCTTGCACCGCCCACACGCGCTACCGCCGCTGCCGTGGTGCGCGTGAACTCGTCGATGTTCTTGCGCGTGCCCGGCCCGGCCGAGCGCGACGACACGGTCGCGATGATCTCCGCGTAATCCACCGGCTGCACGCGCGAGACGGCATACACCATCGGAATGGTGGCCTGGCCGCCGCACGTCACCATGTTGACGTTCATCTCGCGTTTGCCGATGTGCTCCTTGAGATTGACGGGCGGCACGCAATACGGACCAATAGCCGCCGGCGTGAGGTCGATCATCATCACGCCGAGTTCGTTGAGCTTGCGGCTGTTTTCGGCGTGCACGTAGGCGCTCGTGGCGTCGAAGGCGATCTGTACGTTGTCGGCCTTCACGTGCGGCAGCAGCCCGTCCACGCCCTCTGCCGTGGTCTTGATGCCCAGTTCTCGGGCCCGCTTGAGGCCGTCGGAGTCGGGGTCGATGCCCACCATCCAGACGGGCTCCAGCACCGGGCTGCGCTGCAGTTTCGCGAGCAGGTCCGTACCGATGTTGCCCGGGCCAATCAACGCGCAACGGATTTTCTGTGTCATGGGAAATGTCCTTTGAATGACGATGAGGTTCAGCCGAAGCGCACCGAGCACGCGCCGATGCCGCCAAGCGAAAGGCGGAAGTTGTCGCCGGCCTTGACGGGCGCCATGGCGGCTAGCGCGCCGGAGAGCACAACTTCGCCCGCCTTGAGCGGAATGCCGAGGCGCCCGAGCGTGTTGGCGAGCCAGGCGACGGCGTTGACGGGCGAGCCGAGCGCCGCCGCGCCTGCGCCGGTGCCGATCACCTCGCCGTTCTTTTCCAGCACCATGCCGCAGGTCGAGAGATCCACGGCACGTGCGGAGACCGCGCGATCGCCGAGCACGAACACACCGCACGATGCGTTATCCGCTACGGTGTCCTGAATGCGGATCTTCCAGTCGCGAATGCGTGAATCGACTATCTCGAAACACGGCATCACGCATTCGGTTGCGGCCAGCACCATCGCGTTGGTGATGCCGGGGCCAAGCAAGTCTTTCTTCAACACGAAGGCAATCTCGCCTTCGGCCTTGGGCTGGATCAGCGTGCTCACGGCAATGCTCTCGCCCTCGCCATACACCATGCCCGAGAGCAGATAACCGAAGTCGGGCTGATAGACGCCGAGCATGTCCATGACCGCCTTCGACGTCACACCGATCTTCTTGCCTACGACCGTTTCCCCGGCGTCCAGCCGGCGCTGCACCATGCGCTGCTGGACGTGATAGGCGTCGTCGATGGACATGTCGGGATAACTATCGGTCAGCGGCGCAACCGTTTCGCGCGCGTTCAACGCACCGTAGAGCCTGTCGCCAAGCTCGGCAATCAACGTGGATTCCATGAATCTTCCTGGTGGCAGGTTGATCAAATTGCGTGCGTCACAGCTTGACGCACACGTTTTTGAGCTCCGTATAGAACTCAAGCGAATGCACACCGCCTTCCCGGCCGATGCCCGACTGCTTCGCGCCGCCGAACGGTGTGCGCAAGTCGCGCAGGAACCATGAGTTGACCCACGCGATGCCGACCTCGATGGAAGCCGCCACGCGATGCGCGCGCGAAAGGTGCGTGGTCCATATCGCCGTGGCAAGCCCATACGGATTGTCGTTGGCACGCCGAATCACTTCCTGTTCGGAATCGAACGGCATGATGAGCGCACACGGGCCGAAGATTTCTTCGCGGGCGATGGGCGAATCGTCGCCCAGACCGGTCCAGAGCGTGGGCTGCACCCAGGCTCCCTCTTTCAGGTTGCCTGGCATGTCGGGTACGCCGCCGCCCGTCACGACGGTCGCGCCCAGCTCGGCGGCCTTCGCGTAGTACGACAGCACCTTGCGGCGATGCTCTTCGCTGATGAGCGGGCCGAGGCCCGTCGCCGGGTCGTCGGGCAAGCCGATGCGCAGCGCTTCGGCACCGGCCTTGAGGGCCGCCACGAACTTCTCGAAGATGGGCCGCTCCACATAAACGCGTTCGGTGCCAAGACACACCTGCCCGGCGTTCGCGAAGCACGAACGCAACGTGCCTTCCACGGCCGCATCGAAATCGCAGTCGGCGAACACGATGGCGGCGTTCTTGCCGCCCATCTCGAGGCTCACCGGCCGTGCACCGTCCGCAGCGGCCTTCATGATGGCCGCGCCCGTGCGCGTCTCGCCGGTAAAGGTGATGGCGTTGACGCCCGGATGCGTGGTCAGAAACTCGCCTGCCGACCCGGGACCGAAACCGTGCACGACGTTATAGACCCCACGCGGCACACCGGCGGCATTCATGACTTCGCCGAGCAACGCGGCCGTTTGCGGCGTTTCCTCTGAAGGCTTCACTACCACGGTGTTGCCGCAGGCGAGCGCGGGCCCCACCTTCCACGTCATGAGCAACAGCGGCAGATTCCACGGGCAGATCACACCCACCACGCCAACGGGGCGGCGCATGGCGTAGTTGATTGCGCCCGCGCCGTCCGGCGTGGACATTTCGAAGAACTCTGTGGGCACGTTCTTCACCACGTCGGCGAAGACCCTGAAGTTGGCCGCACCGCGCGGAATATCGATGTGCCGCGCAAGGCTCATCGGCTTGCCGGTGTCGGCCACTTCCGCGGCGAGAAAGTCGTCGAAGCGGCGGTTGATGCCGTCGGCCAGCGCGTAGAGCACGTCTACGCGTTCACTTACGGTCATCGTGCCCCACGGCCCGTGCAAGGCCGCGCGTGCGGCCTGCACCGCGGCATCCACCTGCTCGCGGCCCGCTTCCGCCACGCGGGCGATCACGGCGTGATTGAGCGGCGACCGCTTGTCGAACCAGCGCGTACCGTCCAGATACTCGCCGTCGATGAAGTTTCGGATCAGTGGGATGCCGCCATCGGCGGTGGCTGCGCTCGCACCGTGCGACGCGGCCTTGGGTTCTGTCGTCAGCATGATCGTTTATGCAATGTGTTCGTGTTCGTTCATGAAACCGGAAGATTGGCTGCTGCCGGAAACAACGGGTTCCGGCAGCAGCGCGATGCCCTCAGGTGTAGACGCTCGTGAAGGCCTCGTTTAGCTCGCCTGAATGGAAAAAGATGCCGCGGCCAAGGTGGTCTTCGGTCCACGTGGTGACGGGACGGTCCGGCTGCGCCATGTAGCCCAGCCCAGCGAAGGTCTCGTTGCGGTTGCCGCTCGGGTCGAAGAAGTAGATGGTCGTGCCGCGCGTGATGCCGTGACGTGTGGGGGCTACGTCGATCTTCACCTTGTTTTTCGCCATGACGTCTGCTGACTTCAACACGTCGGCCCAGTCGTCGAGGAAGAACGCGATGTGATGCAGACCGTTCGTCGGTCCGCCCACGAACGCGATGTCATGCGGCGTCGAGCTGCGGAACAGCCACGTTGCCGCCTGAATGCTGTTGCCCGGTCCCACCATCACCTGCTCCGCCAGGTGGAAGTCGAGACACTCTTTCATGAACTGCGTGTTCTCGGCCACGCGGTTGATGCCCGCTTCCGGGTTGAGTTCGCACATGAGCAGACAGTGGTCGAGCCAGTGAACGCCGGAGCCCTTGATGTCGTCAGGCCACGGATCGGGGTTGAGCGATCCGACGTCCGTTCCCACCTGCTCCTTGTGTGCGTAGAGGCGCAGGTCGTGGCCGCTCGGCAGGTTGAACTGCAGCATGCGGCCCGTGGCGGGCAGCGTGCCTTCGGGCAGCATCTGCGTGCGAATGCCGTAGGCCTCGATGCGTTCCTTCAACACGTCCAGATCGGCGTCTTTCTCCACCTTGTAGGCTACGTGGTTCAAGCCGGCGTGATCGGACGGGCTCAGAATGAGCGAATACTTGTCCCATTCGTCCCAACACTTCAGGTACACGTTGCCCGCGTTATCGCGGTAAGTCTCTTTCAGGCCCAGCACGTTCTGGTAGTGCCTGAGCGCCGCATCCATGTCCATTACCCGCAGGTTGGCATGGCCGATTCGCATCACACCCATGGTGTCTCTCCTCCGTTCCTGTCTAGTCGGTACCACTACGGGATGCCTCGCAGGCGAATCCCCTGAAAAACGGCTTTTGCATCTTGCCGGCCACTTCCAGCTCGACGTCCCCTTGCGGGGCGATCCGGCAAGCCAGCGAGTAGCCGGCCTCTTCTTCCTCCACGCTCACATGCGCCCGGCTGACGGGGCCCAGCTTGCGCACTTCGCCGTGCAGCACGCGCACCTTGCACACGCCGCAGCCGCCGTTCAGGCAGCCGACGGGAATGCCCCGGCGCCCCAGGCGCGCCATGCCCGCAAGCAGCGACTCGTCTACGGCGCAGGGGTAATGCTCGCCTGTCTGCGCGATGGTTATCGCAACCTTCGGCTCGCTCGCGTTCATGTCAGACGTTCCTGAAGAGCGGGCTGCGCATCTGCTGCACATCCGCCGCCGAAATAAACTTCTCGTGGTAGATGTCGCCTTCGAAGAGCCGTCCCTGCATGAGCGTCGTGATGCACGCGTCGATCATGGCGGGCGGCCCGCAGAGGTACGCCTTGTGCCCCGCGAAGTTGTTGTCGAAATGCGCCTTCGCCGCTTCGTGGACGAAGCCATGCGCCACGGCGCCGTGCGCCTGCATCGCCGTTCCTGCCCCGCCTTCCGATAAAGCCGGCACATAGCGGAAGTTCGGGTACTGCCGGGCCAGCTCGCGAAACGCGTCGTCGTAGTACAGTTCGGCCGCATTGCGCTGACCGTAGACCAGCGTGATGGGCTCGGTCGCTCCGCCTTGCAGCAGATCGAGAATCATCGAGCGTGGACTCGACAGCCCGGAACCGCCCGCCATGAAGATCATGGGCACGTGTGCCGACTTGCGGACGAAGAAGCGGCCGTAAGGGCCGGACAACGTCACCCGGTCGCCCACCGCCAGTTGCTCGTGCAGATAAGCCGTGCCGACGCCGCCGGGAACCTGCCGCACGTTGAGTTCGATTTCGCCGGTGGCTGCAACGTCGGCCGGGGCATTCGCGACGGAAAACGCACGGCTTTGATGCAGGCCCGGAATCTCGAGCTGCACGTACTGTCCCGCCTGGAAGTGGAACGCATCGTCGAGCCGCAGATAAATGGCCTTGATGGTCGGCGTGAGCTGGACGATACGCGACACTTCGGCGGTGAAGTCTTTCACCGGAATCACTTCGGCATCCGGATCTTCTTCCACGTCGGCTTCGATCACGGCGTCGCTGGTGAGCGTGGCACAACAGGCCAGTGCTTTGCGCTCCTCGCGTTCGAAGTCCATCAGGGCAAACGGGTTGGCGTCGCCCAGATCAGCCTCTCCGTCGAGGATCTCGACCTTGCACGTGCCGCACAGCCCATGACCGCAGGCGTGCGGGATATAGATTCCCTGGCGCAGCGCGGCGTCGAGAATCGTCTGTCCTTCCTCGACTTCGATGGTGGCGCCAAGAGGCTCGATGGTCAGTTGATGGCTCATGATGATGAATACGTCAAGACGTCAGGTGAGGCCGCTCACGAGCCGCTAATGCCAGTCAATCCGGGCGTGCGAAAGCGGATCAGGTCCTTGTGGCCAATGCCGTTTTCCGCCAGCGTCTTCGCGCTGTCAGGCTGAAACGGCTTGCCTGACTTGAACCACTGAACCTGGCTCCAGTCGATCTTCGCGAAGTCCGGGTGGTAGCCGTAGATGCCCGGCAGAATCTGCGCGGCGAGCGCCCCGAAGGGCGTTTGCGGCGGCACCGGCAGGCAGAACGGCGCGGGGAACATGAGGTGATCTTCCCAGGCCACATACAGCAGCGGCGCCGGGAATTTCTCCACCGTGTCCTGCGGGGCAAAGCTATAGGGTTTGAGCGCAACGATGGTCATAGCTGCCTCCTGCCGGTCAGTTGCCCGTAGCCTGGCCGCGCCAGGCTGCGAAATTTTTCTGATCTTCCGAACCTTCGAAGTCCTTGTTGTCGTGTTCGCTGACCTCGTAGTAGTCGAGCACGGCCGCGAGCGGATCGAAGCCCTCCACCGTAGGGTCCGTGCCGGGCTTGAAGCAATGCCCCTGGTAGATCTGATGCACGGGCAGCCACGACTGCACGTACTTCTCGGGCTCGTGATCGAAGATCTCTTTGCAGTGGTCGCTGCAGAAGTGATAGCGGTTGCCGAGGTAATCGGACTCGCGCGCGCAAAGCTTCTTTGCGTTGCCCGGCTCGGTGAACAGCATCGGAATCTGGCAGGTCTGGCACAGCATGGGCAGCGTCTTCACGTAGAAGCGCTCATCGGCCTGCGCGCGTTCACGCCAGTGGTCGAAGCGCGGCCGGTAGAGGGCATCGAAACTCTCGGGATACTTCGCGGCAAGCCACGTCATCTCGTCTTCGCGCGGCAACCACGTGTGGAACGGCGCCGCCGCTCCGAAGCTGTAAAACGTGGCCCATGCCTGGTGGCTGATGTGGTCTTTGCCTTCGCAGGCGTCTTTCCAGCCCTTCGGCTCGCGAATGCCGTAGCGCGCGAGGTCGCGGAACAGTGCGCCGCCGTTCTGCTCGGCGTACATCTCCCAGGCCTCTTTCCAGCTCATGACGCGCTTGGGCTGCATGTAGTCCATCATCATTGCGACCAGCGTGAGCAGGCGGTAGCCGCGCCAGAACCATTTGTCGATCCAGCGCTGCACGATGGGCACGTTGCCCGGGTCCTGCTCGAGCATGAACTTGATGCATTCGATGCCAAGCGTCATGTGGCGCGACTCGTCGGACTGCGCCGAAAACCCGAACGTCACCGTGGACATGTCGCCGTTGTACGCCGCGCCCGACATGAAAGGCACGAACAGCAGATTGGTCAGCACGTACTCGAACGAGAAGCTCACCGCCGTGAGGAACTCGAACGGCCCGGCCGTGCAGGCATCTTCGAAGAACGACTTCGGCACGGAGAGGTACCAGACGCGATCGAACCAGTGGTTCGAGTGATGCATGCCGTTGAAGAACCGGTTGTACGTCGACATGGCGTGCGTTTCGGTCTGGTAGTGACGCAGTTCGTCGATAGACTGCATCTGGCACGCCACCCGCGCGCCTTCACCGGTGAAATGGCGGCCAACGTGCGCGAAGCCGCGGTGCGCGTAGTACTCGAGCGGCGTCACGCCCTGAATGAAGAGCTTGAGCGCGTTGATGTAGCGCGCGTCGGTTACGCCCAGAAAGGCGTTGTTCTGCGTGAACGCGTCGATCACGGCGTACAGCTTCTTTTCCTTCTCGCCCTGGTACTTCCAGTAGGCGTCCATGGTGAGGCGGAACGGGTCCACCCATTTGTCCCAGTCGTGAATCTTGATGCCCTCGTACTGATCGTACGGGAACACCTTCTCCATGGGCTGATACGACGTTTCCCAGCCAAGGCCGCGGGTCATGGCCGCGTAGCGGTCCTTCAGGCCGAGTTTCTTTTTCAGTACGGGCGTGTCCATTCGTGTCTCCTTCCCTCTCGATTCGATGCTCTGTCGTTTAGTGTTTCCAGCTCAGCGTCAACTCATCGTCGTCTTCGTCGATATGGCCTGACAACGTGATGAGGTTCACATGCAGCTGCTGCAGGTTGAAGCGTGTGCCGGTCAGGTTCTCGATGGTTTCGCGGCGGATGGTGAGGCGCCCGGGCGCATCGATCTTGACCATGCCGGGAGATTCCACGGCGACGGCACTGGGGTTGTCCGCAAGGATGGCCTCGACGATCTGTCGGGATTCCTCATTGGCCTGAAAGGCGATGAATACGTTGGACATGGAATGTTCCTGAATTAGGGGCGTTCGGTGAGTGGCTGACGGCGAGTTCGTCGCACGGCAACGTCAAGGCTCGATACCAAGCTTCGCGAGCCGCGTGCGCAGTTGCTGGCGCACCTCGTCGAGCGCGCTGTGGCCGCTGCCCGGGAAGGCCAGTTCTGCAACCGGCAGCAGCGCTGCGGCGGCCTGCGCTTCCCAGGTGCGCACCCATTGGGTCAGCAATGCCTTGTTGTCTTCCGATTCAGCGGCCATCGTCTTCACCACCGCGTCGATCCAGCGTGCGGATTCGTCGTGCCACTCCGGCATGAACGAGGTGAGCATGGCCACCGCGCTGCCGCCGGCAAGTGCCACGTGTCCGTCGATGAATCGGTCATAGACCAGCGGGTACAGCAGGCCGTCCAGCGCGACGTTCTGCGCCACGTAAAGCTCCACCGGGTCCGCGAGAACAAGCGTGTCTTCGACGTAGCGACGCAGCGTCTGCCAGACGGGGTCGTTCATCCAGGCGTCTTTTGCCTCGTCGAGCACTTCCGGACCGGACATGGACAGCGCGAGCCGCGTCAGATACTGCGCGACCCCCAGGTTGTCCATGGCGTGAAACATGGACGGCGCGGTGAACGCGGTGCCGTAGCCCACGGCGCAGATCTGCGAGTTGTTCATGTTGCCGCCCCACGCAACGTGACGCAAAGGCACGAGCACACGCAACGCCTGCGCAGCGAGGGTTTCCGGTATGAGGTCGAACATGCCGCGCGACTCGACGAATTCGAAGTTCGACTCCATCGTGTCCTGCTGACGGGCGCGCGTCATCGTCCAGGATGCGTAGTAGAACTGACGCGGGTCTTTCAACGCGTACCAGTTCTCCATACGAATCTCGGTACGCGCACTGTCGAACAGCTCGTGCGCCGGGTCCCACGTGGGCCGGTAATGAAAATTCACCGCGGGCTGCGCGCCCATGGTGCCTTCCTGATAGCGCGAAGCCGTCTTGTCGCCGCCGATGTATTGCGCGACGTGCGCATACGTGTGCCGCAGCGGCTTGATATCCACTGTTTTCAGATCGATCGTCACTGCCTGCTCCTGCTGGTCATGGGTTCGCCTTCTGCCGTGAGCCGCACGACGTTCTGCACAATGCAGAACTCTTCGAACGCGGCGCGCGGCAACATCAGTTCGACGCAAAGCTCAGGTATGCCGACGGAAAATTCGAACTCCACGAATCCCCGCCGGTTGATGCCCGTGACCCTGACGAACCTGCGCGTCGGGTCGAATGCGTCGTTGTCTTCCTGCCCGAGTGCCGGAGGTCCGGCTACCGGATGTCTGGTCATGGCGCGTGTCTCCTTCATGCCCGGCCATTCATGCAGCCTCCATGCCACGCGAGTGCCCGAATACCCAAAAATCTCGATAATCGAGGGAAAACACTGACGACCGGATCGCGCCCGACACCCCACAATCAAGGTTAACCCGGCCTGGAAAGTGCCTTCCGGCAGTACTCAAGACATTGATTTGCATGGCCGTCTTATGTTTTGATGAAGGCCTTTCCGCGCAATTGATGAAATCGTGAAATCGTCGCCCTTTCCGCTGCCTCCTGGTGGGGAAAGAGGAAAATCTCGACGAAGGAGACATGATGCCGCCCCAACCCGCTCCCTTTCCCTCTGACGCCGACCTGCGGCGGCTGATCCATTTTTCGGCCGCCGACGGGCGCATCTGGCTCGGCGACCAGCGCATGGTGCTGATCCACGCGGCTGCGCTGGGCGCCTTGAGGAAGGAGATGATGGAAAGCGTGGGGCCCGCGCCCACGCGCCGCTATTTCACGCGCGCCGGGTTTGCCGCAGGCGAGCGCGATGCCGTGCTTGCGCGCGAAATACGCGGCAATGCATCGCTCTACGACATGTTCGCCGTCGGCCCGCAACTCCACATGCTCGAAGGTGCGGCGCAGGTCGCGCCGGTACGCTTCGACGTCGATATCGAAACCGGGCGCTTTGCAGGCGAATTCAGGTGGGAGCATTCGTGGGAAGCCGAAGTCCACCGGCGACACTTCGGCCTGCAAACGGAGCCCGTGTGCTGGATGCTGATCGGCTACGCGTCGGGGTACACGAGCGCGTTCATGGGCCGCACCATCCTGTTTCGCGAAACGGCATGCACGTGCAAGGGCGACGCACATTGCCTCATCGAGGGCAAGCCGCTCGAGGAGTGGGACGACGCCGAAGAGCTTGGGTCGTGGTTCAAGGCCGAGTCGCTGCTCAACACCCTCCAGAGCCTGCAAACCGAGGTGGAGTCGCTGCGGCTCGAGATCGAGCCGGATGTGAATCGCACGGAATTGACCGGCCAGTCCGAAGCGTTTCGGCATGCCTACGAACTGCTGCAGACGGCGGCGCCGACAAAGGTGACTGTGCTGCTGACCGGCGAAACGGGCGTGGGCAAAGAACGCTTCGCCCGCGCGCTGCATGCCCTGAGTCCTCGCGCCGACAAACCATTCGTCGCCGTCAACTGTGCGGCGATTCCGCATGCGCTTATCGAATCCGAACTGTTCGGCGCGGAGAAAGGCGCATACACGGGTTCTCAGGCCGCGCGCGCCGGCCGCTTCGAGCGCGCCGAAGGCGGCACGCTCTTTCTCGACGAAATCGGCGAGTTGCCCATGGACGTGCAGGCGAAACTGCTACGCGCCATCCAGGAGAGCGAAATCGAACGCCTGGGTTCGACACAGGGCCGCCGCATCGACGTGCGCCTCGTCGCAGCCACCAACCAGGACCTGGGGCGCGCCGTGCAGGAGGGCCGCTTTCGCGCCGACCTGTACTACCGCATCAACGTCTACCCTGTCGTCATCCCGCCGCTGCGCGAACGCCAGGGCGACATCGAAGCACTGGCACGAACCATGCTGGAACGTTTTGCGCGGCTGCACGGCAAGCCGGCACCCAAGTTGACCGATCACGCCTGCGAGGCGCTGCGCAATCACGCGTGGCCTGGCAACGTGCGCGAACTGGAGAATCTCGTGGAGCGTGCGGTGATTCTGTCGAGGCCCAACCGCGAGATCGAGGCGCGAGACCTGTTCCCAGGCATCACGCTGCCGGCAGGCGCGTCCGTGGACCGGCGCGGGCTCATTACCGAAGGCCATGCGCTCCCGGTAGACTGCCGGGCGCTGCTCGAACAGTTGCAGAACTCGGGCGCAGGGCTGGACGGTCTTGAACGTGCGTTGCTGCGCGAGGCGGTGGACCGCGCGGACGGCAATCTTTCCGCCGCCGCGCGCATGCTCGGACTCACGCGGCCTCAGCTCAGCTATCGCCTGAGCCGGGATCATGACAAGGAGAATCAGCAATCGTGAATACAACCGATCCGGTGCATCCGCTCAGCCTCGCTTTCGCGATCGACGCCATGCCGACCGCCGATGCCGGCGCGGCCGGCATGCAGACGCTCGCAGACGAAGCCAACGGCGCACATGCCCGTACCCTGGGCGAGCAGGCTTATCACCAGTTGCGCCAGCACATTATCGAAGGCCGCTATCCGCCGCGCACGAAGCTGCGCGTGGAGCATCTGAAGGACGTCTACGGCGTGGGCGCCGGCACGCTGCGCGAAGCGCTCACGCGGCTCGTCAGCGACGCGCTCGTGGTGGCCGAAGGCCAGCGCGGATTCCGCGTCATGCCGATGTCGCTCGCCGATCTCGAAGACATTACGCGTCTGCGCATCCATATCGAAGTAGACGCATTGCGCGAATCCGTACGCCGCGGCGACGCCGCCTGGGAGCAGCGTGTGCGCCAAAGCTTCGACCTGCTTTCCGGTTTCGAGCAACCCGTTTCGGTGGAGAACCGGCCCGCCTGGGAAGTCCATAACCGCCGCTTCCACGAGGAACTGATCTCAGCGGCGGCGTCGCCATGGACTTACCTGGTGCTGCGCATCCTGTCTCAGCACGGCGAACGTTACCGCCGCGTCTGCATCGGGCTCGAAGATTCGCATCGCGACGTGCACGAAGAGCATCTACGGATTTTCGAAGCGGCCATGCAACGCGCCGACGCGCGCGCGGCACTCGCGCTGGAAGACCACATCAGCACGACCCTGAACATCGTGAAAAAAGCCCCGGCAGGCACGCTTCCATTCGACCTCTGATGCGGCCCACGCGCTTATGTTTGTCATGGCCGCACCCGTGGAAAGAGACACACCGGCATCTTCACGTGCATGTTCGGGTTGCCGCATGTACTGCCGGCGAAATCGACCACACGCGTTCCGTTCAGATGCGCAGCAGCTGCGGAGTCTTGAGAGGATGCACAGGCGGCCAGGCCGGCCGTGATCAGTAAAGCAGGAACAATCGATTTCATATACCGCCTCAAAGTCATAAACGCCGGTCAAATAAGCCATCACCCACGCGGCGGCGCCGCGGGCGCTCGCTCCGTCTGGTTCCACCACCCGCCACCCACGGCCTGAAACAGCGCCGCCGTATCCGCGAAACGTGCGGCCCGCGCCTGGATGGCGGCCATGCGCGTCGCTTCGCTCGCCTGTTGCGCAACCCACACCGACAAACTCGACGCCTCCCCGGATTGCAGTTGCACGCGAGCAATCGCGAGACTGCGCGATGCGGCATCAGCGGCGGCAAGCGCGGCCTGCAACGTGCGGGCATCGGCCTGCACGCTTTGCAGCACGTCCGCCACGTTCTGAAACGCGTTGATGACCGTGGACCGATACTGCGCAGAGGCCTCGACGAAGGCCGCCTGGGCTGCGCGCTGGCGGTGCAGCAGCGCCCCGCCCTGAAAGAGCGGCTGAGCAACCTTGCCGATCACGTTGAAGAACTGGTTGTACGGTGTGAACGCATTGGCCACGGCGTTGGGCGAGGTGCCGAGCGCAGCCGTCAGCGAAATTTGCGGCAGGCGGTTCGCAATCGCCACGCCCACCTGCGCGCTCGCCGCATGCAGCGCCGCAGCCGCCGCGAGAATATCGGGCCGCTGTTCGACGAGCTTCGACGGCACGCTGACCGGAAGATCCTCCGGCAAATGCAGTGAGGACAACTCGAAACCGGCGGCAACGTCCTCGTTCGGATACCCGCCAACGAGCGCGACCAGCGCGTCGCGCTGCAACGCGAACTGCTTCTGGAGCGGCGGCAAAGCAGCCTGGGCCTGCGCCAACGCCGTCTCCTGCTGCAGCACGTCGGCCTGCGATGCTTCTCCTGCCGCATGCTGGCGTTGAACGATATCGACGAGCGAAGTGTCTGCGGCGATCACCGCCTGCTGCGCGCCGATCTGATCGCGCAGCGCGGCCTGATTGATCGCGCCGAGCACGATGTTCGTGCTCAACGTCACACGCGCCGCTTCGAGTTCGAAGCGCTGGTTGTCGGCCTGCGCCGCCGCGGACTCGATCATGCGGCGGTTCAAGCCGAACGCGTCCAGCGAATAGGACACCGTAAGTTCGCCCGTATAGAGCGAATAGACGCGCTGATTGTTTGCTGCAACCGGCGCGAGGCTTGCCGTGGAAGTCTCGTTGCGACTGCCCGATGCATCGAGGCCGATGGCGGGAAAGAGCGAGCCGCGTTGCGCGAGCACGTTTTCCTGCGCAGCGGTCAGCGCGGCCTGCGCCGCGGCCACGGTCGGGCTCGCCTTCAGGCCGCGCTCAACCAATGCATCGAGCGTGTGAGACTGAAAAAGCGTCCACCACTCGCCAGATACGTCGCCGCCGCTCACGAAGCGTTGCGGCGCGGCGCCGTCGGTCATGGGCGGCAATGGCGACGGTGCGTAACCCGCGTTGCCCGGTGCGTCGGGCTGCCGGAAGTCGGGCCCCACCGCGCAGGCGGCCAACACGAGCGGCAGCAGCAGGCTGATACGTTTCAATGCGTACACGGTTGTCCCCTGATCACTCTGCGAATTGCGGCTCGTTCGTCTCTTGCGGCGCACTCGTGCGCGCCGTCTTTCCGAGTCGGTCGAACCACGGGTAGACAGACGGCAACACGAGCAGCGTGAGCAGCGTCGCGGAAACCAGGCCGCCGATCACGACGGTGGCAAGCGGGCGTTGCACTTCCGCGCCGGAACTCGTCGAAAAGGCCATCGGCAGGAAGCCGAGGCTCGCCACGGTGGCGGTCATCAGGACCGGCCGCAGCCGTGTCAATGCGGCCTGCTTCGCGGCGGCTACCGCGCTGAGTCCCTCCGAACGTTTTTCGACGATGTAGCTCACCAGCACCACACCGTTGAGCACGGCAATGCCGAACAGCGCGATGAAGCCGACCGCCGCGGAAATGCTGAACGGCAGGCCGCGCAGCCACAGCGCAAAGATTCCGCCGATAGCCGCGAACGGCACGTTGAAGAAGATCAGTGCGGCGAGACTCGCGCTGTTGAACATCAGGTAAAGCAGCACGTAGATGGCGGCCAGCGCGACGGGCACCACGACATAGAGGCGCGCCATCGCTTCCTGCAGATTCTTGAAGCTGCCGCCCCACGACACGGTGTAGCCGGGTGGCAGCTTCAACTGCGTGTCCACCGCGTGCTGCGCAGCGGTCACGAAACCGGCGAGATCGCGGCCCCGCACGTTGGCCTGCACCATGATCACGCGCTGCCCGTCCTCGCGTTCGATGGTGGACGGACCGGGCTCCATGCGGATGTCGGCCACTTCGGAAAGCGGCACGGCGTGGCCAGCGCCGTCGCTCACGCGCAGGTCGCCGATACGCGCTACGTCGTCGCGATCCTGAGACTGCAGGCGCACGCGCACGTCGAACCGCCCTTCTCCGTCCACGATCTGGCCAACGGTTCGCCCACCCAGCGACTGCACGAGATCCAGTACCTGCGACGCATTCAGGCCGTAGCGCGCCACCGCCTCGCGATTCACGACGATGCGCAGATAAGGCTGGCCGATGGTCTGCTGCGCTTCTACATCGGCGGCGCCCGGCACGCGCGACACGATGGCCGCGATGCGCTCGGCCGTGTCGTGCAGCGTGTCGAGGTCGTTGCCGTGAACCATGATGGCCACGTCGGCCTGCACGCCTGCAAGCAGGTCGTCCATGCGCATCTGGATAGGCTGGTCCCAGCTCAAGGTGAGCCCCGGCACGGCGCGATCGAGCGCGTCGGAGTAGGCCGCCACCAGGCCGTCCTGGCTCTGCGCGGTCTTCCAGGCGGACTTGGGCTTGAGCATGATGAAGGTGTCGCTTTGCTCCACGCCCATCGGGTCTGTGGGAATTTCCGAACTGCCGCCCAGCGTGACCGCGGACTGCACTTCGGGAAAGCGCATCAGCGTGCGCTCCACCATCGTCTGCGCCTGTACGGCCGAGGGCACCGAGATGCCGGGCAGCTTGGTGGTCGTCACCGTCAACGCGCCTTCTTCCAGGTGCGGCAGGAATTCCGCACCCAGGCGCGTGCCCGCGGCGCACGCGGCAGCCAGCAGCGCCAGCGCAACACCGATGGTGAGCACGGGATGGCGCGTGGCGGTTGCCAGCATCGGCTCGTAGCGTTGTCTCGCCCAGCCCACAATGCGGCTCTCGTGTTCGGCGATCCTGCCGCGCAACAGGAAGCTGGCGAGTACGGGCATCAACGTGAGCGTGAGCACGAGCGATGCAATCAGCGCGAAGATCACAGTCATGGCCATGGGGCGGAACATCTTGCCTTCGATGCCCTGAAGACTCAGCACGGGCAGATACACGGCGGTAATGATGAGGACCGCGAACGTCACGGGCCTCGCCACTTCACCGGCCGCCTCGCGCACCACGGGCAGCATCGGGCCGTCCGGCGCAAGCGAACGGCGTCTGACGACGTTCTCGATGGTGACCACCGCGCCGTCCACCAGCAGTCCGAAGTCGATGGCCCCGAGGCTCATGAGGTTGCCCGACATGCCGGCGCAGTACATCGCAATGGCCGCAGCCAGCATCGACAACGGAATCGCCGACGCCACCACCAACCCCGCGCGCACGTTGCCCAGCAGCAGAAGCAGCACGGCGATCACGAGCACGGCGCCTTCCACCATGTTGTGCGCTACCGTGTCGAGCACGCGGTTCATCAGATCCGCGCGGTTGTAGTACGGCGTGATTTCCACGCCTTGCGGCAAGGTCTTGTTGATCGCGGCGATGGCCTGCTGCACGCGTTGCGCGACGACGCGCGTGTTCTGCCCAAGCCCCATGAGCACGACGCCGACCACGGCCTCGCCCTTGCCGTCATGCGTGACCGCGCCGAGGCGCGGCATGGGAGCTTCGGTGACGTGCGCCACGTCGCGCACGTAAAGCGGCGTGCCGCCCTGCCCCGTACGCAGCACGATGTTGCCGATGTCCGCCGTGTCGCGCAGCAACCCCTCGCCGCGAATGATGGACTCGCCGCCGTTGTGTTCGATCGTCGCGCCTCCGGTCGCACCGTTGTTCATCTGCACGGCGTTGAAGACGTCGCTGATCGAGAGGCCATAGCGGGTGAGCGCATCGTCCAGCACCTGTACCTCGTAGGTCTTGAGTTCGCCTCCGTTCACGTTGACGTCGACCACGCCCTCCACTTCGCGAAGCTTCGGCGCGATCTGCCAGTCGAGCAGCGTGCGCAGCGTCATGAGCGACTGGCCTCGACCATGGACGCGAAACTGGTAGATCTCGCTCAGGCCATCCGACAACGGGCCCATTTGAGGCGTATTCGTGCCGGGTGGAAGCTGCAGCGTCTGCAGGCGCTCGGCCACCAGATTGCGGTCGAGATGAATGTCGGTGCCATCGGCAAAACGCACGTAGACGACCGAGAGGCCGTAGCGCGAAATGGACCGCAGGCCCTGCATGCCCGGCAACCCTTGAAGCGCCAGTTCCACCGGCGACGTGATGGAACGCTCCACGTCCACGGGTGCGAGGCCCGCGGCCTGGGTGGTCACCAGCACCTGAATGGGCGAGATGTCCGGTTCGGCATCGAACGGCAGCCGCTGCATGCTGACGATGCCGAGGCCGACCATCGCGGCCACCAGAATCAGTACGACGGCGCGGTTGCGAAGCGCCGCATTCACGATCTTGGTCATCATGGTTTTCGCCCCGCCCTAGCCTTCGTCCGGAATGGCGCCTTGCAGCAACGCCGCCTTCAACCAATAGCTGCCGTCCGCGACAACAGGCGTTCCGCTCGCCACGCCGCTCACGATTTCCGTCATGCCATTCGATGTTTCGCCCGCCCGCACGGCACGCCACGCGAAACGCCCCTTGCCCGCGGGCACGAACACGGCGGTCTGGCCATTCACGTCCTGAAGCGCGGCCTCCGGCACGAGCACGGCAGCGTGATCAAGCGGCGCGGCAATCGCCACCGTGCCGAACATGTTGGCTCGCAGGGCACCGTCCGCATTCGGTAATTCGCATCGCACGGCGACCGTGCCGGTGGCGGCATCGGCCTGGCTCGCGACATCGGCCACGTGGCCGCTGAACGTGCGCCCCGCGTACGCGTCGAAGCGAACCGTTGCCGTCTCGCCTGGCCGCACACTCGCGGCCTCGCGTTCCGGTACGTTCGCCACCACCCATACCGTGGACGGGTCGGCCAGCGTAACAACGGGTGCCGAGGTCTCCACCATGTCGCCCACTGCGACGCCCACGCTCGTCACGACGCCATCGAACGGCGCAATCAGGGCTCCCAGGGAATCGCGCGGGCTCATTTGCGCGAGGGCGCCGCTTCGCGGGCCTCGCATCGTGCCTGCGCCGATGGGCATCAGCCGCTGTCTCATGGCCATCCACTTCTGCAGGTCCGCCTCGCGCGAGCGCAGCATGGCTTCGGCACTGACCGCTGCGGCGCGCCGGCGCTCCAGTTCGCTTTGTGCGAGACCGCCCGCCGCCACCAGTGCGGGTGCTCGCGCGAGGGCCGCTTGCGCCGTGGTGGCCGCCGCTTTCGCGTCCGCCACGGCGGCCTGCGCGCTGGCGATCTGGCCGCGCACGTCGCTCAGATCGAACTCGTCCAGCGCCGCGAGTTGCTGGCCCGCGTGAACGCGGTCGCCTACGGCGACGTCGAGGGCTTCGATCCGTCCTTTGGACGCTGCGCTGACTTGCGCGACGCGTGTCGTGTCGAAGCTGACCACGCCGGTCGCCGTGACGGTGTGCACGCCTGGGCGAAGCTCGGCCGTTGCGAGGTGCAGGTTCATGTTGTTGAGCGCGTCGGCGGAAACCTGCACCGTGTCAGGCACAGCAGGTGCCTCATTCGCCGGTGACGGTGTGGCCGGCGGCTGGGTCGCCGCTGCGGCGGTGGGCGCGTGCCCATGCAAGGCCACCACGCCGATGAGGGCCACGATGGCGGCTGCACCGGCCGATAAGGCAATACGCCTGCGTTTCGAATTTTTCACGGATGCTCTCGATAGATGGATGAGGCGTACGCGCGATGCAACGCGTTTTGCCTCGGTCATTACCGGAGCCATTCTGGTCAGGCGCGACTGATTATCAGGTGACTGCAGGATGTCATCTTTGACATCCGCGAAGGCGCGCGTCGGCTTCGTGGTGCCGACGCGGCGTTAGACGACGAGGGGGAAGTAGAGCGTGAAGGTGGTGCGACCGGCCGTGCTCATCACGTCCACTCTGCCGCGATGCGATTCCATGATCGACTTCACGATGGCAAGCCCGAGCCCCATGTTTTTCGCGGACTGTTCGCGTGCGGGATTGACGCGATAGAAGCGGTCGAAGACCTTGTCGAGATGGCCGGGCGGAATGGTTGCGCCGTGATTCGTCACCTCCACGGCCACGTACGCGTTCGCGCGATACGCGCGAATGGCGATCTCCGATTCCGCGTCGGCGTGATCGAGCGCGTTGGAGAGCAGATTGCTCATGGCGCGGCGAAACATGGTCGGGTCGGCCGGAATGGGGAGCGTGCCGTCCATGACGAGGCGCACGCGCTTGTCTTCGGCCACGGCGTCGAAGTAGGACGCGAGTCTCGAAAACTCGCCCTGGCAGTCCAACACCCCTATTTTCAAGGGCTCTTTTGCGTGATCGGCTCGCGCAATGAAGAGCATCGTCTCGATCATGCGCTGCAGCCGCTCGCATTCCTCGATATTGGAATCGATCAACGCCTGGTACTCGGCTACCGACCGCTCGCGCGACAACGTGATCTGCGACGAGCCGATCATGTTGGCAAGCGGCGTACGCATGTCGTGCGCGAGGTCGGACGAAAACTGCGAAAGCCGCGCGAACGCGCGTTGCAGGCGATCGAGCATGCGGTTCACCGGAATTGCGATGTCGTGCAGTTCGACGGGACCTGCGGCCATGTCGAGCCGCTCGCCCAGGCTGTGCGCTTCGATGCGTGAAATACGCTGCCCGATGGACTTCACGGGCGCAAGCCCGCGTCGCGTGATGGCGTAGCCGAGCAGCCCCATCAACAGGGAACCGGCCAGCATGGTGAGCAACGCGTCCTGCTGATAGTCGCGCATCACCGCGTCACGCACGACGGCCTGATGCGCCAGCACCACGCGCACCGGCTCGCCCGAAGGCAGCAACTGGTCCGCGAAAATACAGCGCGACGGGCCGAGCGTTGCCGGATTGCAGGTATACGGCGCCCACGGCTCGCCACCCTCTTGTGCCGCTGCCGTGATACGCCGGCCCGAGCGCGCGGAGTCGGTCAGCGTGTGCCCTTGCGCGTCGAATATCGCGAAGAAGACGAGCGGATGCGCGACCAGGGCTTCGCGAAACAGGTCGCCGTTTTGCGAGATTGCGCGTGGCGTACCCAGTTCCTGCGCGCGCTGCGTGAACTGCGCGAGTTGCACGGCAATTTCGGCGTCGTCGCGCCGTCTCAGTTCGAACGAAAGCGAGTGATAGAGAAGCCCGCCCGCGAGTGAGAGCACCAGAATCGCGACCAGCGAGAACATGCACGAAAGACGCCGCAGCATCGACCACGACGATTCCGTCGCCGTCACGACCGCGTCTCCATGACGTAGCCCATGCCGCGCACGGTGTGCAGCAGCTTCGTCTCGAACGGATGGTCGATCTTGCTGCGCAGCCGTTTGATGGCAACGTCCACCACGTTCGTATCGCTGTCGAAATTCATATCCCACACCTGCGATGTGACGAACATGCGTGTCAGCACCTCGCCCTGCCGCTCGGCAAAGAGCTTCACCAGCGCGAACTCCTGCGCGGTGAGTTCGATACGTGCGCTGCCGCGGCGCACGCGGCGCCTCAGCAGATCGATTTCCATATCGCCCACGAAAAGCACGGTATCGGCGGAGTGTGCGGGCCGTCGCAGCAACGCGCGAATCCGCGCGAGCAACTCGGCGTATGCGAACGGCTTGGTCAGATAGTCGTCCGCGCCGCTTTCGAGTCCGGCAACGGTGTCTTCCACCGTGTCGCGCGCCGTGAGCAGCAGCACGGGCGTCTGCTTGCGCGTGCGCAACTGCCGCAGCAGTTCGAGGCCGTTCAGTTCGGGCAGCATCACGTCCAGCACGATCAGGTTGTAGTCCTCTTCAAGGGCGAGAAAGAGCCCTTCCCGGCCGTCTGGCGCGCTGTCCACCTGAAAGCTCGCTTCCATCAGGCCTTTGCGCAGATACGAGGCCATCTTCGGTTCGTCTTCGACAATCAGGATTCTCATGACACAGGCAATTCACTTGAGAGTATTCAGCGGTCGACCGATGTGAGCACTTCATGTGAGCACTTCGGTGAGCATCTCACTGCGTTGCACCCACGCTGCGCAGTGCCGTCACCGCCGATTCGTTGCGCTGGCCGGCGGCCACCTCCAGCAGCGAGCGTCCGCGCGCGTCCACGTGGTTCGGGTTCGCGCCTCGCTTGACGAGCAGCGGCACGAGGTCGAGCCGGCCAAACAGCACCGCGAAGGCGAGCGGTGTCTCACCCGCGTGATTGGTCGCATCGATGGCGCACCGGGTGTCCATCAGCCGCTGCGCGATCTGCGACTCGCCTTTGAAGATGGCGCCCATCAGCGCGGTGTTGCCGTTGTGGTCGCCCATGCATGGGTCGGCACCCGCGTTCAGCAGATAGTCGAGCGCGGCGGGCTGACCGTCGTAGGCGGCCAGAATCACGGCCGTATAGCCGCTTCGATTGGTGGCGTCGAGCGGATACCCGGCTTCGACGAGCGCCCGCAGAATGTCGACGCGGCCCACACGGGCAGCCGCGAACCAGTCGTCGTCGAACCGGCGAAGGGCCGCGGGCTGAGCGGCTGCGTACGATGGCCGCTCCGGCAACCGTACGCAGCCCGCGAACGTCAGGGCGATGCCTGTCGCGACGAGCAAAACCGATACGCTCGCTACGGCATGCGCCCCGACGCGCCGCGCCACGCGCCTCAAGAAACCTGCGTGGCTGGATGGCTTCATCCGTCAAGCCTCGAAGCAAGCGACTGCACTCGCGAAAGGTCGGCATGCACCGCGTGCGCGAGGCGCGTGCCGTAATCGGCGTCGGCCTTGTAGAAGTACGAGAGCATCGTGTACTTGTTAGCGTCGTTGGTGACGCGGCCAAGGTCGCCGGCCAGCGCGGTCACGAGATCGCTCTTGTCGCGCGGAGACAACGTCCGGTAGTACTCGCCCGCCTGACGGAAGTCCAGGGTCTTGTGAATCGCCTCCTGCTGCGTGGTCCCGGACAACGGCGTGTTGACCATCTTGTCCTTCGGGTCCTGGGCAAGTTCGGCGATGCCGGATGGCTCATAGTTGATCTCGCCCTGGCGGTCGCCGTAATTCATCTTGCCGTCCTGGTTGTCGTTCGTGACAGCCACGCGCGGACGGTTGATGGGCAGATCGTTGTAGTTCGCGCCCAGGCGGTACATCTGCGTGTCGGCATAGGCAAAGAGCCGGCCTTGCAGCATGCGGTCTTCGGATGCCTCGATGCCCGGCACCATGCGCGACGGAGCGAAAGCCGACTGCTCGGTGCTCTGGAAGTAGTTGTCGGGCACGCGGTTCAGTGTGAGCGTGCCGATCTTGCGCTCCGGCACGCCGGTCCAGATCTTCGTGTCGTCGAGCGCATCGAAGTCGAACTTGCTCAGGTCCTGCGGATTGAGCACCTGGATGTAGAGATCCCACTTCGGATCGCTGCCCGCCTTCAGCGCGCCATAGAGGTCGTCCGTCATCAGGTTCCAGTCGCGGCCCACGGACGTGGCGATGTCTTGCGGGCGAATGCCTTGCACGCCTTGCTCGCTCTTCCAGTGGAATTTCACGTAGTGCACCTCGCCTTGTGCGTTGACGAACTTGAATGCGTGCACGCCGTAGCCGTCCATGTGCCGATACGAGTCGGGCATGCCTTCGTCGGTGTAAAGATGCGTCAGCATGCTGGTGGCTTCAGGCGTGTGGGCGAAGAAGTCGAACGCGAGGTTCGGGTCTTGCACGCCGGTCACCGCACTCGGCTTGTTGGCATGGACGAAATCCGGGAATTTGATGGCGTCGCGAATAAAGAAAATCGGCCAGTTGATACCAACGAGATCCCAGTTTCCCTGCATCGTATAGAACTTCACTGCAAATCCGCGTGGATCGCGCGCCTGTTCCGGCGACCCGCGATAACCCATCACCGTTGAAAATCGCACGAAAACGGGTGTCGTGGTACCGGGCGTAAATACCTGGGCTTTGGTCAAATCGGTAATATCGGCATTTGCGACAAATTCGCCGAATGCACCGGTGCCGCGGGCATGCACGACCCGTTCGGGAATGCGTTCGCGGTCGAAGCGCTGAAGTTTCTCGATCAAGTGCGAATCTTGTAGCAGGACTGGGCCAGCCGGCCCGGCCGTCTGGGAGTTCTGGTTGTCGCCAACGGGCGTGCCGTTGTCGTTTGTGAGGGACGCAGCATAGGCGATGTTGATCACAGCAGTCGATATCGAAATCGACAAAACTGTCCTGGCAAGTTTTTTTACAATGCGATCCATTACATTTTCCTTTGGCTGTGCGCCGCGAGATCGTGACGCCCCTCGTATTTAATGGATTCGTTCGCGAGGTTTCCAATCAAAAATCACGATCGCCGCGATAGGCACGGATTCGCATAACTTTATTTATGCCGGGTACCATTTATGACAAAGATGTCATTCGGACGTCATTGGATTATCAGTCGTGGTCGGTGCAATTATGTAATTGAGTGTGTTCTTTGCATGAAGCTATAAATCGAAATGGCGAAGGGTTGGGAAAGGCGAAAACGGCGCGGTGACGCTATCGCTTTGCTCGATGGAGCGGCATAAGCCTGGGGGGCATCCAACGGCGGGCCGTGTTGGCGCAGCGCCGCCAAATTCGCGTGACGCGAACTGCGTCGCCGGGGGCGCCACCGGAAACCACCTCAATAAAACAGCGGCGAAACCCTGAATTTTCCCGCCATTGTGCCGATAATCCGGCTGACACCACGCCGGCAATCCGCGCCTCACAGCCGTCCCTGCCGTCAACGCTTTAGACAAGATCGGCCCCTACAAGACGATTACCGTGTTTCCTAATTCTGTCAGGCGGGCGGCCGTTATCGCGGGCCGCCGTCCTTTCATCGTGGGCGCGCTCGGCACGCTGCTGGCGACGGGCGTTCTGGGCGTGAGCCTGCTCACGCTCATCGCCGCGCGCGACACAGCGATCGCTCACGCTCACGAGACATCCAGAAACGTGGCCGCCGTTTTATCGAGCAACATCTCGCGCACCATTGAATCCTCGGATCAATCGCTGCAAACGCTGATCGCGGCGCTCAACAAGCCGGCCATACAGCACATGAACGCCGACGTGCGGCACGAACTGCTGTTCAACCGCACGGCCGCTTCGCGTTACGTGACTGGCATGGGCGTGACCGACGCGCGTGGGCAACTGATAGACGGCTGCTGTTCGAGCACGCACCGCTGGGACTTCAGCGACCGCGATTACTTCTTCGTGCATCGTCAGTCGGCCAAGGTCGGCCTGTACATCTCCGCGGTGTATCGCGCACGCTCGCGCGGTGGCGTGGAAGCCATGGCATTGAGCCGACGCATCGACAACGCAGACGGCTCCTTCAAGGGCGTGGCGCTGGTCGCCATCGACGTGGCGTATTTCCGTCACCTGCTGGACGACCTCGACGTCGGCCCGCACGGCATCACCGCCATCGTCCGCACCAACGGCACCCTGGTGGCAAGGAATCCTTACTTGCCGCCGGCGCTCGCGCCGAACTTCAACAAGTCGCCTACTTTCCCGCGCATGGTGAACGAGGCATCGGGATTCTATGCGGCGCGTTCATCGACGGATGGCGTGCTCCGGCTTTACACGTTTCAGCGCGTGCCCGGTACGCCGCTGATCGCCGTCGTCGCACCCGCGCTCGACGACGTGCTCGCCTCATGGCAAACCCTTTCGTGGATCGTGGGCGTTTCCGCCTCGGCCATCAGCTTCGCTTTTTGCGCGGTGGTCTGGCTGCTGGCGTTTGCGCTACGCGACCGCGCACTCGCCGAATACCGCCTGACCGAACTCACGCAAACCGATTCGCTGACGGGCCTGAAAAACCGGCGCGCGCTGGACGAAGTGCTGGAAAACGAGTGGGAACGATTGCAGCGTAACGATAGCGCCCTCTCGGTGCTCTACGTGGATGCCGATCATTTCAAGCAATACAACGACAAGCACGGGCACGCCGAAGGCGACAAAGCGTTGAAGCATCTCGCCGCCTGCATCGCGCAACGCGTTCGCCGCCGTGGCGATTGCGCCGCTCGCTATGGCGGCGAGGAGTTCGTGGTCGTCTTGCCCGACACGAACGGGGCGAACGCCTTGCTCATCGCCGAAGGCATACGCGAGGAGCTGGAGAGATCGTGGCAGGCGCGGCACGAAGCCGGTACGCCTGGCCTTCATCCGTTCACGGTTAGCATCGGTTGCGCGACGGGACGACGCGCGCACCCGGGGTCCCTGGATGAACTGACGAAGGCCGCAGACTTCGCACTGTACGAAGCCAAGCGCGCCGGCCGGAATTGCGTCAGATCGGCGGGCAAGGACGCCCCGCGGGCCGACGCTCCGCAAGACAATTAGCCGCCGCGCCCTACCGGGACTCCAGCCACGCGGCCACTGCTTTGGCTTCGTCCGCATCCAGCGAGTGGGCAATGGCCGTCATGACCGGCGCGTTGGCGCGCGTGCCGTTGCTGAAGACTTCGATCTGCCGTTGCAGATATTCGCGGTGCTGGCCCGCGAGGCGCGGGAATGTGCCGTTGCCCTGCCCTTGCTCGCCGTGGCACGAGGCGCAGGCGGGCGTGCCTCGATCCGGCGCGCCATGTTCGAAGAGGTCTTGCCCCTTCGCGAGCAACGCCGCGTCGCCCGGCGTGCCGTGCACCGGCTCTTGATGCGAGTAATAGTCGGCCAGCGACGCGATCGTGGCATCGTCGAGTTGCGATGCAATGGCCCACATGTACGAGCGCGCATCGGTTTCGCCGCGTGCGTGGTCGCGAAAGCCCTTGAGCTGTGCCGTCAGATACTCGGGCGTCTGCGCGGAGAGTCGCGGAAAGATGGGGGATTCGCTGTGGCCGTGCACGCCGTGACACGCGGCGCACAACTGGCCGGCCAGACGCTCGCCTCGCTCGCTGTTTTCGGCATGCGCGAGTAACGGCAGACCGGCAAAGACCACCGCGACGGCAACGAGCCAGGCCGCGAGACGCGACGGTGCCTGCGGAATCGGGAGATAAAGAGTGCGCATGAATGACCCCGCAGATCAAAAAACGAACCAGGCAAGCATGTACAGCGTGTTGTTGTCGCTGGCGTTTCGTCCGTTGCCGTCGTAGTTGAAGCGCGCGCCGTTGAACTTGAGGAACCACGTGTATTGCAGCGAGAGCTTTATCTGCGGCAGCGGCAGGTAATCGAGTTCGAAGATGAGGCCGCGCGTGTCGGGCAGGCCGTTGGCGCTGCCAGTCACGGGAACGGCGCCGTACAGGCCCGCGTCCGCATTGCCTGTCGTCGAAAAGTACGCGAGCGTCGCGCCGTACTTGCGCAGGTAGTAATACGAAGCTTTGAGCTTGAGCGTGTTGAGGTGATCCGTCGGATTACTGGGTGTGGGTCCCGCGCCAATACCGCCGCTCGGAAAGCTCGCGCTCCAGTCCTCCTTTTCGTGAATGAACGTGATCTGCGTGGTGAAGGCATGCGAGAGCGTGAGGTACTGGTACTGCAGGTCCAGGCCGTAATCGCTGAAGCGGTCAGTGGGAGAACCTGGAATCGTGTTGTCCGGATAGACGTCCGCGATCAGCCCGAACGTGCCCACTTCGATGGAATGCGGCCCGAACTCGCGGTTGTAGGCCACCCGCCAATACGGATTGGCACCCCTCAGGCGTTTCACGGCACCCGGCGTGGTGATGTCCTGCCCTGTGCGAAACACGGAGAACATCTGGTCTGCGGTGCGATAAAAGCCGAACTCGGCGTACACGCTGCGATTCCAGAACGCGTACGCCGACGCTCCCGCCACCTGCTGGGCGAGGCCGCCGTCGATCAGCGTGGCCGCCATCGGCGTGAGCGAAACGCTGCTCGACGCATAGGGGAAACCAAACGCCGGCGTGGTGTTCCACACGTCCGACACGGTCGGATTGTTGTTGACCGTGACGCCGTAGATGAAGTCGATGTCGCCCTGCGTGAAATGCCCTGCCGCGCGAATGTCCGTATTGTCGATGCCGCTGTGATGTGCGACGCCGTCATAGGTCCACTGTGCGAAAGCGCCTACCGGACCGGCGATGCGTCCGCCGTAGAAGAGGCTCGCCTGTTGCAGCACCACGTCCTGGTTACGCACGAAGTCGTAGTTGGCGTTGTTGATGCTGCGCGTGTTGGTCTGCGAAACCTGCGCCATGCCTGCGAGCGGAATGGTCCACTTGTTCGATAGCGTGTAGGCGGTCAGCTTGAAGAAACGCCCGAACGGTGTGAGTTCCGGGAAGCTGACGTGGCATGCAACACAGGCCAGTCCGGTTTGCCGCGCGAATGCGGGAACCGCTCGCGCCGCGGGCGCATGCGACAGCGCGGCCGCAATGAGTGTGAATACGGCAAGCCAATGCCGTCTTGTCCGGTTAGTCATGTCGTCCCCTCCGCTTCTTGTTTTTGCGGGTCCGACGGTGCTGGCTCTTGAATCAACGAGTCACACTTTGCCGTATCGGCGCACATCGGACACGGATTCAATATAGGAGTACGGCGCGTGCCAGATTTGACTGAAGTCAATCGCTCGATGGCACAACCGGAAGCACGACTAAAAAACGGTGCGCGCCGCTCTATCCACTGTGTCGAGATTGCGCCGGGACTGCGCCGCAGACTGTGGCCGGGACCACACTGCAGACATCGAGTTCACTTACATTCAGTAAGGCTAAATATGGCTATATGTAAGCCTGTGCGTAAGCCGCAGGCGTGATCCCGTAGCACCGCGCGAAGTGCTTGTTCAATGCGCTCTGATCGCAGAAGCCGCTCGTGAGCGCGGCTTCCGCCGGCGTCATGCCGCTGCGCAGCAACCGGCTCGCTGCACGAAGGCGGGTCTGGACGAGCCACGCATGGGGCGTGAGACCGGTAGCACCCCGAAACGCCTGGATCAGACGAAACGGTGTGATCTCGCAGGCCGCGGCCATCTGGTCGAGCGTGATCGGCGCATCGTAATGATCGGCGATGAGTTGCAGCGCGGGCTCGATGACCGTGCGTGCATGCAGAGGCCGTGCGCCTTTGAGCGGCATGCCGGCGTGGCGCGTGACGAGCGTGCCGAGCGCCGCGATCAGCGTCTCGTGCCCGGCCTGCCCTTCGCCCGCTTCGAACAGCGCGTGAGCCGAGAGCAGCGCACACGCCAGTTGCGGATCGGCGAGTCCGTTGGCAACGAAGCCGGGCTCGGTTGCAAGCCCGATCTGCGCACGCAGGGCCGTGAGCGCCGGCTGTTCGAGATAGAACCCGCGATAACGCCAGATCTCGCTGTCCACGGTGTGCCCCGCGTGCACCTCCATCGGGTTGAACGCGAGCACCTGGCCCGTGCTGGCCCGCTGCGTACTGCCGCGGCTGAAGAACGCGCTGCCGCCCTCTTCCGTCACCGCGAGCACCAGCGCCTCGTGCACGTGCGGCGTGTAGCGGTGGCCCAGCAGATTCGCGCGCAGCAACGAAAGACCCGGCAGGGCCGGCTCGGTCCAGTAGCGCATCCGTTCTCGGGCAATGGAGCGGGTCACGGGTGCCTCACGACTCACGAAGAGAGAAAACCGCCGTCGGCCGCGAGCACGTGACCAACGACGTATGACGCATCGTCCGATGCGAGCCACACCACCGCCTGCGCGACTTCCTCGGGCTCGCCAAGACGCCGCACGGGCAGGCTCGCCGCGATGGCGTTCGGGTCGATGCCCGAGCCGAGCATCATGCTCGTTACCACCCGCCCCGGCGCAATGGCGTTGACGCGAATGCCGCGCGGCGCGCATTCCATCGCCGCCGAGCGCACGAGCGAAATGACGGCGGCCTTGGACGCCGAATATAGCGCGAGCCCCGGATTGGGATTGCGGATGCCGCTCACCGACGCGTTCACGATGATACGACCGCCGCCGCGCTCCAGCATCGCGGGAATCTGGTGCCTGAGGCCGTAGAACACGGAGCGCAGGTTCGCGTCGAGCACGGCGTCGAAGGTCTCGCGGGTCTGGGCTTCGAGCAGCGCCCGCGGCTCCTGGTAGCCGGCGTTGTTGAACGCGACGTCGAGCCGGCCGAAGCGTGCGAGCGCGAATTCGACGAGCGCGGCGGCGTCGGCTTCGCGCGTGACGTCGGCCTGCACGTAATGGGCGTCACAGCCGGACCCGGAGCCCGCTTTGCTTGCCGCCTCGCGGCACGCTTCACGTCCCGCCTCGCGGCACGCCTGCGCCGTGGCTTCGCCCGGCTCGCGTCGACGCCCCGCGACGATCACGCCGGCCGCGCCTTCGCGCGCCATCAGGATCGCGGTGGCCCGGCCAATGCCGCTGCCGCCGCCCGTGACGAGGCAGACGCGGCCGGCCATGCGCTGCGGAGGGTGCGCGGTAGTTGTGCTGAAAGCTTCAGACGTCTGGGAATCGGGCATGGACCAAACCGTGTGACCAAATGAGCACGTAAAAGCGGCAAAAGCCCCGGGAAAGCGGGGAAAGCGGGGAAAGCGGCGGCGAGCGCGGCGCGGCAAGCACGCCCTGCGCGCTGCACGCCGTCATGGTCCTATTGCACCAAAACGGCCTTGCGGCCGTCTTGGTCAAAATTTGGCTGCCTCGTCTGGGTGCCTCGCGTAGCTGCTTCATGTGGCCTCCCCCAAGGCCCTACACCGGCGAAATCGCGGCAACGGACAGCGCGATGCACAGCGGACAGCACAGCAGCGTATCCACGAAGCCGAACACCGAGGCGTTGCCGTTGCGCTTGAATGCGCCGACATACCGGAAGTCGCCGATTGCCCGCAGCGAGAACGCAAGCGCAACCATGCCGGCGGCAATTCTCACGCTGGGCGGATCGCGCCAGAGGTCGATCCAGCCGGCCCGCATCGCGACCACGGCGGCCGCCGCACCGAACGCACCCGCAATCCCCACGAGCGCGGCGCGTGACGGCCGTACGCCGCGCGCGCCGCTGTGCGCCGAAGCGGCAACGGTGACGGCCCGCCGCCCGCCGAACGCCCAGTAGAGGTGAACGAGTGCGAGCACGCACAGCACGGGCACACCGAACATCGCTCCAATCATTTCGCTCCCCTTCTCTATCCGCACGAGCGGCGGCCAGACTGGCCGCCGTTCAGTCGTCGCTAGAACACGTTCACGACCACGATCGTGAGCAGCGCCATCACGAGCCGCGACACCGCGTAGCCCGTCGCGTAGCCGATCACGGGCACGTTCGACTTCGCCACTTCCTGCAGCGAGCCGAGCGCCGCCGTAGTCGAGCGTGCACCCGCACAGGCGCCCAGCAAGATCCCCGGATGGAACTTGAAGACGTACCGTCCGAGCAGCAAGCCGACGATGATCGGCACGATCGTCACCAGGGTGCCCGCAAGGAACAGCGTGAGCCCGTAGTGCTGGATGCCGCTCACGAAACCCAGCGCCGCGTTGAGTCCCACACACGCAATGAAGCCGTTCAGGCCCACGTTGTTGAACACCCAGATCGCCGGGCCGGGAATGTGGCCGAAGGTGCGCATCGTGGAGCGCAGGTAGCCGCAGATAATGCCGGCCACGATGGCCCCCACCGCCGTACCCAGGCTCAACGGCACGCCGCCGATATGCACCGTGATCGCACCGATCAGGCTGCCCACCACGATGCCGAAGGCCATGAACGCCATGTCCGAGCCTTCGAGCGGCCGGTCCGCATAGCCGAGCGTCCGCGCGATCTTCGCCACGTCCTGGCGTGCGCCGAGAATCTTCAGCACGTCGCCGCGTTGAATCTTCGTCTCGCGCCGCATGGGCAGCAGGATGTCCGAGCGTGTGACGTTGGTGAGGAACACGCCGCGACCAGGTTCGCCGAAGAGCGCGTCGGAGATATCGCCGAGTGTCTTGCCCGCGTAGGCCTTGCTCGTCACCACGAGGTCAAGCAGTTCCGTCGGGAAGTCGAGCAGCGGCACGTCCTTCACCTCGGGGCCGAACTGCTCCTCGTAGGCGAGCAGCGGCGCGAGACCGCCGGACACCGCGATGATGGAGTCCGCCATCAACACGGTTTCGCCTTTGCAGTCGATCACTTCCATGCCGTCGCCCAGACGCATGCGGCGCACGAAAATCTCGCGATTGAACAGGGTTTCGACGTCGGACACAGTCTTGCCGATGAGCATCGGGTTCGTGAGGCGAAACGCACGTGCGGAGTATTCGCGGTAGGCCGTCGTGCCGATCGGCGTGCCCACGCCGTGCTCGCGCTCGTAGTTCTCGCATTCGCGTGCGAGGTCGAAGCCGAACACCTTCGGCGCGACGTTGGCGAGCAGATACGCCGAGCCGATCGTGCCGAACGGATACGTGACCGCGTAAGCGATAGGCAGGAGCGCAAGCGCGCTCTGCAACTGGGCCTGCTGCAGGCCGGACTGCTGGATCAGGTCGGTGGCCACGCCCAGCACCGTGGAGTTGGTGTAGCCGCCCGAAAGCAGCCCTGCCGTGAGGGCCCCGTTGTAGCCGAGCAGCTTGCCGAGCGCGACGGCCGTGCCGGTACCCGCGAGACACACGATGATCGAGAAGATCACCTGGGGCAGGCCGTCGCTGCGCAGCGCGCGAATGAACTGCGGTCCCACCGCGTAGCCCACCGCGAACAGGAACATCGCGAAGAACGTGGACTGCAAGGCGACCGGCAGCTTGATGCCGATCTGGCCGATCAGCAGCCCGGCGAGCAACGTTGAGGTCACCACGCCGAGATTGAACTTGCCGAGCTTGAGATTACCGATCCAGAAGCCCACCCCGATCGTCAGGAACAGCGCGATCTCGGGGTACTTCTGGAGCGTGTGGACAAAGTATTCCATGATGAATCACCCGCTTGATTCGAGTAGTGGCGGATGCGCACGCTGCATGCGCATCCGGGGTGCCGGGGCGGCGTTCAGTAGGCCGGCCGGTAGAGCATGCTTTCGATCCACGAGCGGATTTCACGCGGCCGCGGCACGCCGGCAAGGCCCGAATCGAACATGTATTCGGCAATGCGGCTCGCAGTCGTGATTTCCGTTTCCAGGATGTGCTCCTGGCTCGGGAACAACATGCCCTTCGCCTGCAGCGCCGGGCCGACCTGGTCTGCCGTGGCGTGCGCCGCGACGATGAAGCACTCGTCGTTCAGGCGCGTCGGGCGGCATGCGTAGGTCGCAAGACCAATGGCCGGGTAGATGTAGAAGTTGTTCGCCTGGCCCGGCCGGTACTGCACGCCGTTCAGCTCGAACTCGTCGAATTGCACGCCGGCTGCGAAGAGCGCACGGCCGTTGGACCACGTGTAGGCCTGCTCGGCGGTGCACTCCGCCTTGTTGGTCGGGTTCGAGAGCGCGAAGATGACGGGCCGCTCGTTCAGGCGGGACATCGCTTCGATGACTTCCTTCGTGAACGCGCCGCCTTTGGTCGACACGCCGACCAGCATGGTGGGCTTGAAGCGTTCGATGACTTCCACGAAGTTGCGGCTCGGCTTTTCGTCCTGCGCCCACAGCTTCTGCGCTTCCGTGAGGTCAGTGCGCGACGATTCCACGAGGCCGTTGACGTCGAAGAGCCGCACGCGCTTGCGCGCTTCTTCGGCCGACAGACCGCGCGATTGCAGTTCCGCCGCGATCAGCTTCGCGATGCCGATACCGGCCGAGCCCGCGCCGAGGAACAGGAACCGCTGGTCGGCCAGCTTGCCGCCCGTCTGGTTCAGTGCCGCCGAGATACCGGCGAGCACCACGGCCGCCGTGCCCTGGATGTCGTCGTTGTAGCAAAGAATGCGGTCGCGATAACGGTCGAGCATGCGGATGGCGTCGGTGCCCTTCCAGTCTTCGAAGTGCACGCAGCAGTTCGGGAACACGTCCTCCACGGCCCGGACGAATTCTTCGGTCAACTCGTCGAGTTCGGCTTCGCTGGGCGGCATCTCGCGTGTGCCCATATAGAACGGGTCGGCGCGTAGCTGGTCATTGGTCGTGCCGATGTCGAACAGCACCGGCAGCAGGCAGGTGGGCGGCACCGCGGCACAGGCCGTGTAGAGCTGCAGCTTGCCGATGGGAATGCCCATGCCGTTCGCGCCGATATCGCCCAGGCCGAGGATGCGCCCGCCCGTGGACACGCAGATGAAGCGCACGTCCTTCTCGGGCCAGTTGCGCAGCACTTCGGCGATGCGGCCTTTCATGTCGCGCGTGATGTACATGCCGCGCGCACGGCGATACAGGTTGCCGAACGCGAGGCAGGCGTCGGCGACGGTCGGGTCGTAGAGAATCGGAATGAAGCGCTTCGGGTCCGACATGATCGTCTTGTAGAACACCGTTTCGTTGCGCGCTTCGAGATCGATCAGATAGACGTAGCGTGCGAGATCGTCGCCGAGACTATCGAGATGGGAAAGCACGCGCTCCACCTGGCGGTCGAGCGATTCCACTGCGTGCGGCAGCAGACCTTCGAGGCCGAACTGGCGGCGCTCTTCGTGGGTGTATGCCGAACCCTTGTTCTTTGCCGGATCGTGCAGCAGCGCGGCGCCCGCGAGCGGGGCGACAACGCGCACATTGAGCTTTTTCGTTTCGGCAGCATTGGTGATGGCCATGATTGCAATTCCTCTGGTGTGATCGGAAGTCGTACTGACACAAGCTCGCGAGAGCTTTCGCGATCTACTTTGCAAGGGGTATGCCAATCTGGCCTGGTCGTCGCAAACCCTTGTCAGGAAAGGGTTTGCGGGCGACAGCGATGACCCTCCTCAGACGTTGCCGTTCGGTTTTAAGAATGCGGGCTTCGAAGGCCGTTCGGTATTTCGAATGCCTGAACATCGGCGCATGGCGCGCGCAGCACGATCAAACACGAGCACCACGAGCACGAAGCAGAAACACGACGGGCAACGCGACAAGCGGGCTTCGGCCGCAGCGCGAAGCCCGCACACAGAAGCAGGCGGAAAAGCAGAGGGAAGGAAACGAACGGAGGAACGGGCGGAGGAAACGTGCAAAACAAAGCGTGCAAAACAAAGCGCGCAGAACGAAACGCGCAAAACGAAGCGCAGAAAAAAGCGCACGCGGCCGTCAGCTGTCTTCGCTCTGTATCTCGTACTTGCGGATCTTGCCGAAGAGCGTCGTCTTCGGAATGTGCAACGCCTCGGCCGCCCGCGACAGATTGCCGCCATGACGGCGCAACTCCTCCACGATGAGCCCGCGCTCGAACGCATCGACGGTGGCTGTCAGCGAGACCGGTTCGGTGTCCTGCGTGCCTGGCGCACCCTTGAGGCCCAGCACGTAGCGTTCGGCCTGATTGCGCAGCTCGCGCACGTTGCCGGGCCACTTGTGGGCCAGCAGCTCGCGCACCACCGTGTCTTTGATGGGCGGCGCAGGCCGATCGAGTCGCAACGCCGCCTGCTGCACGAACACGTCGAACAGCAGCGGAATGTCTTCCTGACGCGAGCGCAGCGGCGGCAGCGTGATGGTCGCGACGTTGAGGCGGAAATGCAGGTCGGCGCGAAACTTCCCTTCTTCCGAAAGCGCGAGCAGGTCGGCCTTGGTGGCCGCGATCACGCGAAAGTCCACGGGAATGAGCCGGTTCGAGCCGAGCCGCTCGACGCTGCGCTCCTGAAGCACGCGCAGCAGCTTCACCTGCATGGCGAGCGGCATGCTTTCTATCTCGTCGAGAAACAGCGTGCCGCCCTGCGCATGCTCGATCTTGCCGATACGCTGGCGCGTCGCCCCCGAAAACGAACCGGCCTCGTGACCGAATATCTCGCTTTCAAAGAGCGACTCCGGCAGGCCGCCGCAATTGAGCGCCACGAACGGCCCTTTACGTCCCGAAAGATCGTGCAGGCAGCGCGCGACGAGTTCCTTGCCGGTGCCGGTCTCGCCCAGAATCATGACGTCGGTGGAGAGCGGCGCCAGTTCCGCCACCAACTCGCGCAGCTCGACGATGGCGGGCGAGCGGCCGATGATGCGCTGCTCGAGCCCGCCGATTTCGGCCACCTGGCGGCGCAGCCGCTGCACTTCGAGCGCAAGCGAGCGCTTTTCCAGCGCGCGCTTGACGACCGAAACGAGTTCGCGCGACTGGAACGGTTTCTGGATGAAGTCATAGGCGCCGTCGCGCATGGCCTGCACGGCCATCTGCACGTCGCCGTGTCCCGTGATGAGGATGACGGGCAGGTCGGCGTCGCGTTCCACGAGCTGACGCAGGAAGGCCATGCCGTCCATGCCCGGCAGCCGGATGTCGGAGACAACCACGAAGGCGCCGTCGCGCGGCAGATTGCGCGGCACCTTCTCCACGCTTTCGAAGCCCGCTGCGCGCACGCCTTCCAGGGCGAGTGCCTGCAGGCAACCCAGTCTCACGTCGTCGTCGTCCTCGACGACAAGGACGTCGATGTTTTCTAGCATGATGCGTTTCCTTCAGACGGTGCGGCGCGCAGCGTGAGGCGGAACAGGGCTCCGCCTTGCGGCCGGTTTTCGCAGGTGAGGCTGCCGCCGAAGCTCGTGGCGATGTCGGCGGAAATGGCGAGTCCGAGCCCGAGGCCGCTCGTCTTTTTGGTGGTGAAAAACGGTTCGAACAATCTCGCCTGCACGGCGTCGGACAGGCCGATGCCGTTGTCGAGCACCTCGATGAACGCATGCTCGCCGTCGCCGTACGTGCGATATGCGCGAATGACGATCTCGCGTACCGGGCTCGCCTCCATCGCCTCGATCGCGTTCGAGAGCAGATTCACGAGCACCTGCTCGAGCCGCACGGTTTCGCCGAAGGCCAAAAGCGGCCCGGGCGGCGCGTCGATCTTCACCGCGACGTGTTCCTTTTCGAGCCGGTGGGCGAGCAGCGCAACCGCGTTTTCGATGGACGGCACGAGCGGCATCGCGACGATCTCGCCGCTCGAGCGCCGCGCGAACGAACGCAAACGTCCCGTGAGCGTGCCCATGCGGGTGACCAGTTCGCTGATGCGGCCCAGGTTGAACTGCGCCGTGGCCGTATCGCCGCGCTGCAGGAAGCGCACGGCGTTCTCCGAAAGCGTGGACATGGCGGCGAGCGGCTGGTTGATCTCGTGCGCGAGCCCCGCGGAAAGCTGTCCGATCACAGCAAGGTTTTCGGTGCGGATGAGTTCGTCCTGGTAACTGCGCAGCCGGCGTTCGGACTCGATACGCTCGGCCACCTCTTTCCTGAGGTCTTCGTTGGCAATGCGCAGCTCCGCGCTGCGGTGCTCGAAGCGCGCCTTGAGGCGCTCGTGCGCCGCCTGCAGCGCTTCGCGCGCGAGCCGCTGCTCCTGCGTATTGAGGCGCCGCTCGTAGACGATGTGCGCGAACAGCGCGACGACGGCCACCGCAAACGCGACGAAGCCGGCCTGGGCGAGCGCGAGCTGCTGCGTGTCGGACGGATCGGCAAGCACGACGAGCCGCATCGATAGCTCCGGTAGCTGCGCGGTGACGGCAAGATAGTCGCGTTCCTGTCCGGGCAATCCGGCGCGCAGGAAAGGCCGCTCGCCGAACGGCGGGGTCACGCTGCCCCACGCGAGCGGGCGCAGGTCCGCGCGGTTGTATTGCTGGGTCTCGTAGAAGCGGCGGCGTTCTGCGTCCGTGATGACGTGCGTCAGGCGATCTTTCCAGTCTGCCCGCGACGACAGCACGATCACGCCGTTCTCGTCGAGCGCCACCACACGGCGCTCGACGCCATGCAGCCAGTCCCGCTCGAGCCGGTCGAGGCCGATCTTGGTCGCGACGATGCCCACGCGCCGGCCCGCGTCGTCGTTCACGGCGGTCGCGAGGTAGTAGCCGGCCATGTTGCCCGTGGTCCCCACGGCGTAGTAGCCCACCACACGCCCCGGCTGCGCGCGCTGCACATAGGGCCGGTAGGAGATGTCGCGGCCGACGAAGCTGCCCGGCCCGTCGGGCATCGACGACGCCACCACGTGCAGCGTGGTATCCACCAGATACGTTTGCAGCGCCCCCGTGCTGTCGTTGAGGTCGCGCAGCATCCTGTCGAGCGCATCGCTGAGCTCGCGTGAATGGTCGCCCTTCAGGTACGCCGCCACGTCGCGGTTCATGGAGAGCGCGAGCAGCAGCGTGTCGAACCGGTCCGTTTCGCGTTCGAGCCGCTGCACGTACACCGGCAACTCGCGGCTCGTGGAAGCCTCCAGACTGGCCATGCCCAGGTCGAAGAAGTAGCGGTAGGCGCCCACGAAGCACAGCACGGTGACGACGAAGGTGAGCGAGAGATAGATGATGGCGTCGCGCCGCCGGAACGAGCGGATGCACGAGAGGCCGGAAAGCTCGGCGGGGTCGCCCGCTTCCGTCGCGAGACGCTCGCATCGCCCCGCACAACGCCGGTGGTAACGGCAGTCGGCCGGCGGGTCGCTGCCCGTTTCGTCGTCGGCGCGCTTGATCGTTACAGTCGTGGTCATCGTGGTGTTCCGTTGCTTTTGCCGCGCCAGATGGGCTGGCGGCGCGCGTCGTGCGCGCTCTTTCAAGGCAAGCCTCATGCCACCAGACCAGAAGCCCTCACCCGTTGATACAGCGCAAGCTTCCCCGTGCTTTGTGCGCGGCGCGTTCGGTTTTCCGAACACAGGCCGCGTAACGGGTTCGAAAAACCGAACGCCGGGCCGCGGCCGAAGCGTTGCTCCCCGGATGGCGCGGGACGCTGCCGCCGCCGTCACCAGCGCCGGGCGGTTCGCGGCCTCTGCGCCAACCCGCCGCATCCCGCGTGGCCTGCTCCTTGCGTTGAACAGCGCGTCGCGCCTTCCGGCATCGGTCCCGCACCGGTACGGCAGGCGCACTCGAACCATTCGTCCACGAGGATCAGGATGACGAACGAACGGCACATCACCGTCGTGATCGACGGCCGCACGGCCGAAGTTGCCGCGACGCTTTCCATCGTCGAGGCCGCCGCCCATGCCGGCGCGCTCACGGCGAACGTCGGCTGCATGGGCCAGGGCGTATGCGGCGCGTGCCGCTGCCTCGTGCGACGCGCGGGCGAGCGCCAGGTCACGCCGCTGCTGGCCTGCGAAACGCGCGTGGAAGACGGCATGCAGGTGAGCTTCATCGACTACTTCACGCCCGATAAGCCGCACCGCTACGAGATCGGCCAGTTCGCCGACGGCTGGCAGGCGCACCGCGAACTGATGCGCGTGTTTCCCGAGGCGCACGACTGCCGCCACTGCGGCGGCTGCACGCGCGCGTGTCCAAAAGGCATCGACGTCGAGCGCGGCGTGGCGCTCGCGGTGGCGGGCGACCTGCCCGGCGCGTCCGGCGTGTTCGATGCGTGCGTGATGTGCAACCTCTGCACACTCGCCTGCCCCGAGCGGATCTGGCCGAATCATCTGGGCCTCGCGGCGCGGCGGGTGCACACGGCGTTGACGCTGCGGCCCGTCGATCTCATCGCGCGCCTCGCGCAACAGGACACGGCCGGTCAGGACACGGCCGGCCAAGGTAGTCCGGCGCACAGCGTCGAACGCCACGCTCACACGGAGTGACACGACCATGACCGCTGCCTCCATCCGTTACGACGACGCACGCATGCGTTTGCTGCCGGGTCGCGACGTGCCCTTGCGGGAATCCGGCACCTCCGCCGCGGACCTCCTCGCCGCCTATCACCCCGACCACCGCGCAAGTGCGCGCACGCCGCTGCGCGTCGGCCCGAATGCGGGTCACGCATGCCATCCCGCGCTTGCGCGGCTTCTCGAATCGGACGCGCTGATCGACGAAGTCGATCTGGCCGGCGCCCCGCCGCTTGTCACGGACGTGCTCGTGATCGGCGGAGGCGGCGCCGCGGCGGCCGCCGCGCTCGAAGCCGCGGCCGCGGGTGCGGACGTGATCGTCGCCACCAAACTGCGCGTGGGCGACAGCAACACGGTGATGGCCGAGGGCGGCATAGAGGCCGCCGTGGGCAGCGACGACAGCATCGCGCGCCACTACGACGACACGCTGCGCGGCGGACACGGCGCGGCCCGGCCCGAACTCGTGGCGCAACTCGTGGCCGATGGCCCCGGCGCGATCCGCTGGCTGATCGGCCTTGGCGTCGCGTTCGATCTGGAGCCCGACGGCCGACGGCTGCTGCGCAAACGCGCGGGCGGCACGAGCGCGGCCCGGGTGCTCTCGCATCGCGACTTCACCGGGCTCGAAATGATGCGCGTGCTGCGCGAAGCAGTGGAACTCGACCGGCGCATCACGGTGCTGAACCGGGCGCCCGCGCTCGAACTGCTCACCGACGAGAGCGGCGCGTGCGCGGGCGCCGTGCTCTGCGATCTCGAGCACGGCCGGCTGCGCCCCGTGCTGGCGCGGGCGGTCGTGCTCGCCACGGGCGGCTCGGGCCGGCTGCACCTGGAAGGTTTCGCCACCTCGAATCACTACGGCGCAACGGCGGACGGCCTCGTGATCGCGTATCGGGCGGGCGCCCGCGTGACCGACCTCGACAGCTTCCAGTACCACCCTACCGGCATCGCATGGCCGCGGCATCTGGCGGGCGCGCTCGTGTCGGAGGCCGTTCGGTCGGCGGGCGCGCGTCTCGTCAACGGTCTGGGCGAGCGCTTCATCGACGAACTCTCGCCACGCGACGTCGTCGCCGCCGCGATCCTGCGCGAATGCGCAGAAGGACGCGGCATCGAACGCGACGGCGCCCGGGGCGTGTTCATCGACACACCGGACCTGCTCGCCCGCCAGCCGGATCTGCTCACGACGCAACTGGTGGGGCTCGCCCATCTGGCCGCGAAATGCCAGATCGACCCCACACGCGAACCGCTGCTCGTTTATCCGACGCTGCATTACCAGAACGGCGGCGTCGTCATCGGCACAGACACCGCGACCGACGTCGCGCGGCTCTACGCCGCCGGCGAGGTGGCGGGCGGCGTACACGGCCGCAACCGGCTGATGGGCAATGCGCTGCTCGACATCATCGCGTTCGGCCGGCGCGCGGGCGTGCACTCGGCCGCATGCGCGGCAGAGCGTGGACCGACGGGCCGCGCCGGTCTCGGCCACGTAGCCGCGTTCCGGCGAGCGCTAGCCATGGCGGGCGAGACGGCCGCCCCGCGCGCTCCGCTCCTGTACCCCGGGTACGGCAACTTCGATCTGCGCCGCCATCTGGCTGGCGGCGCGAGGGGGGATTAGACATGGCACGCCAGAACTATCACCTGAACAAGCGCTTGAACCAACGTCTGCTGAGTTCCCGCTTCGACGTAGGGACCGATTACCGGCGCTGGCTCGCAGCGGGCGGCGGACACGGACTCGATGCCGCGCTTGCGAATCCCGCAGCGATCATCGATACCATCGAGGCCGCGGGCCTCGTCGGCATGGGCGGCGCGGGTTTCCCGACGCACCGCAAGTGGCGCGCGGCCGCGCAGGCGGGCGCGGCCGCCGTGCCGGGCAAAGAAGCCGCCTCGCCCGGCACGACACCGACGATTCGCTACGTCGTCGTCAACGGCAACGAGGACGAGCCCGGTACGTTCAAGGACCGCCATCTCCTGTTGCACACGCCGCACCAGGTGATCGAAGGCGCGCTGATCGCCGCCCTTGCGATTCGCGCCACGCATGTCGTGTTCTACGTGAACCGGCGTCAGCGCGATGCACTCGCCGCGATGCGCGAAGCGCTCGCGCAATGGCAGACAAGCCAGCTCTTTGCGCGCCTCGCGGCGGCGCTCGGGCATCCGCTCGAGCTTGCGCTGAACGAGAGTTCGGGCCGCTACATCGGCGGGGAGGAAACGGCGGTCGTCTCGTGGCTCGACGGCGGCTTCCCCTTCCCGCGCAGCAAGCCGCCCTTTCCCGCCCAGTCGGGTATCGGCGGGGCACCTACGCTCATCAACAACGTCGAGACCATCGCCAACGTCCCGCACATCCTGCGCGACGGGCCGCAGGCGCATTGCGCGCTCGGCATCGGCGAGGCGAGCGGCACGAAGCTCTATTCGCTTTCGGGCGACGTGCTGCGCCCCGGCCTGTACGAGTTGCCGATGGGCACCCCGCTCGCCGACCTCGTGTTCGGCTGCGGCGGCGGCATGCTGGGCAGCAAGGCGTTCAAGGCCGTGTTCACGGGCGGTCCGTCGAACACGCTCCTGACCGCCGCCGACCTCGACGTCGCGCTCGACTTCGACTCGGTGCGCGCACGCGGCTCCAGCCTCGGCACGGGCGCCATGATCGTGCTGGGCGAAGGCACGAGCATCGTGCGCGAAGTCGCGCGCTACGTGGAATTCTTTGCAGCGGAGTCGTGCGGGCAATGTCCGTCCTGCAAGTGCGGCACGTTCCAGATGGCGCGCCTGCTGCACCGGATCGACACTGGCGTGGCCACGCAGCGCGATGTGGATGCGCTTGCCAGCCTCGCCACGCTGCTGCCTCGCTCGGGGCGTTGCGGTCTCATCGACGGTGCGGCAACGGTGGTGCAGAGTTCGCTGCGAACGTTTCCCGGCGAGTACGGGCTGTGAAGACCGTGAGGAGGCTGAACCGCGCATGGCGCCACGCGAGCAGCAACAGCGCCGCGAGTGCGAGCACCCAACGCACGTCGGTGGGCACGGGTTCCCGGTGCGCGAGCGACGGGTCGCGTAGTGCGGCCGCGAGCGATGCCGCCCCGAGCAGCCGCCGATACCCGAAGCCGATGCGGTTCGCCACGGTAGCCAGGTACGGCTCGCGCAGGCCCGACAATTCCTCGTGGCTTTCGCCCGCGCCCGGGGGGCGATCCGCGGGCGGGACCTGCACGACGTCGGCCGCGCTCCAGTAGCCGGTCTTGCGGCCGGTCGCGTCGGTCTTCGGCACCGGCACGGGCTGGTCGCCGCCCACGCCGATGAGCCAGCCCTTCACGCCCGGCACGCCGATTTCGATCGTGGGCCCGTTCGAAGGCAGGATGGGCGGCGCCTCCTGGCCATCGGTGAAGAAGACCACCGCGACGCCGCGTGCGGCCGGGGCGCGTCCGCGCGCTGGTTCGTCCGTTGATTTATCCGCTTGTTCGTCTGGCTGTTCGTCGGCTTGTCCGTCCGCTTGCGCGATGCCCGGGCCGCTGCCTTGCGCGGCGCTTTGACCGATCGTGTGCGCGACCCGCACCGCCGAGTAGATACCGCCCTCCGCGATGCGGCTCCAGTTGGTCCAGCGCATGCGGCCGTCGATCGCGCCTAGCGACGCCAGCAGCGCGTCGTAGTGCCGGCACACCTCCACGGGCGTCACGAGCGGCAGCGCGGCCTGGCCCGTGAACACGCTCCAGCCCACTTTCGAGCCGCACGGCAATTGGCCCAGCGCATCGCGCATCGCGGCCTTCGCGAAGTCGAGCCGGCTCGCGGGCGCCCCGTTCAGGCTCATGTCTTCGGCGTCCATGCTCTGCGTAATGTCGAAGGTGACCATGTAGGTGAACGTATCGCGCGGCAGTTCCACCGACGGCACCGCGAACGCCGCGGCCAGCAGCACGAGCGCGGCCGCCACCGCCCAGTCGCGGCCCGCGAGGACGTGCCTCGGCGCATGCAGAAGACGGCGCGCGAGGGGGCCGACCCACCCAACCCGCCCGGGCGATGTTGCCGGCGCACGACGCGTCATGGCAGGTCCTCGCTCTGCGCCCCGCGCAGCTTGATCCGGCTCTTCGTCGCGACCTCGGCGGCGGCTTCCGAAGGCTGCTCGGGCGCAAGCCGCAGCGCGCGCTCCAGGTTGTAGCGCGCGTCCCAGTCGTCGGGCGTCATGCGCAGCAGCGCGCGGTAGCGCGCCTTGGCCTGCTCGATCATCGGAGCCGACCGGCTCGTGCCCGCGTCGTCGCTGGTGCCCGCGCCCTCGCGCAGATACATGTTGGCGAGATCGAATAGCGCCGCGCGGCCGGTCTCGTCGTGCACACCGTTTTCGATGAGCGCCTCGAAGCGGCGTCCCGCGGCGTCGTACCGGCGCTGCGCCGCAAGCGCCACGGCCTGCGCAAGCTGCACGGGGCGCGGCGCGAGCGAATCGATCGTATCGGTGCTGCTTGCGGCAGCGGCAATGCCCGACGAAGCGGCCGGTGCAGCAGCCGATGCAGCCGCCAGCCCGCGCGTCACCGCCGCGACTTCGTCGTTCACGCGCTGCGCCTTCACGAGCCGGATCGCCTCTGCACCCGCAAACACCGCGCACGCAAGTGCGGCGACGGCAAATACGGCGTGAACGGTGGTGCGCTTCATGCCCAGCTCCGTACCTGAAGGACGCGCGCCGCGAGCAGCACGGCGCAGCCCGCGAGCGCCACGGCAAAGCAGACGCCGCTGCGGTCCTGGCGCGGCAACTGCTCGACGAACGAAACGGGGAAGCTCTGCTGGCGGTCGATCTCGTTCATCGCCGCCGTCATGGCGCCGGGGTCGCCCGCCTCGTAGAGGTTGTACGGCGTGGAAAGCGAAAGAAAGAAGCGGTGCAGGTCCGCCTCGGGCGCCGCACTGCCCTGCCGCGCGGCCGCGTCGAGCTTCGCGCCGTAGAAGCTGCTGCGCAGAAAGACGAAATACAGCGCGATGCGGTTGCGCGCGAGCCCTTCGGCAATGAGCTTGCGTTCGGTGTCCGAGAGCTTCGCGCCGCCGTCGGAGACCATCACGATGGCGCGATGGCCCGTCCAGGGCAGCCCGTCGAATTGCCCGATGGCCGCGAGCAGGCCGCGGCCAAGCTGCGTATCGGGCATGCCGCGGCCAATCTGCGTGCTGCCGATCGCGGCGCGAATCACGGCGTGGTCGTAGGTGAACGGCACGGCGAGCATGGGGTTGATGCCGAACATCATGAACGCGAACCGGTCGTTGGGCCGGCCGTTCACGAACTCGTCGAGCGCGGCGCGCGCCACGGTGTTCTTGGCGTCGCCGGTGGCGTTGGCGCCCTTGCTCGCCATCACGCCGTTCATGCTGCCGCTGCGGTCCATCAGAATCAGCGTCTCCGCACCGCGCCCCGTGCGGTGCGCCTGCAGATGGATGCGGCCCGGCTGTGCGAGTCCCACCACGATCGCGGCCATCGCGAGCGCGGCGGCCGCGCGCGAGACCCAGCCCAGCACGCGGCCCGCACGGTCGGGCGGCAGCCACGCGGACCACGAGAACGGCAGCGTGTCGTCGCGACGCGGCACGAAAGGCAGCAGCGCGAGCGGCAGCAAGAGGAGCATCCACGGCGCGGCAAAGTCGATGGGCGAGCCGATAGGTGCAATGAGGGACGCACTCATGACTGCCGGCGCCTTTCCGCGAGATAGAGCGCGCGGCACAGATCGACGAGGCCGCGCGTATCGGTCGCAGCAGCGGTGGCAGCGTCGGTGACCGCAGCAGTGGCGGCGTCGGTGGCCGCAGCGGCGGGCGCGGCATCGCTGCGCCGCGCCGCCGCGAAGAAGTGCTCGTCCGATTGCCGGTAGAACTGTTCGAGCCGAGGCCGCAGCGGTTGCAGCCACGACTCGCGACCGATCACCGCGGCAAGCGACCCCGCATGCACGACGTGCCCCGCCGTCTCATTGAGCGCGCGGTGCAGAACGCGCCACGCGGATTCGGATTGCGCCGCTCGTGCATCGAGCCGCCGCATCTGCCGCCAGGCTCGCGCGAACGGCAGCCGCGCGGCTTCGCGCGCATTGCGCCACCACGCCCATGCGCCCCACGCGGCGAGCGTGACCACGAGCGCGGCGAGCGCGACGCCCAGCCGCCGACGGATGGGCGCAAGCGCGACCGGCGCTGCGAGGCGATCGGGCTGTATCCCGCTCAAACCGGCCTGCGGCTCGGCTATCGGCGACACACCCGATGCATCCGCCGAGACGGTGGTGGACGCCCCATCCGCCACGAGCGGCCCGATGCCGACGCGCCATTCGGGCACGCGCAGCACGTCGCCTGCCGCGGTGTTCAGTTCGAGCGCGGGCAACGCGACCTGCGTGGGCGCCAGCGGCGCATTGGTGAGCTGATAGTCGAGGACCAGCCAGCGCCGCCCGTCGGCGTCGGTCTCGACGCGCGCCGCACGACGCTCGAACCAGACGCCGACGCGGCCCGCCGAGGGCATGGCGACAGCGCTCACGGAATGGCCGTTCGCTTCGAGCAGCACCCGTTGTGTCAGCACGTCGCCGATGGTGTGGCCGAACGCGCGCGGCTCGGCCACGCGGGCTGGCCACTCTGCGGCGGCCGCGGATGAGGCGAACGTCGCGAACATAGCAAACGTCACCCATGAAGCCGCAACCGCGAGCCGCGCCGAAGTTGCCATGGAAGTTGCCACGGAAATTGCCACGGAGCTCGCCAGGGTCCGCGCAGCGACGCGCATCACGCCGCCTCGCCGGACCTCGTCGCGACGCGCCGCACGCTGCCTCATACGCTCTGCTCCAGAAAGTACCGCGAGAGCGCCTCGGGCTCGAACTCGCCTTCCATGAAGAACGGCGCCATGGCGCGCTTGCCGAAGAGGCTCACCAGTTCCGCACGCCGTCGCGCGACGGCCTCGCGCCACTTCGCGCGCACCTGGCCCGAGAGCCACACGGTGCGGCGCGCGCCGGTCTCCATGTCGCGCACGTCGAGCAGGCCGCCGCGTTCGGGCGCATCCAGTTCCGCGGGGTCCCACACCACCATCGGCACGACGTGCGCGTGCAGGAGCATGTCGAGGATCGCGGGCATGCCGTCGAGCGGCCAATGAAAATCCGAGACGATGAACACCAGCGCCTGCCTGCCCGCGAGCTTCGCCACCACACGCGCCAGCGCTGCCGTGCCATTGCCGGCGCCGGCGGCGGCGCTGTTCCACGGCGTGGGCATGTCCGCGTGGGACGCAGCCGCCTCGCTGCGCAGCATCGCGGCCATCACGTCGCCGCTGCCGCGTCCGTAGCGCGGCGGCGCGCTCAGATCGTTGCGTTCGGTGTGGTCGAACGCGGCCATGCCCACGCGGTCGCCGCTCCGGAATGCGCTGTAGCCGAGCGCCTCGACGAAGTCGGCCACCACGTCGAGCTTCGAACGCTTCACGCCGAAGCGCATGGACGCCGACACGTCCACGATCACCTGCACCGGCACCGCCACGCGCTGCAGATTGAGCCGCACGAGCCATTCGCCGCGCACCGACTGAATGCTCGCGCGCAAGTCGAGCCGGCGCGGGTCGGGGTAATCGACGAGCCGCGCGTGCAGCGCGAACTCCTGCCCAGGCCCGAAGCTCGTGCCCGGGTGCGAGCCAGGACGAAAACCGCTTGCGCGGCCCGGCAGACGGTAATGGAATTCGCGCGGCGCCTTCATGAACGGTGTCTCCCTCCTCCCCCCCGGCGCTCAAGGCACCGCGAGGCGCGCCACGATCTGCGCCACCAGCGCCTGGGCCAGTTCCTGGCGGCGCAGTTCGTAAATGGGCGTGAAGAAGACGCGATGGCCGAGCGCCGCGGGCAGCACGGCGTGCACGTCTTCCGGCGTGAGGTGCGAGCGGCCCGCAAGCCAGGCGCTCACGCGCGCGGCGCGCAGCAGCGCGCTCATGCCGCGCGGGCTTGCGCCCGCCAGAATCAGGCGGTCCATGTCCACGTCGTCGAGTGCGATGCCGAAGGTCTGCGGCGTTTCCGTCGCGCTCCAGATGTCGAGCACGTAGCGCTCGATCGCCTCGCTCGCGTGAATGCCCTGCTGGATCGCCGCGCCCATGCTGTTGAGTTCCTCCCAGGCCACCACGCCCGGCCGCACGGTTTCGATGAGCGCGTCGGCGTCGTGGAAGACAGTGTCGAACACGAGGGCACGGCGCACGTCGGGGTCGGCCGGCGTCGGCATGTTCAGTTCGAACAGAAAGCGGTCGCGCGCGGCGGAGGCCAGCTCGAAGGTTTCTTCCTTCTCCACCTTGTTGCGGTCCGCGAACACGGTCATGTGCGGAAAGCGGTATTCGCGGTCGAACGCGGAGACCGAGCGCTCCGCCATCGCCCGCAGCAGCAGGGACTGCACCTGCGGGCGCGCACGGTTGATCTCGTTGAAGAAGAACGTGGTGAGCCGCTCACCTTTGCGCAAGAGCGGGCCGGGGTCGATGCGCGGCTTGCCTTCGGCATCCACGTAGGTGTGGTAGACGAGGTCGCCCGGCATGAGGTCGATGGTGCCTTCCACGCGTTCGAACTCGCCGCCCACGGCGCGCGCGAAGGCGCGCAGCACGGTGGTCTTGCCCACGCCCACGCCGCCTTCCAGCAGCACGTGGCCGCGCGCGAAGAGCGCCACGGTGATGAGGCGGATGGTCGGTTGCTGGCCGATCACGACCTTGCCCACTTCGTCTTCGAGCCGCAGCGCGTTTGCGCGCCAGTCCTGAAGTCTCTCGCCCAATGCCATTGGCCGCTCCTCCTTCTTCTCCTGGCGGCCCCGATTGGGGAGGCGACGACACCTGCCGACCGGCCGCACCGCGAGGCCGCAAGCAGCTCTCATGCCGATCGCAGTGCAGCAGAGCGAACAACGGTGTGGGCCAAGGCGCCGGCGATGGCGCGCAGGCCTTGCTGCAACGGCGCGCGTGATGAGCGCAGCACAAGGTTCGATGGGAGGGAGCGGCACACACTGTCACCGAACCGGCGCAGTGTGGCGAAGGCAAACGAGCCAGGCGTTGACGAGGCGGCGCAACGAAGTCCGCCGTTACGCGAAGCTCGCCACGCCGTCGAAGAACGCAGCACGGTCGGTTGTCGGCTTAGGTGAGCCGACGCGAGCCAACCCAGGCCAACCCGAGTTAGTCAGTCCGGCATGGCGGCGGTTGCCTCGCCGTTGTGCGGAATGGAGATGGCGAGCGTGCCGCCTGTCGCCGTCGGAGACGCGCTGGAGGGCCCATTCGAAGGCACATACTCGACGCGACCGCCCAAGGCGGCCACGCGCTCCTGCACGGAGAGCAGCCACGCGGGCGTGGGCGTGCGGATGGCCGGCTGCGACACGACGCTCACGCCTGCTGCACCGGCTGCACCGGCTGCACCGATGACACCCGCCGCAGCCACCGTACCGCTCACATTGGCCGGGCCACTCGTGCCATTCGCACCATTCGCACCATTCGCATCATTCGCCTCGCCGCGCTCGCCACCTGCATCCGCGCCACGCCGTGGCTCTTCACCAAGGCTCAGCACCACCAACCCGCCCGCCTTCCCGAGCACCAGCGAAAAGTCCGCATCGCGCTGCTGCCGGCCCGCGTCGTCGAGGGTTTCCTGCACGATGCGATAGAGCACGGTGGCCACGTCGCGATCCAGTTCGGTCTCCGTCACGTCGAGCGCCACGCGCAGGCCGTAGCGCGTGGCGAGGTCGCCGGCCAGCCAGTCGAGCGCGGCGGCGAGGCCCAGGTCGTCGAGCATCGGCGGACGCAGCTCGGACGCGAGCGAGCGCACCAGCGCGACGAGATGGTCCACGAGTCCGTCCACGTTCTCGCGCAGCGCGCGGGCGGCGTCGCTCTCGCCTTCGATGCGCGCGAGGCTGTCGCGGTGCGTTTGCGCGTCGAGCGCCGACATCTCCATCTTGAGCGCGGTGAGCGGCTGCCCGAGCCCCTCGTGGAGCCGCCGCGCCAGCACGGCGCGCTCGTCCTCGCGCACGCGTTGCAGCGAACGCGCGAGTTCGCGGTAGCGCATCTCGCTCTCGCGCAGCGCGTTCTGGAAGCGGTGGCGCTCCGTCATGTCGCGGGCCACCACGGTGTAGAGCCGCTTGCCCTGTGCGGTTGCGCGGGAAATGGACGCATCGATCAGGAACTCGGTGCCGTCGGCACGCAGCGCCACCACGTCGCGGCCGCCGTTCATGGTCTTGAGGCTTACGCCTTCCTTGCCGAAGCGGGCCACGTGCTGGCGATGACCGGCGCGAAAGCGCACCGGAATCAGCACGCCCACGTCTTCGCCCAGCACGGTGGCGGCCGCGCGCCCGAACATGTGTTCCGCGGCGGGATTGAACATGACGATGCGGTGCTGCTCGTCCACGGTGACGATGGCGTCTGCCGCCGTCGAGACGATGGCTTGCAGTTGGTTCTCCTGCGTTTCGGCCTGCTTCACGGCGCGACGCATTCTGGCGAACAGCCAGGCCGATGCCGCCAGTGCGGCAATCAGCAGGACGCTGAGAACCAGGACGGTGAGGACCAGGATGGCGGGTGAATTCATTGGTTTATTGGTCCGGCGGGTGCGCGCCACGGTCCGATGCTGAACAGATCGGAATGATTGTGGCGGCCGCACAGGCGTTTCAATTGACACAGATCAAAGAGCGCGGGCGAACCGTTTCCAGACTGGTCCGCAGCGACCCGCCGGACACGCACATGACGCCAAAAGCGAAGCTCGATCCCAAGCTGAACCCTATCCCCGCCCCGGACGCTGCCCCGGACGCCGCCAGGCAGCAGGCCGCGACGCGCACCGCCGTGCGCCTCTTCCTGTGCGGCGACGTGATGTTGGGCCGCGGCATCGACCAGATCCTGCCCCACCCGGGCCAGCCTGATCTCCACGAGCCCTACGTGCGCTCCGCCACCGGGTACGTGAAGCTCGCCGTGCGCGCCACGGGCCGCATTCCGTCACCTGTCGATGCCGCTTATCCGTGGGGCGGTGCGCTCGCCGTGCTGGCCGAGCGCGCACCGCACGCGCGCATCGTCAATCTGGAAACGGCCGTGACGACGAGCGAGACCTGGTGGCCCGACAAGCGCATTCACTACCGCATGCATCCCGCGAATCTGGCGAGTCTGACGTGCCTCGTGCGAGCGGGCACCGACTGCTGCGTGCTCGCCAACAACCACGTGCTCGACTGGGGCTACGCGGGGCTCGACGAAACGCTCGCGTGCCTGCACGAAGCGGGCATCCGGACGGCAGGTGCGGGCCACGACGCGCAAGCCGCGGCGGCGCCGGCTGTGATCGAGCTGGGAGAGGACAGTGCAGCGGGCGGCCCGCCCGTATCCGTTCAGGAGGACGAACACGCCGCCCCGCTCCGCCGGCTTCTCGTCTACGCATACGGCAGCGAAACCGCGGGCGTGCCGCCCGCCTGGGCCGCGAGCGCCCGGCACAACGGCGTGAACGTGCTGCCCGATCTATCGATAAAAACCGCCGACGCCGTTGCCCGCCACGTCGCCGACATGCGCCGGCCCGGCGACCTCGTCGTGATCTCGCTGCATTGGGGCGACAACTGGGGTTTCCACGTTTCGCGCGCGGAACAGGCATTCGCCGAGCGGCTCATCGACGCGGGCGCCGCGGACGTGATCCACGGCCACTCGTCGCATCACGTGCGGGCGATCGAGGTGTATCGCGGCAAGCCGGTGTTCTACGGCTGCGGCGACTTTCTGAACGACTACGAGGGCATTCCAGGCCACGCGCAGTACCGGCCCGACCTCACGCTGATGTATTTTCCGGTGCTGGACGCGGCCACCGGTTTGCTCACAGAACTGCAAGCGGTGCCCATGCGCATCCGTCATTTCCGGCTGGCGCATGCACGCGACGAAGATGTGGCCTGGTTGCACGAAACGCTCGCGCAGCAAGGCGAGCGTTTCGGGGTGCGCGTGGAGCGCGTGGGCGATGCACAAGAAGTGCTGGCGTGGCGTTGGTGAGCCCGAACGCCTGCGTGCCTCAGCGGCTCCCTCAGCCGTGCTTCAAACCGCCCGGCGGCTGCGCCGGAACTGGTCGAACAGCACCGCGAGCAGCAGGATGCCGCCGCGAATCAGGTACTGGTAGAACGTCGGCACGTTCATGAGGCTCATGGCGTCCTGCACCGCGCCCATGATGAGCACGCCCACCAGCACGCCGGAGATCGTCGCCACGCCGCCCGTGAGCGACACGCCGCCCAGCACGCACGCCGAGATCACGCCTAGCTCCAGCCCCACCGAGGTCTTCGGGTCGCCCAGGCTCATGCGCGAGGCCAGCATCACGCCCGCGAAGCCGGTCACGAGGCCTTGCAGCACGAACACGACCACCTTGATGCGCGTCACGGGCAGCCCCGCGAGCAGCGCCGCCTCGCTGTTGCCGCCCACGGCGAGCACGTTCTTGCCGAACACTGTCTTCTTGAGCAGGAAGCCGAACACCACGAAGCCGATGATGTTGCTCCAGATCGGAAACGAGATGCCGAGGAACGAGCCGCCGCCCAGGTCGAAGAAGCGCTCTTCCGAGATCATCACGGCGTCGCCGTTCGAGGTCAGGAACGCGAGGCCGCGCACCGCTTCCATCATGGCGAGCGTCGCGATCAGCGAGTTGATCTTGAAGCGCGCGATCAGCACGCCGTTCACGAGGCCCACCGCCCCGCCCGCCAGCACGCCGGCCGCAATGCCGAGCATCACGCTATGCGACTGCGTGATGACGGTGGACGCCACCACGCCCGAAAACGCGACGATGGAGGCGACGGAAAGGTCCACCTCGCCGAGCGCGAGCACGAACATCATGGTGACCGCGATCGAGCCGATCAGCGTGACCGAGAGCAGCAGGCCCTGGATGTTGCGGGTGGTGAGAAAGTCGGGCACGGTCGCGGAGAGCACCGCGAACAGCACGACGAACACCACCACGATGCCCGACTTGTTGATGACGTCCCATGTGCGCGCCTTGCGGGGCGTGATGGGCCCGGCTGCTTCGGCAACTGCGTCGGCGGCCGGTTCGGTAACGGAGGAAGTGCCCTGGGGTTGCATGGCTTGGCTCATCTCGTGTTCGTCTTTCGTGGTACGTCCGGTCTTTGGAGAATCCGGGTGAATCAGCGGGTGAATCAGCAATGCCGTCGCGCTAGCGCGGCAGCGCCAGCTTGATCAGTTCGTCGGGGGTGGCCTGCGCCTTCGGCACGGTGCCGGCAATGCGGCCCTCGCGCATCACGATGATGCGGTCGGCCACGCCGATCACCTCGGCCAGATCGCTCGACACCATCACGACGGTGCGCCCGGCCGCCGCCAGGTCGTACAGCAGGTTGTAGATTTCGGCGCGCGCGCCCACGTCGATGCCGCGCGTGGGTTCGTCCATCAGGAACACTTCGATGCGCTCGGCGAGCCACCGCGACAGGATCACCTTCTGCTGGTTGCCGCCCGACAGCGTGCCGATGGCCGTGTCGCCGTTGCGCGTCTTGATGGCGAGCTTCGCGATGTATTCCTGCGCGAGTTCGCGTTCGCGGCGCGCATTGAGCAGGAAGCGCGCGGGGCTGAAATGGCGCCGCGCGCTGATGTTGAGGTTGTCCGCCACCGATGCGATGGCCACGATGCCTTCCTGTTTGCGATCTTCGGGGCACAGCGCAATGCCGGCGCGCACGGCGTCGCGCGGGCTCGCAAAGGCCACGCGCCGGCCGTTCAGTTCGACGTGGCCCGCGCTCGGCCGCTCGGCGCCGTACAGCAGCTTCATGAGTTCGGAGCGCCCTGCGCCCACCAGCCCGAAGAAGCCCACGATCTCGCCGCGCCGCGCGGCAAACGAGATCGGTTCGGCCAGACCCGGGCCCATCAGGCCCTTCGCCTCGATCATCACGTCGCCGGCCTCGCGCGGCCGGTAGCCGTAGACGTCGGCAATCGAGCGGCCCACCATGCAGGCAATCAACCGGTCGCGCTCGAGGCCGTCCACCGACTCGAACGTCTCGATGTGGCGTCCGTCGCGAAACACCGTGACGCGGTCGCACAGCTCGTAGACCTCGTCCATGCGGTGCGTGACGTAGATGATCGCGCGCCCTTCGGCACGCAGCGCGTTGATGATGCGAAAGAGGTTGACCGTCTCGCGCGCCGAGAGCGAGCTCGTGGGTTCGTCGAAGGCGATGACGCGCGCGTCGCGCATCAGCGCCTTGCCGATCTCGATCATCTGGCGCTGGCCGATGGAAAGATTCTTGACCGGCGTGTTGGGGTCGATGCGCTCGCCAAGACGCTTCAATTCGTCCATGGCGCGCGAGACGAGCGTGCTCTCGTCCACCACGCCGAGCCGGTTCGGCAACTGCCCGAGCATCAGGTTTTCCGCCACCGTCAGCTCGGGCACGAGATGCAGTTCCTGATAGATGATCGCGATGCCCGCATCCAGCGCGGCGCGCGTGGTCGCGAAGCGGTGCTCCACGCCGTTCAAGCGCAGCGTGCCTTCCTGCGGATGGTTCACACCCGAGAGCACCTTGAGCAGCGTCGATTTGCCGGCGCCGTTCTCGCCCATCAAGCCGAGCACTTCGCCGGCGCGCACCGTGAGCGACACGCGGTCGAGCGCGCGCACGCCCGGAAAACTCACGGAGATCCCGTCGAGTTCGAGGTAAGCGCGCCCGGCGCCGTTGTTGCCGCCGCTCGCAGGCGCGGCGGCCGCGCCTGCATGAGTCATCGTTTCAGTCATTGCATCCCTGCCCGCACGCCTTCAGATTAAATGCCCAGCTCGGTGCGCACGGCTTGCCAGTTTTCGCGCGTCATCAGCTTGCCCGTGGTCTGCGTGTCGGCGGGCGGCTGCTTGCCGTTGCGGATCCAGTCCACGAGGTTCTGCGTGCTTTGCTTGCCGTGGTTCGTCGAGCTCACCGCGATCGTGCCGTAGAAACCCGTGGGTTCCTTCTTCTGGAACTCGGCGAACGCTTCGCCCGCGCCGTTGATGCCCACGCCGATCACGTCGGCAGACGGAATGTGCAGTTGTTCCGTTGCGCGCACGGCGCCCAGCACCGTTTCTTCGTTCAGCGCGAACACTACCCACTTCTTGATGTTCGGGTGCTGTGCGAGCACGGGCGACGCTGCGTTGAAGCCGCCTTCGTCGTCGGTGGTCTTCTGCGGCGCGTCGAAGATGTTTTCCTTCTTGAAGCCGTTGGCAAGCAGCGTCTGCGTGGCGCCGTCGGTGCGCAGCTTGGCCGTGGGCAGTTCGTAGTCAGTCACGCGCAGCGCGCCCACTTCTTCGGGCTTCCAGCCGCGCTTCTTCATTTCGTCCGAGATCGCCTGGCCCACCTGGTTGCCGATCTTGAACGCCGACATGCCGAGGTGCGGCACGGTGGCAAGCGGCTTGCCCGACGAGTCGACGAGCTGGTCGTCCACCGTCACGAACTTCATGTTGTAGCGCTTCGCGCGCGCGGCGATAGCCGGTCCGAGACGCACATCCGGTGCGCAGATCACGAAACCTTGCGCGCCTTGTGCGCCGAGGTTGTCGATAGCCGACAGCACCTTTTCACCGTCCGGCGTGCCGATGTTCACCACCGAAAAACCTTCCTGCTTGCCGAGCGCCGTGGCGGCCTTCTGCTCGTTGATGAACCATGCCTGCTCAGGCATCTTCACGAGAAAACCGATCTTGAGTGGCGTGTCGGCCTGGGCCGTGGCGAGCATGCCGAGCGGCGCCACGCACATGGCGGCGAGCGCGGCGCGCAGAGTCAGACGGCGAAGGGTGCGGGTCATGCGAGTCTCCTGGTGAGTGGTTGTTGTTCAACCGTTTGTTTCAAGCTGGTTTCAAGCTGCTTCAGGCGTGGGTGCTGCTTCTGTTTTGTTCTGCCTTGCCGGCTGCGGCAGGTGCGGTCCCGAACAAGACCGCTCAGCCGCCGAACGCCTCCACCTCCACGTGCCGGCCGAGCAGGAACGCGTCGGCCACCAGTTGAAGCGGACGCACGTCCACGTCGTGCGCGCCGTTCGCGATGAGCGTGTGAAAGTGTTCATAGAGCGACGGATATTCGCGCTCAGGTCCAAGCTCGACCGGCTCGCCCGCAATCGACAGCCGCTTGCCGCCTTCGCTGATGGAGAGCAGGCCATCGGTAGTTTCCACGTCGATTTCCCATTGTTCGACCGGGCCATGGCGCCAGTCGAACTCCGCGCGCACGGGCACGCCGAGCGTATCGATGCAGTCGAGTTCAGCGGCGATGGGCGTGGCGGCGTCCGAGGGCATCCACAGCGTGGCCGCGCGCAGCAGCACCGCACGCGGCAGGATGCGCGTGACGATGGAAAGCGCGTTGATGCCCGGATCGAAGACGCCGAGACCGCCCGGCTCCCAGATCCATTGCTGGCCCGGATGCCAGCGGCGCACGTCTTCCTTCCAGCGCACGTGCACGCCGCGGATGGTGCGTTGCGCGAGCCAGCCGCGCGCCGGTTCCACGGCGCTGGCATGGCGCGAATGCCACGTCGCGAAGAGCGTGCGGTTGTGGGCGCTCGCGAGTTCGCGCAGCGCTTCCACTTCGCTCACGCCCGCGCCGGGCGGCTTTTCGAGCATCACGTGCTTGCCGGCTTCCAGCGCGGCGCGCGCCTGCGCGTAGCGCACCTGGGGCGGCGCGCAGAGCGACACGGCGTCCAGCTCGCTTTCGGCGGCAAGCAGTTCGTCGATGGTCTTGTAGTTGCGCACGCCGTCCACCTCGGCATGGCGGCTCGCGCAGGCGACGAGGTCGAAGCCGCTGTGAGCCGCGATGGCGGGCAGATGCTGGTCGCGGGCAATCTTGCCGACGCCCGCGATGGCGATGCTGTAGGTCGAATTCGTCGTCATGGTGGCTTTGCTTTGCGCGGTTCTGGTGTGCTTACTTCGCCCAGCGCAGCACGAGCGGATCGAGCCGGCGCGCAATGGCGACGAGTTCCGCGCGCGTTTCGGGATGCATGGCCGGCAGCGGATGGCGCGGCAGTTCGCAGTCGATCACGCCGCCTTCCTTCATGAGCGCCTTGCACGCGAGCAGCCCCGCCTGACGGTTCTCGTGATTGATGAGCGGCAGCCAGCGCTGATAGAGCGTGAAGGCGTCGTCGAGGCGGCCTTCGCGGTGCGCTTCGATGATCGGACGGATGCCGTCGGGAAAACCGCCGCCCGTCATGGAGCCCGTCGCGCCCGCGTTGAGGTCGGCCAGCAGCGTAATGGCCTCTTCACCGTCCCACGGACCTTCCACGGCTTCGCCGCCCAGCCGGATCAGCTCGCGCAGCTTGTTCGCGGCGCCCGGCGTTTCGATCTTGAAGTACGCCACCTGCTCGATCTCGCGCGCCATGCGGGCGAGAAACGGCGCGGAGAGCACCGTGCCGCTCGCGGGCGCGTCCTGGATCATGATGGGAATGTCGACGGCGTCCGACACGCGCGCGTAGAAGTCGTAGATCTGCGGCTCGGGCACGCGGAAGGTGGCGCCGTGATACGGCGGCATCAGCATGACCATCGCCGCGCCCTGGTCCTGCGCGCGGCGGCTGCGCTCGGCGGCGACGCGGGTGCCGTAGTGCGTCGTCGTCACGATGACCGGCACGCGGCCTGCCACGTGTTCGAGCATGGTGCGCGTGAGCGTCTCGCGCTCGTCGTCGGTCAGCGCGAACTGCTCGGAGAAGTTCGCAAGAATGCACAGGCCGTCCGAACCGGCGTCGATCATGAAGTCGACGGCGCGCTTCTGGCTCGCCAAATCGAGTTCGCCGGTCTCGGTGAAGGTGGTGGGCACCACCGGGAAAATGCCGCTGTAAGGACGCTTCGCGTTCGTGTTCATGACTCTCAAGTCCTGCTCAATGCCTCAATGACTCAATGCGAGTGACGCGGCACGGCGCAGCCGCGCTGGCCCACGAGGAAGTCGAGGTCGCAGCCTTCGTCGGCCTGCAGCACGTGGTCGACATAGAGCCGCGCGTAGCCGCCGCGGTCGCTCTGCTCGGCCACGCCCGGCGCTGCGAGCGGATCGACGTCGGACAGGCGCCGCGCGAGTTCTTCGTCGCTGATGTCCAGATGCAGACGGCCGGCTTCGCAGTCCAGCTCGATCCAGTCGCCCGTGCGCACTGCCGCGAGCGGACCGCCCGCCGCGGCTTCCGGCGCCACGTGCAATACCACGGTGCCGTAAGCGGTGCCGCTCATGCGGGCATCCGAAATTCGCACCATGTCCTTCACGCCCTGCCGCAAGAGCTTCGGCGGCAGGCCCATGTTGCCCACTTCGGCCATGCCAGGATAGCCGCGCGGACCGCAATTCTTCATGACAAGCACGGAATTCGCATCCACTTCGAGCGACTCGTCGTTGATGGTCGCCTTGTAGTGGTCGAAGTTCTCGAACACCACGGCACGGCCGCGATGCTTGAGCAGCTCGGGCGTGGCCGCCGAGGGCTTCAGCACCGCGCCGCGCGGCGCCAGGTTGCCGCGCAGGATGCAGATGCCGCCGTCCGCGATGAGCGGCTTGTCGAGCGGGCGGATCACTTCGTCGTTGTAGTTCGGCGCCGTGCGCACGTTGTCCCACAGCGTCTTGCCGTTCGCGGTGAGCGCGTCGGGATGCGGAATCAGGCCCGCTTCGCCCAGGCGCCGCAGCACGGCGGGCAAGCCGCCCGCGTAATAGAACTCTTCCATCAGGAAGCGGCCCGAGGGCAGCAGGTCGACGATGGTGGGCGTGTTGCGGCCAATGCGCATCCAGTCTTCCAGCTCGAGCGGCACGCCGATGCGGCCGGCAATCGCTTTCAGGTGGATCACGGCGTTGGTCGAGCCGCCGATGGCCGCGTTGGTGCGAATCGCGTTTTCGAACGCTTCGCGCGTGAGCAGCCTGGAGAGCGTGAGCCCCTCCAGCGCCATTTCGACGATGCGGATGCCCGACATGTGAGCGAGCACGTAGCGGCGCGCATCCACGGCGGGAATGGCGGCGTTGTGCGGCAGCGTCACGCCGAGCGCTTCGGCCATGCACGCCATCGTGGAGGCCGTGCCCATCGTGTTGCAGGTGCCGGCCGAGCGCGACATGCCGGCTTCAGCCGAAAGGAAATGATGCAGGTCGATCTCGCCCGCCTTCAGCGACTCGTGCAGTTGCCAGACGGCCGTGCCGGAGCCGATGTCCTTGCCTTCCAGCTTGCCGTTGAGCATCGGCCCGCCCGAGACGACGATGGCCGGCACGTCGCAACTGGCCGCGCCCATCAAGAGCGCCGGCGTGGTCTTGTCGCAGCCGGCGAGCAGCACGACCGCGTCGATGGGGTTGCCGCGAATGGCCTCTTCCACGTCCATGCTCGCCAGGTTGCGCGTGAGCATGGCGGTGGGCCGCAGGTTCGACTCGCCGTTCGAGAACACCGGGAATTCCACCGGGAAACCGCCGGCTTCGTAGATGCCGCGCTTCACGTGCTCCGCGAGCTTGCGGAAATGGGCATTACACGGCGTGAGTTCCGACCACGTATTGCAGATGCCGATAATGGGCCGGCCGTCGAATTCGTGGTCCGGAATGCCCTGGTTCTTCATCCAGCTTCGGTACATGAAGCCGTTCTTGTCCGTGGTGCCGAACCACTGTTGGGAGCGCAGTTTGGGTTTCGAAGCCGACATCGTCTCTGTTTGTTCTCAAGGCGAAATATGCGGCACAGTTTAAGGACAAGTCTGATAACCTTCCAATGAAAATCCAGACGTTTCCGATATCTATTTCGACATTAGTGTAAATACCTACGCCATGCTGGAAACGAGCCCTTCCTACGTCCGAACCCGCCTGAGAACACGCCAGTTGCTGCTGGTCGTGGCGCTGGCGGAGACCGGCAACATCCACCGCGCGGCGGCCACGCTGAACATGACGCAGCCGGCCGCTTCGAAGGTGCTGCGCGAACTGGAGGAACTGCTGGGCGCGGTGCTGTTCGAGCGCATGCCGCGCGGCATGCGGCCCACGCTCTACGGCGACGCGTTGATCCGCCATGCCCGCGCCGTGCTGGAGAGCCTCGACCAGGCTCAGGAGGAACTGACGGCGCTGAAGGCCGGGCGGCTCGGCCACGTGGCCGTGGGCGCCATCACCTCGCCCAGCGTGCGCGTGTTGCCCGCGGCCGTGGCAGCGGTCAAGCGCACGCACGCGAACATGCGTGTTTCCGTGGAGATCGAAGCGAGCAACGTGCTGCTGGAGCGGCTCGCGCAGGACAAGCTCGACGTGGTGCTCGGGCGTCTTTCCGCCGACCACGACGCGCTGCAACTGCGCTACGAGCCGCTCGCCGGCGAGCCGATCTGCGCCGTGGTGCGGCCGGGCCATCCGATGCTGGCCCTCGCGCCGGCCGCACTGCCCGACGTGGAGCGCTTCGCCTGGGTCGTGCCGCCCGCGGGCAGCGTGTTGCGCCACCGCTTCGACATGATGTTCCAGCGCGCGAGCCTCGCACCGCCGTCGAACGTGGTGGAGACCTCGGCCCTGCTCTTCATTACGCGAGTGCTGGAACAGAGCGACATGATCGCGGTGATCGCCGAAGACGTGGGCCGCTACTACGCGGGCCACGGCATGGTGGAGATCCTGCCGCTGCAGATGAATTGCCAGATGGACGACTTCGGCATCATCACGCGGGCCGACCGGCTGCTCTCGCCGGCGGCGGAGGTGATGGTGGAAGCGTTGCGGGTGGCAAGCCGCGAGGCCTACGCGGAGGTGGCGGTGGCGTGAGCCCCGCTGCGCACTTCGCGCCGCACCGCCTGCGGCGGCACGCCGAAGCCGCGTACGAACGCCTCGCGCAGGTGGCGCCGGTCGCGAAAACCGGTCTCCTTCGCGATGACGTCGAGCGAATGCCGGCTCTGCTCGATCATGAGCCGGGCCGCTTCCAGCCGCAGCCCTTCCACAGCTTTCGCGGGCGACTGCCCCGTCTCCATCGTGAACACGCGGCTGAACTGGCGCGCGCTCAGATGCGCCGCCGCGGCCAGCTCTTCCACCGTGAGCGGACGCGTCAGGTTCTTGCGCGCGTAGTTGAGCGCGTTCTGGATGCGGTCGGACTTCGGCGCGAGATCGAGCATCTCCGAATGCTGGGACTGGCCGCCCGCGCGCCGCTGATGCATGACGAGCTTGTGCGCGACCGTGCGCGCCACGTCCGCGCCCAGATCTTTCTCGACCATGCCGAGAGCGAGGTCGAGCCCCGCCGTCATGCCGGCCGACGTCCAGAGCGGGCCGTCGATGATGAAGATGCGGTCTTCTTCCACGCGGATGCCGGGAAAGCGCTTCTGCATCTCGCGGGCGAAGGCCCAGTGCGTGGTGGCGCGGCGTCCGTCGAGCAGGCCGGCTTGCGCCAGCACGAAACCGCCCGTGCAGATGGCCGCGACGCGGCGCGCGCGGTCTGCGGCCTTGCGGATGAAGGCGAGCGCGGCGGGCTCTGCGGGCATGGCGAGCGGGTCGCTCACGCCCGCCACGATCCACGTGTCCGCCTGCGTGCGCGGCCCCGCGGCCCGCGTGCCGACCGCGAGGCCGACCGACGAACGCACCTCGCCGCCCTCGGCCGAGTAGTGCGCCATGGTGTAGAAGGGGCTGCCCGCGGTGTCGTTGGCGTACTCGAACACCGCCTGGGTGGCGAGCGCCATGATCTGAAACCCGTCCGACAACAGATAGCCGATGCGATGCATGCGAGTGCTCCGTGCGCGCCGTGTGCGGTCGCGCAAATACGTGGCGGAAAACGTGATCATAGACGCTATTCCGGTCATGCGCCGGGGACGGTTCGCACACGGGGCCGTCGGCCCAGCGCGCCGGTGAAGGCGCTCAACCGTCTATTGCAGCAGATCAAACGATGTCGGCACGAACCTTCGTATCGTTAAAGCCCCGTCGATTCAACAGCGAGGCCAGCATGAGCAGCATCCCCAGCTTCAAGGACACAGTCACCGCGGTTTCCGGCCAGATGCGCGTCATGCGCGAGACCCAGCCCGAACTCATGACCGCCTTCAGCCAGCTTGCGGCGGCGGGCACGAAAGACGGCGCCTTGACGAGGAAGACGCGCGAACTCATCGCGCTCGGCATCGCCATTGCCGGCCGGTGCGACGACTGCATCGGCTTTCACGTGCAAACGCTGGTGAAACTCGGCATCACGCGCGCGGAACTGGACGACGTGCTGGGCACCGCGGTGTACATGGGCGGCGGTCCGTCGATGATGTACGCCGCGCACGCGCTGAAGGCGTTCCAGGAGTTTTCGGCGACCGAGGCTTGAGCGAGGCTTGAGCGAGCGGCGCGGCGAGTTTCCGGACGAGTGCCCCCGAGTGCCCCGCTGGCGTGCAACGCACGCGCACCCCGCCACGGATGACCCACGTCAAACCGCGGCCGGGGCGCGAGTGAACTAATGTGGGGATATCCCCGACGTCTCATCCAGTCGCTCCATCACACCACCCGCACACCCCAGCTCACCATGTCCAGTCCCGAACCGCCCTTGCCCTCCGGCGCCGCACGTGGTGTGTCGCGTCTCGATCGCTGGGTGCCGGGCGTCGCGATGCTGCGCGGCTACCAGCGCCAGTGGTTCGCCAAGGACCTCTTCGCCGGCCTCGCGCTGACGGCCGTGCTGATTCCGGTCGGCATGAGCTATGCGGAGGCCTCTGGCCTGCCCGTCATGGCCGGGCTCTATGCCACGATCGCCGCGCTCGTGGGTTACGCCGTGTTCGGCCCGAGCCGCATCCTCGTGCTCGGCCCCGACTCCGCCCTCGCCGCGCTCATTGCCGCTACCGTGCTGCCGCTCGCACACGGCGACGCCGGCCACACCGTGGCGCTGGCCGCCATGCTGGCCATCATGGCCGGCGCCGTCTGCGTGCTGTTCGGCCTGCTGCGCTTCGGCTTCGTCTCCGACCTGCTCTCCCAGCCTATCCGCTATGGCTATCTGAACGGCATTGCCGTGACGCTTGCGGCAAGCCAGTTGCCGCGGCTGCTCGGGCTCGACGGCAGCAGCCACACCTTCGCCGGCTCGCTGCTGCACGTGGCGCATGGCGTGGCCGACGGTGAGGCCAACGTGGCCGCGGCGGCTATCGGCGTGTCGTGCATCGTCGCGATCATGGTGCTGCGGCGGGTCGCGCCGTCGCTGCCGGGCATGCTGGTGGTCTGCGCGGTGGCCGCACTCGCCGGCTGGTGGCTGCACGACCAACGCCAGGTGCCGCTCGCCGTAATCGGGGCGCTGCCGTCCGGCGGGGGCCGGCCGCAATGGCCAACGCTGACATTCGCCGAGATCGGCGGACTCGCGGGCGGCGCGATTGCCATCGCGCTCGTTTCGTTTGCCGACATCAGCGTGTTGTCGCGCGCGTTTGCCCCGCGCACGGACACCGAGGCCGACCGCAATCAGGAACTGATCGCGCTGGGCGCGGCGAACCTGCTGGCCGGGCTGTTCCAGGGATGCCCGGTGAGCAGCAGTTCGTCGCGCACGCCGGTGGCGCAGGCGGCCGGCGCGCAGACGCAGGTCACGGGGCTTGTGGCCGCCGCCTGCATGGCCGCGCTGCTGCTCGCCGCGCCCGCGCTGCTGGCCCACGTGCCGTACTCGGCGCTGGCGGCCATCGTGATCTGCGCGTCGGTGGGCATCGTCGAAATCCGCAACGTGGCGCGGCTTTTTCGCACCCGGCGCAGCGAGTTCGCGGTGTCGATGCTGTGCTTCGCGGGCGTCGTGCTGCTCGGCGTGATTCAGGGCATTTTTCTGTCGGTGGGGCTCGCGCTGCTCTCGTTCGTGTGGCGCGCGTGGCACCCCTACGACGCCGTCCTGGGCCGCGTCACGGGCATGCGCGGCTATCACGACGTGAGCCGTCATCCCGAGGCACAGCAACTGCCGGGGCTCGTGCTGTTCCGCTGGGACGCGCCGCTTTTCTTCGCCAACGCGAACATCTTCGCGGACCATCTGCGCCGCGCCATTGCCGATTCGCCGACCCGGGTGGAATGGGCGATCGTGGCCGCCGAGCCGATTACCGACATCGACGTGACCGCCGCCGACGTGCTCGACGCCCTGCGCGACGAACTGGAAGCCGAGGGCATCCGGCTCGGCTTTGCCGAGATGAAAGATCCGGTCAAGGACTGGCTGCGCGCCTACGGCATGTTTGGACGGTTCGGCAGCCGCACACCGTTCTTCGCGACCGTGAGCGAGGCGGTGGAACACTGCCTCGCGGCGCGGCGGCGGCATGGTGAGCAGACGAGGACAAAGGCCGGCGCGGGGCAGCAGGCGGCGCGGCGCGCGCGTCCTTAAGTGCGTCCTTAAGGCTCCCTTCAGCAGCGGGCGCGTAAGATGCAGGCGGCCACTCGCGCGTGGGCCGTCCGGTTGTGGTGATCGAAGTGAAGGTGGCTCCGGCGCGGTTGGTCATTTTCCATTCATAAAACAGGTGCGCAATGACCATCTCTTCAATTGGCAACCAGGTCGCCATGTCGATGCAGGCTACCCAGCAGTCGGCACGCTACGCTTCTACGGGGAACGAAGCACAGGAAGTGGGCCCGGATATCGACGGCGATGCAGACGACAGCGGCGCCAAAGCGGTGCAGGCCCAACCGCAGACGCAACCGCCCGTCGTCAACGCGAGCGGCCAGACCATCGGCACGATGATCAACGTCACGGCCTGAGCACGGCGGGCTCGCCGATAAGGCGAGCGAAGTCGATGCCGTCTTGACCGACAGTACGCCGGCCTCCCAGGGACTGCTCCTGGCGAGGCCGGCTTTGTTTTGGGCGGAAGAAAGTGGCCGCCGCCCCTGGCTTGATGGTTCGCCCGGGGCCGCGTTCGTTACTGCGGCTAAGCGCGATACGCGAAGGTCGTCATCATCCCCGCCGCCATGTGGTACAGGTGGTGGCAGTGAAAGGCCCATTGCCCGGGATTGTTCGCATCGACGGCAATCGTCACCGAGCGTCCCGGCGGCAGCAGCACCGTGTCGCGCACCGCGCCATTGACGCGATGGCCGTCGATGGCGACCACCTGGAAGTGGTGGCCGTGCAGATGCATCGGGTGCGCCATCATGCTCGCGTTGCGCATCGTCACTTCGACGCGCTCGCCGCGGTCCACCTCGATGCGCGGCTGCGTGGCGAGCGCCCAGCGGTAAGCGGCCATGTCGCCCATGAGCGTCATCTGGAAGGTTTGGGCCGGGCGCCGTGGCGCAAGCGGCGAAGCGGCGCGCAACCGGGATTCCAGCGCGAGGTCGAGCACGGGCCCTGCGGCAGCGCCCGTGGAGGCAATCTTGCGCACCGGAGCGCCGGCGGGTTGCAGAACGATGCCGGTGCGCTCCCTTGCGCCTTCGCGCAGCGCGAGGACCGGGAATGCGCGTGCATCGTCGGGCAACTGCAGACGAACGTCGATGCGCTGCCCCATGCTGACCGGGAACCGACGGCCCGTTACGGGCTGCACGGGTTGACCGTCCACGGCGATCAGCGACCCGGTGAGGCCGCCGAGGTCCACCGTGAACGCCGTAGCCGTCGCGCCGTTGATGATGCGCAAGCGCACCCGTGCGCCCCGCTCCACCTTCACGACTTCGGGGTCCGCGAGCGTGCGGTCGTTGGCGAGATAGGCGTCGTAGTCGATGTCGTTGAGGTCCATGGGCATGCTGCCGGCCATGCTGCTCATGTCGTGCGTGTTGTCGTTCATGCCGCTCATGTCCATGCCGGCCATCGCGTCGTGGGCCGATGAAGGCTGCTGCATCTTCATACCGCTCATGTTCATGTCGCCCGCCGCGTGCGCGCCTCCCATGGCGCCTTGACTGCTCATGGCGCCGTGGCTCCCGTGGGCATCCGGCGCGGCGCCGTGCTGGCCGCCCTTCGTCAGACCTGCCAGCAGTTCTTCGGGCGACTTGAACGAAAAGTCGTGCAGCATGACGACGACTTCCTGTTCGTCGCGGCGGCCATCGGCCGGATCGGCCACGATCAGCGGCGCCGCGAGGAGTTGCTGCTCCTGCAACGTGTGCGCGTGCATCCAGTAGGTGCCGGGCGCGTTCACCGGGAAGTGGTAGCGCTGCTGAGCGTGCGCCCCGAGCAGCGGCATGGGAGCGTCGGGCACGCCGTCCTGGTTCCAGGGCGGCGTGAGGCCGTGCCAGTGGATCAGCGTGGCGTCGCTGGTTTCATTGCGCAGCGCGACGTCGAACGCTTCGCCCGCAGTCAACCGGATGCCTTGCGCGCCGTTCGGCTGCACGACACCGTAGACGCTCGCGGCGCGGCCGTTCACCTCGATCGTGCGGCGTACGACGGCCAGTTGCTTTGCCGCTGCCGTTCCGGCAGAGCTGGGGGCGGCAGCCGCCGGAGCCTCGGCCGCCCATGCGCGCGGCAGGCGCGCAGGATAAAGCGCGAGCGCGGCGGCGCCGGCCAGTGCGCCGGTCACAAACCGTCGGCGGCTCGTGGTCTTGTCGGGCTCACTGGCGGAGCCGGGCGTGTGGAGAGACGCAACGTGCGCGTCGTTGAAGCGTTTCATGATGATGCTTTCCTTGACATGAATGGGCCGGGCAGCCCGACGATCGGGCAGCCCACAAGCGACAGGCCGTCAGCAACGGCCGGGACACTCAGGCAAGGAAAAGCCGGGGCGGACGTTCGATACCGTCCGTGAGGAAATGGGCGGCTGCGTCGGAGCGGGGCGGCAAGGCGCGCAGCATCGCGACTTTCGTGAGGCCAGCGCAAAACAGGAATCCGGGCGCCGCTGCCGCGGTACAACAGGCGGCGGCCATCCCGCCGCACTGGCCCGCCACGTGGCAATGGCCGCTCACGCCGCAACCGCCATGAGCCGCGCTGGCGGAATCACCGATTACCGTGGCGGCGAGCGCGTGATGAGGACGCCCGACCGGCGCCTCGGGCGCGGCCATGTGGGCCTCGTCGTGTGCCATTGACGAAGACAAGGCCGGCGCGCTGCACTGCTGCGCCGCGCAGGGCATGGCCGCACGCGCCCACGCTGCCGCTGCAGGGCGAAGCAGCAGGCTTGCCCCGGTCAGCAGCAGAATCAGCAACAGCACGCGCCAGCGGTTCATTGGACGTTTCGAAGAAGTTGAGGCAGCAAGAAGGCGAACACCGGATTATCGCTCAACGGGCATGGATGGTGGCCGGCGGCGCGCTTTTGACACGCTTTGACACGTTACGAGCTGACCTGGCAGCGGGTCGCTGTGCTCGGCCGCGCGCGATGCGTTTCAGGTTCGGATGCCGCCGTGGCTTCGGACGCCTGGCGTGATTTCCCAGGCGCGACTGCGCAGGAAATGAAGGGAATGACCAGAATCCGATTATGTTTTTCCCAAATATGCAGAATAGATAAACATAATCCGTCAACCCGGATTCGAGATTGATTTATGGGCGGCAGGTGCCTAAGATGGCATCGCCGCTGCAATGATTTATGGGATTTACGGGTTTTATGGCATCCCGCCGTCATTTTCACGCACAATCCATTTTGACGAGAAAACCAATGACACAACTCACTTCACCCGATAATCCGGCCATCCTCGAGCCGCAATTTGTCGTACGCGGAAACCGGTTTGCGATACCCTCTCTGATCATACTCTGGATCGTCGTACTGCCAGTGGTCATGTACTTTTTCTCGGGTCCGTTTTCCGGTCTGGATTTTAGCGATCTCTGGAAAATTTTTATTTTGCCTACCATCATGCTCGTTTGGCTGATTTTCATGACTCGCGCCAGATTTTATGACGAATTTTGTCAAGTCGAAAAATCGGTCATTCACTACAAAAATATCATCAGCCTGAAACGCGGCTGGTTTACCCTGGTCATCCGCTATACCCGCCCGGACGATGCCCGTAGCAAAGTGCGTAAAGCCCGGTTGTCGCTCTATGAAATGTCGCGGGCCGACCAGCAACGAAGCCTGGAAATTTTGCGTACCCATTTGCCGGCCACGGCTACCGCGGAAATCTAGATAACCGGCGCGCCCTGATAAATGCACCATCCATCCGCTCAAACCGTGGATGGTGCATGCAATTCCCTTCACTTCACTTCCCTTCACCTCACCGCCCCGCCCGCTTGCGCACGATCACGCCGTACCACCCCATCCCCTCGTACGTTTCATAGCCCGGCGTGAGCGCGTAGGCCACCAATGTGTCCGCGTCCGGTCGGTACGCGCCGGCCTTCGGATCGCTCACTTTGAGCGGCAGCACTTCTTGCAGCACGCCTTTGCCGTCTGAACTGGCGATGACGCGCTTGCGCGCATCGACGAGCAGGCAGCGCGTACGCGTCCACTCTTCGGCTGACAGACGCACGCCCTTGACCACCGTCGAGGCTTGCGGCGCCCAGTTGAAAAAAACCGCGAGCACGCCGAGCGGACGCCCCCTGTTGGCGCCGCCTTCACGGATGGCCGCGGCGTAGGTCGCCACGGCGGCGCCGCCGAGCGCCTCCATCGACTCGAGTTCGGCGGCGGCGTACTCGGCGCCCGACGCCGACTTCGCCGCCGCCTTGAACCACGGTTTGTCCGCAACGTTCTCGTGCCCTGCCGCCGCGAACTGGCCGGGCCGGCCGGTGGCGACGACGTTGCCTGCCATGTCGATCACCCACAGATCGAGGTACACGGTGTAGCTGTCGAGAATCACGCCCAGACGTTCGGACGCAAACGCGCGATGTTCGGGGCTGTCGTGTGCGAGGCAATCGACGATCGCGGAATCGGTGGCCCACCAGCGCACGTCGCAGGAGCGTTCGTAGAGATTGCGGTCGATGATCTCGATCATGTTGAGCGCGAGATCCGTGAGGCGCTGCGCTTCCTGCTGCTCGAGCTGCGTGATCATCCGGTCGCCCAGGGCCGTGAGTTCGCGGCCCAGCTCGGTGGTCAACTGTCCGATGCGTTGCGACACCACCTTGACCTGATTCGCGACCACGGCAAAACCGCGCCCGGCGTCGCCGGCACGGGCCGATTCGATCAGCGCGTTGATGGCGAGGAACGTGGTTTCACGATTGATGTCGTTGATATCCGATACGTTGCCCTTCGCAATACGGTGAACTTCTCGCGTCAAATCGACAATCTCATTGGCATCCGCCATGACTTCCCCTCGACCTATGGTTTAAATTCGCCCTTCCTGGGCGACAGATCGCACCAAATCAATGCAACCCGGCGCCATTGTTGTGCGATCGCATTTTTATTCCCTTTTATTGGGCGATCTCTTTTTGCGAAGTAAAGATTCCAGCGCGAAACAACTCATAAACGGCATCGCAAAGGGATTCTTTAGGACTTTTCGAAGGGCGAACGCTGGGGCCCCGATAAGGCCGCAAGGCAGTCACAGTCAGGTTTCGCGGGGTTGGCGGCGACCGTTTTGCCGGCTATCCGGCTCGGCCGTCTCCAGTGGGGTTGAATAACTTCACGGCGGTCAATGGAATTTGATCCTGCCTGCGATTTTTATTGTATCCGGGCGCATTTTTCGATAATCCGCCCTGGCGTTTTTCTCAAAGCTTTTTATAAACCATCCACATCACGATACCGGCTATGATCCTGCCGCTATTTATCAGCGAGACGCCCCCATTTCCGGACACCCCAACCTTCACCCGTTCATCGGAGTGAATTACCGAACCTATGCGAACGGCTACATCGTCTCGCCCGTCATCATGGGGAGGGGCAAGCACTTCAGCGATCTGGGAAACGGTCCGGGCGGCAGCCTCTACGATCCCGCCACGGCGAAGCAGCGCCGGCAAAGCCCCGTGGATGATCATCGACCGCCATTTCGCGGGCGAGGCGTGCCGTCCGTTCGTGATTCCGGCGGCCTGAATGAAGGCGGACTGGTACGTGCAGCCTCTCTCGCACGTGCGCCGCGTCATCGACGCGGACTCGGCACGCACCGCCCCCGTGGTTGCGCCGCTCGTCATCGGCCAGGTGAGCACCACGGACGGCGACTTCGGCAAGGTGGTGACGTTCGGTTCGCCGCAGTCGCGCGTGTCGGCGCGCGGCTACAAGCTGATCGATCAGCGCCCGAAGAAGAACGTGATTCCCACCTGCTACCGCGTGGATACGGCTGCGGTGGTCCCGTAAGCCGGAGGCGACGCCACCTAGCCGGAGGCGGTACTGCCGTTCAAGCGTTTTCTAGCCGCGCGATCACCGCCTTCAATCGCGCTTGCGCGGCACCCACTCCGCGTTCCTGTGCCAACGCCACGAGCGGCGCCATCCTCCGCTTCACCTTCTCCGCGTGATTCTGCGCAATGTCCGCAAGGCGATGCCGCAGGAACGGGTTCAGAAACCGTTCCCGCACGCTGGCCACGTACGCCTCGGCGCGTTCGGTGAGGTCCATGGCCACGAACACGGGCATGACCTCCTCCTGCCAGACGGCTTCCACAGAAGCACGCATGGCCTCGTCGTTCATGGCCTCGAACACGGTTTCGTCCGCGCGCCGGCCTTGCGCGAGCCACTGCCCGGCAAGCCAGGTGTGGCCCAGGTTCAGGAAGAACAGCTTTAGCTGTTCGAAGCTGTTCAGGTCGTCGGTCAGCACGATGGCGGGGTGCGTGCACGGCAGCTCGAGTCCGGGCTGCCGTTCGATGGCCCAGAGCGCATAGGGCTCGGCCACGGCGCCCACCGGCTCGATAGCCTCGGAAACGATGCGGTCCACCAGCGAATTGGCCCAGACGCAATGCGTTGCGAGCCAGGATACGAACGCGGGCGCGGCCTGCCACTGCCGCGCAAGGCCTATCACGATGTCGCGCAACGTGTCGCCGTTGTTCGCCACCAGCTCGCAGGGAAAGAGGGACACCGGCGCCTCGGCGCGTTCGGTCCAGCGAGCGTGCAGCAGCACGAGCAGCTTGGCGGGGAAACTGCGCGGCACGTGGTCGGTCTGCGCGAGTAGCGAAGCGGCGTCGCGCTCGTCGAGCCGATAGCCCGTATCGCCCGTGTTCGAGACGATCACGCGCATGTCTTCAATCGCCGCACGGCGGATAGCGGGCCAGTCATCGTCGGCGATCCACGCCTCGCGGATGGCACGCCCCATCACCAGGCGATCCACGGCGGCGCCCGCCTCCATGCCGCGAATCCGCACGGGGTAGCCCTCGCCCGACGCGAGCGCCGCAATGCGCGCCCGGCTCACGGGGTTACCCGTCGTCTGCACGACGGCGATGCCGCCCAGCGCCTCGTCGCGCGCGAGCGCCTCCGAAACGAACAACGCAGCATGCGCCTGCAAGAACCGGCTGGTGCCGAACTGAAGAATGGGCGCCTGGATGGGTGCCCGGATAGGTTCGCGAATGGGTTCGCTCATGCGCAACGACGACGTTCGAAACTAGGGAAGGCAGGCAAGCTACAAGCGGCGCTCAGCATTCGACAAGCGCCTTCACCACCGTCTGCTGCGGATCGAGCAGCTTCGGGAATTCCTCGGGCACGTCGGCAAGCCGCATGCGGTGCGTGTTGAGCGCCTTGTCCGGAATCTTGCCCTCGCGCATCGCCGCGAGCACCGTCTCGAAGTCCTGCGCCGTCGCGTTGCGGCTGCCCAGCAGCGTCGCCTCGCGCTTGTGGAACTCGGGGTCGGAGAACGTGATCTGGCCCGGCACGATGGAGATGAGCACGTACTTGCCGCCGTGCGCGATGAACTCGAAGCCGCGGTTCATCGCGTTCACGTTGCCGGTGGCGTCGAACACCACGTCGAAGAACTCGCCGTTCGTGCGCTTCGAGAGTGCCTCCACGTCGCCCGCGCCGGTCTGCACGGTGGCCTGGATGTCGAGGTGGCTCGCGCAGAACGCGAGACGGTCGGCGCGCGTATCGAGGCAGGTCACCTCGCCGCCGCGCAGCCCCGCAAAGATCATCGCGGCCATGCCGATAGGCCCCGCGCCCACCACGAGCACGCGCTCTTTCGGCTGCACGTCGGCACGGCGCACGGCGTGCGCACCGATGGCGAGAAATTCCAGCATCGCGGCCTGGTCGAGCGTCACGCCGTCGGCCTTGTGGACGAACTGCGCGGGCACGCTCAGGTATTCGGCCAGCGCGCCGTCGCGATGCACGCCCAGCACCTTGATGTTCACGCAGCAATTCGTCTTGCCCTGCCGGCACGCCACGCATTGCCCGCAGGAGAGATACGGCATCACGTACACGGCGTCACCCGCGGCAAGCTTCGTCTGCGGCTCGGCCTCTACCACGATGCCTGAAAGCTCGTGCCCCATCACGCGCGGATACGAAAGGTACGGCTGGTTGCCCGTGAAGATGTGCAGGTCGGTGCCGCAGATGCCGACGCGCGATACGCGCAGCAACACCTCGCCCGCACCGCGCAGCGGCGTGTCGCGTTGCTCGGAACGCAGCACGCCGGGGGATTCGCAAATGACGCTCAGCATGTGACTTCTTCTCCAGTGGACCGGCCGCGCCTGGCAACGCGTAACGTTTCCCGCGCCATACGACGGGCGTGGCCGGTCGGGTTCAATACGACTGCTTCAAAGCGGAATCAATAGAGGACGTTCTTCGCCTCGGGTGTATCGATGTTCTGCTTGTCGACCATCACGACGCCGGTGTCCACCACCTTTTCGACCGGCTTGTGGTCAATCACGTTGACGAGCGTCTGGATGCCCTTGTAGCCCATCTGATACGAGCTCTGCACGGCGATGCCCTGGATGGTGCCGTCGCGCACGAAGCCTTGCAGGTCCTGGTTGCCGTCGAAGCCGATCGCCACCACCTTGCCGGCCTTGCCCGACTGCGCGAGCGCGCGGCCCATGCCGATCGCCGTGGGCTCGTTGGCGCCGAAGATGCCTTTGAGGTCAGGGTTCGCGGAGAGCACGTCGGTGGTCTGGTTCAGCGCCGTGGCCATCTGCGACTGCGAGTAGAACGGCCCCACGATCTGCAGCTTCGAATGCGCCGCGAGGTACTTGCGGAAGCCGCCCACGCGGCCGATTTCCGAGCCCGCGCCCGGCACGTACGACATGATCGCCACCTTGCCCGTCTGTCCGAGCTTCGCGATCATCGCCTTCGCGCAGAGTTCGCCGGCCTTGTTGTTGTCCGTCGAAAGGAACGACTGGTAGTACTGCTTGCCCGCGTCGGAGATCATCGAGTCGATCAGCACGACCGGAATGTGTGCCTCCCACGCCTTCTTGATGGCGGGCACGAGCGCGTCCGGGTCGGACGGCGCGAGCACGATGCCGGCCACGTGGCGGTTCACGGCGTTCTCCACCATGTTCACTTCGGCGGCGATGTCGGATTCCGCGGCCGGACCCTGGAAGGTCATGGTGTAGCCCTTGGCATTCGCCATGGCGGCGGTGGCGCCCTTCTGCACGTTCTGCCAGTAGTTCGAATTGGCGGTCTTCACGATCACGGCGATCTCGCCGCCCGCAGCCTGTGCGTAAGTGGTGAACGCGGCGCACAGCGTGGCGGCCGCGGCCAGGATGGAAAGCTTTTTCATGTCTCGCTCCTATGCCCGTGGTTAGGGACGTGTTGTTGGAATTGCGCCTGTAATGGCTTACCGCTTCCTGCTTCTCAACTGATCGATCCACACGGTGCCCAGAATCACGACGCCGATGATGATCTGCTGGATGAAACTCGATACCCCGTTCATGTTCAGGCCGTTGCGCAGCACGCCGATCACGAACGCGCCAATGGCCGTGCCCGAGATCGTGCCCACGCCGCCCATCAGCGAAGTGCCGCCGATCACGGCGCTCGCAATCGCATCGAGTTCGTACATCACGCCTTCGTTGGGCTGACCGGTGACGAGCCGCGACATCAGCACGCAGCCCGTGACGCCCGCCAGCAGGCCCGAAAGCACGTAGGTGAAGAGCTGCACGCCGCGCACGTTGACGCCCGAGAGCCGCGCGGCCTCGGCGTTCGACCCGGCCGCGTAGATGTGGCGACCCAGCGCCGTGCGCGACAGCAAGATCGACGCCGCGATGAACAGCACAACCATGATCACCACGGGATACGGGATGCCGGGGAACGTGGTGTCCGGAAAACCATCGGCGCCGATGTGCGAAATCTTGAAGAGCGCGCCGTTGCCGAGTGCGCCGAACGCGTCGCCCAGTTCCGAAACAGGCCGCGCGCCCGTGATCTGCAACGCGACGCCGCGTGCCACGAGCATCATGCCGAGCGTCGCGATAAAGGGCGGCAGCCCCATGCGCGTCACGCACAGTCCGTTGACGAAGCCGCACAGCCCGCCCACCAGCACGCCGCCCAGCATCGCGACCGGCACCGGCGCGCCCGCCTTCACCAGCAACGCGGCCACCACGCCCGCCAGCGCGAGCACCGATCCGACGGAAAGGTCGATGCCGCCCGTGATGATCACGCAGGTTGCAGCCACGCCCAGGTAGGCGATGGAGGTCACCTGCAGCGAGACCGTCATCAGGTTGCCCACCGAGAAGAACGCCGCACTCGTGAGCGAGAACGCGATCACGAGCACGACGAGGCTGCCCAATGCGGCGAACTTCTGAATCAGGTCACGGCGCCGCTGCCGTGCGGCCTTGTCGACCGCTTCGCTTCGATCCGATGTCATTTCAAGCATGAGTGCGCCCCGACGCGTAGTGCATGATTTCTTCCTGAGAAGTCTGTTTCGTTTCGAGAACCGCGGTGATGCGGCCTTCGTGGAACACGGCGATGCGGTCGGTCATGCCCATCAGTTCGGGCAGCTCCGAGCTGATCAGCACGACGCCCACGCCGTCGGCGGCAAGCCGGTCCATGAGCCCGTAGATGGCGTACTTGGCGCCCACGTCGATGCCGCGCGTGGGTTCGTCGAAGAACAGGATCTTCGAGCCGCGGTACAGCCACTTGCTCACCACGACCTTCTGCTGGTTGCCGCCCGAGAGATTGCGCGCGGTCTGCCCGACGCCCGGCGTACGAATGCCGAGTTCGCGTACGTAGCGTTCCGCCACGGCCGTTTCCTCGTCGAAGCGCAGAAAGCCGGCGCGCGACGAAATGGCCCGCACGTTGGCGAGCGTCACGTTGGCCGACACCGGCATGGCGAGCGCGAGGCCGTCCTTCTTGCGGTCTTCGGAGAGGTAGGCAATGCCGTGTTTGATGGCTTCGCGCGGCGAGCGGATGGTGACCGCTTTGCCGGCGAGCAGCACTGCGCCGCCATCCGTGTGGTCGGCGCCGAAGATGGCGCGCGCCACCTCGGTGCGGCCCGCGCCCATCAGCCCGGCGAAGCCCAGAATCTCGCCGCGGCGCAACTCGAACGACACGGGGCCGAACACGCCCTCGCGCCGCAGGTCTTTCACGGCAAGCAGGATTTCGTCGGTGGGCACCGACTGGCGCGGCGGATACGCGTCGTGCAGCGGGCGTCCCACCATGCGTGCGACGATTTCATCGACGGTGGTGGCGGCGAAGTCCTGGGTGGAAATGTGGCGACCGTCGCGCAGCACGGTGACGCGATCCACGATCTCGGCCATTTCGTCGAGCCGGTGCGAGATGTAGAGAATCGCCACGCCCGCGGCGCGCAGTTCCTTGATGATGCGAAAGAGCTGCACCGTCTCCTGCTCGGTGAGCGAAGACGTGGGCTCGTCCATGATGAGCACCTGCGCGTCGAGCGACAGCGCCTTCGCAATCTCCACCATCTGCTGCTGCGCGATGGAGAGCGCGCCCACGAGCGTGGTGGGCGACACGTCGAGTCCGATGCGTACGAGGCAGCGCCGCGCGTTCTCGTGCAGCCGGCGGTAATCGACGAACGGGCCGCGCTTGGGCTCACGCGCAAGGTAGAGGTTCTCCGCGACCGAGAGGTGCGGAACGAGGTTCAGCTCCTGGTGAATGATGGCGATGCCCGCGGCCTGCGCCTGCGTGGTGGACTGGAACTGCACCGGCTGATCCTTGTAGTGGATCGCGCCTTCGTCCGCGCGGTACTGTCCGCTGATGATCTTCATCAGCGTCGATTTGCCTGCGCCGTTTTCGCCGCAGATGGCATGCACCTCGCCGTAACGCAGATCGAGGTCGATGCCGTCGAGCGCGACCACGCCCGGAAAGCGCTTGCCGACGCCTTCCAGCCGCAGGATCTCGCGCAGCGACTGCTCCGGCGCGGCCGTGCCGGCCGGCTGGACGCTGGGACTTGCCATTCCCGTCTCCATGGTTGTTCTGTGTGACGAAAACCCGGGCTGCGGACCTGCCCGCTCCTGCAATTTCGCGCAGTCTCGCGCCATCTCTACGTCAGTCCGGGTTGGCACCGGTCAGGCCGGTTGCGATCAATTCAACTGAATTTCGTGTCGCCGCCGTCCGTTTGGTCAAGCCAATATCGTTTTTTTATAAGTGCCCTGACCATTGGTGAAAACCCCGAGGAACGCGCAAACCCGCGCCGAATGGGGCAGGAGGCGCGTATGCTAGACTCCGTCCCCGCTTGCGACACTGGTCGTTCGCGCGTGAAACCGCTCAGAAACGAGCCTCCGATGAAACAGACAGAACCCAAGCGGCTTTACCAATCCGTGGCTGCGCAGATCCTCGCATTGATCCGCCAGGGCGAATTTCCGCCGGGCGAACGTCTGCCGCCCGAGCGGGAGCTGGCGCAGCAGTTGGGCGTGTCGCGTCCGTCGCTGCGCGAGGCGCTGATCGCGCTGGAAATAGGTGGTCAGGTCGAGATTCGCATGGGCTCGGGCGTGTACGTTCGCGACGTGGCGGGCGGCGGCAGCGCAGGCGGCGAACACGCCATCGCCGCGCTGGGCGAAAGCCCGTCGGAGCTGATGCAGGCGCGCATCGCGATCGAGGGCACCGTGATCGTGCTGGCCACCGGCAAGTTCACGGCGGCGACCCTGGACCGCCTGCGCCGCGTGGTGGAACGCATGCGAAAACTGGCGGCGGCCGGCAAGTCGCCGGTGGATGCCGACCGGCAATTCCACATGTTGATTGCGGAGACCACCGGCAATTCGGTGCTCGCGCGCTTCGTGGGCGAACTGTTCGACAGCCGGCACGACCCCATTGCCGCGGCCATGCGCGGGCACGCCGAGAGCGCGCAGACGTGGTCGGTGGCCGTGCGCGAGCACGAAGACATTCTGAAGGCCTTGCAGGCGGGCGACCCCATCGCGGCACAGACCGCGATGCGCGCTCACCTGAAGGCGTCGGAAGAACGGTGGATGGCGGGCGCGTTGAAGCAGGACGTGCAGTGACGCGCGCAGGGGTTGCCCCGCCGCGCGCGTCGTTCTGCCGTTCTACGTGAAGTGACGCGAGGGCGTCCCTTCTCAGTGCAGCGGCCCGGAACCCCGCTGCTGCGAGTTGCCCTCGGCCGAGGGCGGTCGCGCTTCACTGCCTGCGGGTCCTCGCGCCGCGCCGTCCGCACTGCGCTCATGAAGCGGCGGGATCGAAGGTTCCTCTTTCACCACCTTCGTCTCGCCGTCCGCGCGACCCGGGCCCGATGCCGCGGGCTCGAACGTTACCTCGCCCGTTGCCGCGTCGATGGCACATCGCACGTGCGCGCCTTCGCGAATGTCGCCGCTCAGCATGCGCTTCGCCAGTTCGTTCTCGATGGTCTGACGAACCAGACGCCGCAGTTCGCGCGCCCCGTACTCGGGCCGGTAGCCCTGAGTGGCGAGCCGGTCCACCACGCTCTCGTCGAAGTCGATCTCCACGTTCTGCGAGCGCGCCACGCGCTTCACCTGGTCGAGCTGCAACGTCGTGATGGCGCGCATTTCTTCCTGCGTGAGCGCATTGAAGATGATGATGTCGTCGATGCGGTTCAGGAACTCGGGCCGGAAGTGCTGGCGCAACTCGCCCATCACGCCGCTTTCCACGGACGCCGCACCGCCCGACAGAAAACCCGGGCCGCGTTGGCGCTGACCCGCGATCACGTCGGACGCGAGGTTGCTCGTCGCGATGATGAGCGCGTTGCTGAAGTCCACCACGCGCCCCTTGCCGTCGGTGAGGCGGCCATCGTCGAACACCTGGAGCAGCACGTTGTAGACGTCCGGATGCGCCTTCTCGATCTCGTCGAGCAGGATCACCGAATAGGGCCGCCGCCGCACGCGCTCGGTCAACTGCCCGCCTTCCTCGTAGCCCACGTAACCCGGCGGCGCGCCGATCAGCCGCGCCACCGAATGGCGCTCCATGTACTCGCTCATGTCGATGCGCACCACAGCGTTCTCGTCGCCGAATACGACTTCCGCGAGCGCCTTCGCGAGTTCCGTCTTGCCCACACCCGTGGGCCCGAGGAACAGGAACACCGCCGTGGGACGCCGCACGTCGTGCAGCCCCGCACGCGAACGGCGCACCGCGTCGCTCACCGCGGCAATCGCGCGTTGCTGGCCAATGACGCGTTCGTGCAGCCGCTCTTCCATGTGCAGCAGGCGCTCGCGCTCCTCGGTGGTGAGGTTCGTGACCGGAATACCGGTGATCTTCGCGACGATCTCGGCAATGTGCTCGATGCGCACGTCCGACGTGTTCGACTCCATCTGGCGCTTCCACGAGTCCGTCGCCTCGGCGAGCGCACGTTCGGCCTGGGTGATCTCCTCGCCGAGCGTGTGGGCCTTTTCGTACTGCTTGCGCGAGGCCGCGTAGTCCTGGTCGCGGCGCAACTGCGCAAGCTGTGCTTCCTGTTCCAGAATGCGCGCGGGCCGTGAAGTGCCCGACAGATGCACGCGCGCCGCGGCCTGGTCGATGAGGTCGATGGCCTTGTCGGGCAGGAAGCGGCCGCTGATGTAGCGGTTCGACAGCTCGGCCGCGGACACCAGCGCCGAGTCCTGGATCGTCACCTTGTGGTGGGCCTCCAGCTTGTCGCGCAGGCCGCGCAGAATCGTGATGGTCTGCTCGACGCTCGGCTCCGCGATGAACACGGGCTGGAAGCGCCGTTCGAGCGCGGCGTCCTTCTCGATGTACTTCTGGTACTCGGAAAGCGTGGTGGCGCCGACCAGGTTCAGTTCGCCGCGCGCCATGGCCGGCTTGAAGACGTTGGCGATGTCGAGCCCGCCTTCGCCGCCGCCCTGCCCCGCGCCTACGATCGTATGAATCTCGTCGACGAACACCACGAGCGCCTCGCGGTGCTCGGTGATTTCATCGATCACCTGCTTCACGCGTTCCTCGAATTCGCCGCGATACTTCGAGCCCGCCACGAGCGAGTTCACGTTGAGTTCCACGAGCCGCTTGTCGCGCAGCGACTCGGGCACGTCGCCGCCCACGATGCGCTGCGCGAGCCCTTCCACCACGGCGGTCTTGCCGACGCCGGGCTCGCCGATCAGCACCGGGTTATTCTTGCGGCGCCGCGCGAGCACTTCGACCATCGTTTCGATCTCGCTGGAGCGGCCGATCACGGGGTCGAGCCGGCCCTCGCGCGCGAGCGCCGTGAGGTCGCGGCTATAGCGGTCCAGATGCGGCGTGCTCGGTCCCCTAGGCGGGCCCGCGCGGTCGCGCCCGGCCTGCACCGTGCCCGACTGCACCATCTGTTCCAGCAGCTTGCGCGCGTCGATGCCGTAGTTGCGCATCACGTTGCCCGCGAAGCTGTCGGGCACGTCGGCAAGACCCACGAGCAGATGCTCCGGACCGACAAAGCCCTGGCCCAGCTGGCGCGAGGCGAGGAAGGCGCGGTCCAGCGCGCTTTTCACGCGCGGCGAGACCGCAATCGCGTCGTTTTCGGGCACGTCGCTGGGCGCGCCCTTCGGCGCGTTCGCATCGATGTACGCACGCAGTTGGCTCGGGTCCACGCCGAGCCGCGCCAGAATGCCGGCCGCCACGTCGTTGCGTGCCAGTTCGTACAGCAGGTGGTCGGACTCGATCTGCCGGCGGCCCCACTGCACCGCGCGCTCCGCGGCGCGCTGCAGCAGCTCGCGCGCGGTTTCGCTGAAGTAGCGTTCGAGGCCGGGGCCTTCCTCGGGCGGCACGCCGGTCGCGACGCCCGCGGGCGTGTCCGGTTGCGGCTGGCCGTAGCCCGCGGGTTGACCGCCGTTGTCGGCCATGGCGCCGAGGAACAGCGATTCGAGCGGCGAAAGCGTGCGCTGATGGCGCGTGAGTTGCGCGTAGTGGTAGTCGCAGACGTCGAGGAAACGGCGATAGCCGTTCTGGATGATTGCGACGCGAACGGCGGCGGGCCGCGCGCCGCAGATTTCACAGGTCTGTCGTGCCATATCGGGTTCCCGTTGTGTGACGGCGCGCCGGGCCGGCGCAGCCATTGACCGCAAAACACAGGACGCGCAAACCGCGCACCTGTGCGCTTTCTGCAAGGTGCGCGCGGTGGCGGAGAAATCAAGGGCAGAACGCAAAGACGCGCGGTGCTGTGTTTCTCGGGCGCGGCCTGCGGGCGGGCTGGCGCGATAGCTTTGACGATGAGCCGGACCGACACGCAGGCTGACTCTTCCACGATAGTCCGAAATGGGCGCGTTCCCCAGGCCTGATGGCAGGTATCCGTCAGAGAAAGCGAGGGAGCGTCAGGGAAAGCCGCGAAGGGCTACTGAAGGCCACTAAAGGCGACGAAAGGCGCGCGCCGCACCCAGGTGCGGCGACGTGTCACGTGCTTGCCGAAACGACACACGAGGGGCGGCTCAGAAGCCGCGCCTCGCATATCAGGACACAAAGGAACGCAAGGGGAACGCAGGGGCGATTCCTGTTCGTGCCTCGCGAAGTCCTCTTTGTGCGAACCGTTCGGGCCGGCGAGCAGCCCGGCCCGAAGCCCTGGAGAAAAGAAGCGGCCTACGCTGCGCCGACCGCCGCCCCTCGCCCGTAGTCCTCGGCGTCGATGTCGTAGCCCGCCGGGTCCCAGCGGATGAGCAGCAGCACGACGAGCGACGTCAACGGCGCGAGCGCGATGACCCAGAACACCTGGGTGCCGAGCGCCGCCGCGAGAATCGGAAACAGGAACAGCGAGACCGTGGACGCCGTGCGCACGAGCGTCTGGTTGAAGCCCACGCCCACGCCGCGCAACGAAGTCGGGTAGCTGAGCGACGCGAAGCTCATGCTGTGCGCGCCCGGCCCGAACCCCTGCCCCAGCAGATACCCGCCCAGCAGCAGAATGGCGAGCACCACGAAGAGGCCGCTGCCCGGACGCCCGATCAGCGCGAGCCCGATCAGCGACGCGAACTGCAACGCGTGCCCCACCGCGGTCATCTTCCAGGCGCCGAAGCGCGACACGAAGCGCACGCCGATCAAGCCGCCCACGAACGCGAACAGCAGGTTCAGGGCCAAGGCCGCGACGATGGTGGTGAGCGGCCCCTGCTTGAGAAAACTCGCGAGAATCACGGGCAAGCCGTAAACGATCGCGTTGTAGCCGAACGAGGACGCCGCGCCGATCGTCGCGGCCAGCACGGTGCGCCGCGCGTAGCGTCCGCGAAAGAGCGCGCCGTAGCTGCGCCACGAGGCCACGCGCGGTTTCGACACGGGCGCGGCGTCGCGTTGAACGACGACCTCGACGCCATACGCCCGCTTGAGAATGCGCGCCGCGCCTTCCAGGTCGCCCTGATTCGCGGCCCACACGGGCGACTCGCTGATATAGCGGCTGCGCACGGCGATGATGAGCAGCGCAGGCACCGCGCCGAACGCGAGCGTGAAGCGCCACAGCCAGCCCAGCTGATGCTCGGGCAGCACCGCGTAGAGCCCGAGAATGAGCAGATAGCAGGTGCTCGTGGCGGCGTACCACGCCGGGCACCATGCCGCGACGCTCGCGGCCTTGCTGCCCTTGCCCGTCACCTTCGAGAACTCCGCGAGAAACGCCATGGCCACCGGCAGGTCCAGCCCAACGCCGAAGCCCATCAGAAAACGCGCGCCACCCAGCACCCACACGTTCGGCGCGAGGCCGGCCGCAATGGCGGCCACCACGAAGAACAGCATGTCGGCCATGAAGACGCGATAGCGCCCGATACGATCGGTGAGATAGCCGCCCACGAGCGCCCCCAGGATCGCGCCAGACGTAATGGCCGCCGACACGAGCCCCACCTGGGCGGGACTCAGCGCGAACTCGCGGGCGATGTCCTTCACGCCATACGCGAGCGACGTGAGGTCATAGGCATCGAGGAACACGCCGCCCAGCGCAATCGCGATAACCCAGCGCGCGTTGCCGCCCTTCGCGGCGCCCGAGCCGACAATGCGCGCCACGTCTTCGGCGGATCGCACGACGAGCGGTGCTGCGATGTCGTTGTGCAACGGTTGATGGACCGCATCGGCGGCATCGATGGAAACGGCGGTGGGAAGATTTGAAGCGTCGGCAACGGTGGACATGAGGACGAGGCGCTTATGCGCGATGGTGGCAAGTCCGCTGCATCGTAGCGAACGCGCCGCAGCGCACCAAGCAACGTTTTTTCATATGCTTTTCGCGGACGTGGACACGAACAGCTGCGAGTCGCCTCGTTCGCTGCCGGCCGCTACTTCGGGTTCCGAAGCATGCGCACGCCCCACGCGAAACGACGCCCCCGCATGCCGCGCGGGCAGCGTGTCGCCTTCGCCAAACAGCTTGTGCCGCAACGTGCCCGCTTCGTAAGCCGTCTTGTAGATGCCGCGGTTCTGCAGTTCGGGCACCACGAGATCCACGAAGTCTTCGTAGCTTTCGGGCACCACCGTGCGGCTCAGATTGAAACCGTCCACGTCGGCATCGTCCACCCACTTCTGCAACTCGTCGGCCACCTGGTCCGCCGTACCGACGATCGCCGGATAGCGGCCGCCCAACGCGAACAGGTCGAGCAGCTTGCGGCGCGTCCAGCCGTGCGCCTGCGCGGTGTGCGTCGCGGATTCGATGGCGTTGCCCGGCGAGTAGTCCACGGGCTCGTCGAGGTCGTACTGCGCGTAGTCGATGCCCGTGCTCGCCGCGAAGTGCGCGAGGCCCGCCTCACGGCTCGCGTAGTGCAGATAGTCGGCGTGCTTCTCGCGCGCTTCGGCCTCGGTTGCGCCGGGCACCACGGCCGCGCCGACGAACACCTTCACGTCCTCGGGCCGTCTGCCCGCTTTTACGAGTTGCTCGCGCAACGCGCGCACCGTTTCGCGTCCCACCTCGCGGTTGGGCGGCGAAATGAACACGCATTCCGCGTGGCGCGCGGCAAAGCGCTGGCCGCGGCCGGAACTGCCCGCCTGGAACAGCACCGGCGTGCGCTGCGGCGATGGTTCGGCGAGGTGGTAGCCGTGCACGTCGTAATAGCGGCCCGTGTGCTCCACGCGGTGCACCTTTGCCGGGTCCGCGTAGACGCGCGCGGCCTTGTCGCGCCGCACGGCACCGTCTTCCCAACTGCCTTCCCAGAGTTGATAGAGCACTTCCAGATACTCGTCGGCGCGGTCGTAGCGCTCGTCGTGCGGCAGTTGCGCGGGCTGCCCCATCGCACGCGCCGCGCTGTCGAGATACCCCGTCACGATGTTCCAGCCGATGCGGCCTCGCGTGAGGTGGTCGAGCGTCGAGAAGCGCCGCGCAAGCAGATACGGCGCCTCGTACGTGAGATTGACCGTCACGCCGAAGCCGAGATGCTGCGTGGCGGCGGCCATCGCGGGCACGAGCAGCGTCGGGTCGTTGACGGGCAGCTGGATCGACTCTCGCAGCGTCACGTCCACGTTGCGCTGATACACGTCGTAGACGCCCACGATGTCCGCGAGAAAAAGCCCGTCGAAGAGGCCGCGTTCGAGCGTGCGGGCGAGGTCCGTCCAGTACGAGAGCAGCCGGTAGTCCGAGGAGCGGTCGCGCGGATGCGTCCACAGACCGTGGTTGATGTGGCCCACGCAGTTCATGTTGAACGCGTTGAGCAGGATGCGTTTGCGGGCTCGCGTGTTCGGCATTACAGGGCTCCGTGGCGCGGCGGCCGGGTGCCGTTCAGATAGAAGTTGCCGATGGCGTGGTACTTCCAGCGCACCGGATCGTGCAGCGTGTGCGTGCGCGCGTTGCGCCAGAAGCGGTCGAGGCCGAGACCGTCGAGCGTGGCCGCCGTGCCCGCGAGCTCGAAGAGGCGCGAGCCGGCGTCGAGCGAAATGGTGGTGGTGGCCGCGCGCGCCTCGGCCACGGCAATCGACGCCTCGGCAACGGCGGCTTCGTCGGGCGCGGCCTGCGCGGCGTCGACGAAGCGCCCCGCGCGGCGCAGCAACGCCTCGGCGCCGCGCAGACGCGCCGCCAGGTCGCCGAATTGCACGATGGCGAGCGGGTCGTCTGCGGCGCGCGCCACTTTCGCGTCGATCCACGGCCGCGCGTGCTCGCGCACGAACTCGAGCGCGGCGGCGAACGCACCGCGCGCCTGCCCCAGGTCGATGGCGGCATGCATGATCTGCGCAACCGGGCCGATAGGGGTCGCGCGATCGAACGACGCCTGGAACGGCACCACCCATTCGGGCTCCACCTCGACGTGCTCGAACTGCACCGAACCGCTGCCGGTCACGCGCTGCCCGAACCCGTCCCAGTCGTCGATCACGGTGACGCCGCGCGCGTGGCGCGGCACGAACGCGAGATACGAGACATCGCGGCCATCTTCTTCGGCCACGACGAGCGTCGGAATCCAGTGCGCGTAGAGCGCGCCGGTGCAGTAGAACTTGCGGCCGTCGATGTGCGAGCCTGCGCTCGTGCGCGTGAGCCGCGTGCGGCGTTTGAAATCGCGCTGGCCGATCTCGGCGAGCGCGTTGCCGAAGCGCTCGCCCGCCAGCACGCGGTCGTAGAAGAAGCGCTGCTGCGCCGCGCTGCCGCCTACGCGCAGCACTTCGAGCGCGTAGAAGTGATTTTGCGGAATCTGGCCGAGCGAGCCGTCCGCGGCGGAAATCGTCGCGATCACTTCTGCGAGCGTGCCCGCCTTGACGCCAGGGCCGCCGTACTCGCGCGGCACGGTGATGCCCCACAGGCCGCTCGCGACGAAGGCATCGAGTTCGGCCCACGGCAGGCGGCGCTCGCGGTCGCGCAGCGCGGCCTGCGGCGCGAATTGCGCGGCGAGGCGAACGGCGGTCTGAACGGCGTGGGCGTCGGTTTCGATTCGAGCGGGCACGCTGGGGGCCGTCAGTCCCGCTGGCTGCGGCGCGTGCGCAACCGAGGTCGTAGCGGCCGCATCGGGCGCCGCGGTCAGTTCGACGGTCATCGTCGGGCTCCTTGTCAGTTCCAGGCGTGGCGCGCAGGCAGCACGTGGTTCAGGTGATAGTTGCCGAGCAGGTGCAGCTTCCAGCGCACCGGGTCGTGCAGCGTATGCGTGCGGGCGTTGCGCCAGTGGCGGTCGAGGTTGTGCGCGGCGCGCGTGGCCGCGGAGCCCGCCAGTTCGAAGAGCTTCTCGCTCGCTTCGAGCGCGATGCGCGTGGTGAGCACCTTCGCTTCGGCCACGGCCACCGAGGCACGCGCGCTCGCTTCGGCATCGAGCGGGCCTTGTTGTTGCCGGGCCTGTTGCCGGGCCGCGAGGTCGTCGAGCGTGCGGCCCGCCTCCATCAGCACTTCGTGCGCGGCGTGCAGGTCGATCTGCAGCCGGCCGACGTCCGCGATGATGTAAGGGTCGTCGCTCGCATGCTCTAGGCCTGAGTCGATCCAGGGCCGGGCGCGCTCGCGCACGAAACTGAGCGCGTCGGCAACGGCAGCCTGGGCGATGCCTTGATCGATGGCGGCCTGGATCAACTGCGAAGTCGGACCGTACAGGCCGGGACGGTCGGCGAGCGGCCAGACCGCGACCACGTCGCCCGCGTCAATGGGAACGTTGTCGAATTCAACGGTCCCGCTCGCGGTGATGCGCTGGCCGAAGGCGCTCCAGTCGTCGATGACCGTGACGCCCGGCGCGTCGCGCGGCACCCAGACCTGCACGGCGCGGCCCTCGTCGTCGGTGGCGCGCGTCGGAATGCGGTGCGCGAAGAGCGCGCCTGTGGAATAGAAGCGCCGGCCCGAGAGGCGCAGGCCGTCGGGCGTGGTCTGCAAACGCGTGGTGCCGTGCAGGATGGTGGGCGCCGCGACGGCGCCGGCCGGGGTGGCGCGACGCTCGGGTCCCGCGTTGCCAAGGCGTCGGCCTGCCAGCACTTCGCCGTAGAAACGCGCTTTTTGTTCCGGCGTGCCGGCTTCGCGCAGCAGACCGAGCACGCCGAAGTGGTTCTGCGGAATCTGGCCGAGGGCGGGGTCCGCTTCGCACAGCGTCACGAACACTTCGGCGAGCGTGGCGTACGAGACGTCGGCCCCGCCGTATTCGCGCGGCACCGTGATGGCGCCGAGTCCGCTTTCGGACCACTGGTCGAGTTCGTCCCACGGCAATGCGCGCTCGCGGTCGCGCGCCGCAGCGCCTGCTGCGACGGCGCTGGCCAGCGTGCGGGCGGCGGCGAGTGCGGCGGCATCGTCGGCGATGCGCTGCACGCGTGCGGGATCGGGCGGTCGGGGAAGGCGAGGCGTTGAAGACGTTGACTGCTGGATGGACCTGGGCGACGTGAGCGGCATGGCAGTTCGAATCGGAGGAATGACGCGCCCGTCCCGCACAAAGGCGAATGGACGGGCCGAAAGCCTCCATTGGAACAGCCCGGGGCGCGATGCCCTACCAGCAATTTCTCACTTGCTTATCGGGTTTGCCGATTTAGCGCCGCAGTGCAGCATGCGGTTTTCTTGCCGCGGGCTTCACAGCCGGGCTTCACAGCCAGATTTCGCGGCCAGGTTTCACGGCTCAGTTTCACTGAGGCTACGCGCCAGCCCACTTCCCTAGCCCCTGAAGCGCTGCTCCTCGATCGCCTGCAGCCGGCCCACGCGCGACACGTCGACGAGCATCGAGGCGAGATATTCGACCACGTCGTCCATCGCGACGATGCCGGTGAGCTTGCCGGTTTCATCGACCACCGGCAGGCGGCGCACGCCCGAGCGGCGCATCTGTTCGAGCGCGACGCTCACTTCGTCGCCCTCGTTGGCGACCACGATGCCGCGCGACATGATCTCGCCCGCGGTGACGCGCTCGGCGTCCAGCTTGTTGGCGAGCACGGTCACGACGAGGTCGCGGTCGGTCACGAGCCCAACCGGCACCGCTTCGCCGTTGCGATATTCGATGACCACGAGATTGCCCACGTGCGACTGGCGCATGCGTGCGGCGAGCGCCGAGGCGCTCTCGTTGACGCCGCAGGTCTCCACGGGACGCGTAACGATTTTTCCGACGTGCATGATGCAATTCCTCTTGTCTGCCTCCGACGACCATTGACGAAGCGCGTGTTCAGCGTAGAACGCGGCGGGGTCGCGGCATTGACGTGCGTCAACCGGCTCGCGCAGACGACGCGGAGCGTGCGACAACCGGTGTGGGAAGAGAAACGCTGAGGAGGTAAGGCGGGGAGCAGACGGGCGTCTGTCGGCTCAGACAGACTCGGTGCCCTCGGCAAAGCGCCGCACCACGTCGCGCAGCGTGCCGATTTCGGTGGCCTTGTCGAAGAAGTAGCGCGCGCCCGCGGCAAAACACGCGTCGCGGTACTGCGGCAAAGCCGAGTTGGTGAGGACGATGGGCACGATGCCCGGATGCTGGCTCGCAAGCCCCTTGAGCACCGTGAGGCCACTACTGCCTTCGAGCAGTTGCAGATCGACGATCGCGATGTCCACGTCTTCGGCAGCGGCAATGCCCGCCAGCGCCGAGACCGGTTCGTCCGCTTCGCCCACGATCTTCACGCCACCGAGCGCCTCTAGCAAAGCGGCAAGCCGCTTGCGCACGAGCGTCGAATCTTCCACGAGAAAGATGTTCAGGGAGGGCACGAGGGTTTCCGCATTCATAGGTGCAGTATCCACAACACGCCGATTCGAAGAAATCAGCGCAGGACGAGTTGCGTGTAGGGGTTTTCCGACAAGCGCCCAAAGGAGGCGAGGCGCGAGGCTCATGTGCGCGCACCGCTGCAGACGGGCAAGCGGCACACAAAGTTTCATTTACCTTTCGTCAGAGCGCTTCCTGGCGCTCATTCGGCGCTTCATCGGGACCCCTTAGGGTCCATCAATGCCAGCCGCCGCCCTGGCCCCATTGCGGGCCGCGCCGGGTTCCTCCCCCGCCACCGCCACCGCCGCCGTTACCGCCGCGAGCCCCCGACGGTGCCGGTGCCGGTGCCGGAGCCG
>NZ_JARCHA010000018.1:0-100605 GCF_048957895.1 Paraburkholderia sp. A1RI_3L
TCCCGCGTCGAAGAGCGCGAGGGCGCTCATTGCGCTGCGGCTGCGGCGCGTGTCGGCGGGGTGCGCTGCGAAGGGCGTGCCGGGCAGCGTGGCGATTCGTGCGAACAGCAGGCGCAGGGCGTCGAACTCGGGCGCATCGACGGGCCCCACGTCGAGGCGTTCCGGCGTGCGCAGCGGACCGAGCGGCACGACCTGCTCGCCGGCGAGAAAGAGCGGGGCAAGGCTCGTCGCAATGACGTGCACCGACGTCGCGGCCACGATCGTATCCACGAGCCAGCCGGCCGGCTCGCTCAACTGCTCGCTGCAATCCACGATCAGCAGGAGGCGCCGCGTGGCGAGCGCCGCGACGAGCCGTTCGAATGCGGCAATGCCGGGCTCGGGCGCAATGCCGGGCTCGGGCGCAATGCCTATCGCGAGCGCCACGGTTTCGGCCAGGCCTTCGCCCTGCGCGTCGCGCGGCAACGTGACGGAGAGCACGCCGTCGGGGAAGTGCGCCCCGAGCCGGCGCGCCACCTCGCGCGCGAGCCGCGTTTTGCCGATACCGGGCGCACCCGCCAGCGTGACGATGCGCGTAGCGGGCACGAGGCCGAGCAATTCGGAGAGTTCCGCGTGGCGGCCCACGAACGGCGTGAGACGCGTGGGCACGCGCAGCGCATGCGCGGGTTCCGCCAAAGACGTTGCTTCGCCGGCGCGCAGCGGCTGCTGCGCGCCATGCGCTACCGCATCGTCTTGCGCCGCATCGGTTTCGATCGTTCGGACCGGCGCGGCGAGCCGGTAGCCGAAGCCGGGCACGGTCACGACGAGATCGCGGTCGGCACCCAGTGCGCGGCGCAGCGCGGACACCTGGGCCTGCACGGTGTTGTTGTCCACGCCTGCGCGTGCGGAATCCGAGGGCCAGCCGCGCTCGCCGAGCCGCGCAAGCGATACCGGCCGGCCCTCGGCTTCCACGAGCGCGCACAGCAGTTCGAGCGCGCGGGCGCCGATCTCGACGGGCACGCCGTCGGCGGTGAGGCGGGGAGGGTGCGGCGACAGCCGGTAACGGTTGAATGCAAAGACCGGCCCCGTAGGTCGTGGTAACGACATCGTGGCTCTCCATCGTGAAGGGCGGCCCGGGTCGTGCCGGGGCTCGCGCAGCGCGTGTGGGGTAACGCGCCGGGTTGCGCCTTTATGCGCCGGCCGCCGTCTTGAGACGTCCGGGTTCGATCAAAATGCCGCAAGCTTATTGCGTTGCAGGCGGATGGGCAAGAACGCCCACACGGCGAAGCGCGTTGCAGCGATGCGCCGCGCATGGCGCGCGTCGTTGCACTGCGCCATCTCGTACACGCCGTTTTGTCCGCTGCCCGCGCGAGGTATCGCTCAGGCCGGCTCCCAGTCGATGCTTCGCGCGAGCCAGTCCGTGGCCGCATCGGCTTGCGGCGGCGCAGCGACGGGGCGCGTCATCGCGTAGAGGTAGCTGTCGCCGGCGGCGAGGCCGAGGTTCGGCCGGCACTCGTGATTCACGAGCCGGCCTTCGAGCGTGAAGCCGAGCCGCTCCATCCCGCTGTGTGCTTTGCCGTCCACGGCGCAGTACGCGAAGATGCGCAACACGCTCGGCTGGGCAATGGTCCAGTGAAGCAGCCGGCGAAGCGCGTCGAGCGACGCGCGCCGCCGGCGTGCCGGCCCTGGCCGGCTGATCATGAAGCCCACTTCGACGCGCGGCAGCGTCGCCTGCATCTGGATCTCGCCGGCAAGCAGCCCGGTTTCCTTGTACTCCATCACCCAGCGGAACGCGCTGCCGCTTTCCCAGTCGGCGCGCACGGCCTCGATGTAGGCGAGCGTCTCCTCGCGCGTGCGATGGCGCGGCATGCGCATGTAGCGCGTGGTTTCCTCGTCGCCGAGCATTTCTTCGAACAGCGCCTGCGCGTCGCGGCTTTCGGGCGCGCGCAGCAGCAGCGTGTCGGTCTCGAACCGCTCGGGCGGACGGAACTGCAGCATCGTGAACTCCACCGGATGGGGCAGTCGATTATGTCCCTCGCTGCGCCGCGTGCCACGCCGTGGTGCGAACGCAGGCGGTGGGGGACGAAGCGCAAGGGGCGTGCTGCCGCGCGTTCACGCGGTTCGTCCTGCGGTCGAGTGCTTCGTGAACCGGTGCGTGCGAATGGGCGGCTTGCGTTATCTGTCTGCTGTGCCGGGTCGTGCGCGAGCGCGGCCCGATCCGCCCAGAACGAACGAGGTTCCATCCGATGACGAAACTCGACGGCGTCTCCACGTCCTTGCCAGGCTCCATCCCGATCACGCCGGGCCCCGCGAAACCCGAGCCGGCGAGTTCGAAGCAGCCGGGCACGCTCACGGGCACGGTGCTGCCGCCCTCCGCGCAGGCCGTGCCTGGCGCGCAGCTGGCAGGACTGGACTCGACGGGCGCGACGCACGGCAAGCACCGGAAGGCTACTTTCGCGGCGGGGGCCTCGGACGTGACGGCTATCGGCGCCGCGCCCTCGCTGCGCAAACGCGGCCTTGACGATGCACAGGCGAAGCGCGCCGCGCTCGCGCTGCGGCCCAAGGGCAGCGTGGCGAAGCCCGTGACCGACAGCACGCATTCGAGCACCCACGAACCGCCGCCGCCGCTCGAAGAGGTGCTGACGCCGCCGCACGAAGACACGCCCACGGCCGACGGCGCTCAGGCCGCGGGCAAGACGGAGCAGCCTGCGGGACTGCACGAGATGGCGGCGCTGCACAAGCTCGCGGAGGCGCGCCGTCAACTGAGCGAGCACTGCACGCAGGCTCTCTCGAAGATCATCGAGAAGGGGGTGGAGATGGTCGTGGAGGCGTCAAAGGCGGCGTAAAAGGGGGCTGCGCAAGAGGCTGCGTACGACGATGCAGAAGAAGCCGCACAGGAGATCGCCTGAGAGGCGGCATAAGCGGGCAACGTAAGCCGGCGACATAAGCGGGCAACATAAGCAGGCGACATAAGCGCCGGCGCCACGGCGCGCCTAAGAACCGTCACGCCCTCAGCCACATATATTCGCCCGCCACCACGCCCTCGAACATCTCGTCCGTCGATTCGATGATGTTCTGGCGCCAGTAGCGTCCGTGCTCCGCATAGTGCGCGAGCAGATCGGCGAGTACGGCGCCGTCCACGTCCGGCGTCATCGGCACGCGCAGCACGAGCACGATGCCGCCCGTGTCGGTGTCGAGCCCGAGCTGCGCCTGGTCCTGCGCGTAGATCAGCAGGTTCGCTTCGAGCATCAGGCGGAACACCGTGAGCGTGCGCCCCGCCGTGACCGCGCCGTAGTGAAAATTCGCGTAGAGCGCTTCGAGGTCGTTCTCGAAGTGTTCGAGGCGCACGTCGAAGCCTTCCACTTCGATGGACCGCGTGCGCAGCACGTGGGCCGCATCGGCGAGTCCGACGGTGCGGCACAGGTCCTCGACAAGTTGCGCGTAGCGCTCCGATGGATTCAGGTTCACAGGCGGCCGAAAGAGGCGAAGCGGAAACGAAGAGCGGCCGGCGTGCGTCGCGAGCGGCGGCGCGTACCGGCCGGTGATGCAGTTTGCGAAGCTGGGGTGGCCAGGCCGTCCGTCAGCCTGCGCGCGACGCGTCCTTCACGTTGCTTGCGCCGCTCTTCGTGACGTTCGCGAGCGACGACGCCATGGACTGTTGCAGCTGCATTTGCGCCGATGCGAGCGTCATCTGGTTCATCTGGTCGGTGATGCCTTGCATCTCGCCCATCGTGGAGGCGCTGCTGAGAGCGCCGGTGAGCATTTGAGCCATAACGTTACTCCTCGTTGAAGTGACAAGATTGCCTTCCGGCACGGCGGCAGCAGCGCAGCCGTGCTGCTGTGCCGGAAAAGCCTCGTGCCCGGCGCCGCGTGCCGTGTTGCGCCCGCGGTGTGCCGGTAGCTGCGCCGCGTGTGTCTTACGCAGCGCCGCGTTTTTCCTGCAGGTGCGCGACGATGCGGCTCGCCGCCAGCATGCCGCGATAGAGCTTGCCGAGGTTGTCGCGGTCGGTCGCCGTGGCGCCCACCGTTTCGCTGATGTTCTTCGCGGTGGCATCCAGCGCCGTGCGAATCGCCGCGATGCGCGGGCCGCCGTTCGGATCGGCCAGCGTCTTCTGCAGATCGTTGAAGTCGGCGGCGCAGGCTTGCAGGGGTTCGTACATGTCGTCTCTCCTACGGGGTATGCGGGGTGGGGCGGCTTGCAGCGGCGGTGCTCGAAGCGCTGTTCGAGGCGGCGCTCAATGCCGCATGCGAAGCGGCATTCGGAGCGGTATTCGATGTGGTATTCGATGTGGTATTCGATGCGGCGGCGGCTCCGGAGCCTGCTGCTGCGGCCCCGGAAGCAATCCCTGAAGCCGCGCCCGGCCCCGGCGCCGGTTCCATCACGCCCGTCGCCGCGCCGGTGGTCACGGTGGGCGGCACGCCGCTCGCGCTGTTCGCCTGCGCCGCGGCCGCGCCCGGGGCGCCGCCGGCGCCGTCTGCACTGGCGGCTGCCGTGTCCGAGGCAGCATCCGGCGGATCGGGCTGGGCATAGATGTGCTTCACGCCATCCGGCGTTTCCGCGTAGCGCACCGTGTCCGAGGTCATCAGCATCGAAAACGACGGCGGCAGCGGCTGGTTCTCCGTGGACTGCGTCACGTGGCTGCGAATGGCGCGCACGTTCTCGCTCAGATCGTGGCGCACGCGCGCGATGGCGGCGTCGAGATCGGCTGGATTCGACACGCTGCCTGTCACGTCGAACGCACCGTTGCCCGCGTACGCGACGCGGGCGCCGCGTACGCCGAGCGAATCTTCGATGCTGTGCACGTCGTTCTGCGCCACGTCGTAGCGTCGATAGATCGACGTCTGCGAAAAGCGCGAAAGCAGGCGGCGTACCGCGACGTCGTCCTCGGGCGTCGCCACCATGCCGGTGACGAGCACCGTGTTGCCCTCGGCGTGCGCGCGCAACTCGTTCTGGTGCGCGGCGGCGAGCGTGTCGTTGACGCGCTGCGCGAGGCCGCCCGCGTCGTGAGGCAGCGCGGCGCGGCTCACCATCGTGGTCATCAGCACGGAGCCGATCACGATCACGGCGCCCAGCATCGCGCAGGCGAGCGCGATGCCCGCAATCTTGCGGCGGCGCGAGCGTTCCGCCTCGCGGCGTTCCTCGCTGGGCTTGATGAGCAGCGTGGAGAGCAGATCGAGGTCGCTTGGCCAGGCCGCATCGGACCAGCCTACGCACAGCACGGTCTCGCCGAACTGCATGGGCACGAAGTCGACGAGCAACACGGTGCCCGGGTCGATGGGGCTGCTGGCGTCGGCGAGCGTGACGCCAGTCGCCGGGTCTGCGGCCAGGTTTGACGCCGGGTTCGCGCCACGCGTGCCGCCGGTTTCGAACCTGCCGGTTTCACCGGCGCTCGCGCCGGCCGCACCGCCTTCCGCCTCGACCGCTTCCGCCGCATCCGCCGTCTCGGCCACGACGCGCCGCGCGCTCACCACGCCGTCCGCGTCGACGGCGAGCAGCACGTCGGCGCCGCGCCAGTCGGAGATGCGGATGTCGGCGTCGTCGTCCGGGCCGATGCGGTGCGTGCCCGGACTCAGACGCAGCTCGGCGCCTGCATGAACACCCGTCAGGATACGCAGCAGTTTCATCGTGTGGACGGACCCGACCCTGTAAGCGTGAGGCAAATGCGTGCACGGTGGCGCACGCGTCTGACGCTACTCTAGCCGCCTGATATGGCGCGCCGGCCCGCGATGCGAAGCGCTCAGCGGCGAGGCGAATCGATTGGGCATGCGCCGCTTTTCATGCGCCGTGGCGCGGGCGACGGCGCGCGACCCACGCTCGGCTCGGTGGCGCTCGTTTGCGCTCGTTTGCGCTCGTTTGCGCTCAGGTATGCCCGGATGTACTCACCCCCGCCGAAGCGCGAGCATGCCGCCGCGCAGCACCTGTAGCGTGTCGGTCTGATGGGCGAGGCGCGTGGAAGTGGTGGGCCGCGATGCGCTGAAAATCAGCAGCCCGAGCAGCAGATTGAAGCGGCCGACGCGGTCGGCGAGCAGCGTTTGCGCAGCATCGCCATTGGCGGATGCCGGAAGCTCGGCGGAAGGCGGGCTGGCTGGGGAGCTAATGGCCGGGCTAGCAGCGGGGCTAATACCGGGGCCAATACCGGGGCCAACAGCAGGGCCAATACCGGGGCCACGAACCGACGAATCAAGCGCCGCGCCGCTCGCCGGCAAGGCGCCCGGCGCCGCGCGTAATGCCGTGCTCAAAGCGGCCGTGCTCAAAGCGGCGTGCGCGGCCACGCCCGTCCGAGGCGAACTCGCGCCCATCGACGCAACGGCGCCAGCCGTTCGCCCGCCGCCTGGCCGCCGCTCGCTCGCCTCGATCAACCGCTGCCGCGCCGCCCCCAGCGTGGCCGGCGAGAACGGGCCGTAGGCGCGCTGCACGGCGAGCAGATCGAGCATAGCTTCGTGAATGCGCGCATCGAGCGGCGCCTGAGGGTTCGCGCTCATGCGCTGACGCAAATCGAGCAACGTATCGCTGAAGGCATCGAGTACCGCGTTCTCGCGCGCGCGCTCGTTCGGCGCCGCGGCCGCGATGCCTTGCAGCGCGCCTTGCGCGAGCGGCGGCACCGTGGCGCCCGGGCGGCTCTTCACGGCGGGCAGATCCGTTGCCGCTTCGCCATGACCATCGCCGTCGCCATGATGTTGCTGGCCGCTTCCGCTGCCCCCTCCGCCGCCGTCGCGCGTCACGCGGCGGTGTTCTTCGGGCGCGTGGCCGCCGTCGTCGATGTCGTCGGAACCGCCGCTCACGTTGCGGCGCGTCCTGCGCTCCGCGCGGCGTTTGCGCGCGAGCGAATCCGCGAGTTTGCGCGCACGCAGCTGGCTGCGCGTGGGGCCTTGCGGCTGGGCCTGGTAGCCGAAGGTCGTGTCGCGATACTGCACCGCGAAGCGTGCCGCACTGCTGTCGTTCGAGCTCGGCGTGGCGTTCGTCTGCGCCTGGTTGATCGACGACGTCTGCGCCGGTTGCGGCGTCTGCGGTGGTCCGCCGATGCGGGTCATTGCGGCACCGCCGTCTGCATGATCTCGTTGGCGAAGTGCAGGATGGCGGCCGCCGAAAACGGCGCGGCAATCACGATCGCGACCGTCACCGCGACGAGCTTCACGCCGTGCGAGAGCGTCTGGTCCTGCATCGACGTGATGGCCTGCAGGAACGACACGCCAAGGCCCACCACCGCGGCCACGATCACGATGGGCAGCGACACGTACATGCACAGCAGCATGCCCTGCGTAGTGAAGCGAACGAGCGTATCGACGTCCATGAGCTTTTTCCCGCTTGTCCCGCTACTTGTAGGTGAGCACGAGGCCGTGAATGAGCGTGGACCATCCGTCCATCACCACGAAGAGCAGCAGCTTGAACGGAATGGCGACGTTGGTGGGCTGCACCTGGTTCAAGCCCATCGCGAGCAGCACGTTGGCGATGATGAGGTCCACCACGATGAACGCGATGTAGAGCAGAAAGCCGATCTTGAACGCGTCCGTGAGCTCGCTCAGCGTGAACGCGGGCGCAAGCACGATCAGGTCGTTTTCGTGCAGGCTGCTGGCGGCGTCTTTGGGCCACACCACGTTCGCGGAGCGGATGAAAAACCGCTTCTCGCGTTCGTTCGCATGCTTTTGCAGGAAGCTGCGAAACGGCTCGCGCGCCGCGCCGAACGCCTGGATCAGCGCCTGCGAAGGCTGCCCCGAAATCTGCTGGCCTTCCAGCGTGTGCGCGGCCTGCATGCCCACCGGCGCCATCACGTAAAGCGACACGAGTATCGCGATGCCGTTGAGCACCATGTTGGGCGGCACCTGCTGCACGCCCAGCGCGTTGCGCAGGAGGCCCAGCACGACCACGATCTTGGCGTAGGAGGTGACCACCATCGCGACGAAAGGCAACAGGCTGATCGCAACGACGACGAGCAGCAGCCCGGTGATGTCACTGAACTGGACCATCGCCGTGCGCCATGCGCAGAATCCGGATGCCGAGGTGTTCGCCCACCGTGACGAGTTCGCCGTAGCCGATGGTCTGGCCGTGCGTGACGAGCTTCAACTGCGCGTCGGCCACGGGCGTCGGAAGTTCGAGCACGTAGCCGGGCCGCAGCGCGCAGAGCTGCGAAAGCGGCAGCGCGACCGTATCCACTTCGAACTGGACCGGCAGATCCAGCTCGCCGATTTCGATCGGGTTCTGCGCTTGATCGTCGGCGAGCGCGTCGTCGGCGCGCACGGGGTCCAGTTCGTCGGACATGGTCGGCTCCTTCGTGATGACTAGCGTGTGCCCGTCGAATTGCGCGGGCGCGTGCAGACGGATGAGGCCAGGCGTGCCCCAGGCGGCGATCGCGAGGGCAGTGCCGGCGGGGTGAGGCGCGCCCGGGCCGGCGTGGCTGGTGTGGCTGTCGTGGCTGGCGGGCCCGTTCGGGTCCGTGAATGCGGCCTGTGCTGCGTGCGCTGAGTTCGGGGCGTGCTGGCCGGGTTCGGCGTGGGAGCCGTCCGCCGTCGCCGCGTTTCGTGCCGCGCGCGCGGCCGCGGCCAGCAGCGGCGCAAGGCTCGCCGTGAACGTGCGCAGCAGCACGTCGCCGGGCGCGAGCGCCCGCAGCGTTTCGATGGAAAGACGGCGTGCGCCCAGCACGAGCCGGCCGGGCACGCGCAACTCGCCGAGCCTTGCGCGCAGTGCCGCAGCGGCATCGGGCGCAAGGCTCGCGTTCTTGTCGGCGTTCTGGCCAACGTCCAGCAGCGCCGGCAAGCCACGGCGCGCGAGCGCGGACATCTGCGTGGCGTGCGCCTCTTCGAGCACGGCGAGCAGTGCCGGGGTGAGCGCGATTTGCGCGGCGACGCGGCGGCCGTCGAGCGTGAAGGCCAACGCCACCGATGCAGCCTGCGCATCGCTTGCGAGCAGGCCGCGTGTGAGCCGCACGACGTGCAGATCGCCGAGGCCTAACGCGGCAATGCGCTGGAACAGCGGCTCGAGCAGCACGCCGAGAATCGCGGCGCGCAACGCGCGGTCGCTGTCGGCGGATGCGGACGTGGCCCCACGCGCAGGCGACGCGGCGATGGCCAGCGCGGGATGCGCGGCGAGGTCGAATGCTACGTGCAGGGGGCCGGCGGCGTGCGCGAGTTCGAGCACGCCGGGCATCTCGAACGACGCGGCCAACGCCTGCGCGGACAGATCGCGCGGCGCGATGCCTTCCACCGACGCCTGCCAGTCCACGATGCTCAGCCCATGACCCAGCACGACCGGCGTGCGTGCATCGCAGAGCACGCGCGACGCACGCGCGGCCAGGTGGGCGACGGCGCGCAACGGCAGGCGTTGCGTGCCGTCGCCTGCCGCTGCGCTGCGCCCCAGGTCGGGCACGTTCTCAGGCAGGTTCGCCGCATGACGCGCGCGGGCCGGATGCCCGGTCTCGTACGCGGTGCGCGGCGTTGCCTCCAGGTGGGGCTCGCCGGCCGGCATTTCAGCAGTCAGATGGCCCATGCAGTGTGGCCCCGCAAGGCGGGCGCGTTCGTCGAGCGTTGAGGGTTGCGCCGCTGCCCAGCGGGTGAAACCACTGAGACGGGTAAGAAGGGAAGCCGTGACGCTCACCAGACCGAAAGCTCGATGTCGCGCGGCGTGCCCCACGCGCGCAGCAACTGGTCCAGTTCGCGCTCGAGCAGCGCACTGTGGTGCAACAGTAGCTGCTTCGTATCGGCGTCCGGCGTATCGAACCGAAGCGAAAGCCTGAAACGCGAAAGCGAAAGATACAGCGTGGTGTCGGGCAGGATGGCGCGGTCGAGCGGCATCTGCACTTCCCAGTTGCCCGCATCGCCAATGGCCTGGTCGCTCGCGAAGGCGGCCACTTCGGTGGCAAGCGACGTGGCCAGTTCGAGGAAATGGCTCTGCGTGCGGAACATCGAATCGACGATGGGCAGCGTGACGTGCGCGAGCCGCTCGGGCAGCAGGTCGTCGCTCGTGGGCGGCGCGGCGTTGCTGTGGCCGGCGAGCGGCGCGCCTGGGCTGCCGCCGTGCGTTTCGCTTGTGTTGGCTGCTGCGTCGTCCGGCGTGTCGTCGTGCTTGAGCCGGTTGTGCGCGGGCGTGTCGTGGTCTTCTGATGCGCTCGTGTCGCCCGACGCGCCCGCATCCCGGCCCGGCGGTCTTCGCGCGCGCACGCGGCGCGCGAGCGCGGCGTAGTCGAAGCGTTTCGCGCGGGCTTCGTCAGGGAGCGGCTGCGGTTCGGCGTCGCCCGGAATGATGCGCAGCGGTCGGGACTCGATGTGGGCCATGAGCGTGGTGGGCGCGATTGAATGCGCGCTCAGATCGTGACGCGGCCGAGCGGTTGCAGCTCGACGTGCTCACCCAGCTCCTGGTACGAGTACACCGAAAGCCAGTTGAGCCGTGCCTCGATCATCCGGCGCACGTAGCGGCGAATGTCCATCGACGTGACGAGCGCCACGCCTTCGCGCGGCACCTGGCCCACGAACGACTGGATCTTGTCGATGAGGTAGTTGGCCTCGTCGGGCGGCAGCGCGAGGAAGTTGCCGGTGGGCGTCTGCTTGATGGCCTGGCGGATGTGCTGCTCCACGGGCAGGTCGAACAGCACGGCCGGCAGCTGCCGCGCACCGCCTGCCGCGCGATGCGCGAGAAAGCGCGCGAGGTCGCCGCGCACGTACTCCGTGAGCATCAGCATGTCTTTCTCTTTCGCGCCCCACACGATGAGGCTTTCCAGGATGTTGCGAATGTTGCGGATAGGCACCTGTTCTTCGAGCAGGCGGCGCAGCACGTCGGCAATGCGCTGCGGCGGCAGCACCTTCTGCACCTCGGCGACGAGGCCCGGGTAGTCGGTGTTCTGCTGGTCGAGAATCCACTGCACTTCCTGAATGCCGAGGAAGAGCGACGCGTGGCGGCGCAGCATCGCGACCGACGCATGCGCGATGACCTGCTCCGCGCGCCAGGCCTGGGTCTTCGCGGGCAGCGCTTTTTCTTCGATCCAGTAGGTGGGGCCGGGGCCGCCGTCGAGGCCGGGGCGTTGTTCGGCGCGTTCGCGCAGCGTGGCGAGGTCGGCGGCGGTGAGTTCGCCTTTGAGTGGAGTGGGCGCGTTCGGCGATGTGGCCTGGCCGGTGCCTGTGCCGTCCGTCGCGCCATTGCCCGCACCATTGGCCGCATTCACTCCTCTCAGCCTCGCCGGCTCCGGCAGCATCACCTTGCCTGCGGGCAATTCGAACGAGCAGTACGGCACGTCGTGCATCAGCAGCTCGCAGGTGGAGGGCGGCAGTGCGTCGCTCGTCCACATCGTGATGCCGGGGAAGGGCAGGCCCAGATACTCCTGGAGCTTGCTGCGCTCCGCTTCGAACGAGCTGTCGAGCGCCGCGGTGGAAAGCCGCGCCACGAGGTCCGGCGCGATGCGCACGCCGAGCGGGCAGGCGAACTGCGGCGGGCGCGCCAGAATGGCGGGCACGTCCACCTTCGAGCCGGCGCGCTGCATGGCGTTGACCGCTTCGGTGGCATGCGAGGCGGACGCGGGCTGCTTCCTGCCGAGCCGCCACGCGCAGAACGCGAGCGTGCCCGAGAGCAGCAGAAAGAGCGAAGTGGGGAAGCCCGGCACGGCGGCGAAGCCCACCAGCAGCAGGCTCGCGAAGTAGAGCGCGCGGGCGCTCGTGGAAAGCTGGCGGCCAATCTCGTCGCCGAGCGAAAGCTGCTTCGCCTCGCGCTCGTCGGCCACGCGCGTAATCATGATGCCCGCCGCAACCGAGAGCAGCAGCGACGGAATCTGCGAAACCATCGCGTCGCCCACCGAAAGAATCGAGAACCGGTTCGCGGCCTCGCCCGCCGACATGTCGTGATACGCCACGCCCACCGCGATGCCGGCCACGATGTTGATGAGCGTGATGATGAGCCCCGCAATGGCGTCGCCCTTCACGAACTTCATGGCGCCGTCCATGCCGCCGTGCAGCTGGCTTTCCACGGCGAGCGTCGCGCGTTTTCTGCGCGCCTCTTCGGGCGTGATGATGTTCGCGCGCAGGTCGGCGTCGATGCTCATCTGCTTGCCGGGCAGCGCGTCCAGCGTGAACCGCGCGCCCACTTCGGCCACGCGTTCCGAGCCCTTCGCGATCACGATGAACTGCACCGTCGTGATGATGACGAACACCACGAGCCCCACCACGAGGTTGCCGCCCACCACGAGTTCGCCGAAGCTTTCGATGATGTGGCCCGCGTCCGCATGCAAGAGGATCGACTTCGTGGACGCGATGTTGAGCGAGAGCCGGTAGAGCGTGGTGAAAAGCAGCAGCGAGGGGAACACCGAGAGCGATACCACGCTCGGCACGTACATGGTGATCATCAGCAGCGTCACGCTGATCGTGATGTTCACCGCGAGCAGCACGTCGATCAGCTCGGGCGGCAGCGGCAGGATCATGAGCGAGATGATCGCCACCACCAGCATCGCGATGCCGATTTCCCCGCCTGCCGGCAGCTTCAGGGACTTGAACATGCGGCTTTCTCCGTGGGATCAGTTCGGCAGCGCGCTGCCTGTTTCGGGCTTCTTCACGGCGAGCGCGTCCACCCAGCGCAGAATCGCGGCCACCGTTTCGAACAGTTCTTCGGGAATCGGCTCGTCGAGCGCGACCTTGTACAGCGCGCGCGCCACCGGGGGATTGCCGATGATGGGCACGTTGGCGTCCTGCGCGAAGCGCCGCAATTGCGCGGCTTGCTCGTCCATACCCTTGGCGATGACGAGCGGCAGCGGATGCTCGTCGGGCGCGTAGCGGATTGCCACCGCGTAGTGCGTGGGGTTCACGATCATCGCGTTGGCAAGCGTCACGCGCTGCTGCGGCGCCGCGGCGGTCATCAATTCGCGTGCGAGCCGCTTGCGCTCGCCCTTGATCTTGGGGTCGCCTTCCTGCTGCTTGTACTCGCGCTTCACTTCGTCTTTCGACATGCGCATGCGCCGCATGAACATGAAGCTTTGCAGCTTGACGTCCGCGGCGCCGATCACGACGAACACTGCCGCCGCAATCAGGCAGAGCTTCACGAGCAGGCTCCAGAGCATGGTGGAGAGCTCGGGCAGCGGCTGATAGAGCGAGCCCACCATGAGCGGGAACATCCAGCGGATCGTGAACCACATCACGGCCCCGACGATGGCGGCCTTGATGACCATCTTCACGAGTTCGATGATGGTGCGCATCGAGAAGATGCGCTTCAAGCCCGCCATCGGGCTCGCGTTCTGGATGTTGGGCACCACCGGCTTGGTCGCGATCTGGAAGCCCACTTGCGGGATCAGCGCGGCCACGCCCGCGGCAGCGGCCACGGCAACGCAGGGCACGACCACGAGCAAGGTCTCGCCGCCAATCTTGTAGAGGCGCGCCACGAGCGCGGGCAGCGAGTGGTCGCCGGAAACGAAGTCGAGCGTGAGCGTGACGATGGTGCGAAACGCACCCGCGAAGACGCCCGCGGCAAGCAGCAGCGTGCCGGCCACGGCCACCATCACGACGGCATCGACCAGGTCCGTGCTCTTCGAGACCTGGCCGTCCTTGCGTGCATCGCGTAGCCGCTTCGATGTGGGTTTCTCGGTCTTTTCCTCGCTCATCGCCTGGTGCCCCGGGCGGCGAAGGCCCCGCGGGTAATGGGTGACTGATGGGTGACTGATTGCCGGGTGACGGATGCGTCACGAGATACGCAAAAGGCGCACGCCTTGTGCGCCGATGTTCGACGATATCGGCTGCATGCGGTGCGGGTGCGGGCGAAGCGAAGCGGCTGGCGGGCAAGCGAAGGGGCGGGCCGTGCGGAGGGTCGGCTGGACCATACTGCGGTTTCGCGGCGGTTTGCTTCGCGACTGCCTTGCACCTGTCTTGCACCTGCTTCGCAGCTGCGCCGCACCTGCCCCGCTCGGGCAATGACCATGACGGAGGGCGCCGTGAGAGGGTTGGCCGTTGTTGCGGTGCTTATCGGGCTCGTCGCCGTACCCGTGCCGGGACGCGCCGCCGATGTCGGCTTCGAGCAGATCAAGATACCGAACGGGGCCGAGCCGCCGCTCACCGCAGGCATCTGGTATCCGGCCGATGGGCCGGCCGCGCCGCATTCCGTGGACGCACTCACGCAGGCCGCGGGACCCGATGCGCCCGATGCGCCCATCGCCGGCGATCATTTGCCGCTGGTGGTGCTGTCGCATGGCGGCGCCGGCTGGTATGGCGCCCATTACGACACGGCGCTCGCGCTGGCTCATGCGGGTTTCGTTGCGGCGGCCGTGAGTCACGCCGGTGACACCGTCAATGACCAGAGCGGCGTCCTGCAACTGTGGCGCCGTCCTGAACAGCTACACCGCCTGATCGATTACATGCTCGACACGTGGCACGGGCACGAGCGGCTGGACGGAAAGCGCATCGGCGCGTTCGGCTTTTCCAACGGCGGCTTCACGGTGCTCGTGGCGGCGGGCGGCGTGCCGGACCTTTCTACTATCGCCCCGTTTTGCGAAGCCCACGCCGGGCAGGACCTCTGTGAAGCGCTGCACCATGCCGGCGTCGATCTTCATTTCGCGGCGAATGTGCCGGCACGGGCGTGGGTGCACGATCCGCGCATTCGCGCGGCGGTCATTGCAGCGCCTGCGTTCGGCTTCGCCTTCGGCCGCGCAGGGCTCAGCGGCGTGCGCGTCCCGCTTCAGCTCTGGAGCGCCGCCGACGATCGCCATCAGCCGCATCCGTACTACGACGAACCGGTACGCGACGGTTTGCCTCGCGCACCCGACTATCGCCTCGTGGCCGACGCCGGCCACTACGACTTCCTGCCGCCGTGCGGCGCGCGCCTTTCGCGGACGCAGCCTGCACTCTGCAGCAGCCTGCCTGGGTTCGACCGTGCGGCGTTCCACGATTGGTTCAACGCAGACGTGGTGCGTTTTTTCAGGGCCATGCTTCCGTAGCGAACGGCGGGTTGCGAGACCGCCGTCATCGCTCGTTTCGCCGCCGCCTGTCGTGACTTGCGCTTCCCGGTTGGCCCGCAGTTGGCCCGCAGTTGCCCCACCCGTTGCCCCACCCGTTGCCTCGCGGCGTACCCGCTTCGCACCCGTTGCGCTCGCTTCGCGTTGCCGCTGCTCTGGCGGGACGGCGCTGCGTATCGTTGGCGTGAACCATTGCGGCGGGCGTGAACCATTGCGGTCGTGGATCGACCCGTCGCGCCGCATCGTGGTCTTCTTTCACCCTGTGCAGGAGCCTTTCGACATGAGCGTGACCTCGCCGAACTATCTCAACTGCAGTCCGGACATCGTCGGTGGGCTGATCGAGACCGTCTCGACTGCGCTGCTCTCGAACTTCCCGAAAGTGGAGGCGGACCCGTACGACATCGAACTCGTGCTGGACGCCTTGCGCGTGCTGCGCCCGAAGGTGGCCGAGATCGACACCTTCGAGGGCATCATCCACATGACCCGCGGCCACTGGGACGACGCCGTGCGCGTGTTTTCGCGCGTGGTGGAGAACGCGCCGCACTTCGCGTATGCGAAGGCGCTGCTCGCGTTCTGCCTTTCGGTGAAGGGCGATCCGAACTGGCGTCAAAGCGCGGCCGAGGCCGTGCAGGCCAACCCGAGCCGCGACACGCAACAGCTCGTGCGCGCGCTGGAAGCCCGCGAGGATCTGCTCGACGCAGTGCGCAAGCATCGCAACGGCGGCCCGCTTGAAATTCCGCTCTCGGTCACCACGCTCAACGACGAAGAGGAAGAGCGCGCCGCCACGGCGAGCCCTCAGCAGAGCACGCGTCAGCCTCAGGACCCGCTCGCGCAGCAGGGCTACCAGGGCTATCTGCGCGCTTGAATGGACCTGAGCGCGCGACGGCGTCACGCCTCTACGTCTAGCCGTTGCGCGTAATCGCACGCAATCGCATGCCGTGACTTGCAACGGCGTAGAAGCAACCTTCCCGCAGGAGAGCGGCAATGAGCGTATCGGTGACGGCCAAACAGGTGGAAAGCGCCTTGCAGGCCACCCAGCAGGCGAGCGACCCGTCGCTCGCGCAGCAAGGCGAGAAGTTCAGTTCGATGATGAAGAACCCTCGCATGGCGAAGCCCGAGCACGCGGACGGCGAGAACACCAACGTGGTGTCGAAGCTCGTGGCCGCGCAGGACGCGGAGATCCAGCAGTCGGTCAACGACGTCGTGCAGTTCTCGCAGCAGGCGCCGCAGATGTCGATGAACGAGATCATGGCCGCTACGACGAAGATGACGCTCGAAATGGCGAGCACGCAGCTCGACATGGAAGCGAAGATGGGCGTGGTGGACTCGTCCAAGTCCGCTATCGAAACGTTGATGAAGAACCAGTAGCCATGCACGCCACGACGGGCCACGCGGCACGATCCCTCCGGCAGCCGGAACCCCGGCGGCGCCGCGCGCGCGGCGCCACGCTCGTGGCCACGCTCGCGCTCTGCGCGGCGCTGGCCGGTTGCCAGAAGGAGCTGTACAGCAATCTCACGGAGCAGGACGTCAACGAGATGCTGGTGGCGTTGCTGGAGCAGGGCGTGGACGCCTCGAAGGCGACGCCCGACAACGGCAAGACCTGGGCGCTCGACGTGGACAGCAACCAGATCGTGCGCGCCGTGGAAGTGCTGCGCTCGCGCGGCCTGCCGCACAGCAAGTACGACGATCTGGGCAGTCTCTTCAAGAAGGACGGGCTCGTGTCCACGCCCACCGAAGAGCGCGTGCGCTTCATCTACGGCCTCTCGCAGGAACTTTCGTCGACGCTTTCGAAGATCGACGGCGTGATCGTCGCGCGCGTGCAGATCGTGCTGCCGAACAACGATCCGCTCGCGCAGCAGATCAAGCCGTCTTCGGCGTCGGTGTTCATCAAGTACCGCCCGGATTCGGACGCGGGCGCGCTCATCCCGCAGATCAAGACGCTCGTCATGCACAGCGTGGAAGGGTTGACCTACGACGCGGTGAGCGTCACGGCCGTGCCGGCAGACCCGGTCGAACTCTCGAAGCTGCCGCAATCGCATTCGCCGCTGCCCGTCATTGTGGGCGCCGTGCTGGTGCTGGTGATCGGCGCCGCAGGCCTCTTCCTCTGGATGAAGCGCGGCGTGCCGCACAAGGCGGGCGGCGGTTCGCCCAAGGGCGGCACGGGCGACGCGCTGGGCGCGAAGGTCAATGCGCTGCTCGCGCGGCTGCGGCGGGCGGGCCCTTCTTCCACGGCCTGAGGGCGTGGTTATCGAAACGCCCGGAACTGGCGGAAACACCGGAACCATCAGGATTCAGGCGGGGATTCGGGCACATATTGCACACGCCATGGGTGCTTCTACCGGCTTTCCTTTCGCACGAGCTGCCGCCGCATTCGCGGCGTGGGAGCGCAACGCGCGTACGGCGGTGCAATGGGCGCATCCGTCGTGGCTCGCGGGCGCGTTGGGCGTGGCGCCCGCGGCGCTCGATACCTTCTACGCGGCGCTGGGCGGCAACACGAATGCCGAACCGCGTGCCGACGCAAACGGCCAGGGGCTGCGCCGCAACGCCCTCGATACCGCGTCGCGCGCCTTGCTCCGCTCACTTCAGGTGCCGCCGCCCGCATTCGACACGTGGTTCAGGCCCGGCCCGCAGGTGCTCGACGCCTTGCCGGCCGTGCTCGGTCTGAACGTGCTGCGCATGCGCGCGCTGCTGTTTCGCCGCGCGGACGTGCGGCGGCTCATCGACAAGCGCAGCCGCATGCAGCTGGCGCAATGGGTCGGCGTGCCGCTCGACCGTCTGCTCGCCCAGGCGCCGGGCACTGCGGCAACGAACGCACCGGACACGGCGCGGCTCGTCGCGCGCGGCGCGATGCCGGCGCTCGATGCGCTCGACGCCGGCACGCTCGCGCTGGAAGGCTACGCGCTGATGGCGCGCGACGCCCATGACGCCCGCACGGCGCTTTCAGCGAACCTTGCCGGCCCGGCCGACGCACCGTGCCCGCTGCTGCGCCTCGCCTTGCCGCGTGAACTGCCGCCCGTGCCGTGGCTCGACGCCGCCGCGCGCGAGCCCGATCCGTTGGGCACGCCGCAGTTGATCGCGCGCTTTCCCGAACTGCTTCCGGAGTGGGCATGGTTATCTGGCTGAGATCCGACCGCCATCTGCCGAACCCGGCCGAGGTGCAGGCTGGCGTGAATGGTGTGAAGCACATCGGCGTGCACGGCGACGTGGTGCCGCGTGCCGCGTTCGGCGCGCTGATGTCGCTGGAAGCGGGCTACGCCCAGCTTGCGGCCGACCGCGAAGCGATGCTCGGGCAGGCACAGGCCGAAGCGCAGGCCATCATGGAGGCCGCGCAGCACGAGGCCGCGGCCATTCTTGCCGACGCCCGCGCGCAATACGACGAGGCGGCCCAACGCGGCTATCGCGACGGCGAAGCGCGCGCGCTCGCCGACTGGATGGCGCGCCAGGCCGATGCCGGCGACGACCAGCGCCGCACGCAATTGAAAATGCGCGAGCGCCTGGCCGAAATCGTGACGGTCGCGGTCGAGCAGATCGTGCACGTGCAGCAGTCCGAGCAGTTGTTCGAGCGCGCGCTCGCCACCGTGGACCGCATCGTCGAAGGGGCCACGTATCTGCGCGTGGCGGTGAGCCCTGGCGACTACGACAAGGCTTGCGTCGCGTTCGAGCGGCTTTCGTCGCGCTGGCGCGAACTGGGGCGGCCGTTCCCGCTTTCGGTGGTGGCGGACAAGCGGCTGGCGCCCGGCAGTTGCATCTGCGAATCGGACTTCGGTGCCGTGGACGCAAGCCTCGCCACGCAGCTGCGCGCCATGCGTTCAGCGGTGTCGCGCGCGCTCAAGCATTCGGCAGGCGAAATCGACGGGCTGGCGTGGCAGCAGGCGTCCGATGAACCGGGCAACGCCGATAGAGGAGAACAAGCCGCGCCCGACTTCGAAGACCGCGCCCTGCACGACCCCGACCCCGACCCCGACCCGCAATGAGCACGCCCCAGGACACCTCGGCTACCCGCGCCGCGGTCTCGCGCCGGCTGCTCGACGTCGAGCGCCTGACTGACGCCATCGAGCAGGAGATTCTTGCCACGCGCAGCATTGCGCGCACGGGCAAGGTGCTCGAAGTGATCGGCACGCTCGTGAAGGTGGGCGGCCTCGACGTCTCGCTCGGCGAGCTGTGCGAGTTGCGCGCGCCGAACGGCGCGCTGCTGCAGTACGCCGAGGTGATCGGCTTCACGCGCGACGTTGCGCTGCTCTCGCCGTTCTCGCGGCTCGCCGACGTCTCGCGCTCCACCCAGGTGGTGGGGCTCGGCCGGCCGCTCTCGGTGCCCGTGGGCACGGCGCTGCTGGGGCGCGTGATCGACAGCCTCGGGCGGCCCATCGACGGGCTCGGTCCCATCGACGCCACCGGCGAGCGCCCCATTTTCGCGGACCCGCCCGACCCCATGAGCCGCCGCCTGATCGAGGCGCCGCTTGCCACCGGCGTGCGCGTGGTGGACGCCATGATGACGCTCGCCGAAGGGCAGCGCATGGGCATCTTCGCGCCTGCGGGCGTGGGCAAGAGCACGCTGCTCGGCATGTTCGCGCGCGGCGCGCAGTGCGACGTCACGGTGATCGCGCTGATCGGCGAACGCGGCCGCGAAGTGCGCGAGTTCATCGAGCTGATTCTGGGCGAGGAGGGCATGGCGCGTTCCGTCGTGGTGTGCGCGACGTCGGACCGGTCTTCCATCGAACGCGCGAAGGCCGCCTATGTGGCCACCGCGATTGCCGAGCACTTTCGCGACGAAGGCTGCCGCGTGCTGCTGATGATGGATTCGCTCACGCGCTTTGCGCGCGCCCAGCGCGAAATCGGCCTCGCCGCGGGCGAGCCGCCCGCGCGGCGCGGCTTTCCGCCCTCCATCTTCGCGGAGTTGCCGCGCCTGCTGGAGCGCGCGGGCATGGGTGCGCGCGGCTCCATCACTGCGCTCTACACGGTGCTGGCCGAAGACGAATCGGGCAGCGATCCCATTGCCGAAGAAGTGCGCGGCATTCTGGACGGCCACATGATTCTCTCGCGCGAAATCGCCGCAAAAAATCAGTATCCGGCCATCGACGTGCTGGGCAGCCTCTCGCGCGTCATGCCCCAGGTGGTGCCGCGCGAGTACGTGGCCGCGTCGGCGCGGCTGCGCGAACTGATGGCGAAGCACCGCGAAGTGGAGATGCTGTTGCAGATCGGCGAGTACCAGCCGGGCGGCAACCCCGTGGCGGACGAGGCCATCGGCAAGATCGACGCGATTCGCGCGTTCTTCTCGCAGGGCACCGACGAATTCGCCTCGCCCGACGAGACCGGCGCGCAACTCTTCGCGCTCGCGAACGGCTAACGCCTTATGCCTTATGCCTTATGCCGCCAGCAAGCCCAGGAACGAACCTAGCGCCATGACCGCTAACCGACGCCGCATCGCTGCCCTCACGCGCACCACCGAACGCCGCGAGCGGCTGGAGGAGACGCTGCGCGCCGCGCTCGCGGCACGGCGCGAGGAGGCTGTGCAACTGGCGGCGCAGCGTGACGACAAGGCCGCCGAGGTGCAGCAGGCGCGCGAAACGCTGGCGCAATGCCACGCGAGCATCGGCGACATGATGGGCGGCAGCGCGGCGTTTTCGCTGGCCGATCTCAACGCGGCCATGCGCTACGCCGAAGTGGTGGCCGACCGCGTGCGCGTGCTCGAAGCGGATCTGGCCGCGCTCGTTGCGGCCTGTGAGGCGAAACAGCAGGAGATCGTCACAGCGGTGCGCGCCATTGCCAACAACCGCGGGCGCATCGAACTCTGCAACGAGCGCATTGCGGCGCTGCGCCGCCGCGACGACGAAGCCGCGAGCGACGCCGCCGACGAGGAAGCCGAAGAAGCCGCGCTCGCACGCCTCGCCGCGGCGGCACGGGCCGCGCGCGAAGCGCACGAGAGCCGCGACCTGCGCCGCGACGGGGGCGACAGGCTCGACAACAACGCCACCCGCCCGCATGAACCCGCATGAACGACCTCTTCAATGCGCTGCCGCAACTGGGCACCACGTTCGTTGGCTACATGACGCTGCTCGGCATCTGCTCGGTGCGCCTCCTCGTCATCATGTCGATGTTTCCGCCCACGGCCGACGGCGTGCTGCAAGGCGTGGTGCGCAACGGTGTGGCGATGCTGCTCAGTACGTTCGTGGCTTACGGTCAGCCGGCCTCGCTCATGACCACGCTCTCCGGCGTGCATCTGATCGAACTCGGGCTGCGCGAAGCCGTGATCGGGCTCGTGCTGGGCTATGCGGCCTCCACCGTGTTCTGGGTGGCGGAAAGCGCAGGCACCTACGTGGACGACCTCACGGGCTACAACAACATGCAGGTCACCAACCCGTTGCGCGAGGAGCAGTCCACGCCCACGGGCGCGCTGCTTTCGCAGGTGGCCATCGTCGCGTTCTGGACGCTGGGCGGCATGACGTTCCTGCTCGGTGTGGTCTACGAGTCGTATCACTGGTGGCCGTTGACCTCGAATACGCCGGTGGCCGCGAACATCTTCGAAAGCTTCGTGCTGCGCCAGACCGATACGCTCATGCAGACCACCGCGAAGCTCGCCGCGCCCATGCTCTTTATCCTGCTCATGATCGACTTCGCATTCGGCTTCGTGTCGAAGTCGGCGCAGAAGCTCGACCTCATGACCTTGAGCCAGCCCGTGAAGGGCGCCATGACCGTGCTGATGCTCGCGTTGCTGGTGGGCATCTTCGTCGATCAGGTGAAGGACCAGCTCGTGCTCACGAGCCTCGGCGAACAACTGCGCGCCATCGCGGCCGCGCAGCCGCACCATTGATGCCGCGGGCGTCTGCTTGCGCCACCACCCATCACGCATCGAACCTCAACAGTTCTCAAATCGCGCGCGCCAATAAGATTTGTTGAAGATGTGGGCGAGGGGCTCCGATACATTGGGCTCACATGGTCGCCTGTCGGGCTGGCCCTTCAACAAGGAGTGCACGATGTTCCTGACACCCTATTTCCCGCTTGCCGCTGCGCTTACCGTGCGCCGCCTGCCCGCGGGCTTTCTCGACAAGGTGCTCGAAGGCAATCTCGGCGCGGCGGGCGCACAGGCCAACCGCTGGGCGGAAGACGCGCATCAGAGCACCGACATGCCGTACCTGCTGCAACTGCACGCGGACATGCAGATGACGCTCGGCATCGGCGACGAAGCCGAAGAGCAGTACCGTCGCGCGCAGAAGGTGATCCGCACGCCGCGCGAAGCCATTCGCGCCGCGTCGTGCCGCAACGCGGGCTGGCAGGCGCTGTTCCGGCACCGGCTTGCCACGGCGCTCTCGTGCTTTGCGCGCGTGGTGGACGAGACCGGCATCGACCCGCTGCAACGCATGGAGGCGCGGCTCGGTATCGTGTGCGCGCTGCACGAACTGGGGCAATCGCGTGCCGCGGCCGAAGCCCTGGACGAACTCGCGGCGATGGCCGCGTCGTCCGCGGGCGGCGCCGTGAACGGCGAGCCTTCGTACTGGCGCGACGTCATCACGACGCTGCGCTTCGATCTCGCCGTGCAGCGCGAACTGCGCTCGGCGGCGGCGCTCTCGGACCACGCGTACTGGCAATCGGGCATGACCGACGACCGCACGCCGGGCAGCGGCGAAGTGACCGAAACCGCGGATCTGCACGAGGTCGCCGCGCTGCGCGTGCGGGTGCCGCTGCTGCGCGAGCGCATCGACTATCTGCGCCAGCTGCGTGCGCTTACGCGCGGCAACCGTAATGCGATGGACGCGCTTACTGCGCATCTGACGTGGGCGCAGCACACGGGGCTGCACGAATACCTGCGCACGGCGCGGCTGGAAATCGTGCTGGCTGCGCTCGCCTCCGAGTCGCCGCAACTGGCCGAGACGATGCTCGAGCCGCTGCATCGCATCGACTATGCGGCCTCTACGGGGCACCGGCAGCTCGAATATCTCTACTGCGTGGCGAAGGTGCGCCAGACCCAGGGCCGCACGCGCGAATCGATGCAGTTCTACAGCCGCTACGCGCTGATCTGCGCGCAGTGTCTGCGCGACGACGCCGCGGCCATCGTGCCGTTCGCGAATCGCGCGCCGCGCCACGGCGCGCAGCTCGACGACGTGGGCGCGCGGCTGCCTGCGAAGTACCGGCGCGCGTATCGCTATCTGCAGGAAAACCTCGATCGCCGCGATCTCTCGGTGCGGGAGGTGGCCGCCGAAGTCGGCGTGACCGAACGCGCGCTGCAAAGCGCGTTCAAAAACTTCCTCGGGCTCTCGCCTACGGAGCTGATTCGCCGGCAGCGCATGGAGCGCATTCGCGCCGAGCTGCTGCGCGACTCGTTCACGAGCGACCGCAGCGTGCTCATTGCCGCCAACAAGTGGGGCGTGCAGAACCGCTCCACGCTCGTGAACGGCTACCGCAAGCAATTCCACGAAGCGCCTTCGGAAACGCTGGAACGCTAGCCGCCTTCGCATCGCAGGCGCACTGCGCCCGGCATGGCCCTCCACGGTTCGCGCCGCTGCTGGTCACAGCGCGCGCGGCCGTGGCGGTCGAGACGTCCCACCTCCCAACGAACGACGTTGTCCCCATGAATAGAAAAAAACTCGTCTGCGCCGTCTGGATGGCGGTGTTCGTCGCGACGGCGATGCCGGGGCCCAGCGCCGATGCGGCGCCCATCCGGTGGCGCAATTCGGCGGTTCATATTTCGGTTGAAGGCAAAGATCTCAAGGACGTGCTGCGCGACTTCACCGCGGGGCAGGGCGTGCCCGCCACCATCTCCGGCGACGTGCACGGCACGGTGACAGGCCAGTTCGACATGTCGCCGCAGCGCTTTCTGGATACGCTCGCGTCCACCTTCGGCTTCGTCTGGTTCTACGACGGCAACGTGCTGTCCATCAGCGACGCCAACAGCGTGACGCGCCAGGTGATCAAGCTCGACCACGCGCGCGTGTCGGACCTGAAGGCGTCGCTCGATCAGCTGCACATTTCCAACCCGCGTTTCCCGATCATGTTCGACGCGGAGCAGGGCACGGCGCTCGTGAGCGGCCCGCCCGCCTACGTGCAGATGGTGGCCGACGTAGCGAAGCGGCTCGACGACAACGCGGAGCAGCGTATCGGGTCGATGGTGCGCGTGTTCCCGCTGCACCACGCGTGGGCCGCGGACCACAAGGTGCAGATCGACGGCAATACGGTGAACGTGCCGGGCGTGGCGAACGTGCTCGCGAAGATGTACCACCCGCAGGGCAACGGCGGTTCGGACGGCACCGATGCGGGCGGCCAGCGCAATGCCGTGCAGCCCACCATGCAGCGTCTGCAACCCATGCAGGACGTGACGGGCAGCACCTCGGGCGGCGGCTATGAAGGCGCCGGCAATCCGCCGCTGCCGCCGGGCATGGCGGGCGCGGGCACGCCGACGGCGCTGGGCGGGCTCATCGCGGGCATGGGCGGAGGCGGTAATGGTGGCGGTGGTGCGCCGCTGCCGGGCTATGGCGGGGCCGGCGGCGCATACGGCGGCGCATATGGCGGCTACGGCGCCAACGCCTCGCAGAGCGGCTATGGCGCAACGCCCATGGGCGGCACGGACAACCTGCCCGTGATCGTTGCGGACCCGCGCACGAACTCCGTGCTCGTGCGCGACCTGCCGCAGCGCCTGCCGCTCTACCAGACGCTGATCGACCAGCTCGACGTGAAGCCGAGGCTCGTGGAGATCGAGGCGCACATCATCGAGATCGACGAAGACGCGTTGAAGCAGATCGGCGTGGACTGGCGCGCGCACAACAGCCACATCGACCTGCAAACGGGTAACGGCATCACGCAGCAGAACGGCTACAACGGCAACATCAACCCGACCTTCGATACGCGCACGCTCTCGGACGGCACCACGGTGATCGACACGTCGCCGGTAGGCGGGTCGCTCACAGCCGTGATCGGCAACGCGGGCCGCTACCTGCTGGCGCGCGTGAACGCATTGCAGAACAACAACCTCGCGCGCATCGATGCGAGCCCCAAGGTCGCGACGCTCGACAACGTGGAGGCCGTGATGGACCACAAGACGCGCTTCTTCGTGCGCGTGTCGGGCTACACGTCGGCGGATCTCTATCAGGTCTCCACCGGCGTGTCGCTGCGCGTGCTGCCGCTCGTGGTGGACGAGGACGGCAAGGAGCGCATCAAGCTCAACGTGCACATCGAAGACGGCACGCTCACGGGCCAGCAGGTGGACAACATCCCGATCATCACGACGAGCACCATCAACACCGAATCGTTCGTGGGCGAGGGCGAGAGTCTGCTGATTGCCGGCTATCGCGTGGACAGCACGACGAACGGCGAGTCGGGCGTGCCGGGCCTGTCGAAGATTCCGCTCATCGGCGCGCTGTTCCGCTATCGCAGCGACGAGCACAGCCATATGGAACGGCTCTTTCTGCTCTCGCCGCGCATCATCGAGTTCTGAAGCGTAGAGAAAGGGGAAGCGGGCGGCTGCGCCCGCTTTTCTTTCTGCGGATGCGTCGACGCTTCGGCGACTCAGTTGCGGCTGCTGCGCGGCGTGCGTGGCGTGTGCGGGGTGTGCGGGGTGTGCGTCGTACCGGCCCACGGCGTGCGCACCATACGCGCAGCCGTCTGCGCACACGCCGTGAGGCTGGCGGCGGGCGGTACGTAGGCGTCGCTGTCGGTATCGGACCACGGGCGTGCATCGAGCGCCGCCGCGCTGCCCGCGGGATGCACCTGGGGCCGCAACGCTTCTTCGAGCACGAGCGATTCGGCCGGGTCGGCGGGTGCTGCACTCGTCACCGCGGCGGCTTCCTTGCGCTGCACGACTGCGGCAAGCACGGCGACATGGCGAGGCGTGGCCGTGCGCATCACGTTTTCGGGCTCGCGCGCGGTGTCGCGTGTGGCCTCGTTGTGACGTGCAGCGCCCGTGCCGTTCAACTCGTGCGCCTCGTCTTCGCATTCCGCCACGGCTGTCTCCGCCAGCTCGATGCGGTAGCCGTGCGCGTACATCGTGCGCAGATGCACGCCGTGCGCGCCGTTGAGTTCGAGCTTCTTGCGCAGCTTGTAGATGTGCTGCTCGAGCGTGCGGCCCACGATGTCTTCCGAACTGCTCCACACCGCGCCCGCAATCTGGCGGCGGCTCACGTATTCGCCGGGACGCGAGAACAGGAGCCATGCGGTGGCGAACTCGCGTGACGTGAGGCGCACCGTATCGCCCGCCACGTGAACCACGCACGAGCGGCGGTCGAGCCGGTAGACGCCACACTCCAGGCGGTCGTCGGCGTCCGAAGGCTGGACGGGTTGAAAGCGGCGCAGCGCGAGATGCACGCGTAAGACGAGTTCGCGCGAATCGATGGGAGAGAGCACGACGTCGTCGGCGCCCGCGTCGAAGGTGCGGGCAATGCTGGCGCGGTCGCTGCGCGCGCCCACCACGATGAGCGGCGCACGGCGGTCCGCATAGCAGGCGCGGCGCGCGAGCACGGGGCGCAGCGGGTTCACGCCGGTGTCGGCGTCGATCAGGATCGCACTGAAGTCTTCGCGATAGACGGCGCGGGCGAGCGTAACGTCGTCGGCGAACTGGCTGCAGGTGGCGCCGTCGGCCTCGAAACACTGACAGATCAACCTGAACAGCGCGGTGCTCCTGGTCATTACGGCTAGTTTCATTTTTCCTCCGGTTGTCCTGTCGCCCGGCGTCCCCCTGCACTCGCACGCAATGCAAACCGTATCGAGACCATAGCCGTCGCAGCGAATGATCGGAAGGTAGAGCGGCGGGTGTTTCAAGGCTGTAACGGTTTGTTTCATACCGATTGCCTTATGTCACCCTGGTAAGACCTGAAGAGGCGTAACGAAAAACGCCTATGCGCGTTTCAGCGCAATTCGCGCAAAGTTAACCGCAAAATCGATAGAAAATCGCGTCACGTAGATTTTGCGCGATTGCATGCAGCTTTCGGTCAATTCGACCTGACATGCCGTGAGAGGCGCGCTGGGCAAGCGTTCCCGTTAGATATTACGAATATGAAAGGATCGTTTAAGCTTATTGAGCTTTGCGCTGCTCATTCCTGCGCCATTTGCATGAACGTGGCGTCGTGGCGAAGTCGATATGCATAACTGCTGCTGACACCTTATTGCCATGTTCTGCAAAAACGGCAGACATGGAGGACAGTCTGCCGGGTGCCGCACCATCACTCGCGCGCGGCATCGCCGCTCGCGCTGGCGGGCACATCGCTCGACGCCACGGCGTGCGAGACGCTTGCGCCAGGCGCGGGCACGGGCGTCGTCACGGCGTTGCTCGCGGTGGGCTCCGCGTTGCGATAGAACAGGTACGTGGCCGAATAAGGCACGAAGAGCGAAATGCCTTCCTGGTCGCATGCGGGGTCGGGCGGCATGCCACCTGTCGTCTGTACGCGCTGGACCGAACTCGTGCGAGCGAAGCGGCCTTCGCCGCGCCGCTCGCCGGCATTGAAGCGGGCAACGAGCCGTTGCCACGGCAGCGCGTTCGCGGCCACCACTTCCTCGCCCACCACGCGCCCCACCACGTAACTGCCGTCGTAGCCCACGAAGTAGCGGCCCGGTGCCACGGTGCCCACGCTGCGCCGGGCGGGGTCCACTAGCGTGGCGTCCGAACCCGTCGCGACCCAGGTGAGCACGTCGCCGTTGCGCCGGCACGTGTAGGTCGTATCGCCCACTGCCGTCAGCACGTCCTGCAGTACTTCGTTTTGCGTGGCGCGCAGGGCTTCGGGCAGCGTGTCGTTGGCGGGCGGAAGCTGCGCGGTGGGCGGCGTGGTGCAGGCCGCCGCCATGAACGCGAAGCACGCGGGCATGGCGAAGCGCGCACCGCGCGACAGACGGCGGCGCGGGGCAACGGGTTCGCAGGCAGCAGGCGGTTTTTTCATCGACGGTGTGATCGCAGTTCGGGTCATGCCGCGAAGGTCCGCGCGGGCCAAACGTCGAAACGTCCCGGCACGGGCAACGGGCGCGCGAGGTGACGGGTGAGCGGGCGCGCATGGCTTGAATGAGACCCGAAACGCGCACGGCGGATGCGGACCGACCCGAACTCTTGAACGCTCGCGCGCAATGAGGCGAGCATGGATCGCTTCACGCGGCCGGCAGCGGCGGCAGCGCCGGCACCGGCACGCCGAAAACGTGCAGCAGCAGAACCGTGTTGAGTGCGAGCACCACGACGGTGGCGAGTGTCGCGACGATCGTCATGAACCGGCTGTTGACGAACGGCCCCATGACGGCCCGCCGGCTCGTGAAGATCACGAGCGCGATCATCGGCACGGGCAGGGCGAAGCTCAGCGCGACCTGGCTGTAGACGAGGGCGTCCGTGACGTTCACGCCGGCCGCCACCACCACGAATGCGGGCGCCATCGTCACGACGCGGCGCAGCCACACGGGAATGCGATAGCCCGTGAAGCCCTGCATGATGATTTGTCCGGCGAGCGTGCCCACGGCGGAACTCGACATGCCCGACGCGAGCAGCGAGACGAGAAAGACCGCGCCCGCCGCCACACCGAACAGCGGCGTCAGCGTGTGGAACGCGGCGCCGATCTCGGCCACGTCGCGATGCCCGGCATGGAACGCACCCGACGCCATGATCACCATCGCCATGTTGACGAGCCCCGCGAGCGAGAGCGCGACGATCACCTCGCGGTTGGAGAAGCGCACGAGCTTGCGACGCCCGGCGTCGTCACGGGCCGGGGCGCGGGCCTGCGTGAGTCCGGAGTGCAGATAGATGGCGTGCGGCATGACCGTGGCGCCCAGAATGCCCACCGCAATCGCGAGCGCGCCGGAGTCGGGCAACTGCGGCACGAAGGCGCCTTGGGCCGCGGCGCGCAGGTCGACGGGCACGATGAGCAGTTCCACCACGTACGAGAGCGCAATAGCCGCAATCAACGCGCCGATGATCAGCTCCACGGGCCGAAAGCCGCGCCGCCCGGCGCTGAGAATCGCGAACGTCACGACGGCCGTGATGGCCATGCCGACGAGCAGCGGCAGATGAAACAGCAGCGAGAGCCCGATGGCGCCGCCGAGGAATTCGGCGAGGTCCGTGGCCATGGCGGCCGCTTCGCTTACGCCCCACATCGCGTAGACGACGGGCTGGGGGAAATGGTCGCGCGAGATTTCGGCGAGATTGCGGTTCGTCACGATGCCGAGCTTCGCGGAGAGCGCCTGGAACAGCATGGCAATGACGTTCGCCGCGAGCACCACCCAGAGCAGCGCATAGCCGTAGCGCGCGCCGGCTTGCAGGTTGGTGGCGAAGTTGCCGGGGTCCATGTACGCGATGGACGCCACCACGGCCGGCCCCGCGAACAGCAGCACCGAACGCAGGCCGCGGCTCCTTCCGCCCAGCGCCTCGCCGATGGCGAGCGTCGTGCGTTGCGTGAGGCCTGGCCTGATTGGTCGCCGTGCGGGTCGTGCGGGTGGTGCGGGTCGTGCGGGTGGTGCTGCGGGCGTGCCCATCGCGTGAACCTCGTCTTGAACTCAATGTGCCTCGAAGTGGCAAGACTGGTGCCTGATTATCCTGCGCGGCTCGCGAGTCTGCTTGCGGCGCTCTGCGTGGGTGCGTGAAGCCTTGCTGGCATGGAGCGAGGCGTGGCGGCCGATGCGACCGGCGAAGCGGTGCCGGTCAAGGTTCATGACCGCCGACGCCATGCAGAAAGAACAAACGGACGTGCCGTTTGCACGGCACGAGTTCAATACCGCCGCTTCAATACCGCTGCTTTAGTACCGCTGGGCGAGCCGCATGCGCATCTGATTCTTCGTCGTGGGGTCGAAGTCGCCGAGGTAGTCGAAGCGGCCGCCCGCCAGCGTCGCCACGGGCACGCCGTCGCGAAAGAGCACGCGGTTGCCGGCCACCGCGGGCACTTTGTCGCCGGCCAGCACGGTGCCGACCAGGTTCAGCGGATCCGTCGCCGAAACGCAGACGAGCACGCCGTCGTTGGCATGACGGCGCACCTCGCGCAGCACCGGAATGGCTTCGGGCAGGGCGAACTGTTCGCCGGAAAGGCCTTCCACGAAGCGTCCGCCGCGCACGTGGCCGCGCGCTTCGAGGCGATGCAGCACGCGCAGCAGGTCGCGCCACGGCGGCAGCCAGGGCGCTTCGCGCGCGAGCAGTTGCCAGAACACCACGCCATAGCGGCGCAGCAGCGTGAGGGCGACGTGTTCGAGCAGCTCGGGTTCAGTCTGCGGCTTGCGGATCACGGGCGCGATGGCCTGGGTTTCGCGTTGCGCCGTGCTTGCAGCGTTCGCCGCGTTTTCTGCATTGGCCACCGGCCGGCGCAGCAGCGCCCAGCGCCCTGCGTCCTCCATGCCGCCGATCAGCGCGCCCGCGCCGCGTGGCCGTCGGCTGCCGTAATAGGCGTTGCGCTTCGCCACGGGCTTGATGAGCGCACGCAGGCCGGCAAAGCCGTCCGCATTCGCGAGCCCCGCGGCCACGAGTTCACCGAGCGCATTTTCCAGTTCCACCGGCAGCAGATGCGCGTGCTGCGCGAGTTCGTCGAAGAACATCGCGCCGTGTTGGGCCAGCAGGTCGTGCACGCGTTGGGCGCGCGCCGAGAGTTCGCCGTCCGCCTCGCCGACCAGCGCTTGCCAGTGCAGCAGATGCCGCCGCGGCAGCAGCACGACGGGCGTCGCGCGCACGGGGCCCGCTGCCGTGCGCGTGCGCGCGCCGAGCCGTGCCCACACCACCTTGCCCGCGCGGCACACTTCGTCCAGCCAGGTGATCGAGTAGTCCTTCACGCGCGCGGGCAGGATCTCTTCTTCCCACGCGCCCGCCGCGGCTTCCCAGCCTTCGAACTGGTCGAGCACGGCGGCGAGCGCATCGCGGCCTTCCACGCGCGTGGCAGGGCTTACGTGCTGCCATTCGAACAGGAAGCGCATGAAGTCGTGGCGCTGCACGGGTTCGATCTCGCGCCGCAGCCGCCGCACCGTGTAGCGATGAATGCGCGCGAGCAGGTGCCGCTCGCACCATTCGTCGTCGGCGGCGCCGGGCGTGAAGCGGCCGCGCATCACGTAGCCTTCGGCTTCGAGCTTCGTCAGCGCGAGCGCAACGGCCGAAGCGGGCAGCGCGAGCGACCGCGCGATCACGGGCACCGGTTGCGGCGCGAAGCCGGTAAGCCGCGCGCGGATCACTTCGACGAGCGCGTCTTCTTCGTGCCACGGTGCGTCGTGTCCCACGGGCGGTCGCAGCGCGGGCTCGCACGGTGCCTGCGGGTAGAGCGCTTCCAGGCACGTGAGGCGTTCCACGGGCACCCAAAGTGCGTCGCCGAGCGCCACTTTCATGCGCGTGGCGCGGCCCGCCTGGGCGAGCGCAGCGAGGCACGCGGGCCAGCCGTCGCTTTTTTCGGCCTCGCGTTCGTTGATGCAGGCAAGGCCCATCAGCGCCTCGTGCATCTCGTCGGCGTTGCGCACGAGCGGCCAGGCTTCGGCTGCCACGCTTTCGATGGCGGCGGCGTCGAGCGCGCCCAGGTCGTCGGCGGATTCGGGGTCGGTCCAGCGGCGGCTCAGCACGGCCTGCGTGCGGCGCTCTTCGAGCGGCGCGTCATCGAGGAACGCATACGGCCGCGCGCTCAGAATCTCGGCTGCGAGCGGCGACGGCGCGGGCAGGTCGCGCGCCACGAGCTTCACTTCGCCCGCCTCCATGCGACGCAGCAGGCGCAGCCAGCCGTCGGTGTCCATCGCGTCGTGCAGGCAGTCGTCCACGGTCTGGTTCACGAGCGGATGGTCGGGCAACTCGCGCTCGCCCACGATGTTTTCGAGGCACGCCACCTGGTCCGGAAACACGGCCGCGAGCAGGTCTTCGCTGCGCATGCGCTGGATGGGCGGCGGCGTCTTGCGCCCGCCCGTCTGACGCGGCAGCGCGAGCGACGTGGTGGCGTTCCAGCGCCAGCGCACGCCGAAGAGCGGCGCATCGAGCAGTGCCTGGATCAGGATGTGTTCGGCCGAGTTGGACCGCAGATAGCGCCACACTTCGTCCAGCGCGAAGCTGTGGCTACCGGTGAGCGAGAGGATGATGGCGTCTTCGGTCGCGGCGGCCTGAAGTTCGAAGTTGAAGCTGCGGCAAAAGCGCTTGCGCAGCGCGAGGCCCCACGCGCGATTGATGCGGCTGCCGAACGGCGCGTGAATGACCAACTGCATGCCGCCCGATTCGTCGAAGAAGCGCTCCATGACGAGCGTGTGCTGCGTGGGCAGCACGGTGAGCGCGGCCCGCGCGCGGGCGAGGTATTCGACGATCTGGCGCGCGGCGCCTTCACTGAGGCCGAGCGTCGAAACGAGCCAGCCGATGGCGGGCGCGAGCGCGGCGGCGCGGCGGCCAGCGTGTGCGTCATTGGCGCGCTCGCTACCATCGGCGCCTTCGTCAACTTCATCGACTTCGCCACGTTCATCGCCTTCCGCGCCAGGCTCCGCTGCCGCGAGCCGCCGCTCGATTTCCTCGCGCAGCCGTGCAACGGCAGCCGAGAGTTCGTCGCTGCGCCCCGGCGCCTCGCCCAGCCAGAACGGGATGTTGGGCGGTTGGCCCTGGGCGTCTTCCACGCGCACGCGGCCCGCCTCCACACGCAGAATCCGGTACGACGCGTTGCCCAGCTGAAACACGTCGCCCGCGAGGCTTTCCACCGCGAAGTCCTCGTTCACGGTGCCGATGTTGACGCCTTGCGGTTCGAGTAGCACGGCGTAGTCGGCGTTGTCGGGAATCGTGCCGCCCGACGTGAGCGCCACGAGCCGGCTGCCGCGCCGTCCGCGCAGCGTGCGGGCGACGGCATCGCGGTGCAGCCACGCGCCGCGCACGCCGTGGCGGCCTGTGTAGCCCTCGGCGAGCATGCGCAGCACCGCGTCGTACTGCTCGCGCGTAAGCGCCGCGTAGGGCGCCGCGCGGCGCAGGCGTTCGAACAGCGCGTCCTCGTTCCACTCGGCGGCGGCCACTTCGGCCACGATCTGCTGCGCGAGCACGTCGAGCGGTGCGTGCGGCATGACGAGCCGGTCCAGTTCGTTGCGGCGCACGCAGTCCAGAATCGCGGCGCATTCGATCAGATCGTCGCGCGAGGTGGGAAAGAGCCGGCCTTTGGGCACGGCGCCCACCTGGTGGCCCGAACGGCCCACGCGTTGCAGGAACGCGGCGATGGTGCGCGGCGAGCCGATCTGGCAGACCAGATCGACGTCGCCGATATCGATGCCCAGCTCCAGCGACGCCGTGGCCACCAGCACGCGCAGCGCGCCCGCCTTGAGCCGCTGTTCGGCGTCGAAGCGGTGCTCTTTCGCGAGGCTGCCGTGGTGCGCGGCGACGGCTTCTTTGCCGAGCCGGTCGGTGAGATGGCGCGCCACGCGCTCAGCCATGCGGCGCGTGTTCACGAACACGAGCGTGGTGCGGTGCTGCGCGACGAGTTCGGCGAGGCGGTCGTAGACGCGCTCCCAGACGTCGTTGGCCATGACGGCTTCGAGCGGCTCGGGCGGAATCTCGATGGCGAGGTCGCGCTCGCGCACGTGGCCCACGTCGACGATGGCGCAGTCGATGGGGTGCCCTTCGGGGTCGAGCGGCAGGGCGGTGGCGGTGCTGTCGTCGGCTTTTGTGCTGCGGCGGGCAGCATGGCGGCCCGTGTGGCGCTGGGCGGGCGTGTTACTGCTTGTACCGCGGCTTGGATCGCGGCTTGTGTCACGGCTCGTATTGCAGCTTGTCTCACGGCTCGTATTGCTGCTTGTATCGCGGCTTGCAGCGCTCTCCGTCTTGCTGCTTGCGTCGGCGACGTGCCCGGCCGCCGCCGCGCTGCCCACCAGAAAACGCGCCACGGTCGTGATCGGCTTTTGCGTGGCGGAAAGCCCGATGCGCGGCAGGCGCCGGCCGCACAGCGCATCGAGGCGTTCCAGGCTCAGCGCGAGATGACAGCCGCGCTTGTTGCCGGCCAACGCGTGAATCTCGTCGACGATCACCGTGCGCACCGTGGAGAGCATCGCGCGCCCCGAGGCCGACCCCAGCAGCACATAGAGCGATTCGGGCGTCGTGACGAGGATGTGCGGCGCGCGCTTGCGCACGGCGGTGCGTTCCTGCTGCGACGTGTCGCCGGTGCGCACGGCGGTGCGAATTTCCACGGGCGGCAGGCCGCGCTGCGCGAGTTCGTCGGCGATGCCGGCGAGCGGGGCGTCGAGGTTGAGCCGGATGTCGTTGGAAAGCGCTTTGAGCGGGGACACGTAGAGCACGAGTGCGGCGTCGGGCAGGGCCGCGGCCGCGGTGTTTTCGGCGGCATCGGGACTGGCGGCCGGATCAGCCGGCTTCGCAGGCGCGGCCTTCGCCGGATGGTTCGCTGCCTTAGCCGAAGGCTGCGTCGCGTTAGCCGGATGCTTCGCCGCATTCCCGAGCCCTTCGCGCACGAGTTCGTCGATCGCCGAGAGGAACGCCGTGAGCGTCTTGCCCGAGCCCGTGGGCGCTGCGACCAGCGTGGAGCGTCCGCTGCGGATGAGCGGCCACGCCGCGGCCTGTGCCGCTGTGGGCGCAGTGAAGCGCTTGCGAAACCAGCTGGCCACTGCGGGGTGGAAACCGGCGAGCGCGTCGGCGGGAGCAGGACGAGAGTTCATGGTCGCGTAGTTGGGGGTGCGGCTCGCGATATCCAATGCCAGTGCTATGGCCCTTGTTTGCGTTCGGCGCGTGGCGTGTGGCGCGCGGGGTGGCGGCGCGCAAATGTGGCGCGCATGGGACGCCTCAGCGGCGTGGAACGCGAAAAAGAGTCTCGCAGGTTTTGCGAGGGGCTGCCAGGGGCGCCTTGCGGCTTATTGTGGTTCGATGCTTCCGGTGCTTCCGGTGCTTCTGGTGCTTCTGGTGCTTCTGGTGCTTCTGGTGCTTCTGGTGCTTCTGGTGTTTCTGGTGCTTCTGGTGTTTCTGGTGCTTCGGATGCTTCGGATGCTTCGGATGCTTCGGATGCATTCGCCGCTTCTGTCCCCCCGCGCTCGACGCACATGCCGCGCTCATCGCCTGCCGCACCGTCTCCTGACCATCGCCTTTCAGCGTGTCCGCGGCTCTGCGCGTCGCGCGGGCCTGCAGTATGCTCGGTTGCTCCCTGGGTTGTTCCTCAGTTGTTCCTCAGTTGTTCATTCCCTCCCTCCCACCATGGAGTTCTACGATGCGTTACAACCAGCTGGGCCGCACAGGCGTGTTCGTTTCCGAGCTGTGTCTCGGCACGATGACGTTCGGCGGCGAAGGCAGCATGTGGCAGCAGATTGGAGAAGTGCAGCAAGGCGATGCGGAGCGGCTTATCGGTCGCGCGCTCGATGCAGGCATCAATTTCATCGATACCGCCGACGTCTATTCGCAGGGCCGTTCCGAGCAGATCACGGGGCAGGCGCTGAAAAACCTCCAGGTGCCGCGCGACAAGGTGGTGGTCGCGACCAAGGTGTACGGCCAGGTCGGCGAGTGGCCGAATTCGCGCGGTGCGTCGCGCTACCACATCCTCGACGGCGTGAAGGCGAGCCTTACGCGCTTGCAGCTCGATCACATCGACCTCTACCAGATTCACGGCTTCGATCCCGCTACGCCTATCGAAGAGACGGTGCGTGCGCTCGATACGCTCGTGCAGCAGGGCCACGTGCGTTATGTCGGCGTGTCGAACTGGGCCGCGTGGCAGATCGCGAAGGCGCTGGGTATTGCGGAGCGCCTGGGCCTCGCGCGCTTCGAGACGCTGCAGGCGTACTACACGCTCGCGGGGCGCGACCTTGAGCGTGAGATCGTGCCGATGCTGCAAAGCGAGGGCGTGGGCCTGATGGTGTGGAGTCCGCTCGCGGGCGGCCTGCTGTCAGGCAAGTACGGACGCGATCAGCAAGGCGAAGCCGGCAGCCGCCGTACCACGTTCGACTTTCCGCCCGTGAATCGCGAGCGCGCGTGGGACTGCGTGGATGCGATGCGCGGCATCGCGCAGAGCAAGGGCGTTTCGGTCGCGCAGATCGCGCTCGCCTGGCTGCTGCATCAGCGCGTGGTGACCACGGTGATCGTGGGCGCAAAGCGGCTCGAACAGCTCGACGACAACATCGCGGCCACCCAGGTGGAACTCACGGCCGACGAACTCGCGAAGCTCGACGCAGTGAGCCGGCTGCCCGCCGAGTACCCGGGCTGGATGCTCACGCGCCAGGGCGATCCGCGCCGCGAGCAGATTGCGCAGTCGCGGCATCCGCGCGGAGCCGGCGGGCAGTAATGCGTCTTTAACAGCGGCCTCGCGGCCTGGCGCCGGTTGCCCGCACCGGATGCTGGCTTCTTCGACCTTCGACGCTGGTCGCCGGCTCCGGATGTGGGCGTCGACGGTTGGCGTCCGTCGCCGGCTTTGGATGTAGGCACCGGTCATTCGCTCCCAAAGCTCGCCCCGAACGCCAGCCCCAGTCGCCGATACCACCGCGCAGACTCTGGCTCCGGTTCAGACGACTCGTCGTCGCCCGTTTGAGCCGCGCCGGCGGTATTCGTGCGGTTCGAATGGCTCGTGCCGCCCTGTTTGGCCGACCCGCCCGAACTGCCCGAGCCCCCGGGCTCCCCGGCGCCGCTCATCAGGCTCGGCACGCGCAGGCCCATCACGGTGGCCTTGAACCGATGCCGCGCGTGCCGGTGTTTCGCCGAAAATTTCATCGTGGATGCTCCTTGGTGGCTTGTGGGAGCACGCATGGCCCGCGTGCTTTCCGTTCCTCGTGGATGTCTCTCTCGATCGATACGCTGTGGCCTCGCGCAACCCATCGCCTCGCGGGCTTACGCGCTCATGCGCTCATGCGCGCGAAGTTCGCGCTCGCGAAATCCCAGTTGATGAGTTTCGCCATGACGTGTTCGAGATACTCGGGCCGGCGGTTCTGGTATTGCAGGTAGTACGCGTGCTCCCAGACGTCCACGGTGAGGAGCGGCACGAGTCCGTGGGCGAGCGGCGTGTCTGCGTTGGCGGTCTTGATGACGGCGAGCTTGCCGCGCTGGGCCACGAGCCAACCCCAGCCGCTGCCGAACTGCGAGGCGCTCACGGCGGCGAGCTTCGACGTCACCTGGTCCACCGAACCGAAGTCGCGCACGATGGCCGCGTTCAGCGCCTCCGACGGGCGCGTCGGCGACGGGCTCAGCGACTGCCAGTAGAAGTTGTGATTCCACGCCTCGGCCGCGTTGTTGAACACGGCCTCGTGCTCGGGCACGCCATAGCTGCCGACGATCAACGCTTCGAGCGATTGCCCCGCGAACGGCGTGTTCGGCGTGAGCTTCGCGAGGTTGTCGAAGTAGCTGCGGTGGTGCTTGCCGTAGTGAAACGAAACGGTCTGTGCGGAGATCACGGGCTCCAGTGCGTTCTCGGCGTAAGGCAGCGGCGGCAGCGTTTGCGGCGATGCGCCCGATATGACCGATGCTGCCGATGCGACCGCAGTGCCGCCCACGTGCGCGGCGCCGCCCGGTGTCTGCGCGGCGGCCGTACCCGCCGTACCCACGAGCCCCGCCGCGCTGCCGATTCCGGCGAGCGCGAGCCCGGCCCCGCTGGCGGCGGTTTTCGTGAGGAAGGCGCGGCGTGCCGCGAGCGTCTGTTCGTTCATGGAAACCTCGAATGGGAGTGGAGCGGCGGTTGAGCGAATAGGGATCGCCACCCGAAAACAGCTGACTCCCTCGGGTTGTTCCATTGTGCGCTGCCGATTTTTCGGGAATATTTCGCGCGCCCGATGGAATAAGCGCCAGGTCTCGCGTGTTCCGCCGCGCCGCGGGCATACCCCTTGCTGAACGTCGGTGGCAGGCTGCATGCGCTGCAGCGGCGTTGCGCGTGCGGTGCCGCTTCAAGCTGCTTCTCTCTGTATTCCCACTCTTTGAGGAGTTCGACTGATGTCCGACACACTTCAAGGTTGCAAGGTGGCCGTGCTGGCCATGGACGGTTTCGAGCAGGCAGAACTGGTCGAGCCGCAGCGCGCGCTGGCAGGCGCTGGCGCAACGGTGCACGTGATCTCCGCGAAGGCCGGCAAGATCCAGGGGTTCAAGCACGTCGACAAGGGCGATAGCGTCGCCGTCGACAAGACCTTCGACAATGCGAAGCCCGACGAGTACGACGCCGTGGTGCTGCCCGGCGGCGTGGTGAATGGCGATGCGATCCGGCTGATACCGCAGGCGCAGGCCTTCGTGAAAGCCGTGGACGCCGCGAAGAAGCCCGTCGCCGTGATCTGCCACGGCGGATGGCTGCCCGTGTCGGCCGGCATCGTGAAGGGCCACACCATGACGAGCTGGCCTTCGCTGCAGGACGACATCCGCAACGCGGGCGCCACGTGGGTGGACAAGGAAGTCGTGGAAGACGGCAACTTCATCACGAGCCGCAAGCCCGACGACCTGCCTGCGTTCAACAAGGCGCTGATCGCCCGGCTCTCGCAGCAGCATCAGCGCGCGTGAGTCTTCAGCGTGAGTCTTCAATGAGCGCATTCGCCGGGTGCATTCCCGACCCGGCCCCTTCGTGCGGAGATGCCCGAGATGAACATCCGTTTTCCCGATGAAGCACCGGTCTTCGACGGTTCCGCCCTGGCGCTGCGGTTCGTGGCCGAAGTGGACGGCGAGCCGGTGGTCTGCTCGGTAACGGCCGAGGCGCTCGAAGACCATTTCGGCGCGCGCTCCGTGCTGGAAGCCGAGCTGGTGGGCGCGTTCCAGCGCGGCCGCGAATCGATTCATCGCGTCTGCTGTGACGCGCTCGAACAGACCGGCGGCGGGGGCGCTGCACTGCACAGCGGGCTCTTTCGCATCGACCGGAACTGAGTGCGTGCTAGCGGTGCGGGTAACAACGGGGTGGGGCGCGGCCGGGCATTGCATATGCTGTAAGTCTCTGCATGCGATTCACGATGCGGACTGCGATGCCCGCTCGAATGCGGGCCCGGATGCAGGCTCAATGCAGGTTAAAGCGCAAAGGGGGACGCCATGTCACTGATCGTCGCCGGCCGTTTCACCACCTTTCCCGCCGCCGAGGCTGCCGCCCAGCGGCTTTTTGACCACGGCTTCATCGAAGAAGACGTGTCGCTCTTTTACGTGAACCCGGGCGGGCAGCACGCGCGCTTTCCCGTGGGCGGCGACGAGTACGCCGACCCGCAGGCCGCGCAAAGCTCGAAGGGCGCGGGCAAGGGCGTCGTCATCGGGTCCGTGATCGGGGCTGCGGTGGGCGTAGCCATTTTCAGCCTGTTCGCTGCGCCCGTGATCATCTGGATCGCCGCCGCGGGCGTGGGCGCTTATGTCGGCTCGCTTGCGGGGGCGATGTCGCACACGAGCGGCGGCGGCAAACGACGCGAGACCGTGCACGGCGGCTCGCATCCTTCCGGCGTGCTGCTCGCCGTGCACGTCACCGCGGAGAACCAGCAGGAGGCTGCGCGCCTCTTGCGCGAAGGCGGCGCCGAAGAGATCGAACGTGCAAACGGCCGCTGGCAGCAGCGCCGCTGGGTCGATTTCGACCCCACGCACGCGCCGCAAACCATGCAGACGGCGCAAGACTCGCGCGTTTGAGGCAGGGCCAAAGCAGATTCAAAGCCGGTTCAAAGCGCATTCAAAGCCGGACGCCGGGCGTGCTCCACGTGCGCCGATGCCGGCGCGTTCGGGGTGATCGGAGAAGGGCGGCGCGCGTTGCCCATTCTCGCAAGGAGGCGTTCACATGGCTGACGTCATGGCAGTGCTCAACGATCTCGTCGAAACGTCGAAAGACGGCGACCGCGGTTTTCGCAAGGCCGCCGAAGACGCGCAGAGCGCCGAACTCAAGGCCCTGTTTCTCGACCGCGCCGACCTCTGCGCACGCGGCGCGCGCGAACTCCAGGACGCCATTCAGGGCATGGGCGGCAAGCCGGGCACGGGCGGGTCGCTCGTCGGCACGTTGCATCGCGGCTGGGTCGATGTGCGGCTTTCCATTCGGGGGCGCACGGACCGCGGCATCCTCGTCGAATGCGAGAAAGCCGAGGACGTCGCGAAAGAGCGTTACGAGGCCGCGCTCGCGGCCGACCTGCCCGACGACGTGCGACCCGTCGTCAAGCGTCACTACGACGTGTTGATACGCACGCACGAGCGCATCCGGGCGCTGCGCGATGAGGCGTCAAGCTAGCGGAGCCGAACCGGCAGCCTGCTGTTCGCCGCACGGAACCTGGCGCGTGGAGCTTCGCGTATCGGCGGCAGCGGCGTGTCGGCGACGTGTCGGCGACATCGGCATGGCGGCGGTAGCGGCATAGCAACGTAGCGGCATCGAGCCCACGACCCGTGCCGCCGTCCGTCATCAATCCGACGCCGACACCTTCAGTTCGTTCTTCACCACCTTCACCCCCGAGAGTCCCTGTGTGACTTCGGACGCAGCTGTCCGGTCGCCCGAGGTAGGCACGCTGCCTGTGAGCCACACCACGCCGTTGCGCGTCTTCACGTGGATGTGCGAAGACTTCACGTTCTTGCTGAGCAGGCTGGCCTTCACTTTCGTCGTGATGGTGGCGTCGTCGAGCCGCTGACCCATCGTTTCGGACCCGGCGGGCGGTGCCGAGCTTTCCTGTGCGCTCACATTGAGCGCGAAGAGGGCGCAGGCGGTACAGGCGATCACGCTGACGGACTGAATCATTGGAGAGATTTTCATTGTGCGTTCCTCCCGGAGTGCTGAACTGGCAGTCACCTTTACCGCAAGCCGCGTGCCGCGCCGCGGCATGTCATGCGCCCGCAGCAAGCCTTACCGGCGCAACGCCGCGCGGCCCGTGCCTTTGGCGTTTTCCGCCCATGGCGCGCTGCGCGATGCGGCGTCCCGCACGCCGGCGCACGCTTCTTGCCAGACGTTTGTAAAAAGCGCGATGCCGCACACACGTTAGCAGCCGTCGCGCGCGCGCCAACGCTTTACGGAACAACGCATTGCCTGCACTGGTATAGCAGTTGCTTTAAAGAGGCCTGTCATCGATATGACTCACTCAGGACTGCCATGCCGCCTTCAATTGAGCTACGTACAAGACAACACCTCGCCCTCACGCCCCGGCTGCAGCAATCCGTACGGCTGTTGCAGCTGTCGTCGCTCGAGTTCCAGCAGGAGCTGCGCAACGCGCTCGACACCAATCCGTTTCTCGAATACACGCCCGCGCCAGGCGAAGACGGCGACACGCCGCCCCCCGCCCGCGAGGACGGGCTCGCGGCGCCCGCCGAGCTGCCGGCTTCCACTGACATGCCGGGCGTAGCCGAAGAGTCGGGCGCCGAGCGCACCCTGCAGGACGAACCGGCCGGCGGCTATATGGCCGACGCGCCCGAGCGCATGGGCCTGCGCCGCAGCAATCAGGACGACGACGGCCAGGGCTCCGATCCCGCGGACTGGGTTCGCATGCAGCCCACACTGCGCGAGCAGTTGCACGAGGCACTGCGTCTCTATCCGCTGGGTCCGCGCGACCGCGAAGCGGCCCGCATCATCATCGAAGCCCTCGACGACGATGGCTATCTACGCCAGGACCTGGACGAACTCGCCGCGGTGGCGGACTTCGCGCCGCCGCTCACCGAAACCGAACTCGTGATCGCATTGCGGCTCGTGCAGTCGCTCGACCGGCCGGGCATCGGCGCGCGCTCGCTCTCCGAATGCCTCACGCTGCAGCTCGATGCCATGCCGGCCGCGACGCCGGGCCGCGACATCGCACGCGAGATCGCGGCTCACCATCTCGAACGGCTCGCACGTCGCGAACAGGCGGAACTGCAAAAGCAGCTGGGCTGCGATGCCGACGCGCTGCGCGTGGCCTGTGCACTCGTGCGCAAGCTCGACCCCAAGCCCGGCAATCACTACGGCCGCGCCGAAGACAGCTACGTGGTGCCCGACGTGATCGTGCGCCCCGTGCGCAACAAGTGGGTCGTGACGATCAACCCCGCGGTGCTGCCGCGTGCGCGCATCCATCGGCTCTATGCGGAGTTGTTCGCGCAGTCGGCCGGGTCGAGCCATTCGCCGCTCGCGCAGCAGTTGCAGGAAGCGCGCTGGCTGATCCGCAACGCGCAGAAGCGTTTCGAAACCATCCTGCGCGTGGGCGAGTGCATCGTGCAGCACCAGCGCGCGTTCTTCCAGTACGGCGAAATCGCGCTCAAGCCGCTCGTGCTGCGCGACATCGCCGAGGAACTGGGTCTGCACGAATCCACCATTTCGCGCGCTACGGGCAACAAGTACATGGCCACGCCGCGCGGCATCTTCGAGTTCAAGCACTTCTTCCCGCGCGAACTCGAAACGGAAAGCGGCGGCCGGTGTTCGGCGGCCGCCGTGCGGGCACTGCTCAAGGAAATGATCGAGGCGGAAAACGCGCGCGAGCCGCTGTCGGATGTGGCACTCGCGAAGATGCTGGCCGATCAGGGCGTGATGGTGGCGCGGCGTACCGTCACCAAGTACCGCCGGCAGATGAAGGTGCCGCCGGCGGATTTGCGGCGCAATCTGTAGGCGGAACGTGGAGAGTTAGAGGCGCGGCGCGTTGCGTTGCGCAAACGCGTTATCGGGCAAGAGGCCGGCGCGCCTGGCGTCTGCGGAGCCCACGAGGGCCGCTTGCGCGGTTGCTTGCGGCCGGGCTCCACTCTTCGCCGCTGGCAGAGGGGCTTCGGTTGGCCCTCAGTCGGTCCTCAGTTGGCCCTCAGTCGGCCCCCGGTCCGCTCTATCCGCCCTCAGTCCGCCCATTCCTCCGGCAACCCCTGCGTGAGCGTCGAGACGAAACGTGCCGTCTCGGCCTCGCGCGGCCGCGTGAAGACGTCGCGCGCGGCGCCCGCTTCCACCACCACGCCGCCTTGCAGGAACACCACGCTGCGCGCGATCGATGCCGCAAGCCGCAGGTCGTGCGTTGCGATCAGCATGGTCATGCCTTCGCGCGCGAGTTGCCGCAGCACGTCCACCACTTCAGCCGCGAGGCCCGGGTCGAGCGCCGACGTGGGCTCGTCGCAGAGCAGCACGTCGGGCGAGGGCGCCAGTGCCCGCGCAATCGCCACGCGCTGTTGCTGCCCGCCCGAGAGCGTCATGGGCCAGGCATCCGCCTTGTGATCGATCCCGACCTTCGCGAGCAGGTCCAGCGCGCGTTGTCGCGCGCGCTCGCGGTCCCATTTCTGCACGGTGATAAGGCCTTCCATCACGTTCTCGATCACGCGCAGATGCGGGAACAGCTGGAAGTTCTGGAACACCATGCCGGTGCGCCGGCGCACGCGCAGCACGGCTTCACGCGCGGGCTTGCCGCCGCGCGTGAAGGTGATGCGTTCGTCGCCGGCTTCGAGCGTGCCCGCGTCCGGAATTTCGAGCAGGTTCACGCAGCGCAGCAGCGTGCTCTTGCCGCTGCCGGACGGTCCGATCAGTGCCGTCACCGTGCCCTGTTCGAGCGCGAGGTCCACGGGCTTCAACACCTGGTGGTCGCCGAAATACTTTTCGATTTTCTCGAGCCTGATCATCACTGACCCTGAAACACTGCATGTTGACCGAAGCGCCGTTCAAGGCGCACCTGCGCCGACGAAAGCACGGAGCTGAACACGAGATAGATGAGCGCGGCCTCGGTGTAGAGCACGAGCGGCTCGTACGTGACGGAGGCAATGCGCTGCGCGGCCTGGAAAATCTCCGGCACCGTGAGCACGGCGGCCAGCGACGTGTCCTTCACGAGCGAGATGAACGAGTTCGACAGCGGCGGCAGCGCCACACGCGTGGCCTGCGGCAGGATCACGCGGCGCAGCGCCTGGCTGCGCGTCATGCCCATGGAGTAGGCGGCTTCCCACTGGCCCTTCGGAATGGACTCGATCACGCCGCGAATCACTTCGGAGTTGTACGCGCCCACGTTGAGCGTGAAACCGATGATGGCCGCCGTGAGCGGGTCGAACACGATGCCCACGTTGGGCAGGCCGTAGAAGATCACGAAGAGCTGCACGAGCAGCGGCGAGCCGCGGACGAGCCACACGTAGAAGCGCACCACGGCCACGGCCCACTTCGGGCCGAACAGCCGGACGAGCGCCGCCACGAAGGCAAGCGCGAGCCCCAGTGCGAACGAGATCAGCGTGAGGGGAACGGTGAAGACGAGCCCCGCGTAGAGCAGGGGCCACAGGGAGTCTGCCATCAGGTGCAGCGTGGCGGGCATGGTGCGGATTCGCTCCTCTCTTGTTCGTTGCTCCAATGCAGACGGGCCGTGCGTTGGCGGCACGGCCCGTCATGCGCTCAGTGTCGGGAGCTTACTTCGAAACGTCCTTGCCGAAGTACTTGTCGGCAATCTTCTGGTAGGTGCCGTCGGCCTTGAGCTCGGCGAGCGCCTTGTTCAGCGCGGCCTGCAGTTCGGGGTTGCCCTTGCGGATCAGGATGGCGGACTTGTCGCTGTCAGGCGAATCGTCGATGGCGACGATCTTCACCTTCGCATCCGGGCGATGCTTCTTGAAGTCGAGGAACGAGAGGCTGTCGTTCACCGTGGCGTCCACGCGGCCCGAGGTGAGCAGGTCGATCGATTCGTTGAAGCCCTGCACCGGCACCACTTCGGCGCCGTTGTCCTTGGCGATCTTGCCGAAGTTGCTGGTGAGCGTGTTGGCCGACTTCTTGCCCTTCAGGTCCTTGAAGCTCTTGATCGTGGTGTTGTCGGCACGCACGATGAGGGCCGCGTGCGAGGCGATGTACGGGTCGGAGAAGTCGTATTTCTCCTTGCGCGCCGGCGTGACGGACACTTCGTTGATCACGGCGTCGTAGCGCTTTGCATCGAGGCCCGCGATGAGGCCGTCCCACTTGCCTTCCACGAAGTCGGCCTTGACGCCGAGCTTCTGGGCCACGGCGCGTCCGATCTCCACGTCGAAGCCGGTCAACTGGCCCGAAGCATCGTGAAACGTGAACGGCGCGTAGGTGCCTTCCGTGCCGATCTTGATGGCGCCGGCCGACTTGATCTGGGCGAGGTCGTCGGCGGCGAACGCGGCGGTGACCGCGGCTGCCTGCAGGAGGCCGATCAACAGAAGAGAGCGGATGATTTTCATGTTTGCGTGGCTCCGTGATGAGTAATGTCCCGCGCGCCCGGCCTCTGCAATGTCAGCGGTCGCGCTGGTGGAGCGGACTGTAGCAAAAACCGGTTATTTCCACAAAGCATTTGGTACCTGATTAATATGCCTTGCGGTAATAAAGAAGCGTCCGCGTAGGCGTGGGCGCGCATGCCGGATGCCTGCTTTGGCCGTGAAACCGAATAAAATCCGAGCGTTCGCTCGTATTCAGACCCACCCGCTTGCGGCTTCGCGTCTTCCGTTCGCTCCCTTCGCCACCCCTTGCCATGAACCGTTCTTCGTCCGCTGCCGCGTCCCGTCGAGCCGATTCGCTGGCCCCGCGCAAGCGGCCCGCGCAGCGCCGTTCGGCCGCGACCGTCGAGGCGATTCTGGAAGCGGCGGCGCGCATCCTGGAAACGGCGGGCTTCGAAGGCTATACGACCAATGCCGTGGCCGAGCGCGCGGGTGTCAGCATCGGTTCGCTGTATCAGTACTTTCCGAATCGCGACGCGCTCACGGCCGCGCTGATCGATCGCGAAACCGCCACGCTCGTGGCGGATGTGGAAGAAGCGGGCAAGGCGCCAAGCTGCGAAGGCACGCTGCGCCTGTTGATTCGCGGTGCGGTGCGGCACCAGACGCGGCGGCCCGTGCTGGCTCGCCTGATCGACTTCGAGGAACGCCGTCTGCCGCTCGGCGAGCGCGAACAGCACGTGGCGGACACGATCGTCGCGATTCTTCGGGAGGCGTTCACGCGCGCCGATGCGCCTCCATTGGCCGACCCCGCTACCGCCGCAGCCGACGTGCTCGCGATGACGCGCGGCATGATCGACGCCGCCGGCGAACAGGACGACATCCAGGAAGACAGCGCCGCCGCCGCGCTGGAGCAGCGCGTGATGCGCGCCGTGGTGGGCTACCTGTTCCGGCAGGACGGCCGGTGGCCTGCGCCTTCGGGCGGGCAGAAGACGCCCGCCCCCGGCGCGCCTACGCCAGCCGCCTGATCAACGCCGCGGCGGCAGCGGGATTACGGACCTTGTGTCCGCTGATCACGTAGAGATATACGTCGCGGTGCTTCGCCGGCAGCGGTTTCGCACCCGCCGTTGCGAGATCGTCCGGCATGCCGCCCGCAGCCCACGTGCGGGCGCGTTCGGCCCAGCGGTCGAGTGCCTTGTCCGTGTAGCCTTCCGGCTCGCCTTCGGCGGTGCCCATGATGCGGGCGTAGACGAACGGCGCGCTCAGATCCGCGATCTGCGGATAGTCCGAATCCCCTGCAATCACCACCGCCGCGCCGTGCTCGCGCGCGAGCGCGATGAACGCCGGCGAGCGGAAGCTCTCGTGGCGCACCTCCAGCGCATGGCGCACCGGCTGGCCCTCCACGCTTGCAGGCAGCAGCGCCAGGAAGGCCGCGAAGTCGTCGGGGTCGAAGGCCTTGGTGGGCGCGAACTGCCAGTTCACGGGGCCCAGTTTCGCCTTCAGGTTCATCACGCCGCTCGCGAAGAATTTCTCGATGGACGCGCCCGCTTCGGCGAGCGCGCGCCGGTTCGTCGCGAAGCGCGGCGCCTTCACGGCGAACACGAAGTTGTCCGGCGTTTCGTCGTGCCACTTCATGAAGCTCTCGGGGCGCTGCGAGCCGTAGTAGGTGCTGTTGATCTCGATGGACGTGAGCACGCGGCTCGCATATTCGAGTTCGCGCTTCTGGGTGAGTCCTTCGGGGTAGAAGGCGCCGCGCCACGGCTCGTAATTCCAGCCGCCGATACCGATGCGGATACGCGATTGAGGCGTGTTTTTCATGGGTGGAATGTGCCGCGCAACGGTGGCGCTGCGGCCGTGCTGTAGGAGTGGAGCAGTGTAGCCGAGCCAGGGCGTGGCTCGCCTTCGGCCCTTCGGCTCTTCGGCCCTTCGGCTACCCATCGACGACCCACGTATCGCGACCCCACCGTCCTCGTCGGCCACGCGCCAAAAGGTAACTTGACCCACGTCAACCCCCGCCGGCCGCCAGCACCGATCATGAACGCATGAGTGGTGTGCCTGCGCGTGTCCTGCATCGAAAGATCGAACGCGCCCAGGCGCAGCGAGCTTCACGGCACGAGGTCAGTCATGGACGATTCAGCACACGATGGGGGAACACCGTTCGCCTTCAGGCGGCTTCTGGTCGCAACAGAAGGCGGCAGCGGACTGCGGCCGCTCACGCGGTTCGCGCTGCGGCTCGCCGCCGCGGATGCACGCGTGCGGCTCACGGACGTGGTCTGCAATCCCGTCACGCTTTTCCCGACGCTGATGCTCAGTTATCCCGACTGGGACGACGCGCACCGGACCATGGTGTACGGGGCGCACGCGGCGCTTTGCGATGCGGCCCGCGAGTTCACGCACGGAGGTGTCGTGCCCGAGGCCGATCTGATCGACCTGTCGGCCGGCCGCACGAATGCACCCGACGCGTTGCGTCACGCCGCGGCGGCGTGGGGCGCGGACCTCGTCGCCGTCTCGGCGCATCCGCACGGGCACCGCTGGGCGTGCCGGCTCGACCCCGAAGAAGTGGCCGCAGGCACGCATTGCCCGGTGCTTTACGTGCCCGCACAACGGCTGGCCGGCGACGACCTGAAGCTCGAGCGCGTGCTCGTGGCTGTGGACGGCAGTGAAACGTCGCTGCTCGCCCTGCGCATCGCCCTGGCGGTGACGCCGCCGCAAGCCGAACTGCGCGCCATCCATGTGGCCGACCGCGCCCTCGGCGTGCCGAGGCGCTGGCGCGAGGCCATCGTGGATGAAGAGGGGCGCCGCGCGTTGAAGGCGGCTGCGGCGCTGATCGAAGGCTGCGGGCGCATGGCGCCGGTCGGCAGCATCGAAACCGGCGAGACCGACGACGACGTGCCCAGCGCGATCACGCGCGAGGCGAAGCAGTGGCACGCCGACCTCGTCGTGATCGGCTCGCATGGCGGGCGCGGTCCCGGCCACTGGATGGCGGGCAACGTGGCCGCGCGCGCGTTGCGCGACACGCCCTGCGCGGTGCTGGTGTGTCCGCCGACGAGCGTGGCGCAGGCGCATGCAGTCGAAGCGCGTGCGAGCACCGCCAGCGCACCCGAAGCGGAGTCGCCCGCTGAAATACCGGGTGAAGCACCGAGGGCCGTCCAGCCCACCGTTTTCCTGTAGTGCCAGCAGTCCTGCGCGCCGGGCGCACACATCAACAAAGAGACAGAGGTGAGTCATGTATCAAAAGATTCTGGTGGCGGTTGACGGTAGCGAATCGTCCAAACGCGCGTTGAACGAGGCGGTCCGCATGGCGTCGCTCGGCAAGGGCAGCGTGCATTGCGTCTACGTGGTGGACAAGTCCGCGCTCTTCACTTACGCGGGTTACTACGACCCGGTCGCGCTGCTCGACGCGTTTCGCCGCGACGGCACCGAAGCGCTCGAAGCCGCCGGCAAGGCGGTAGCCGCCGCAGGCCTTGCGGGCGACACCGAACTCGTGGAAACCGAAAGCGCCGGCGACGACGTGGCGGCCTGCCTGCAGCGCTGCGCCCAGCGTTACGGCGCCGAACTCGTGGTGATGGGCACGCACGGCCGGCGCGGCGTGCGGCGCGTGGTGCTGGGCAGCGTGGCCGAACGGTTCCTGCGCTTCTCGACCTGCCCGGTGCTGCTCGTGCGCAGCGACGACGTGGAAAAGGCGGCGGCGAAGTCATGAGCTACATCGGTAAGGCCCAGCGGCTATTCAACGGACCCAAAGACGGCGCGAAGCACGGGGAGCCAGCCATGGTGCGCAAGGAGTATCGGATCGTTCTCGCGGCGATTGCCGTGTTCACAGCGTTGGCCGGCCTCGGCTTCGTCATTCATGGGCTGCTGTTCGAGGCCGGCGCGTCGTTCCGCTACGGCATGGCGGCCGTCGTGGTGGGGATCGCGGGGTTCGTCATGCTGCTCAACCCCACGCCGAAGGACGACGCCTGACACGCCATACGCGATGAAACGAAGCCGCAGGAGCACCACGACATGAAGGGAATCTTGCGGCTGGCGTTCAAGCTGCTCGTGAACGACAGCGCGAAGTTCACCGCGCTGATCGTCGGCATCACGTTCGCCGTGTTCCTGATGGTGCAGATGACCTCGCTGTTCTCGGGCGTGCTGAACCGCTCGTCGGCCACGGTCATTAACGTGGGCGCGAAGGTCTGGGTGATGGACCCGGCGGTGAAGACCATCGCCAACAGCATCGGCATGCCCGACTACGTGCTGGACGCGGTGCGCAGCATAGACGGCGTGAAGTACGCCGTGCCGCTTTACTCGGGCGGCGCGCTCGTCAAGCTGCGCGACGGCACCTACCAGGCGGTGACGGTGATCGGCCTCGACGACGCGAGCCTCTACGGCTGGCCGCGCATGAAGACGGGCCACATCGAAGACATCTACGCGGAAAACGGCTTCATCGCCATCGACGACGCCGAGTTCGTCAAGCTCAACAACCCCACGCTCGGCACCGACTTCGAACTGAACGACCACCGCGGCAAGATCGTGGGCATCGCCACGGTGGCGAGCAGCGGCCTCTTCGGCACGCCCACGCTCTACACCACGTACACGCGCGCCGTCGAATACATTCCGTCCGCGCGCTACACGACGTCGTATGTGCTGGTGGAGCCGAAGTCCGATGCGGACATTGCCCACATTCAGGCCGTGGTGAAGTCGCTCGGTTACGTGGCCTACACCAAGGAAGAGTTCATGCAGCGCATCTCGCGCTTCTACAAGTACGAGACGGGGCTCGGCACCAACATCCTGCTGATGACGGTGATCAGCTTCATCGTGGGCCTCTCCATTTCGGGGCAGACGTTCTACACGTTCATTCTCGAAAACCTCGAGAAATTCGGCGCGCTCAAGGCCATCGGCGCGAAGAGCCACGAACTGGTGGGCATGATCCTGTTTCAGGCCACCTTCACGGCGCTGACGGGCTACGGCCTTGGCGTCGGGATCTGCGTGGGGCTCATCAGCCTTGTGCGGCTGCGCATTCCCGACTACGCGGCGCTCATCACGTACTTCAACCTGTTGCTCGCGTTCGGCATGGTCGTGGTGATCGCCGCGCTGTCGAGCTACCTCGGCGTGCGCCGCGTGCTGCGCATCGAGCCGTTCGACATCTTCCGCGGCTAGGTACGGGCGATGACGAAACTCGCAATCGACGCGCACGGCGTGGACAAATGGTTCGGCGAAGGCGAGGCGCGCACGCGCGCGCTCGCGAACGTCAGCATGCAGGCGCGCTACGGCGAGATGCTGCTGATCGTGGGACCGTCGGGCAGCGGCAAGACCACGCTCCTGAGCGTGATCTCCGGCATCCTGCGGCCCGATGGCGGCGACGTGGTGGTGGACGGCGTGGACCTCTGGAAGCAGCCCAACGACGCAATCGCTGACTTTCGCCTGAACCGCATCGGCTTCGTGTTTCAGGACTACCACCTGTTCCCGCGTCTCACCACCGCGGAAAACGTGGCGATTCCCCTGATCCTCAAGCGGCGCCCCTGGGACGAAGCCATGACCGAGGCGCGCAAGTATCTCGACATCGTCGGCCTTGGCAACCGCGCGGGCATTGCACCCGTGAAGCTGTCGGGCGGCGAGCAGCAGCGCGTGGCGATTGCGCGCGCCGTGGTGAGCCAGCCCGACATCCTGATCTTCGACGAGCCCACGGCGTCGCTCGACGGCGACACGGGCCGCTCGATCATCGACTTCGTGAAGCACCAGGTGCTGAGCGACACGCGCTGCATTGTCATCGTCACGCACGACAGCCGCATCTTCGATTACGCGGACCGCATCCTGCGCATGGAGGACGGCCAGCTCAAGGGCATTGAAATGGGAGGCGGGGAGTGAGGCAGAAGCTCTTGTTCGCGGCGGCTTTCGTGGGCTTCGTGGCCGCCATGATCGCGGCGTGGGTGTACGGCATCCAGCAGCAGCCGCAGCCGCCCGTCTTCAAACCGGCGTCGAATCCCTACGCGCAGGGCGTGTACGCCGAAGGCATCGTGGAAAGCGATCAGCCTGCAGGCGCGAACGTCAACGTGTATCCGGACGTCTCGGGGCGCGTGACGCGCATTCTCGTGCGCGACGGCGCCGCCGTAAAAGCCGGCGACGTGCTGCTCACCATCGACGACACCGTGCAGCGCGCCACGGCCGAGCAACTGGCGGCGCAGGCGGACGCGGCCCAGGCCATGCTCGACGAACTGCACGCGCAGCCGCGTCCCGAAACGCTCAATGTGGCAAGCGCGCAGGTCACGGCCGCTGCCGCCACGCTCAAGACGGCCGAAGACCAGTACGCGAAACAGCAGCGCGCACATGACATCGACCCGAAGGCCATCAGCCGCGACGCGCTCGACAACGCCGCGAACGGCGTGAAAGTGGCGCGCGCGAATCTGGACGTAGTGACGAGGCAATACCAGCTCACGCGTGCGGGCGCCTGGACGTTCGACGTGCGCAACCAGGAGCGCCAGGTCGTGGCGCTGCGCAAGGCCGCGGCGGCGGCCGGCGCGCTGCTCGACCGCTACACGCTGCGTGCGCCGGCAGACGGCGTGGCGCTCGCCGTCAATGCCGCGACGGGCGGTTACGTCTCGTCGCAGGGCGTCTACGAGACCTATTCGCAGGGCTACGCGCCCGTCGTGGTGCTCGGCACGCCGTCGAACCGGCTCAACGTGCGCTGCTACGTGGACGAGATTCTCATCAACCGGTTGCCGGATGCGAACACGGCGGCCCACAAGCTGAAGGCGCGCATGTTCGTGCGCGGCACCCAGGTGGACGTGCCGCTCGAGTTCGTACGCATCCAGCCTTACGTCACGCCGAAGATCCAGCTTTCGGACCAGCGCACCGAACGCGTGGACGTGCGCGTGCTGCCGGTCATTTTCCGCGTTGCGCCGCAGAACGCCGTGCGGCTTTATCCGGGACAACTCGTCGATGTGTACATTGCTGCCCAGTAGGCGCGCGCGCTTTGCGCTCGCCGCCTGTCTCAGTGCGCTTGCGCTTCAGGGCTGCATGGTGGGCCCGAATTTCTCGAAGCCCGGCACGCCGCACGTGGACCGCTATCTGCCCGGCGAACCGCTGCCCGCCACGCTCACCGCGGCCGGCGCCGCGCAGACGTTTTCGCCCGGCGCGCCGCTGCGCGACGACTGGTGGACGCTGTTCCAGTCGAAGGCCATCGACGCCGCCGTCGACGAGACGCTCACCGGCAACGCGACGCTCGCGGGCGCTCAGGCGTCGCTGCGGCGCAGCGAGCACGAACTGCGCGCCGGTGCAGGCGTGTTCTTCCCGCAGGTGGATGCCGGCGCCAGCGCCCTGCGCGAGCGCTACGTCGGCGCGCGTCTGGGCAGCGGCGCCGCGCCCACGATCTTCAATCTCTTCACGCTGTCGGCGAGCATCAGCTACGCGCTCGACATCTGGGGCGGCGAGCGGCGCGCCGTGGAAGGGCTCGCGGCGCAGGTCGATGCCGACCGCTACGCCCTCGTCGCCACGTGGCTCACCCTCACTTCGAACGTGGTCAACGCGATGATCGCGCGCGCGGCCTACAGCGACGAGATCACGGCCACCCAGGAAATGATCGGCCTCGTGGACGAACAGATCGCGCTCACTCAGGCGCAGTACGAGGCCGGCACGGCGGCGTGGACGGCGGTGCTCACGCTCGAAAACGAGCGCGCGACGCTGCAGGCCTCGCTGCCCGCGCTCGCGCAAAAGCGCGCGCAGACCGAACACCTGCTCGCCACGCTCGCCGGCAGGCTGCCCGCGGACTGGCAGGCACCGCCGGTGTCGCTCAGCGACATCGCGCTGCCCGCCACGCTGCCCGAGACCGTGCCGTCCGCGCTTGTCGCGCGCCGGCCCGACATTCTTCAGGCCGAAGCGGCGCTCCATGTGGCGAGCGCGAACATCGGCGTGGCGACGGCGGCGCTGTTGCCTTCGGTCACGCTATCGGCGTCGGGCAGCTTCAACGGCACGACCGTGCCAACGCTCTTCGGCAGCGCGGGCAAGGCCTGGACGGTAGGCGCCGACGCCACCACGCCGCTTTTTCACGGCGGCTCGCTCTGGTTTCAGCGCGAAGCCGCGAAAGACGCCTACGACGCTTCGCGCGCCGCGTATCAGCAGGTGGTGCTGGCGGCGTTCCAGCAGGTGGCCGACACGCTGCGCGCGCTCCAGCACGACGCCGAGGCGCTCGCGGCGCAGACGCGGGCGGTGGAGTCGTCGTCGGAGGCGCTGCGGCTCCTGAAGGTGAGTTACGAGGTGGGCACCGTCGATTACCTGCAAATACTCATCGCGGACGGCCAGTACCACCAGGCGCGCATTGCCTGGCTCCAGGCGAACGCGCAGCGGCTTCAGGACACCGTGGCGCTCTATGCGGCGCTGGGCGGCGGATGGAACGAGGCGCGATAGGACGGGGGAGGGAAGCGATGGCGCCCACGCGTGACGATGCGAGAGGTGGCACGAAAGGTGGCACCAAAGGCGATGCCGTCGCGCACACGGAGCCTGCCTTCGCTCGCAGCCGCAAGGGCCGCGACCGACTCCGCCGCGCTTGACTCAGGTCAAGCGCGTGCCGCACACGCCCCCTATGCTGGTTTCAGAGCCACGGCGTGCGAGGCGCGCCGCGGCATGCGACGAACCCTCGCCGGAACGACCCGCCATCCCGGCACCTCCGTCTGAACAGCCCGCTACCCACAGGCCGCGATCATGCAGATTTCCTTTCCTCCCGAGCCCCCCGAGTACGCCGGCCGGGATCTCGTTCTCACGTTCCCCGCCATCGTGGACGACACCTACGTGCAGTGCACGATCACGGCCGAGGCGCTCGAAGACCACTTCGGTGCCGCGTCCCCGCGCGAGGAAGACCTGATCCAGGCGTTCAACGCGAACCGGCCCGCAATCGAACGCGCAGCAAGGACGCTGCTCGGCGAACTAGGCGCGAAGCCCGTGCTGCTGCATAGCGGCTATTTCCGCTTCTACGAATCGCAGGGTTGAAGCGTCCAGCTAAAGCGCCCGACCTCGGCCGCCTCGGGTGATAAGCGAGCGCACCTCAGCGCACGACCGTCATTCGCAGACCCCGTCCAGCATTGACGAGTCTGACGGCACACCGCCCGCGCCAACGGCACGTGGCGCCACCCCCGCAACCGCCCGCAGGCGCGCAAAGAGCGGCGCCCACCATTCGGCCGTCTCGAAGCGCGCCGGCGCTACTTCCGTGTTGAAACGCACCACGAGCGCTGCCTCGTCCGCCGTGAACGGCTCCGCCTGCGCAAGCTGGGCCGCGAGGACGGCGAGACCCGCATCGGATGCGTCGCGTCCCGTTGCCGAGCGCGTCGTCACGCGCGCTTCCAGACACGCGCGGCTCGCGTCGAAATCGAGCAGAACCACCGGCACGCCGAGCTTGCGCGCCAGCGCGACGAAGCGTGCGCGGTGCGCCTGCTTGAGGAACGTGGCATCCACGAGCGCGGGGTAGCCGGCCACGAGAATCTGTTCGGCGATGTCGAGCAGATGCGCGTATTCGGCGTCGATGGCCGCGGGCGTGTAGGCGCCGGCCGGCAACGTCCGTTCGACTACCGGCGAGAGCGGGCGCGCGCGCTTGCGCTCCGTGTCGCTCGCCACGCGGATCGCGCCGCTCAGCCGTGCGAGCGCGCGGCTTGCCACCGACTTGCCCGAGCCCGAATAGCCGTGGCAGAGCAGCAGAAAGGGCCGGCGCGGGGCCGTCATGCGCATGGCCACCTGCGCGTAGTCGGGTGGGGCCGACGCGCCCGGCGATTGTCCCCGTACGCCGCGCGCCGCGCGCACGGTCTGCGCTTTCAGCCTCGCCACCATGGCTCGCACGAGCGCCCGGTAAGCGAGGTAGAGCGGCATCGGGGCCAGCGCCGCGAAGTCGCCCGTGGCCTGAAGCCAACGGTCCAGCGCCCGCCGTGCGAGATCGGCGCGGCCATGCGCTTCGAGGTCCATCAGGAAGAAGGCGAGGTCGTTCGCGACATCGTTCCAGCGCAGGGCGTCGTTGAATTCGATGCAGTCGAACATCAGCGCGTCGTGCCCACGGCGCACGACGTTGTCGAGGTGCAGATCGCCGTGACAGGCGCGCACGAAGCCCGCGGCGCGGCGCGCTTCCAGCAGCGGCGCAAGGCGCGCGAACTGGCGCTCGATCCACGCGTGCAGCGCCGCGCCGCCCGGCTCGTCGGTACTTGGCGGGAGCACCGCTTGCACCTGCGCGCGAAGCCGCTCAGCACCGCCGTAGCCGGGATGCGGCGAGTGGCGCGGCGCACGCAGATGCCAGGCGGCGAGCCGGTCCACGGCGCGGTCGATATCCACGGCAGCCAGCGCGTTTCGTGCGACGAGCTTCGAAAACAGCTGCGACTCGTCGAAGCGGCGCATCTGCACCAGGTAGTCGACCGTGCGGCCGCGGTCGTGGCCGGCAGCAGGCAACGCACACCGACGCCCCGTGCGGACCACCGGCACCACCGCGCGATAGAGCGGCCCCGCGAGCGGCCGGTTCAGCTTCAACTCGGCCTCGCAGCAACGCAGCCGGTCGGCAAGCGAGCCGAAATCCACGAAGCCGAAGTTGACGGGTTTCATCCGTTTGTAGGCGAAACGGCCGGCCAGGTAGATCACGGAGATGTGCGTTTCGACGCGCCGGATGCGTCCCGCCGGATGCCGGTACGTCACGGCGCGGCGCAGGGCAGCGTCCACGGCGCGCGCTTCGTGCCGCGCCTCGCGTGGCACGAAGCGCGTGCCTGTGCGTCGATGAAGCGAGTGCATTGAACGAGCCAAAGACGGACGAGGCAAAGGCGGGCGGCGGCGTGGCATCGTCATGATGGGCAGGGGCTCGGTTCAGTAGCGCAGATAGCGTGCCCGCACGCGTCGAAAGCGTGCGCTGTCGGCGGCTGCGATGGTGGCGGCGGTGTCCACCGCGGCGTCCACTGCGGCGTCGCGCAGGGCGTTGGAGACGAGCGTCGAGCCCACCGCGTCGCGCGTCGCGGCCAGGTCGAAGGTGTCGGGCCAGAGCGCATGAAGCGCCGCGATCATCGTGAGGCCCACGCGCGCGGGCTCGCGTGCCGGGTTCGCCTTCACCACGCGCACGCCGTGGCACAGCACACCGTGCCAGCGCGATTCGGTGGGCACGAAGTCGATGGGCTCGAAGCGGACGTCGGTCTGCGCCGAATTCAAGGCGGCTGCCAGCTTCGCACCATCCATCCACGGCGCGCCGATCCACTCGAACGGATGCGCCGTGCCGCGCCCCACGCTTACGTTCGCGCCTTCCAGCAGCGCCACGTCGGGGTACAGGTCGAGTTGCGCGGGCGTGCGCAGATTCGGCGACGGCGGCACCCAGCCGAGTCCCGTGTCGGCAGGGCGCATGGCGCGCGCGTAGCCTGCCATCGGAATCACGCGCAGGTCCGCGCCGATGTGCCGTTCCGCGTTGAAGAGCGCGGCCAGTTCGCCCACGGTCAGGCCCGGCAGCAGCGGCAGCGGAAAGTAGCCCGTGAACGATTCGCGTCCGGCATCCAGCACCGGGCCGCCGAAGCGGTCCGCGCCCTGCGGGTCCGGGCGGTCCAGCACGAAGAGCGGAATGCCGCGCGCGGCCGCGGCTTCCAGCGCGTAGCCGAGCGTGGTCTCGTAGGTGAAGAAGCGCACGCCCGCGTCCTGCAGATCGAAGACGAGCGCGCTCACGCCGTCGAGCGATTCCGGCGCGAAGCGCTGGCCGCGTCCGTAAAGGCTGTGCACGACGAGCCCCGTGGCGGCGTCACGCGCGTCGGCTACGCGTTCGTCCACGTCGGTGGTGAGGCCGTGCTCGGGCGCGAAGAGGGCCACGAGCCGCATGCCGGGTGCGCGCGCCAGCACGTCGACGGTGCGGTGGCCTTGCGCGTCGAAGCCGGTGCGGTTCGTGACGAGCCCCACGTTGAAACCCGCGAGCGGCGCGAATTGCTGGGCTTCGAGTACGTCGATGCCGGTTGCCACGGGTCCGTACGATGCCGGCAACACGGCCGCGAACGCGAGCGCCGGCGCGGCCCATGGCGCGCGTTGCGCGAGGGCCGCGGCGGACAGCGGCGCCCGGCGGCTCGCGAACAGCGACGTGATCTGGTCGCGCAGCGGCCGGGCGTCGCCGCTGTCGTCGGGATGCACGCGGTTGGTCAGGATCACGACGAAACGGCCCGTGGCCAGATCGATCCAGAGCGCGGTGCCCGTGTAGCCCGTGTGGCTCATCGTGCCCACCGCCGGCAGGCGGTCGCGGTTCGCGACGAGCGGCGCGCCCGTTTCCCAGCCAAGGCCGCGCCACGAGCCGGCCCGGCCCAGCGTGTCCAGCGTGTCCGGTGTGGCCATCGCGGCCACGCTTTGCGGCGTGAGCACGCGTACGCCGCCAAGCTGCCCGCCGTTCAGCAGCATCTGCGCGAAGCGCGCGAGGTCCGCAGCCGTCGAAAAAAGGCCCGCGTGGCCCAGCATGCCGCCCGCGCGCGCGGCGATGGGATCGTGGACGCGTCCGCGCCGCAGGCTCCCATGGTCCATCGTCGTGGGTGCCGTGCGGGCAATGTGCGCCGCGTCGGGCAGGAACATCGTGTCGCGCATGCCGAGCGGGGCGAAGACGTGCTTGCGGCACCACGCGTCGAGCGGCATGCCCGACACGCGCGCCACCAGTTCGCCGAGCACGATGAAGTTGATGTCGCTATAGATCACGCGTTCGCCGGGTGGCGTTGCGGGCGTGCTCGCCGCGATGCCGCGCAGCAGCGCGGCGCGGGCTTCGTCCGGTGCGGCGGGCGCGGGCAGCGGTGGGTCGGGCGGCAGCCCCGAGGTATGCGTGAGCAGTTGCCGCACGGTGATGGCGTCTTTGCCGCCCGCGGCGAACGCGGGCCAGTAATGCGCGACGGGCTGATCGAGTTCGAGCCGGCCGCGCTCCACGAGCTGCATGACCGCCGTCGTCGTAGCGATGACCTTGGTGAGCGAGGCGAGGTCGAACACGGTGTCTTCGGTCATCGGCTCGCGCTCGGGCGTGACCATGCGGTCGCCGTACGCTTCATGCAGCGCGATGTGGGTAGCATCCCCCGCTACGACCACTGCGCCGGGCACGCGATGCGCGGCGATCTGGCCCGCGACGATCTGCGCAAGCTGGGTGCGGGTGGCGGCGTCGAAGTCGGCTGGGGAAGAAGCCGATGCGGTGAGGGCGGGCGGGGCGGCTTCGCGTGTCGCGGTGGTGGCGGGCGGCGCGGCGTTCCCGGTCTGGGGCTGGGGCTGGGTATCGGCCCGGTTCTCAGCCCGGGTATCAGCCCGGGTATCAGCCCGGGTCTCACCCTGCGTTTCAGCGTGGCTCGCGCTCGTCAACATCCACAGCGTGGCGAATGCCACGAGCCCCAGGCGCTTCACGAGCGCCGCCGCGATCACAGCAACGCCCCGCCGCGCATGGCTTCGCGTGGCGCCTGCGTCCCGTCGCACGCGCACCCCGCTCAATGCGGCAACTGCGCCGGATCGTAGTGATTGCGCGGGTTCCATAGCATCCAGCCGTCGGTGTCCGCGCTGTCGGCAGCGTCGGTCTGAGCGCGGACCTCGTCGGCGCCGAACTCGCGGTGGTCGAACGCGTAGTCGCGAAACGCCTGAAGCCACGGACGGAACCGCACGCCCGGCAGCCCGGTGCGCGCCTTCGCTTCGGCCAGCGACCGCCGCACGATCTGCCCCGGGTCCGTGGTCGGTTTCGTGCAGCCAGGCAGGCCCCACGTGAAGCCGGACGGGTAGAGCATAGGCGAGATGTAGTCGAGCGGGCCGCCCAGCAGTTCGAGCTGCTGGCCGATCGCGGTGTCGTCGGTATTCCAGCAGACGTAGCCGAAGATGTCCGCGGCCACGAACACGTTGTAGGGCGCAAGGCGGGCCCGCGCCGCCTGCAGGAAGCCGACGATGGCCGCCGTGCGGTTCGCCTGCGTGTTGGGCTCGGCAAAACGCAGGCCGCTCGCATCGGGAAAGCGCACGTAGTCGAACTGCACTTCGTCGAAGCCGAGACGCGCGACTTCCTCCGCCACGTCGAGGTTGTGCGCCCACACCGCGTGCGAAGACGGATCCACCCACTGCAGATGCTCGCGGTCGCGCCACACGTGGCCGCTTTCGTCGTGCACGGCGAGTTCGGGGTGGGCGCTCGCGAGCGGATCGTCCTTGAACACCACGATGCGCGCGATCAGATAAAAGCCCTGTTCGTGCAGCTGAGCGACGAGTGCGGCGAAGTCGCGCCGGATGGGCGCGTGCTCCGTCAGTTGCGCGGTGGCGCCAATCGCGTCGCGCGCGGCGCTCGGGTAGGGCGTGAGACCGCGATCGCCTTTCATGTCGATCACGAGTGCGTTGATGCCGTTGCTTTCCTTGAGGCGCACGGCGCCCTCGCGCAGCGTTTCGTTGTTCACGCCGTACACCGAGAGATAGACCGCGCGCGGCCGGAACGGCGTGAGCGCGACCGTCACCGGTTCGCCGCCGGCCGAGGTGGCCTGGCCGCGCAGATACCCAGGCGCACGCGCTTCGACGATGGGCGCGGCGAGCGTGCTGGAAAACGCGCCGTTGGCGTCCGTGTGCTGCGAAACCCCGCCCACGGTGACGGTTGCGCCGGGCACGGGCGCGTGCGTGGACGCGTCGATCACGACGCCGCTGATGGCGGCAGTCGCGGCGAGTGCGAGGGACGGCGTGAGTGCGGCGACAAAGACCGCGATGAAAGCGGCGGCGAAGGTGGCTGCGAACCTGGCTGCGAACCTGGCTGCGAACCTGGCTGTGAACCTGGCTGTGAATCCGGCTGTGAATCCGGCTGTGATTCTGGCCGCAAGCGCGGCTGCCAGGGTGGCGGCGAGCGCGCCGGGCCTCGCGCCCGCACGGGCGTCGATGCGAGACCCGGCACGACCGCCGGCGAAGCCCCTGTCGAGCACGCCATGAACCCAGGCCAACACGCTCGCCCGCAAAGGCGTCCCCCTTCTGCCCGGTTTGGCCCTCATCGTGCGGACTCCCCGGACGACACTGCCGGCGTCACCGTTTCGCCCAGCAGCCGCGCGAGCACGGCGGGCGTGCAGGCATCCACCATCAGGAAGCGCGGCATGGCGAGGAGCCGCGCGCGAGGCGTCACCTTGTGCGCCTCGAGCGTGAAGGCCGCCTTGTAACCCGCTTCGCCCGCAAGTGTGACGAGTTCCTCGTCGTAGACGCCGAACGGCCACGCGAGCATGTCCACGTCCGTGCCGACCTCGGCCTCTATTCGCTCGCGCGAATGTTTGAACTGCGTGAGCACGAAGCGCCGGAACTCGTCCGGTGCCTGGCGGCGGCGTTCGATGTTGAAGTTCGGATGCCACCACGTGTGTGACTGCACGTCGAAGAGTCCGGTGTCGTGCAGCGTGCGCAGCTGGTTCCACGTCAGCGCATAAGGCGCGTTGGAAACGGCGCTCGGATAGACGAACAGCGTGACGGGCAAATGCTCGCGCTGCACGATGGGCAGCATCACGTCGTAGACGGAACGGTGCCCATCGTCCACGGTGAGGGCCACGGCCTTGAGCGGCAGCGTGACGGGTGTGCTGGCCGGCCCGCCCGCAGATGCATTCGCGGGCGCACGTTTCGCCTCGTCCTGCTGCGCGCGCAGCCACGTCACCACGTCGCGCAGCGGCACGAACTGATAGCCGTGCTCGCGCAGGAAGCGCAGCTGCGCCTCGAAGGTTTGTGTGCGCACCGTCATCGAATCGTCCGCCGTTTCGGCGAAGCGGTGATAAACGAGAATCGCGACTTCCCGTGTGCCCTGCGGGTCCGGTGCGCTACCCACCGGCGCGCCACCCGCGCCGCCGGCCCAGGCCATGCAGGTCGTCCAGCCAATACCTGCCGCAAACATACGCCACCCCCGTCCGAAAAATTGTTGCATTCAAGCCTCTGCCTGTTCTTTGCCCGCTGTGTGCCTTGCTCTGTGCCTTGCTGTGTGCCTCGGTGTGCCTGGGTATGCCCGTTACCGCGTTCTGCCGACGTTTCGTCGATGTCTCATTGCCATGGCGCGCTTGTGCGCACCCGCGCGGCGGTTGCGCGCCCGAATGGCCGGTTCATTGCCGCTTCGGTCAATCACTATCGGGCAAGCGGCACGAGGCCGCATTTCGCCGCGTTGGACGTATTCGACCCGTCGAGCGCCCTTGCTGGCTTGATCTGAGTCAAGCGGGTCCGCCCCCGTGAAAACGGTTACGCGCCCACGAGAGGCCGCCTCTGGCCGCGCGCGCCCCGCAGCGGCGGCGCGCGCAGCGCCGTATCCCCGTTATTCGCGTTTCGCGGCCGTTTGAGCAGGGTGGCGCCCGCTTGATCGGTATCAACATTTGCCAGGGCGTGTGCGCGATGCTGGAGGCCGAATCTCGCGCGTTGCTCACGCATTCGTTGCTCACGCATTTCTCGCGCCTTGCTCTTCCATTCACGTGCACTTCACCGCGCAGGAGACGCCTCATGAAGTCCGATGCAACACTCAAGCAGGACATCGAACAGGAGCTGTACTGGGACCCCGCGCTCGACGCGCGCAGCATCGAAGTCGCGGTCCACGACCGCATCGTCACGCTGCGCGGCTCGGTGTCGAGTTGCGCGCAGAAGATCGCGGCACAGAAGGCCGCGCAACGCGTGGGCGGCTGCCGCGCGCTCGTGCTCGAACTCGACGTGCCTGAGCCGCCGCCGGGCGCACGTTCCGACGAGGAACTGGCGCAGGCCATCGTCTCCGCACTGAAGTGGCAGGAGGGGCTCGACGAAGAGTCCATCCAGGTCGAGGTGGAGCGCGGCTGCGTGACGCTCTCGGGCGAGGTCGACTGGGGCTACCAGCGCCACGCGGCCGAAATGCTCGTCTCGCGCATGCGCGGCGTGGTGGGCGTGATGAACCAGATCGCGGTGCGCGCGAACGAGGCCGCCGCGGACGTCGGCACGCAGATCGCCGCGGCGCTTGCGCGGCGCGCGCAACGCGAATTCGCGGGCATTGCCATCGACGCGCGCGACGGCATCGTCACGCTCACCGGCACCGTGAGTTCGCTCGCCGAGAAGCGCGCGGCGTGCGGGGCGGCGTGGTCGGCAAGAGGCGTGCGCTCGGTGGTGGACCATCTCAACGTGGCGTGACGCGGGCGCGGCATTGAGCCGTCAGCAGTTTCACCGGTCCGCCGTTGCGCGGCTGGTCAAAGAGGGCATCAAAGCCGGTATCGAAGCCGGTACCGAAGCGCATGCACAGGCAGATACGCAGGCCGATGCCAAAGCAGATAGTCGAATCAGATATAGAGGAAGAGGACACACATCATGACCCGTTCCACTGAACCCGGCGGCACGAAAATGCGCCGCGACCATCAACCCGGCGCCCGTACCGACGACAGCTACCGTCAGCCGAAGCGTGAGGCAGGCGGAACCACTTGCAGCCAGTGCGGCGCGACCTGCGAAAACGGCCGCTGGACCTGGCACGCTGCCGCGGACGACGCGCGACAGATCGTCTGCCCCGCGTGCCGCCGCATTCTGGAAGGCGCGCCCGCAGGCGAACTCGTGCTCTCGGGCGACTACCTGCAGGCTCACGTCGACGACGTGCTCGGCCTCTTGCGCAACCAGGCCGCGGGCGAGGAAAAGGAGCATCCGCTCGAACGCATCATGGCCATCGATTCCGCCGACGGCCAGGTGGTGGTGCGCACCACGGGCCCGCATCTCGTGCGCCGGCTGGGCGAAGCGATGCTCAGAGCCCACCAGGGCGAACTCACCATCAGCTACGGCGAGAACGAAGCCCTGTTGCGCGGCGCGTGGTCGCGCGGCGCGGCGGGTAAATAGGCATCGCGACGAGACCACCGCAACGAGGCGGAAAACGGCAGAGGTCCATGGAAAAGAAAAGCGACTACACGGGCGTGCTCATCACGATGACGTTCGTCGCGATCGTCATCGTGCAACTGCTGATGCTGAAGACGACGAGCACCACCATCGCCTACAGCGACTTTCACCGGCTCGTGGCGTCCGCTCAGGTGCAAGACCTTGAAATCGGTCCGACGACGATCGCGGGCACCTTGCGCATGCCGGACGCGGCAGCCGCATTGCCTGCATCCGACGCCGCCGCGGTCAAGGAAGGCGGCGCGCCGTGGCGCTTTTCCACCACGCGCGTGCCCGACGACCACCTGATCGACAACCTCACTGCGGCGGGCATCCGCTATCGCGGCGTGGCGGAGAGCACGTGGCTCGGCTCGCTGCTCTCTTGGGTGCTGCCGCTCGTGGGCTTTTTCCTGTTCTGGACGCTGCTCATGCGCCGGCCAGGCGGTCTGCAGGACTTCACGGGCATCGGCAAGAGCAAGCCGCGCGTCTACGTGCAGAAGGAAACCGGCATCACCTTCGACGACATCGCCGGTATCGACGAGGCCAAGGCCGAGCTTCAGCAGATCGTCGCGTTCCTCTGCAACCCGGAGCGCTACCGGCGCCTCGGCGGCAAGATTCCGAAGGGCGTGCTGATCGTGGGCGCGCCGGGCACGGGCAAGACGCTGCTCGCCAAGGCCGTGGCGGGCGAGGCGGCGGTGCCGTTTTTCTCGATCAGCGGTTCGGCGTTCGTGGAGATGTTCGTGGGCGTGGGCGCCGCGCGCGTGCGCGACCTCTTCGAGCAGGCGCAGCAGAAGGCGCCCTGCATCGTCTTCATCGACGAACTCGACGCGCTCGGCAAGGTGCGCGGCGCGGGCGTGACCTCGGGCAACGACGAGCGCGAGCAGACGCTCAACCAGTTGCTCGTGGAGATGGACGGCTTCCAGCCGAACTCGGGCGTCATCATCATGGCCGCCACCAACCGGCCCGAGATACTCGACCCGGCGCTGCTGCGTCCGGGCCGGTTCGACCGCCACATCGCCATCGACCGCCCCGACGTGACCGGGCGCCGCCAGATTCTCGCGGTGCACGTGAAGCACGTGAAGCTGGCGGCGGACGTCGATCTGGGCGAACTCGCGGCGCGCACGCCGGGCTTCGTGGGCGCCGACCTCGCGAACGTGGTGAACGAGGCCGCGCTGCACGCCGCCGAACTCGAAAAGCCGGCCGTGGAGATGGCGGACTTCGACGAAGCCATCGACCGCGCCATGGCCGGCATGGAACGCAAGAGCCGCGTGATGAACGAGCACGAGAAGATCATCATCGCGCACCACGAAGCAGGCCACGCGCTGGTGGCGCAAAGCCGCGAGCATTGCGACCCCGTGAAGAAGGTGTCCATCATTCCGCGCGGCGTGGCGGCGCTCGGCTACACGCAGCAGGTGCCTACGGAAGACCGCTACGTGCTGCGCAGAAGCGAACTGCTCGACCGGCTCGATGCGCTGCTGGGCGGGCGCGTGGCTGAAGAAATCGCGTTCGGCGACGTCTCCACGGGCGCCGAGAACGATCTGGAGCGCGCCACCGCGATGGCGCGGCACATGGTGGCGCGCTACGGCATGAGCGAGCGCATTGGCCTCGCCACGTTCGGCGACGCCGACGGCAATGCGCCGTTCCCGTTCGCGCCGGGCGCTTCGGGCGAGCGTTGCAGCGAGAGCACGGCGCAATTGATCGACGAGGAAGTGCGACGGCTGCTCGCCGAGTCGCACGAGCGCGTGATGCGTACGCTGATGGCGCGCCGCGACGCGTTGGAGCGAATCGCACAGCGGCTGCTCGAACAGGAAGTGCTCGATCACGAGACGTTGTTGCGGTTGATTGCGGGTGAAGACGCGAAAGCGGGCGAGAGCGAAGGCGAGGCCGCCGACCCCGCTGGCGCCACTGCCACCGCGACGCCGCCCGCCGCGGAGCTTGCGGCCCAACCCGGCGCTCAATCCGGGGCCCAACCTTACGCGGAACCGGCAAGCGCATCGCCCGCTGAGCCAGCCTCCGGGGCCGCGCCCGAACCGGCCATGGCCAGTTCCCCGAACGAGCCTCACCATGCCGGTCCATAACGCCGATTTCGCCGCGGTGTTTTCCGAGATCGCGGACCTGCTCGAAATCGAAGCCGCGAATCCGTTTCGCGTGCGGGCTTACCGCAACGCGGCGCGCACCGTGGGCGGCTACGGACGCGACGTGGCGCAGATGATCGCAAAGGGCGAGGCGCTGGACGACATCCCGGCCATCGGCACCGACCTCGCCGCAAAGCTGCGCGAGATCGCCGCCACCGGCTCGTGCAGTCTGCTTCAGCGACTGAGGAAGGAATTGCCGCCCGCCATCGTGGAACTGCTCGACGTGCCGGGCCTTGGCCCCAAACGCGTGCGCATGCTCCACGACGCGTTGCATGTGGATACGCTGGAGCAGCTTCGCGAAGCCGCGCAGTCGGGCGCCATCCGCACGCTGCCCGGCTTCGGCGAGAAGACCGAGGCGCATATCGGCGAAGCGTTGGCGAGGCGGCTCCAGCATCGCGAGCGGCGGTTCCTGTTGCCGTTCGCAGCGCAATATCTGGAGCCGCTGCTCGCGTACCTGCGCGCGACGCCCGGCGTCGTGCAGGCCGTGGCAGCCGGCAGCTTCCGGCGCATGCGCGAAACCGTGGGCGATCTGGACATTCTTGTGACCGCGCATCAGCCCGCCGCGGTCACGGCGCGCTTCGCGCAGTACGACGAGGTGGCACAGGTGCTCGCGAGTGGCGAGACGCGCGCCAGCATCGTGCTCAAGTGCGGGCTCCAGGTGGATCTGCGCGTGGTGGTGCCGGAGTGCTTCGGTGCGGCGCTCGTGTACTTCACGGGGTCGAAGGCGCACAACATCGCGATGCGCCGCATGGCGCAAGACCGCGATCTGAAGATCAACGAGTACGGCGTGTTTCGCGGCGAGCGCCGCATCGCGGGTACGACGGAGGAATCGGTGTATGCCGCGATTGGGCTGGCATGGGTGCCGCCCGAACTGCGCGAAGACCGCGGCGAGATCGACGCAGCGCGCGAAGACCGGCTGCCCGCGCTGGTAGAGCGCAAAGACCTGCGCGGCGACCTGCACGCGCACACCAACGCTACGGACGGCCGCAACAGCCTGCGCGAGATGGCGCTCGCGGCGCGTGAACGCGGCCTCGACTATCTCGCCATCACCGACCACTCGCAGCGCCTCGGCGTGGCGCACGGGCTCGACGCCGCGCGCCTCGCGCAGCAGATCGACGAGATCGACCGCCTGAACGAAACACTCGGCGGCATCGTGCTGTTGAAAGGCATCGAGGTGGACATTCTCGAAGACGGCCGGCTCGATCTGCCCGACGACGTGCTCGCGCGGCTCGACCTCGTGGTGGGCGCGGTGCACAGCCACTTCAACCTTTCGCGCGAGGCCCAGACCGCACGCGTGCTGCGCGCCATGGACCACCCGCACTTCACGATCCTCGCGCACCCCACAGGGCGGCTGATCGGCGAACGCGACGCCTACGATCTCGACCTTGCGCGCGTGATCGCGCACGCGCACGAACGCGGCTGCTACCTGGAACTCAACGCCCAGCCGCAGCGGCTTGACCTGGAAGACGTTGCGTGCCGCGAGGCTGCGCAGGCGGGCGTGCTCGTTTCGGTGAACAGCGACGCGCACAGCACCGACGACTTTCGCCATCTCGATACCGGCATCGGCCAGGCACGGCGCGGCTGGCTGACGAAGCGCGACGTGCTCAACACGCGCACGCTCGCACAGTTGCGGCCGCTGCTGGCGCGCACGATGGGCAAGGGGCGCGGGCATGGCGCATCCGCGGACGCCGGCGCCAGGTCGGCTGGTCACGCCGCCGCCGTGCCGCAAGACGCTCGCGGACCCCTCCCTGTCACGCGGAGCTGACGTGGTCCGCATGCCGCGCTGCCGTTTCGTGAGGCCGGCAGGCGCCGTGTACTTTCACCGCGTGCGTTGCCACCATCGTCCGCATCGTCTGACATGACCCGCCGCCCATCATGACGAGACCGCGAAAGCCCCGCGCCCCCGCCACCCTGACGCTCGACGCGAAGGTCGAACGGCTGCGCGATCCGGCCGCCTGGCCCGAGCGGCCGCAGGCCGTGCAATGCATCGAAACCCATATGTCGTGGGTCTTTCTCACCAACGGTCACGCGTGGAAGCTCAAGAAGCCGGTGCGCTACGAACAGCTGGATTTCCGCACGCTGGAGGCCCGCCGCCACTTCTGCGAGGAAGAGTTGCGGCTCAACCGGCGGCTCGCGAACGGCGTCTATCAGCGCGTGGTGCCGCTCACGCTCGACGCCGAGGGCGTGCTGCGTCCCGGCGGCGAAGGCACCGTGGTGGACTGGCTCGTGAAGATGAAACGCCTGCGCGCGGATCAGATGCTCGACTGGGCGCTCGCCCACCAGACCGCCACGGCACGCGACGCGCGAAACATCGCGGAGCGCCTCGCCGCGTTTCATCGCTCGCTCGCCGCCGCGCCATGGACGCCCGAGACCTATCGAAACACGCTGCGCGAAGGCATCGACGAAAACGAGCGCGAACTCTGCAGGCCCGCGTTCGGCCTGCCCGCTGACGAGGTGGCCGCGCTCTGCGCGCAGCAGCGCGCCATGCTGGCCAACCACGCCGCGCGCTTCGACGAGCGCGTGCACGGCGGCTGGGTGGTGGAAGGGCACGGCGACTTGCGCCCCGAACACGTATGCCTTGCGCCACCGGTTGCCGTGATCGATTGCCTTGAGTTTTCGCAGAGCCTGCGAACGCTCGACGTGCTCGACGAAATTGGCTACCTCGCGCTGGAATGCGAGCGGCTGGGCGCGCCCGTTTTCGCGCGGGCATTGCTCAAGGCGTACGGCGAGGCTTATGGGGAGGCGGGCGGGGCGCGCGTCGATGCGGCGCTCGTGAACTTTTATCAGAGCTACCGCGGGGCGGTGCGCGCGCGGCTTGCCGCGTGGCACCTGCGCGAGCGCGCGTTCCGGTCGGGGTCGCAGGCGGTCGTGCATTGGCGCGAGCGCGCGGCGCAATACCTGGCACTCGCGCAACTGCACGCGCAGCGCGGCGCGCGTGCGTTCGCCGAGACGCCTCAGTGCTGCAACAACTCCACGATCGAGCCGCCCGTGTGAATGCGCGCGATGGCCTCGGCGAAGAGCGGCGCGGTATCGAGTACGGTGAGCTTGTCGAGAAGCGCGCCGGGCGGCACGCGCCACGGCGGCACGGTATCGGTAATCACGACCTGCTCGAACGCCGGTTGTGCGCAGGGGGTGTCGCGAGCGGGCGCCGGTTCGGCGGAGGTGAAGGCGGAACTGCGAGTGGGCATCGGTTCGGTGGAGGCGGCATCGTGAACCGGCACCGCGGTGCTCTGCGAGCGCGCGCCATCCTGCGAGCCAGCCCGCACGCCCGTGCCCAGCACCTGCGCCGCCGCGCCAATGAAGAGCCCGTGCGTGGCCGCGGCGTAGACCGTCCGCGCGCCCAATGCGCGGCAGTCCGCGGCGACGTGCGCAAGCGTGGTGCCGGTGCCGATCAGGTCGTCCACGATCACGGCGCAGCGCCCGTTCACGTCGCCCACGATCGGCTTGCCCGTGACCACGCCGCCCGCCCGCAGCTTGCCCGCGAAGGCGGCCTCCACGGGCCGGCCGAGGTGCGCCGCGAGCCGCAGCCGGAAGTCTTCGGCGCGCCGGATGCCGCCCGCGTCGGGCGAGACCACCACGACGTCCTCGTTCGCAAGACGCGATGCGAACCACGCGGCGAAGAGACCGTTGGCCTCCAGATGCTCGGTGCGGCAACTGCGAAACGCGTTCTGCCAGGCGGCGAGGTTGTGCACGTCGAGCGTGACGATGCGGTCCGTGCCGACCGCTTCGAACAGCTGGGCGACGTAACGCGTGGTGACAGGGTCGCGCGGCTGCGATTTGCGGTCTTTGCGCGCGTAGGCGAGATAGGGCACGACCGCGCAGACGCGCGCGGCCGAAGCGTCTTTCAATGCGCCGAGAAAGAACAGCAGGCGGCACAGCTTGTCGTTCACGGTTTCGTGCGCGTCGCCGTAGAGGGAATGCACGACATAGACATCGCTGCCGCGCACGTTCACGAGGGGGCGCGTCTTGTGCTCGCCGTCTTCGAATGCGCGCTCTTCGTGTTCGCTCAATGCGATGCCCAGCTGCGCGGCAATGCGCGCGCCGAACTCGCGCGTCGCACCGAGCGCGAACAATTTCAGGTCCGTCTGGTCCATCATGAAGATTGCCTCGCTTCGATTGGCCTGCCTGCGCTTGCTGCGCTCACTGCATTGACGCGTTCCTGTTCATGAAGCACTTCGATGTATTCAACGGCGATGCCGACGGTATCTGCGCTCTCCATCAGCTGCGGCTCGAGCAGCCCATGGAGGCTACGCTCGTCACCGGCGCGAAGCGTGACGTGGCGCTGCTGCAGCGCGTCGAAGCCGTGGCCGCGGCGGGAGACTCTGTCACCGTGCTCGACGTTTCGCTCGAGACGAACCACGCGCCGCTCGTCGCGCTGCTCGACCGGGGCGTGGACATCGAGTTCTTCGATCATCACTATGCCGGCGCCGTGCCGGTGCACGCATTGCTTGCGGCCCATATCGATCCGGCCCCGGACGTGTGCACCAGTCTGATCGTGGACCGACACCTGCGCGGCAAGCACCGCCTGTGGGCCATTGCGGGCGCGTTCGGCGACAACCTCATGGGACCGGCGCATGCACTGGCTGTGCAGGCGAGGCTTGCCGAGCGCGACGAGCAGCAGTTGCGCGAACTCGGCGAGGCCATGAACTACAACGCCTACGGCGACAGCGAGGCCGATCTCATCGTGCCGCCCGCCGCGCTCTATCGCGCCGTGCGCCCCTACACGGACCCGTTCGAATTCATTGCGGCCACCTCGCTCGTGGAGCAGCTTGCCGACAGCCGTCGGCGCGACATGGCGCTTGCGCATCAGCAGCGGCCCGCCGCGGAACTGACGTGCGGCAGCGTGTATGTGCTGCCCGACGCGGCGTGGTCGCGCCGCGTGCGCGGTGCGTTCGCGAATGCGCTGGCGAACGCGGAGCCGCAGCGGGCACATGCGGTGCTTTCCGCGACGCAGTGCGGCGATTTCACCGTGAGCGTGCGCGCGCCCGTCGGCTTGCCCTACGGCGCGGACCGGCTGTGCCGCAGCTTCGCGACAGGCGGCGGACGCATGGCCGCGGGCGGCATCAACAGGCTCGCGCGCGAGCGCTTCGACGAATTCGTGCAGATGTTCCGGCATGTGTTCGAGGCCGCCTGAAACGTGACGTGAGACAAGCCCGTTTGACGCGCGGTTGACTTCCGCCTGCATCCCCGCTTGAAGCTGGCTTGGACCGGGTTTGAACTGCGTCCGCAGCCGCGTCTGAATCACGCCAGGGTTTCGCGTTGATCTCGCGGGGGTTTCGCCGGAGTCCCGCTTGAGCCGCTTCGGTCACTCGGCCCCGCGCTACCTCCGGCATTTCACCTGCGGCATTTCACCTCCGGCATTTCACCCCCGGCATCTCACCTGCGGCACCTCAACGCGCTGCCTGCACCGCAGGCAGGCCCACTGTCTGCGCGAGGATGGGCAGCTCGTCTTCGTTGAGGCTCAACGCATCGGACAGCACGCGATGGTTGATCCAGCCCCGCACCACCGTGGCGAGCCCCGCCGATGCGCAATACAGCGACACGTTCTGCGCGATGGCGCCCGCGGCCACGGCGGCGAACGTTTCACGCTGCGACTGCGGCATGCTGAGCAGCGCCGACATACGGATTACGTAGACGAGATCGAGCGGCGCCGCGCCCACGAAGTCCTGATAGCCCGTCATGTTGCGCGCGTCCACGGCGTGCTTGAGCACCAGCCGGTGTTGCGGCGCGTCGTAGCGGTACACGCCGTTGGGCAGCGCCGCGTAGATGTCGACCTCGTTGAATGCGTGCGCCGAGGGCGCGGTGCGCCCGCCCGTGAGCGGCCGGTTCACGCCGTCCGCGGCCCAGAGCAGTTCGCCGAGTATGGCGGGCGAGAGCGACGTGGGCGCGAACTCGCGCGTGCTCGTGCGAAACGAAAGCGCCGTCATGAGCGGCAGGCCCGAGCGCAGGTCGGGTTGCGGCAGCTCGATGACCGGCGGGGTTTCGCCTTGCGGCTTCGGCGGCTGTGTGGCAGGCGCCGGCTTGTATGTCAGGAGTTGCTTCTGGCTCATGTCCCACTCCGTTGTGCGTGACGGTGGATATTGGTGCGCGCGAGCGCCGCGCGCTGCCTTTTCACGATAGCGGGTTGGCGCCCCGGCGCGCTTGATTTCAGTCAACCGCCCGGTGGCGTAAAAGACCTTTCCATCGAAGCACCCGCGCCGTAGAGGGGGCGGGTGTCGCCCCGATTCGAGCCGGTTGCGACCGCGCGTGCGCATCGCGTTTTGTGTGCGTCGCGTGATGGGCCAATTGTCGCCAGAAGGCCGAAATGAGGCGCTGGGGGCGCCGTTGACCTGCATCAGAAACAGGCCCCCACCCGCATGCAAAGCTGGGTCTGCATGGGCGAGCCTGCGTGCCTGGATTTCGCAGGCAGACCGCCCGGGTGAACGGGTGCACTTATCCGGCTCACTCATTTGGCAAGTCATCTTGCAACTTATCTGGCAACTCATTTGGCAACTCATTTGGTAACTGCGGCGGCAGCGAGGAGAAGGCGATGAAGACGGACGCGCAATTGAAGCAGGACGTGGAAGACGAACTGGAGTGGGACCCGGCCGTGAAGGCGACGGACATCGGCGTGGAAGTGTCGGACCGCATCGTGACGCTCTCGGGGCATCCGTCGAGCTACGCGGAAAAGGTGGCGGCCGAGAAGGCCGCGCATCGCGTGGCCGGCGTGAAGGCCGTGGTGGTGGAGATGCACGTGCGGCTGCTCGGCGACGACGTGCGCACCGACGAAGATATCGCCAACGCCGTGCGTTCCGTGCTGCGCTGGACCGTGGGCCTGCGCGAGGACGACGTGAAGGTGCAGGTCGAGAAGGGCTGGGTCACGTTGAGCGGCGAGGTGGAGTGGGCGTATCAGAGCCACATTGCGAATCGCGCGGTTTCGCAGATGCGCGGCGTCACGGGTGTGTCGAACCGCATCGACGTGCGCGGCGACGTGGATTCCGAAGACATCGGTACGAACATTGCCAAGGCGATGCAGCGGCACGCGGAACGCGAGACGAAGCACATCCAGATCAAGGTGCAGGACGGCACGGTGACGCTCTCGGGCAAGGTGGGCTCGTACGCGGAGCGGCAGGTGGCCCGCGGCGCGGCGTGGTCCGCGCCGGGCGTGCGCGCCGTGATCGACAACCTCGTCGTGGAGTGATACGCCGTGCAGCGGATCGACATGAATCATGCAACGCATCGCGCACCTCGCCACGCAACCCGCGATGCCACTGAAGCAACCGGCACGGCCAGTGTGGTGCGTGCAGTGCATGCGGTGAGTGTGGTGACGCAGCGGCGCGCCTGCCGCAGAGGCCAACCATGACCATCCTCGGCAACGTACACGAAGGGCACTGGTCCGTGGCGGTGGAGACGGCGCCGGCGCCGGGCGGCGCGCCCGGGGTGCATGGCGCGCATGAGGTGCATGGCGCAGACGGTTCGCACGGCTACGTGTGCGAGATCTGTGTGACGCACGAGCGGGCCGGCGACAAGCTGTTCGAGCACCGCTTCCGTCACGCCCGCACGTTCGCGAGCGAGCGCGAGGCGGTGCTGGAGGGCCTGCGCGAAGGGATGACGTGGATCGAACTGAAGATGGCGAACGCGTTCGACATGTGAGAAGACGCGTTCGAGAGGCGAGCGCGCGGCAAGCGGGCTAAAAGCGGGCTACAAGCGGGCTACAAGCGGGCTGCAAGCGCCGCGCGCTTCGCGGGAATCGCGTCAGCCCTCGTTGCGCGCCGGGGCAGGCAAGCGGGTTGCGGTAGCGGACCTGGTCAATGAGGAAGGCGAGGCCGCAGGCAATGCGGAAGGCAATGGCCCAGGCGCCGTCGCACCAGGCGACACCGCGGGCGACGCATCGGCGGGCGAACTGCCCGGCGCGTTTTGCGGCATCGAAGCCGCGGGTTTGCCGTCCTGTCGAATGGCATGTTCGACACCGGGCGTCAGGACGTAAGGGACGAATGCCGCAAGGGCAATCCATAGCAGAACACCGGCAACCATGTTGCTCTCCTCGAGTGAGCGACGCCGCATGACGGAAGGTCTGGGATGCGTGGAAAGCGTCGCAATAGCTTCAATTTACGAAGCGAGCCGCGGTGGCTGTTGATGGAACTCAACCCATTGGTGTGCACGCACACGAAAGCAAGACCGGGCGCGAGGGCGCACGAAAAGTTGCACGAAAGGTCGCACGAAAGCCCGGCATCAAGCGGGCAAAACGTATCCAGGAGGCGTGAAGTGAATGCAGCAACCATCTGTACCCGCGATGTCGTCACGTGCCGTCAGGACACCACGGTGCTCGAAGCGGCGCGGCTCATGCGCAATCACCACGTGGGCGATCTGATCGTGGTGGAGGAGTCGGCGTCGGGCCGCATTCCGCTCGGCGTGATTACGGACCGCGACATCGTGCTTTCCGTCGTCGCGAAAGAGGTCGATCCCGCGAAGCTCTTTGTGAGCGAGATGATGTCTACGCCCGTCGTATCGGCATACGAATGGGAAGACGAGTGGCAACTGCTGCGCCGTATGCGGCTGCATGGCGTTCGCCGCCTGCCGGTACTGGGCGACGCGGATGAACTGATCGGCATCGTCGCGTTCGACGACCTGCTCGAAGCGGCCTCGGGATTTCTCTCCGAGCTATGGCTCGTGACAGGCCGGCAATCGCACTTCGAGGAAAAGCACCGTACTTGAGGGTTTTAGGCGGCGAGTTGCGACGCGGAGATTCGAGGCGGACATGCGAGACAGAGATGCGTGGCGAGATACGGAGCGCCACGCCGCGCCCTGCATCAAGCCCCGCATCAAGCCCCGCATCAAGCCCTGAACGTTACCCCGTGACCCGCGTGCCCGCCGTGCCCTTCGCCATCTCTTCGATCCGATCCAGCGCGCCGATCACCGCAGGGCGCCCCGTCTGCGTGGCGAACGCGCAGGCCGCTTCCACCTTCGGTCCCATCGATCCCGCCGCGAACGGCATCTTGCGCAACTCCGACGCCGCGACTTCGCGTAGCGCACGCTCGCGCGGCGTGTGCCAGTCGAGGTAGACGGCGTCCACGTCCGTGGCGATCAGCAGCAGGTCGGCTTCGAGCTGCTGGGCGAGCAGGCTGCTGCACAGATCCTTGTCGATCACGGCTTCCACACCCGTGAGCCCCTTGCCGTCCGGCGCGGTGGCCACCGGAATGCCGCCGCCGCCCGCGGCGATCACTACCGTGTCGTGCGCGAGCAGCCAGCGAATCGGGTCGATCTCCACGATACGCTGCGGTTTCGGCGACGCCACCACGCGCCTGAAGCCGGCGCCGTCCGGCGCAATGGACCAGCGGTTGCGAATGGCGAGCCGTTCGGCGTCCTCCTTCGGGTACACCGGGCCGATCGGCTTGGTGGGATGGCCGAACGCCGGGTCTTCGGGGTCCACCTCCACGCGCGTGAGCAGCGTGGCCACCGCGCGCTCGCGCGGCAGCGCATTCGCCAGCTCCTGTTCGAGCAGATAGCCGATCATGCCTTCAGACTCGGCATCGAGCACGTCGAGCGGCGTGGCCGAGGCGTTGCCGCCCGCTGCCGACTGCAGCGCGAGCATGCCGACCTGCGGCCCGTTGCCGTGCGCGACCACCAGCTGATTGCCGGCGGCGAGCTTCGCGATCTGCGACGCCGCGCGCCGCGTATTGGCGATCTGGTTCGGAATGGTGAGCGGCTCCGAGCGTTTGAGCAGCGCGTTGCCGCCAAGGGCGACGAGAATTCGCATGAGGATTCCTTCGTTGGCTTGTGCTCGCCGGCGCGCCACGCCTTCGCGTGGCACGCCGGCGCCGTGCTAGGCGAGGGTGGCGACGAGCACGGCCTTGATCGTATGCATGCGGTTTTCCGCCTGCGAAAACACGATGGACGCTTCGGACTCGAACACCTCGTCGGTCACTTCGAGTTCCGTGAGGCCGTACTTTTCGTGGACCTGGCGCGCCGTTTCCGTTTCGAGGTTGTGATACGACGGCAGGCAGTGCATGAAGCGCGCACGCGGCTTGCCGGTGGCGCGCATCAAAGCCGAGTTCACCTGATAGGGCTTGAGCAGCGCGATGCGCTCGCCCCAGGCATCCACGGGTTCGCCCATGGAAACCCACACGTCCGTGTAGACGAAATCCGTACCCTTGACCGCTTCGGCCGGATCTTCGAGCAGTTGCACGCGCGCGCCCGTGGTTTGAGCCAGCTCGCGCATCTGTGCGACGAGATGCTCTTCGGGCCACAGCGCGCGCGGCGCGGCGATACGCACGTCCATGCCCATCTGCACGCCGCCTATCAGAAGCGAGTTGCCCATGTTGAAGCGGGCGTCGCCGAGGTAGCAGAACGACATGGTGTCCAACGGACGTTCGCCGAACTCTTCCATGGTGAGCAGATCGGCCAGCACCTGGGTGGGGTGGAATTCGTCGGTGAGGCCGTTCCACACCGGCACGTGCGAATACTGCGCGAGGTCTTCCACCGCGGTTTGATGGAAGCCGCGGTATTCGATGCCGTCATAAAGGCGGCCCAGCACGCGCGCCGTGTCCTTCAGCGATTCCTTGCGGCCCAGTTGCGAGCCGGCCGAATCGATATACGTGACGTGACCGCCCTGGTCGTGCACCGCGACTTCGAACGCGCAGCGCGTGCGCGTGGAGGTCTTCTCGAAGATGAGCGCGATGTTCTTGCCGTTCAGGCGCGGCACTTCGTTGCCCGCGTACTTCGCGCGCTTGAGTTCAGCGGCGAGGTCGAGCAGAAAACGGATGTCGCGTGGGCTGAAGTCCTGCATGTTGAGCAGGCTTCGATTGCGAAGATTGAATGCCATGGTGTCGGTTTCCTTGAGCCTGGTGGGGCGTCTTGAAGAGGCCGGCGCACAACGTTTCCGTAACGAACGACAACGAACGTGCGAGGTGACGTGCGAGGTGCGACGTGAACCGTGCGCCGGCCGCGTGAAGTCAGATGGGGTCGCGCTCGATGGGGCAGGTCATGCAATGGCCGCCGCCGCGCCCGCGGCCCAGTTCGCCGCTCGGAATGGTGATGACTTCCACGCCGGCCTTGCGCAGCAGCGTGTTGGTGTAGACGTTGCGGTTGTAGGCCACCACCACGCCGGGTGCGAGCGCGATCACGTTGTTGCCGTCGTCCCATTGCTCGCGTTCGGCTTCCCACTCGTCGCCGCCGGTGGCCACCGTGCGCAGCTTGGGCACGCCGATGGCGCCGGCCACCACGTCGAGGAACGGCGCGGTTTCAGCGCGCACGTCGAGTTCGCCTTCGCGGTCGCCGGGGCGCAGGCTGATGGTGTGAATGCTGTTCACCACTTCCGGGAAGATCGTGACGAGATCGTGGTCGCAGAACGTGAACACGGTGTCCAGATGCATGGCGCCGCGCGAGCGCGGCAGTTGTGCCGCGATCACGCGCTTTACGCCCTGCTGCGCGAAGAGGGCGCGCGCAAGCTGCGCCACGCCTTGCGGCGAACTGCGCTCGCCCATGCCGATGGCCACCACTTCGGGCGAGAGCGGCATCACGTCGCCGCCTTCTATCGTGGCGCCGCCGTGGTCCACGTCGGGGTCGCCCCACCAGACGCGCGGGCCGCCTTCGAAGAGCGGATGGAAGCGGTAGATCGCGGTGGTGAGCAGCGTTTCCTGCCGGCGCGCGGGCCAGTACATGGAGCCGAGCACGACGCCGTTGTTGATCCAGCAGCTGTTGTCGCGCGTGAAGAGCGCGTTGGGCAGCGGCGGCACCACGAAGCCCGCATGATCCAGACACTCCGCGGTGATGCCGGCCGGGCGGAACGGCAGCTCGGCCTTCACGATGCCGCCGATCAGACGCGTGGCGAGTTCATCGGCCTTCATCTCGTCGAGCCAGGGGCGCAGTTGCGCCGCGAGTTCGCCGTCCATCTGCCCGGCCGCAAGCTTGCGCGACAGAATCCATTCGCGCGCTTCGGGGTTGCGCACCACGTCGGCGAGCAGGTCGTGCGTGTCGAACACTTCGACGCCGCGCTCCTGCATCGCGCTCACGAATGCGTAGTGGTCGTTCTTGGCCTGGGTGACCCACAGCACGTCGTCGAACAGCAGGTCACGGCAGTTGGCCGGGGTGAGCCGGGCCTGGGCCAGGCCCGGACGGCAGACGATCACCTTGCGCAGCCTGCCGGTTTCGGAATAGACGCCAGATATCACGATGTGTTCTCCGCGTTACAGACTGAGGCTGCCGGTGGCGAGCAGCCACGCGGCGGCAATGGCGAGACCGACGATGGCAGCGAGAATCACCGCTTCGAACGGCTGGAAGATGCGCGCTTTCTGCTCGCGCTTGGCCCACGCATAGAGCACCACGCCCGGCGCATAAAGCAGCGCGCTCAGCAGCAGGTATTTGAGGCCCGCCGCATAGAGCAGCCAGCAGCAATACACCACGGCCAGCGCCCCGATTCCGATGTCGCGATACCGCGCGCTTTCGCCCGCGGTGTAGCCGTCGCCCTTCACCGCGATCAGCGCCGCATAGACGGCGGAGAACAGATACGGCACGAGGATCATCGACGTGGCGAGCGAGATCAGCGCGAGGTACGTCGCGTTGGAAACCAGCGTGACGATGAGGAACAACTGCACGAGCCCGTTGGTGACCCACAGCGCGTTCGCGGGCACGCCGTGCTCGTTCTCGCGCTTGAGGAACGCGGGCATCACGCCGCCGCCTGCGGGGGTGAACAGCGTTTCGGCGGCAAGCAGCGTCCAGGCGAGCAGCGCGCCGCCCACCGAAACCAGCAGGCCGATGTTGACGAGCACCGCGCCCCAGGTACCCACTACCTTCTGGAGCACGCCGGCCATCGATGGGTTCTTCATGCCCGCCAGCTCGGGCTGCGAGACGATGCCGAGCGAGAGCAGCGAAACGCCCATCAGCAGCGCCAGCACGACCACAAAACCCAGCACGGTCGCGCGGCCCACGTCCGAGCGCTGCTGCGCGCGCGCCGAATACACGCTCGCGCCTTCAATGCCGATGAACACCCACACGGTAATGAGCATCGTGCTCTTCACCTGATCGAGCACGCCGGGCAGCTTCGGGTTACCCCAGAAGCCCGCGGAAAACTCCTGCGCGTGAAACGCCGCAGCCGCAATGGCGATGAAGAGCACGAGCGGCACGATCTTCGTGACGGTGGTCACGGCGTTGAGCACGGCTGCGCTGCGCACGCCGCGCAGGATCACGAAGTGCATGATCCACAACGCGACCGAGGCACCCACGATGGCCGCGCGCGTATTGCCCTCGCCGAAGATCGGAAAGAAGTAGCCGAGCGTACCGAACACGATCACGAGGTAGCCGACGTTGCCTATCCACGCGCTGACCCAGTAGCCCCACGCGGAGTTGAAGCCGACGAAGTCGCCGGCGCTGGCGCGCGCATACGCATAGATGCCGTTGTCGAGCTGAGGCTTGCGCAGCGCGAGCGTCTGGTAGACGAAGGCGAGCATCAGCATGCCGGCGCCGGTGATGAGCCAGCCGATCAGCACGGCGCCGGCGCCCGCGCCCGATGCCATGTTTTGAGGCAGCGAGAACACGCCGCTACCGATCATCGAACCCACGACAAGCGCGGTCAGCAGACCGAGTTTGAGACGTTGGGGGGACGTTGTGCTTGAAGAAACAGGCGGCACGGGCGCCGCGCCAGGCGGTGTGCCATGCAGGTGACGAGCCAGGGGTTTCATGAGAGGTACTCCAGTGGGGAGACGTCTCATTAAGTCATGCGAAACCGGGGCGGCGTTTGATGTGGATCAGTCAGGGTTAGTCGGGATGACCGATTCGGGATGCGGCGTGATGAACCACTGCGGAGCTATTGCGCGCGGCGGTGTACGAGACATGCCGTGTGCATTTAGATGCCTTTTTTATGGTGCTTTTGTGTCGCGCGAGGAGGAAGAGGAGGAAGAGGCGGCGAGCAGGCGCAGCATTGCGCCCGACCGCTTTCAGGCCGGCGCCTGCTCCACCAGCATGTCGCGCAACGCAGCGGCAAACCGCTGCAACGAAGCCACGGACCCGGCCACGCTCTGATACTTCTCGCGGCCAATCTGTCCGTCGAGCGTGACGAGCATGCCCGCTTCGCGAGCAAGCGCGAGCAGCGTATCGGCCTCGGCGCAGACATCGGCGCTTGAAGGCTGCGGCTGGGCATGTTCCTGCGTGCGTGGCTCGCCAGCGTATGGCGTACCGCGGCGCTCCGGTTCGGGATAGACAGCGCCGGCATCGCTGTAGCGGGCAACGGACATGGCGTAGGACATGGCAGGTCTCCTTGGCCGCGTAGGGGAACGCCGGGCAACGTCAATGGAGCGAGGCGCATTGGAGGCGTTGCAGGCGGTGCGGCGAAAACGTTCTTTCCATGAACCCAGTATCGGATAGCGCGTGCGCCACCGAAATCAGACCGTGCTGAACTTCGCGTAGGGGATCGCCGACGCCTTCAGCATTTCCCTACACGACGGGCGGCGTCTGCGGCGCGCCAACGGCGAGCGCCGGTTCGCCGCAGTGCAAAAGAATGGCGGCGCGGGTGCTGTCGCGTAGTTGCGTCATGGCGGCAAAGTCGCGGCCTTCGGGCCAGATGGGCGGCATCACCGTGACGGTGACGGACCCGGCGCGCGGAATCCATTCGCCGTCGCGCATCGCAGCACGCATGCCGTTGAGCGCGACGGGCACCACGGGCCGCTGCGCGAGGCACGCGGCGCGAAACGCGCCCAGATGAAACTCGCGCAAGCCCGCTGCGCGCGTGAAGGTGCCTTCGGGAAAGAACAGCAGCGTGTCGTGCCCCGGTGCGGTTGCGCTTTCGACGAGCTTCGCCTCGTCTTCCAGGCTGCGCCGGTAGTCTGTCCGTTCCACGAAACGTGTGCCGAGCGCGCGCAGCAGGCGTCCCGCAAAGGGGCGCGTCGCGAACTCGCGTTTGGCCACGAAGTTCACGGGCGGGGGCAACACAGTGGGCAGCACGGCGAGCAGCACCACGGCATCGAGATAGCTTGCGTGATTGGCCGCGAGAATAGGACGAACCGCTGTGGTTTTCGCGCCGCCTGCATGAAGTTCGGTTTCGGGTTCGCCCTTGATGTTCACATCAGCGCTCACCTCAACGCTCACCTCAACGCTCACCTCAACGCTCACCTCAACGCTCACATCGAGACCCGCTACGCGCAGGAACAGCCGGCAGGCGCCCGAGGCGATACGCCAGTTGCGCGGCACGTTCCGGCTGAACGCGATGGCGAACCAGACGGGCGGCGCGAGCAGCGCGAAGGCGATCCAGCAGTAGAGGCCGCGCGCGGTGCGCGCAACGCGTTGCACCGCGCGACGCCAGAGCGGCGCGAGGCTGGCTGCGGCGATATCGGCGAGTTGCCGCCACACGCGGTGTTCGGGCAGCCGTTTGCCGTGTCGCTCGTAGCATTCCAGCGTCGCCGCGTGGCGAATCTTGCCGCCCGGCGTCTTCAAGATGCTGTGCGGCGCGACGAAACCGATTTCCTCGGGCGGCGCGCCGTATAGCGCGATGGCCGCGGCGTTGATCCGCGCCTGCAGCGCGGCGTGATCGGTTCCCGTAGCGGTATCGGCAGGCGAAGGCGCTGCGGTCTCCACGACGATGACCACGCGTTCGGTGCCGCTGCGCGTATCCGTGCTGCCGCAGACGGCCACGCCGCCCGGCACGACGCCGGGCAGCCGGCCGATTGCGTCTTCCAGTTCGTAGGGAAAGAAGTGGCGTCCGCCGCGAATGATCATGTCCTTCACGCGACCCGTGATGAACAGCTCCGCGTGGGCCAGGTAGCCGAGGTCGCCCGTATCGAGCCAGCCGTCGCGGATCAGCCGCGCCGTCTGCGCCGGGTTGCGATAGTAGCCGCGCGTAGCCGACGTGCCGCGAAACTCGATGCGCCCTACGCGCCGCTCGGGCAGTTCGAGCCCGTCGTCGCCGACGATGCGCAACGCCGTTCCGTCGAGCACCGTGCCGCAGCTCACGAGTTCGAGCGCATTCGCATCTGCGAAGCGGGAGGGCACCGCGATGCCCCGAGCGTTGAGCGGCTCGCGCTCGATCCGGTCCACACTCAAGCCGCGCCCCGGCTGCGGGAAGGTCAGGCCGAGGGTGTTTTCGGCGAGTCCGTAGACGGGCGTGATGGTGGTCTCGCGCAACCCGAATGGAGCGAGACGCTCGGCGAAGGCGCGCATGGTGGCCGGACTCACGGGCTCGGCGCCGCAGAATGCATAGCGCAGTGACGAGAGGTCGAGCCCTTCCAGATCGCGCTCGGGCAGTTGATGCGCGCAGCGCTCGTAGGCGAAATTCGGTGCGGCGGTGATCGTGCCGCGATAGCGCGCAATCATGGCGAGCCATCGCTGAGGCCGCGCGAGGAACGTGAGCGGCGAGGTCACGATGAACGGCAGGCCGTAGTAGAGCGGCGCCATCCACGCGCCGATCAGTCCCATGTCGTGATAGAGCGGCAACCAGCTCACGAGCACGTCGTCGGCGTCCACGCGCATGCGCGTGCCCATGGCGCGGAGGTTGGCGAGCAGGTTCGCGTGCGTGAGCACGACGCCCTTCGGGTCGCCCGTGCTGCCGGAGGTGTACTGGAGCAGCGCGATGTCGTCGGGCGAGGCGGCGGCTGGCGCTTCGAATGGCCGCGGCACGATCTGCGCTGGCGTGACGACGTGCTGGAGCGTTGCTACGCGAATGCGCAGCAGCCGTGCGACGGTGGCGACCTCTTCGAATGCGATCAACACCTTGACTTGGGCGTTGACGAGGATCGCGGCGTGCCGCTGCACATGCTCTTCGATCTGCGCGAGGCTCGCGGGCGGATAGACAGGCACGGGAATCGCGCCGCACATCAGCACGGCCATGAACGAGACGAAGTAGTCGCAGCCGGTGGCGAGCATCAGCGCAACGGTGTCGCCGGGGTCGACGCCGAGCGCGCGCAGGCCGCCTGCCATGTCGCGCGCCCGGCGGTCGAGTTCGCCGTAGGTGAGCGGCGTTTCCGTGAGGCCGTCTTCGAGCACGATCAGGTGCGTGCGCTCGGGGTGACGCCCGGCGTGCCAGGCGAGGGCGGCGGTGAGGGTGAGGGCGTCGGCGGGTTCGTCGAGAGCGGGCTTCGCCGGGGTGATCTGCGGCGTGGCGGGTGCAACGGCGACGATATGCGGTTCAGCGGGTGTTGCCTGCGTGGCGGCGTTCGGTGCTGCGGTTGTGGGTGTGGCTATGGCTGCGCTCGCCGCTTGCAGGGCACGCAGTACGTCGGCAGGCGTGAGCGCCGACGCGAACGTCTCCACCGGCAGCGGCGTATTGAAGGTCTGTTCGATGCGCGTGAGCAGTTCGGCGCGCGCGAGGCTGTCGAAGCCGAGGTCGCGTTCGAACTGCGTATCGAGGCGAATGCGGCCTCGCACGTGAGCTTCGCCGCGCAGTTCGCCGGCAAGCTGGTCGATTACGTCGGCTAGCTGTGAGAACTGCCGTGCAAGCTGAGGTGAGCACCGCGGTGCTTCAGTCGCCGCGTCGGGCGATTGTCGTGATGGAGCCGGGACCTCGTCCATCGCAGCCTCCTTGTGGTGTTGGCGCTCGCATGGGTAAGTCACGTGGACCATGCGCGTGCACCCCTTCATGCGGTCGCTTCATGTGGCCGCTTTATGTGGCCGCTATATGCCGCCTGTTCGTGCCGTCGCTTGACGTTGCCGCTTCATGTTGCCGCCTCGTGCCAGCGCATGATGGCGGCCCAGATGTCGGCGGCTGTTTCGCAGAAGACGAACAGCTTCGTGTCGGCCTCCGAGATCATGCCTTCGTCCACGAGGAAGTCGAAGTTGACGACGCTACGCCAGTACGCCTCGCCCACGAGCACGACGGGCAGCGGCTGGATCTTGCCGGTCTGCAGCAGCGTGAGCACTTCGAAGAGTTCGTCGCAGGTGCCGTAGCCGCCGGGGAAAAAGACGCCCGCCTTCGCGCGCTCGAGCAGATGCAGCTTGCGGATCGCGAAGTAGTGGAAGCGAAAGCACAGATCCGGCGTGACGTAGGGGTTGGGGTATTGCTCCCTCGGCAGCGAGATGTTGAGGCCGATGCTGGGCGCGTGCTGCTCGAAGGCGCCGCGATTGGCGGCTTCCATGATGCCGGGCCCGCCGCCCGTGATGATGGCGAGCTTGGGTAGCACCGAACTGCCCGCGGTACTGCCCACGAGTTCGCCCAGTTCGCGCGCCACGTCGTAGTAGTGGCTGCGCGCGAGCAGGCGCTCGGCGACTTTCACGGCGCGCGCCTGTTCGGCGTCATCCGGTTGCGCCGACGCCGCCGCGCGCGCCTCGGCAAGCCGGCGCCGCGCGACGGCGGGCGCCGCAATGCGCGTGCTGCCGTACACCACGACCGTGTGCTCGATGGCCTGCTGCTGGAGGCGCTGCTCGGTCTTCCAGTAGTCGAGCTGCAACCGCACGCCGCACATTTCGGGGCTTTGCAGGAAGGCGGCGTCTTCGTCGGCTTGCAGATACGTGGGGCTCGTCACGAGCCGGCGCACGCGCGCCGGCAGCCCGAGCGGCAGCGCGTGGGCATCCACTGTGCTCGCCGCACGCCGGTTGGACGCAGCGGGCGCGGAACTAAGGCGCTTCTTCAACATGAGCTTTTCAAGGTTCGTGGCCGGCGCCGATGCCGGCGGCGAATTCCACGATACGAGGCATCCGTTGCGCGCGATTGATCGTCGTCAAGGGCTCACCGCATGCACGTGGGCGCGCGTGCTGCGCGCACGCATGGCGCTGCGGGCGTTCCCTGCGCGCATTCGCCTGCTTGACGCATATCAACGGGAAAAGCGCGTGAGCGGCAATGATGTCTACAACGCTCAACCGTTCGATCCAATGCTTGAACGGCCTTCATGAGCAGTCTTCATGAGCAGCCCTCATGAGCAGCAACAGAGCGCCGCATCGGATGGCGGGAGGTAACCATGGGAATCGGCATGCAGATCGTCTATCTCGGCTTTGCTGGATCGGCACAGATAGAAGCAGAGGCCGGTGCCCAGCTCGTGCGCCTTTTTCGCTTTGCGAGCGGGCTTGCGGGCTGCCACCTCGCCATCGAACTCATGCGTTCGAACGGCGATCGCGATCATCCACGCTACGACGCGCGGCTCGATCTGATTACGCCTTCCCACGAACTGAAGCCCGTGCGCCCTTGCACGAGCGACGATCCCAATACGGCGGTCAGGCAGGCTTTCGACGAAGCCGAGAAGCAACTGGAGCAGTTGGAGTTGGACTCGGGGAAGCGGTAGCGCCGCGCCGGCGTGCGACAGAGCGGCAACGCGAAGGGGCGGTTAGCCCCTCTCCATCCGATTCGCCGCTTGATGTAACAACAGGACTAACGACAGGCGTAATGACAGGAGGTGAAAGATAGCGACAGTCAGACCGGCCCTGCGAACAGGCCGCTTTCCGGCGCTGTCTTCATCTCGTCGACGCATTGCACGTGCCAGTGGCCGCTCACGGCCGGGTGATGCGAATGCCGGTGCCACAGCACGCGCCCGGTTTCGCCTTCGAACGGACCATTCGCCGCGCCCAGATCGAGCCCTTCGAGTTCGCAGAGCACGCGCTCTGTCGCAGGGTCTGCGATGCGCGTGGTGCCGTCTGTCGTGGCCAGGTTCCCCCACTCGGGAAGATGCATGCCGGCGTGCCCTTCGCGCGACCACTTGCGCGCCTCGTTGTCGAGCCAGAGGATCGCGTAGACCGCGGGATCGGTGCTGTCGAACGTGTCGAGATGGATGGTGATGCGCATGGCGTTTTCTCCAGTGGTGGGGCGTGCAGTGCGCCTACTGCGTCATGACCCATTGGATCAGCGTATGGGCGTCCTCGGGCGAAAGCGGACCGCCGCGCTCGGGCGGCAGCGGCATCGGCGTGTCGCCCCAATGGGCGCGGCCGCCCAGGCGCAGCTTCTGTTCGAGCATCACGGTGGCGTCGGGCACCTTGCGATAGCGTTCGGCGATCTGATGAAACGAAGGCGCGAGAAACGGCGAGTCCGACGTATGGCAGAACATGCAGTGCTGCTGATCGATCAGCTCAGTGGGTTCGGCCATACGCTTCGTTTGCTGCGCGTGCGCCGCGCCGCTGCCGGCGAGCCCTGCCAGACCCGCAAAGCCCGCGAGCAACGCCGCGCAAGCGCTCATGTTCTTGTATGTGGCCTTCATGTCTCATGCTCCTCAATGACGCTCGATTCCGGATCCAGTCTAAAAGGGACGCCGGTTCAGTCATTGATGCGCGTCAAGGCGGTTGTGGCGCGGCGAAGGCGCGCGTTGGAGCCGGCCTGAAGGTGCCTGGCGCCGGCCCCAACCTGACAGCGAGCCGGCCTTGATCCAACATAGAGCCGACACTGAGCCGGCAAGCCGCGACGTTGCGCGATGCCCTTACGACACCACGTCGGCAAGCGGCCGCCGCGGTGCGTGCACGGCATCGGGTCCGCGGCCGATGCGCAGCAACAACTGCGGCGTGGACGTCGTGCCGAGCGCCGCCCGCAGCCGCTCGCGCAACTCCGGCGTTTCGATGGGCTGGTTCAGATACGACGCGGTGTAGCCCTCGTGGACCGCGGTCAGCAGCAGGCGTTCGAGCGCCTGGCCCGTGGCGAGCCACGCTTCGGCGTTGTCGGCGCCGGTGGAGAGGGCTACGAGGAGCGGCGAGCCTTCCACGAGCCGGTGATGCGCCGCGGCCATGCCGCCGCCCACGTCGAAGGTGCGAATCACCGAGGTCAAGAGCGGCGCCGCGACGTCGAGCAGCGCGGGCACGCCCGCCGCATAGGCCGGCATGCCGTCGTCGCTGCGGCGCGGATGCACCCAGCTCGCCAGTTCGCGGCGAAAGCGCGCGTCCGCGAACTGAACGCGGTCGGCATCGGCGATGAGTTCGGCAATGCGCTCGCGTTCCGCGGGGGCGTCGATGCACGCGACGTCCGCACCCTCGGCCGCGCCGGCTTCGATCAAACGGCGCTGCGCGGCGGGCGGGACCGGTTCGTCGGCGAACGCGGCGCGCGTCGTCATGCGTCGCACGATGGCGGGAAAGAGCGCCTCGAGCGAGGCATCGCGATGGCCGCCGGGCACGATGCGCACGTGGGCCAGCACGTCGGGGTCGGCATGCGACGGAAACACCGTGATCGCGTAAGCGAGGCCGAAGTGCTGCAGCGCCACGCGCAGATTGAAGAGCGCCGCGCCGCAACTGATGATGAGTTCGCGGTCGAAGGGATCCACGACGGGCAGCGCGCGCAGGCGGTCGGCGCATAGCGTCACCGCGTCGCGGTCCACGATGAAGCGCCAGGGCTGCGTGTTGTGGCTCGACGGCGCGAGCACTGCGTACTGGAGCGCGAAGCGCACCTTTTCTTCGACGCTGGCGGACGGTGCGAGCCGTTGTTCGTCGACATCCCACGCGGCGGAACGCGTAACATGGTCCATCTTGCGGCCTCCCTCGGCTGATACGGAAGATGAGCGGAACGTGCGGAATCTTCGCAATGAGTGCAACGAGCGGAATGCGAAGCCGCCGCATGCATGCAGGCACCGCGCCGCCATTCGATTTATCGTCGCAGCGCGCGGTGGGGGCGGAGTTGATGCAGGTCAGCGAAGGAGAGACAGCGTGCGCGCGATGGTATTCGACGGCTCAGGACCGTATCTCAAGGAAATGTCGTTGCCCGACCCGGTGCCCGAAGCCGGGCAACTGCTGATCGACATCCACGCGTGCGGCGTGTGCCGTACCGACCTGCACGTTGTCGATGGCGAGCTCACCGAACCGAAACGGCCCGTCATTCCGGGCCACGAAATCGTGGGCACCGTGGCCGCGTTGGGCGAGGGCGTAACGGGCTTCGCCGTGGGCGACCGCGTGGGCGTGCCGTGGGTTGGGCACACCTGCGGACATTGCCGCTATTGCCTCGCGCACCGCGAGAACCTCTGCGACGATCCGCGCTTCACGGGCTATACGCTCGACGGCGGCTATGCCGAGCGCACCGTCGCCGACAGCCGCTACTGTTTCCATCTACCCGAGCGTTACAGCGACGTCGAAGCCGCGCCGCTTCTCTGCGCGGGACTGATCGGCTATCGCACGTTGAGCATGGCGGGCGACGCGCAACGTATCGGCATCTACGGCTTCGGCGCGGCGGCGCACATCGTCGCGCAGGTGGTGCGCCATCAAGGCCGCGAAGTCTATGCGTTCACGCGCAGCGGCGACGCTGCCGCCCAGGGGCTCGCGCAGCGTCTGGGGGCCGTATGGACGGGTGGCAGCGAGGAGACGCCGCCCGCACCGCTCGACGCCGCGCTGATCTTCGCGCCCGTGGGCGCACTCGTCCCGCTCGCGTTGCAAGCGGTGGTGAAGGGCGGCACGGTGGTCTGCGGCGGCATCCATATGAGCGACATCCCGTCGTTTCCCTACGCGTTCCTGTGGGGCGAGCGGCGTGTGGTGTCGGTGGCGAATCTCACGCGCGAAGACGGCCAGGCCTTCATGCGCATTGCCGGCGCAGTGCCGCTCGCCATCGAGACAACGCCGTACGCGCTAACGGACGCAAACCGGGCACTGGACGATTTGAGAGCGGGGCGCGTTTCGGGAGCGGCGGTGCTGGTGATGAGGTGAGCGTGGCAGGCGCGGCCTGCTTCGCTTAAAAACTCGATAGCCGCGGCAAGCTCGATGGGCCGGGCACCGCGCTGAACTTGCAGTCAAACGCCCTCGGGATGAGACGCCGCCGCATACCCCGCGGCAGCATCCAGGCACGCCGCGGCGATCTGTTCGACCACGGGTGTCCACTGTCCCGGCTCCGCTTGCCGGAACAAGCGCATCGTTCGCGGATACCAGGGCGAATCCGTTCGCCCGCGCACCCATCGCCAGTCGAGCCCCAGCGCCGGAAGCATGACCCAGCACGGCTTGCCCAACGAACCGGCAAGATGCGCGACCGCGGTGTCTACGCTGATCACCAGATCGAGCTGCGCGATGAGCGCCGCACTATCGGCGAAATCGGTGATGTCCGGTGCGGCATCGAGCACGAAGGGGCCGCCCTCGAGCGCGCTCACCTCGGCTTCCCCTTGCCCCTTCTGCAAACTCACGAAGCTGACGCCCGGCACGTTCAGCAACGGCCGCAACGTTTCGAGCGAGGGCAGGGACCGGTTGCGATCATTGCCGTGACCGGCGTGGCCTTTCCAGACGAGGCCGATTTTGAGTCCCTTCAGCGGCGCCACCCGAGCCCGCCATGTCTCGACGAGCGCCGCATCCGGCTGCAGGTACGCGGCGGCGGGAATGGACCCGAGCGTGGTACCGGCAAGGTGCGCGATGCTGAGCGGCAACGTCCAGTAGTCGTGCGGGGCGCGCGCAAGATCGGAATGGCCATCGACCACTGCGTCGATCCCCGGCAGGTTGCGGAACAACCGGTGCAGCGCCGGCGCGCAGGCGAGCGTGATCCACGCCGCGCCGCGCGCTTTCAGCAACGAGAGATAGCGCCCGAACTGGATCATGTCGCCGAAGCCCTGTTCCTGCCAGACGAGCACGGCCTTGCCTTGCAGCGATTGCCCCTGCCATTGCCCGTAGGCAACGCCGGGCGGCACCGCGGTCCGGTCCGTCAAAGCGGCGTCGTAGCGGGCTTCGAACAGCGGCCAGCCTTCTTCGAACCGGCCGAGGCTCAACAGCAGCGCGCCGAGCTTGCACCGGGCGTCGGCGTAGTGGGGGTCGATTGCGAGCGCTTTCCGGTAGGTGGCTTCCGCTTCCTGCAAGCGCTCCAGTTCGACGAGCACCGTCCCGAGACTGTGAAGCAGAGCCGGATGATCGGGAAACAGCGAAAGGGCCTGGCGGCAGGCGGCCTCGGCATCCGACAAGCGGCTGCACGTCTTCAGCAAGGCACACAGATTGTGGTGCGCCTCGAGGTAGTCGGGGCGCACCGCCAGCGCCGCGCGGTAGCACGTCTGCGCCTCGGCAGATCGACCGAGACCATGCAGCAGCACGCCCAGGTTGTAATGCGCTTGAGCGCAGTGCGGGTCGGCTTCGATCGCCATCCGCCAATAGCGTTCGGCATCGAGCTTGTGATCCAGATGCAATGCACAAGCCGCGGCCAGATTCAACGCTTGCGCCCGCTCAGCGCCATCGGGCACGCCCGCTTCGAGCACCGGCTCGAGTGCGCTCAACGCCGCAGCTACGTTGCCGCTTGAATAAAGCGAGACCGCCGCCTGGTATCGGTCGGCGCCCGAGGGCAGATTCGATTGTGCGGGGTCCATCGATGGTCTCGTTGTGTGCGTCGAACGTGATGGATCGGGATTCTACGCAGTTTCGCCATCAGGCCGCCGCACGAACTGCGCCTCGTCTCACCTGCGCCTGCCTACCCCCAACGCCACCCCGACCAGACCCACCGAAACCGCCGCAAAAATCCCGTCCGCCCAGAGGTGCCCTACGTACCTCGACAGCACCGCCACGCCCACCGCCGGCAGCGAATTGCCGCTATAGCAGCACAACAGATACGCCGACAGCAGTTCAGCGCGATGCTCCGGCGGCGCGATGCGGTTGACCTCCTGGAGGCTGCCGCGAAATCCGTAGGCGGAGGCGATCCCGCAGAGGGCGGTCGCCCCGATCAGCACCGCGATCGATCCGGCCACCTGCGCCCACAGCAGCAGCGCGAGGCTCGGCGGGAGCAGCCACAAGCCGGCGAACATCGTGGCACGGGCCGTGAGCGTGGGCGTCAGGACGACTGTGGCCGCGCCCACTGCAAACAGTTCGGCCACCACGGCGCCGCTGAGTGCGGGGCTATGCACGTGCATGCTGTTCGCGAGCAGGTTGGGCAGCAGCGCGGCGTAGAAGCCGAGCAGCGCGAAGGTGGCGAACGCCGTGACAGCGGGCGCCACGAACGCGGCGCGCGCTTGCCCAGGCACGCCGATACGGGGCCTGAAAGACAGCGGCTGGCTGGCGTGCGTCGAGTGCTCGACGGTCTCGCGCGTGCGCAGGGTGAGCGCGGCGGTCACGAACAGGATCAGCAGGTAGACCCCGTAGACGGTGCGCAGCGGCCACGGCGCGAATTGCGCGAGCAGGCCCGCCACCGCCACGCCACCGGCGAGACCGGCCAGGTTGACGGCTGCGGCGAGCCGGCTCGCTGGCGCCTTGTCTTTGGCCGAGTGCAGGTCGGCGATCCACGCGGTTGCCGTCGCCGCGCCCACGCCGATGGCGAGGCCGCTCGCGGCCCGCGCGATGAAAAGCAGCGCGGGATGGATGGCCAGCAGGAACAGCAGCGCACTCGTGCCGCCCACGGCGAGCACCAGCAGGCTCACGGGCCGCCGGCCGGCCTGGTCGGACACGCGTCCCATTGCGAGCAGCGCGCCCAGATTGCCCACCACATACGTCGCATAGACGAGCGTGATGGTCAGGTCGGACAAGCCGAATGCGCGCTGATAAAGCGGGTAGAGCGGCGTGACGAGGGTACTGCCGGCATAGAGCGTGCCGAGCAGCACGGCGGCCGCGACGAGCGATGCGTGACCGCTCAGCGCCGCGGGCTGCGAGAGGCGTGCGTGCATGGCGTCCTCCGCGGTGTAGATACCCCGACGAAGGCAGCAAGGCCTGTTCCGCCGCGGCGCGTCAGGCCTGTAGCTGGCGCGGTATGGCCCCGTGGGCGGGCGGCATGGCCCGGCATGGCCCGGCGGGGCCTGGCGCCTGGCTTGGCGCAGCGCCACGCGGCGTGGCGTGGCCCCCCGGCCCGGCACTGCGGGGCCACGCCCGGCACGGCCCGCGCTCAGACGGTGCTTTTTGCCGGCTGAATCATCTTCCAGCCGTTGCCGGCGGGGTCGCGAAAGCCGGCGTCCACGCTGCCGAAGCGGTCTACCGGTTCCTGGTTGAACTCCACGCCGCGGGCTCTGAGTTGGGCGTAGCTGGCCCGGCAGTCGTCGACGGAAAGCACGAGCGGCGGCATGGCGCCCTTGGCCACCATGGCGAGCAAGGTTTGCGCGGTGGCGGCGTCGTGGATGGGCGGCCCCGGCAGAAACAGACCCAACTGGAACGACGGCTGGTCAGGGTGCTGCACCGTCAGCCAGCGGTACGGGCCGTTGCTTACGTCCGTATGCACGCGAAAGCCGAGTTTGTCGACGTAGAACGCGAGCGCTTCGTCCTGGTTATCGACGTACAGCCCCACCACGTTGATGCCCTGATTCATGACGCCTCCTCCTCCTGGGTAGATGGCGCGAATGTAGCGCCGGCCGCGCGGCGGCGCTTCTCCAAAACTGCGATGGTGAGGTCGGGACGCTGCGCGGCCTTCAGCACGCAGGCGGGGATGCGCTCCAGTTCGCGCGTGCCGGCCTGCTCCGTGCGTGTCGCGGCGCGCAGGGTGCCGGGGCTTTGGCCCGTGACGTCGCGAAACACGCGTCCGAACGTGCCGAGGCTCTCCCAGCCCGTGGCGAAGGCGATCTCGGTGACGCTCAGTTCGGTGTCGCGCAGCAGGGCGATGGCCTGCTCGATGCGACGCGTGAGCAGATAGCGGTGCGGCGGCACGCCGAAGGCACGCTTGAACGAGCGCGCGAAGTGGGCTTCGGAGACGCCGCTGACCTGCGCAAGACGCCCGACGGGCCAGGCCTCGTGCGAGGCGGCGTCCATGCGGTCTTTGGCGCGCAGCAGGCGGCGCAGCAGGGCGGGGTCTTCGAGGGCGCCGTCGGTTGCCGAAGCGGGGCACGAAGCGGGGCGCGAGGCAGGGCACAAAGCAGGGCACAAAGCAGGGCACAAAGCAGGCGAGGCGGCACGACGGTCTGATCGGGCGGGCATGCGTCTTCGGACAGTGGGCTGGCGGGCTGCCGTAGTTTAGGCTGCATCGTGCGGCAGGAGTGAAGGTGGCAGGGGCCGCCGAAGCTGGCCGGGCCTCGGGGCCTATGCCGCGCAGCACCAGACAGCACCAGTTGTCCCCAGATCAGCCCCAGCCGAATGGCAGCAGCCCGGCGTTTTGCACGGCCTTGTACTGCCGGCGGCGCGATCGCGCCGCACGTAGTACGCTTCGCGCCAGAGCCTGCCCGCCTGTCATTCCCGAATTGGACCGCCATGCCCTCACATTTCTCCTGCACGATGTGCAGCCGCTGCTGCCGGGATCTGCGTCTTCCGTTGAGCCTTGCCGAAGCGGCGGGCTGGCTGCGCGACGGCGGAGAAACGCAGTTGCTCTGCGACGCGATTCCGTGGCCCGTCGAGCCGGCCGCAGACGATCGCCTCGCGGCCTACAAGTTCAGGCGTTCCTTCCCGGCGATGAGCGGCACGCTGCCGTTACGCGTAATCGTGACCGTCGTGGCCGCGTTCGACGGGCCATGCCCGCATCTGCAAGCCGACCTGCGCTGCGGTGCGTACGATCGCCGGCCGCGCGTATGTCGCATTTATCCGGCGGAGATCAATCCGTTCATCGAGCTTCAGCCGGCCGCCAAACTGTGTCCGCCCGAGGCATGGGACGAACGTCATCCCGTGCTCGAAGTGGCGGGGCGTTATGCGGACCCGTCGCTCGTGGCGACTATCGAGGCTTTCCGCGAGGCCGATATCCACGACGTCGGGGCTAAACGCAAACTCTGCGACGTGCTGGGCGTGCGCACGGCGGCGCTGGCGAACGAGGGCTTTGTGGTGATCGCGCCGAGGCGGGAGGCGATGGCGAACGCAATCGCTGCGGCAATGCGCGAGGACGAAGTCGTTGGCGAAGATGCGAACCCGGCATCGTGGATCTTGATTTCGAACCGTCGCAGCACACGTGACACGTTGGCTTCCGTCGATGCAGAGGCACGCGCACCGGACGCCTTGCCCGACCTGCACGAATACCTCGGGTTTCACGCGGCAAGCGGCGAGTGATTGGGCGGGGGCGATGGGCGAATGGCCGGTAGGTCGGTTATTGCCCGTGAGCGCGCCTGTGCCGCGTTCATCGACGGCCCTTCCGGCTAATGGGGTTTCTTGACCCGCGGCTTTTTGTAACGTATCGTTGTGCGACGTTATTAAGCCGGGCTGCCTCCCATGCATTCACGCTTTGACCGCTTTCGCACCACCCCGATCGGGATACAACTCGAAGCGCTAATTGAGTCACCCGACCGCTATATCGAGTTCGCAGCGCTTTCCCGCGTTGGAATGGCCGCCATCGCCGCAATCGCGGACGAACTCGCCGAGAAATTTCCCGAGATAGAGGAGGACACCACCGCGCGGCAGTTTTGCGGGGCGATGGTGGCCGAGGTGATGCGGCGCCACGGCCATGAAGTGGTTCAGGCGCGAGGGCGCGTCGGGCAACCGCTTTTCAGCTACGGCGCCGTGTTCAGTCAGCGGCCCGTGGCGCTGCCGTTCGCGGAAGTGGCCGACGCGCTGGCGGTCATGCCGCAGAAGCTATCCGGCTTCGTTTCGCGCGTACCGGAAATGCGCTGGACGCTTCGGCCGCGCGGAACGGGCTTTTCGCTCGTCGAACACGTATGCCATCTTCGCGACCTCGATGCAGTATTTGCCGAGAGAATCCGCGCTGTGCGCACAAGAGCGTTGCCACGCATCGAATCGGTGGACGGCACGGCGCTCGCCGAGGAAAGGAATTATCTGGCCGCGAATCTGCGCGAGGCCGAGGCGACTTTCGTTCGCTCACGTCAGCGCCTGTGCGACTCGGTCAGGAAGCTCAAGCCTGCGGAGCTTGTTCGCTGCGGACTGCGCGACGGCGTACGAAGAATGACGCTCGAAGAACTCGTGCGAGAACTACTCGACCACGATCGCACGCATTGGCTCGAACTCGAGGAGCTGGAAGTCGAACTCGATGCGCTTGCCGGCGCGAGTTGAGACCTTGGCCGGCGATTCAAGAGCTACGAGAATCTCCGTCGACAAAATCAACAGCCAAAAAAAAGACGGCGCATTGCTGCGCCGTCAAAGCACACACCTCTTTCGAGGCACTTGCACCCACTCATTCGCCGGAACCATCCGGCTAACCTTACGTCCTCAACATTGGCCGCACTGTCATGCGCGGCCAACAGACATGCTGCGTACTGCCGCGTGCAACGCTCACACGCGAGCCAATCCTTCCATATTCGTGATGCGGATCTGCTTGCCGTGCGTATCGACGAGCTTCTCGCGCTGGAACTTCGAGAACATCCGGCTGACCGTTTCGAGCTTCATGCCCAGGTAGCAGCCAATTTCTTCGCGCGTCATGCGCAGGTGGAATTCGGAGGCCGAGTAGCCACGCGACTTGAAGCGGCTCGACAGATTCAGCAGGAACGTGGCGAGGCGTTGCTCCGCGCTCATCGTGCCCAGCAGCATCATGAGACCCGACTCGCGGACGATCTCGCCGCTCATCATCTGGTGCACGTGATGCTGCATCGACTTCACTTCGCGGCACACCACTTCGAGCAGGCCGAACGGAATGATGCAGACCTGGCTGTCTTCCAGCGCGACGGCGTCGCAGCTGTGGCGGCCCGCGTAGACACCGTCGAGGCCCATCGCATCGCCGGCAATCTGGAAGCCCGTTACCTGCTCGCGGCCATCGCGATGAATCACCACGGTCTTGAACGAACCGACGCGCACCGCGTAGATGCTCTGGAACGCATCGTTGCCGCGATACAGCGCTTCGCCGCGGCGCACGTTGCGCGTGGTGCAGATGATCGAGTCGAGCCGTTCGAGCTCCGCCGTGGTCAGGCTGGGCGGCAGGCAGATGGCGCGCATCGAGCAGGTGGAGCAGCGCGTCACGGCGCGCCTGGCGGTGTCGGCACGCGTATCGGCCGGTGCGTCGACAGGGGCAATCGGGTACGTCTGATAGCCGGTGTGGGGCGAGCCAGACGAAACAGCTACGTCGCAGGCGGTACTCGAATACATGTCAATCTCCTAGGCGACAGCACGCGTGCGATGCGTGCGGGCAATTGCTTCAACGGCGCTGCGGGCTTCTTCGAATTCGGCTGTCTTGTCGAAGAAGTACTGCGCTCCCGCCGCGAGGCTTGCTTCGCGAAATGCCGGACCTGCGTGATTCGTCAACATCATCGTGACCACAGGCTGGTTCGCTGCGGTAACGGCTTCAATCAGTTCGAGGCCGTTGCCTTGCGCGAGCCGTAGATCGGCGATCACGAGATCCGGGCAGGATGTTGCAATTCCTTCGAGCGCGGCGGATACGTCTTCCGCTTCTCCCACCACGCACACTCCGTCGATCCTGCCGAGCGAGAGCGAGATTCTTCGCCTCACCGGTACCGAGTCTTCCGCGAGGAAGACTTTCAGCTTGGCGGACCGTTCTGATTTCATGGGTGCAAGTATGGTCTGCGATTCACGGAATTTAAATCGGCGACGGTTGAACTTTCAGTAGGGCGGAAGGAATGCGTGTAGGTCGATTCCTACAGCGGGCGGGGTGTTTGCCGGGCGGCCGGTGTGCCCTGTGAGGCCTTGAATGCGGCGATATGCCGCCGTTCGGCTGGCTCGCGCTTTACTGCACTTCATGCGCGATTCATCAGCGCTTTGGTCGATCTTTTTAGTCGGTCTTTTAATCAGCGCTTTTATGAGCGCCTTGATGAGCGCCTTGATGAGTGTTGCGCAGGCGAGCGTGAAACGAACCGGAACAGGTTGCCCGCGCAACGGCAGGAGAGTGGGCAGCAGAACGCAAAGCGACGACGCAGGGCATACCTTCGCGCCTTGCGGTTTTCGTCAGACTTCGTCGTTATCGTCGAACAGCTTGTGCCGCATCGCATAGCGCACCAGCGCGGCTTCGTGCGGCATCTGCATCTTTTCGAGAATGCGCGTTTTGTAGGTGCTCACGGTCTTCGCGCTCACGCATAGCTCCTGCGCGATTTCGGAGATGCTCTGGCCCGCCGCGATGCGGCGGAACACGTCGAACTCGCGGTCGGAGAGGCGCTGGTGCGGCAGCGTGTCCGCGGGCTCGTTGAGGCTCTGCGCGAAGCGCTCGGCCATGGCGAGGCTCACGTAGACACCGCCCGCGGCCACCTTCGTCACGGCGGAAACAAGCTCCGTGCTGGCACTTTCCTTCGTGAGATAACCCGACGCGCCGGCCTTGAAGGCGCGCACCGCGTATTGCTGCTCGGCATGCATGGTGAGCACGAGAATGCGCAGATTCGGTTTCTCGTCCTTGATCTGCCGGATCAGTTCGACGCCGTTGCGCCCTGGCATGGAAAGGTCGAGCACGAGCACCTGCGCTTCGGTGGAGCGTGTGAGCGCAATCGTCGTCGCGCCGTCCCACGCTTCGCCGGCCACCTCGAAGCCGCTGGCGTTCTGCAGGATATGGCGCAGCCCGTCGCGTACCAGCGTATGGTCGTCGGCGATCAGTACCTTGATCATGAAAGTGTCTCTTCCTGTTGCACGGCCTCGCGAGGGAAGGTGACGGTGAGGGCGAAGCCCTTGCCGTCGGCCGTGTCGATCGCAACCGAGCCGCCCAGCATATGGGCGCGCTCGCGAATGCCGATGATACCGAACGACTTGCCGGCGCGACCGTTCGTCCCATTCGCAAAGTGGGTACTGCCCGGGGCGTTGGCGCCGTCTGCGCCGGCGAGGTGGCCGCCGCGTCCGTTATCGCTCACGCGCAGCACGCAGAAGTTGCCCTCCACGCGCAGCATGAGTTCCACGCGCGTGGCCTCGGCATGCTTGGCGACATTGGTGAGGGCTTCCTGGACGATGCGAAAGAGCGTGGTCGCGCTCGTGCGTGAGAAATTCGTGTCGCCGGGGGCGATGCGCCGGTCCACCTCGATGCCGTAGCGGTGTGTGAAGTCGCCCGCGAGCCAGTCGATGGCGGGCAACAGGCCCAGGTCGTCGAGCATCACCGGACGCAGGTCGGCGGCAATGCGGCGTACGGAAGCCACGGTGGCGTCGATGAGCCGCCGCATGCTGCGAAGCTGCTCCAGCGTGTCGGTGCTTGCGCCGGAATCGGGCCCCACCATGTGTTCCAGCGCGGAGAGATCCATTTTCAGGGCGGTGAGCTGCTGGCCCAGATCGTCGTGCAACTCGCGCGCGATGCGGGTCTTTTCCTCTTCGCGCACGTTTTGGAGGTTGGCGGAGAGTTCGCGCAATTCCTCGCGCGACTGCTTGAGATCGTTTTCAGCGCGCACGCGCTCGGTCACGTCGCGCAGCATCACCGTATAGAGCTTGCCGGTGGCGTCGCGGATCTGCGAGATCGAGGCTTCGATGGGGAATTCCTCGCCGTTCGCGCGCAGGCCATACAGCACGCGCTGGCGGCCCATCTGACGGTCGGAGACGCCTGTCACGCCGAACTGCTCGACGTGCCGCGCATGGCCTTCGCGGAACCGCTCGGGCAGAAAGCGCGCCAGCGGGGCGCCGATGGCATCCATCGCGGAACAACCGAACACGCGTTCCGCCGCGGGATTGAAGATCACTATGCGCTGCGATTCATCGATAGTGATGATGGCTTCCATCGATGAGCGAATGATGCCCATCATGCGGGCCTCGTTGAGCGTCGACTGGGTGCGCGATTCGCCCGCCACCTTGCGCGAGTCGGCGTAGAGGCGCGCGAGCACGAGGACGAGCGCTGCGAGCACGAGCGAAGCGACCACGCCGGCCACCGCTACCGTGGTCTCCACGCTGGCGTTGGCGGCCGCAGCCGCACTGCCGGCCGCCGACCAGGCCAGCGTAAACGTCGTGCCGCCGAACGAGAGCACGGTGGAGCGATGCAGCGCATTCGTGGACGACGTGTTCTCTTCGTCGCCGCTCGCGGTCGCGAAGACGGGCGCGGACGCCTGGCCCGTGTAGACCTGCAGGTCGAGGCCGCGCTCGCCGAAGCGGGCGGGGTCGAACAAGCGGTCGGGGTCGAGCCGGGCGAACAGGATGCCGGCGAGGTTGGCCTGCCGGTCCGTGGCCGTTGCCGGCGTGGCCGGGGTGCCGTACACCGCCAGATAGAGCCACAGCGGGGGGCGCTCGTCGGCGTTGTCCTGCGGCCCTTGGCCGGGGCCAGGCGCGGCCAGCGCTACCTGCGCCGATTCCACCGCGCGCGAAAGCGCGACGCGGCTGTCAGGCGTATTGGGCAGCGCGAAAGCCGGGGCGTCTTCGGCCGCGGGGGCGACGAGCGTAGCCGTGAGGGGCGCGGATGCTTCGGACGCGGCGCCGGGGAAGGTGCGGCCGCGCACGTCGGCGTAGCCCAGCACGCGTACGGGCGACCGGCTGCCCTCGAGGTCGAGCCGGTTGACATATTCGCGCCATGCGGCCGACGTGGGCGCCGGGACGGCACCCATCAGCCCGCGTGCGCCGTTCAGCACGGCGGCGCTGGCTGCGAGTTTCTGCTGAAGGACTGCGGTGACGCGCGTCGTGCGTTGCTCGAAGCGCGTTTCTCCGGCATGCGAGAGTTCCTGCTGCACGACCCACAAGGTCGCGAGCGTAGCGAGCAGCCCCGCCACGAGTGCCACGGTGGCTGCCAGCATGGGTTGCCGCGACAACCGCGGGCCGTTTCTGGCCGCCGCGGGGCCGGCGGATTGGGGACTAGCGGTCATGTGATTCCCGCCGTATCGAGCTCATAGGGACGCAGTCTCATGTCTGGATGCGGTGTGAATGTACGTCTTCGCGGGTTTGCGAATGCAATACCCGCTTCGATCAAGGAAATTGTGAGCGAATTGTGACTGTTTTACACGGCTTGCGCCAGTCCGAAGGCCGCCCCGCGCCGGTCAGCGGGAGATCGGGCGGCTTTTCGCAGGCTTCCGGCGCACTTTGCGCGGGGGCGCGCCGGCGGTCTGCCGGAAAGCGGATGCATAGGGAATACATATCTGCCGCATTTCTGTTCTGGTTCGTTGCGGGCTGCACGCGAGGGCCTTGACCCCTCTTGCCGCTTGATCCTCGTCAACGACGCGGCCGGCCCCATCGCCAGACTGCTCGTTAAGCGCACTGCGCATCATCGCGTCGTGATGAGAGATGCGACGCGCCCTCTGCATTCACCGTCAAGGGCCTGGCCCGGGAGGCAAGATGTACAAGCGGATTCTGGTAGCGATCGACGGCAGCCGCAGCGCGCGGCGGGCGCTGGACGAGGCCGTGAAGATTGCTCAGGCGAGCGGGGCCGTGGTGGCGGCCGTCTATGTGGCGGAACACCACGCGCAACTCGTGGACGTCAACACGCCGTTCGCCGAGGACGTGCCGGCGGATACGCGCGGGGGCTCGGCAACGGCCGCGCTCGAGGACGCCGAAGAACGCTTCCGCCAGCAGAAGGTGCAGGGTACGGCACGCGCCGTGGACGCCTACGGCGAAGACGTGGCCACGGTGCTGCGCCGCGCCGCGGATGAAACCGAGGCGGACCTGATCGTGATGGGCACGCGCGGGCTGCACGGCTTGCGGCGCCTGCTGCTGGGCAGCGTGGCCGAGGCGGTGCTGAGGACCGTGGACAGGCCGGTGCTGGTGGTGCGGTATGACGCGGAGGCGGAGGCCAGCCGTTGAGTGTGTGCAGGACGGCGGATGGTGCGTGGAACGCGGCTGATGGGGGCCGCGTTTCGGGAGATGTGAGCAGGGTGGGCCTCCCCGGCTTTGGCGGTTGATTAGGTTGATTAGGTTGATTAAGGCCTCAGACGAATCGATCGTTAACTTGAGCCGCGACGTGGGGCCGAACGCTCGGCGCCGCCGTCGCTTCGCGAAGCGACTCGGTTACGACCCATACAAATCAAAGAGGGGACTACCCATCCCCGGCATTCCGGCCAGTCCGGCTGCGCCTGACGGGGCCTCCCTCTCCACGGATGAACTGCATGAGCAGATTCAGGCGGCACGCGCGGACCTGATACGGCTGGCCTGCGACCTGGCTGACCGCGAGGCCCCGCGCTGACGCATGGGGCTGCGAGGGAGCCAGGCCGTCTTCCGCCTTTCCCCGCGAACGGACCATGCGTCCCGATGGCGCGCCGTCCGATGCAACGGGCGCCGTCTTTGTCAAAGATGGTTAGCGGCCATAGACACCCCCGCACCTGCTCCGGTATGACTGGCAGCTGATCTGTCATTCATTTCCTGCCGGACAGGGAGAGCACCGTTGACTCCTGCAACAGCGTATTCCGATGCCGCCGCACGCGCGGGCATCAACATCCACCCGTTCTACAGCCTGGACCTGAAGGGCACACCAGCCGCAGCGCTCGCGGACGCTTACGCGTTCGACGGCGAGCGCGGCATCGGCGAGCCGACGAAGTACACGATCCAGTTCACCCATCCCCGGCACGACCTGTCGCGTAGCGATTCACGGTTCAACGTCACGGCGCTGCGCAACGTGGCGGTTGCGGCGGGCGAGGTGCTGTCGCTGTTCGCGCACCGGCTCGGCATCAGGATGTTCGCGGCGCGCGGGAAGGTACAGATACAGGCGCAGTCCGATGCGATGGAACTGGTGGCGCAGAAAAACGTGCAGATCACGAGTGCGGACGGCACGGCTACGGTCAATGCGGCCAATGGTGTGGTGTTGAGCGGCGGCGGCACGGCCTATATCAAGGTGCACGGTGCACGGCGACCACGTGGAGATCGGCGGGGCTGGCAGCCTGATCCTGAAGGTGCCGGACATCAGCAAGCAGGGGCCGGGGGCGCTGTCGCTGCCGGTGCCGAAGTTGGGGCGGATGGATATCGCGAACGACGAGCGGTTCATCCTGAGCGACGGCATTACGGGCCGCCCTGTCGCGAACCGCCCTTACCGGATCGAGCTTGCCGATGGGCAGATCGTTGAGGGCGTCACCGGCGAGCAGGGCGAGACCTCGCTGAGCCGCAAGGACGTTGCCCAGGGACTCAAGCTGACCCTGCCGAACCACAAGGAAGTCTGATTCATGAACGACAAGACCAATCCGCACGATAGCGCGGCAGACAGTGCCGATGCGCCGAAACCCTACCGGCATTCAATCGCCACGCGCGTGGTGCCGATGCAACGCGATCACCTGGGGCGGCCGTACTGGGAGTCCTATCACACGCCGTCGAGCTTCGAGGTGCGCGCCGAGTGCCTGATACCGCCGCACATGCCGGGCGTCATCATCTTCGTGCATGGCGTCAATTCCACGGGCGAGTGGTATGACGCGGCGGAAAAGGCGTTGTGCGCCGGACTGAATGATCGTCTGCACCGAACAGAAGAAACGAAGCTAAAGGCGAATGCGTATATCACTGCGGACTCCGATGGTCGCCCCATTCCACGCCAGCTCGATCCGACAAAGCGCGGACATTCGCCCGTGATCCGCTTCTACTGGGGTTACAGCGCGGCTTCGGGTACCGAACC